>NZ_JAIQDH010000016.1:0-253625 GCF_020037095.1 Myxococcus sp. XM-1-1-1
TCTTTACCAACCCTCAGCCCTCTCTCCTCTCGGCCCCCTGCTTGGGCATCCCACCCCAAAAGGGCGAAAGTCGAGTCAGAGGCCGGGCTCCCAGAGGGGACCCGGCCTCTTCTCGTTTCCGGGTTCCCTCTCTCGCAGTACCTGCCGCCCCGTTCGTCTATCGGCGCAGGACACCGCACTCTCTATGCGGGAAGACGGGTTCGACTCCCGTACGGGGCACTCTTCGCGACATCTTCAGGTCCTGTAGCTCAGCGGATTCAGAGCGCTCGGGTGCGAACCGAGAGGCCGCAGGTTCGATTCCTGCCAGGACCACTGTTTCATCTGTTTCATGCACGCCGAGCCAGCGGGCGACGGCATCGGTTCGACATACCGACTTGGCCGGGTTCGACTCCCGGGGCGTGCACTCCCGAAACCTCACGCGGTCGCGGACGGTCGCTCCGGCAGCCGCTCCAGCGCGGGCAGCGCATCGGGCCGGTCCCACAACACGAAGTGGCTGCACCCGTCGAGCGTCACCACCTCGAGCTCCGGACGGCCCTTCTGCGCGCTCTCCAGCATCGACCTGGACTCCAGCACCCGGTCCTTCCCCGGGACGAGCACGGTGCCGCGCCGCACGTTGCGGAACAGCGACTCGTCGCGCTCCTCGAACCAGCGAGCCAGGTCCACCAGGTTGGTCAGCATGGTCGACACCCGCTTCGGATTGAACGGGAACGCCATGATGAGCTCGCGCTTGCGCGCATCCTCCAGCGGCCCCCACGCCCCCCGGTTGTGCCGGGAGATGGGCGCCAGGCGCCACAGCGGGATGAAGAACGGCAGCAGCCACAGCTGCGCCCGCGTCAGGCGCGTGTACGCACGAGCACGCGGAAGCACGGGCGCCTCCAGCACCACCTCTACCTTCTCGAACAGGTCCGGCCGCAGCTTCGCCGCCTCCAGCACCACCGCGCCTCCGCGCGAATGCCCATGGACGCGCACCTGGTCCGTCCTCGGCAGATGCTCCAGCGCCTGCACCAGCACGGCGGCGTCGTGGGCAATCGTGCCCTCCGGAGCGCTCGGCACCTTCGCCCAGGGCGCTGGCACCTCGCGAGGACCTGTAATCGGCAGGTGGTAGTCGCAGCTCGTCACCAGGATGAGCTGGAGCCCCGGGTCCTCGTAGTGGCGCGTGAAGTAGCGCATGTCCGCCACGAAGCCGTGCATGCACAGCACCGTGGCACGCGGGTTCTCACAGCGCCGCTCCGCGATGACCGCCTTGCCCACCCGGTGGATGTGCCCGTCGAAGGCCTCGCTCGGACAGGGCGTGCACTCGCGGACGAGCAGCCACTGCCGCAGGGCGAGCACGAGAACGACGATGCCGACGAGGACTGCGATGGCCACGGACATGCAGACTCCCAGGGGGCCAGGCCTCGAACGGACGGCTCAGGTCGCCTCGCGCATCATATTTCGCGCGATGACCAGCTGCTGAATCTGGCTGGTGCCCTCATACAGGCGGAAAAGGCGCACGTCGCGGTAGAAGCGCTCGATGCCGTAGTCCGCGATGTACCCCGCCCCTCCGAAAATCTGCACCGCGCGGTCCGCGACGCGCCCCACCATCTCGCTCGCGAACAGCTTGCAGCAGGACGCCTCGGTGCTGATGTTCTGGCCCGCGTCCCTGCGCCGGGCCGCGTCCAGCACCATGCAGCGCGCCGCGTAGGCCTCCATGCGGCTGTCCGCCAGCATGGCCTGGATGAGCTGGAACTCCGCGATGGGCTTGCCGAACTGCTCGCGCTCCATGGCGTAGCGCAGGCTCTCCCGGATGAGCCGCTCGGCCACACCCACGCACACCGCCGCGATGTGGAGCCGGCCCCGGTCCAGCACCTTCATCGCCGTCTTGAAGCCCTGTCCCTCCACGCCGCCCAACAGCTGCGTCGCGGGGACACGACAGTCCTCGAAGAGCACGTCCGCGGTGTGCGTCCCCTTCTGTCCCATCTTCCGGTCCGACGGACCGATGATGAGCCCCGGGGTGCCCGCCTCGACGAGGAACGCGGAGATGCCCGCGGCCCCCTTCTCGTCCGGGTTGGTGCGCGCCATCACCGTGAACAGACCCGCCTCGGGCGCATTGGTGATGAAGCGCTTGGTGCCGTTGAGCACGTACACGTCGCCCTCGCGCCGGGCCGTGGTCCTCAACGAGGAAGCATCCGAACCCGCGTTGGGCTCCGTCAGCGCGAACGCACCGACAATCTCTCCCGAGGCCAGTCGAGGAAGGTACTTGCGCCGCTGTTCCTCCGTGCCATCCAGGATGATTCCCTGCGAGCCGATGCCGTTGTTGGTGCCGATGAGCGAGCGGAAGGCGGGCGACGTCTGTCCGAGCACGAAGGCCACCTGCACCTCCTGGCTCATGTTCAGCCCGACGCCGCCGAACTCCACGGGTGTGGACAGGCCGAACAGGCCAAGGGCGCGCATCTCCTCGATGATGTCCCGGGGGATGGCATCCTCGTCCGCCACGCGGTGCTCGTTGGGAATCAGGCGCTCCTTCACGAAGCGCTCCAGCATGGAGAGCAGCTGCTCCAGGGTCTCGTCCTCGCGGGCGGTGAGCATGGTGGTCCTTGTCAGCGGTGCTGCAGTGCCGCCTCGACGTTGCGCACCAGGTTCACCAGCCGGGGACCGATGTCCAACAGCAGTCGCTGACGCGGCAACAGGAACGACGGCCCGCCACAGTTGAAGGCCAACAGCCCGCTGCCATCCGGCGCGATGAACGGCACGCCCACCGCGTTGACGTCCCGGTCCCAGTCTCCGACGGAGAGCGTGAAGCCGTGCGTGCGGTACTCCTCCAGCGCCTGCTCGATGCTCGCCTGGAGGCGCGGCCACTTCTCCGGCTCGCGCTTGGCCATGTGTCCCATCAGGTAGCGACGCTCGCCCTCGGGGAGCGCGGCGAGCAGCGCCCGTCCCATCGCCGTGGTGGCGAGCGGCAGCCTGGAGCCGATGTCCAGCCGCAGCGTCACCGCCGCGGTGGAGCGACAGTGCTCCACGTACACCACGTTGAGCCGGTCCCGACTGCCCAGCGACACCGGGACGTTCGCGTAGTCCGCCAGGTCCTGCATCAGCGGCCGGGCCACGTCGCGCACGCCCATGTTGGAGAGCGCCGCGAAGCCGAGCGCGAGCACCCGCGTGCCGAGCTGATACTTGCCCAGCCGCTCCGAGTACGTGAGGTAGCCCAGCCGCGTCAGCGTATGGGTCAGCCGCGAGATGGTGGGCTTGGGCAGCCCCGTGCTCGCCGCGAGCTCCTGGTTGCCGAGCATGGGGCGCTGCGGGGTGAAGGCCCGCAGAATCTCCAACCCACGCGCGAGCGCCGTCACGAATTGACGGTCCTTCACTTCCTCTTCGCTCACCTGCTCCAGCGACTCCACGAACGGGGCACCGGCGTCACTGGGCGGAGATGAGGGGGCTGCGAAGCGTCTCATGACAGTCCTGACAAGAGCGGGATTGCCATCACGATAAACAGACAGTACAAATGGGTCAAGGTCTGCGAAATTCAGTTTCGCATAGCGAAACAAGGAATATCCAACCATGTCCCACGTGCTCGTCGAGAGGCCCGAGGAAGGCATCGCCTTGGTGCGACTGCATCGTCCCGAGGTCCGCAATGCATTGGGATTGGAGCTGCGCCAGGAATTGTCCGTGGCCTTCCGGGAGCTGGGCGCGGACGCGGCGGTGCGTTGCATCGTGCTGACGGGCGGACCGGAGTTCTTCGCGGCGGGTGCGGACCTGCGGGCCCTGGTGGACGCGACGCCGGTGGACCTGCTGCTGCGGGACACCCAGTGGCTCTGGCAGTCCCTGGCGGAGTGCCCCGCGCCGGTCATCGCCGCGGTGAATGGCTTCGCGCTCGGAGGTGGCTGCGAGCTGGCGATGCACGCGGACATGATTGTCGCGGGAGAGAGCGCCAGCTTCGGTCAGCCGGAGATTCGGGTGGGCATCATGCCGGGGGCGGGAGGCACGCAAAGGCTGACGCGCGCGGTGGGGAAGTTCAAGGCGATGAAGCTGCTGCTCACCGGCGAGCCGATGACGGCGCGGGAGGCGGAGGCCATGGGCCTGGTCACCGAGGTGGTCCCCGACGCGGAGGTGTTGGAGCGGGCGCTCACGCTCGCGCGGAAGGTGGCGAACATGCCGCCCCTGGCCGTGCGACAAATCAAGGAGGTGGTCCTCGCGGGACAGGACGCGTCCCTCGCGGAGGCGCTGCTCCTGGAGCGCAAGGCCTTCCAGCTCCTCTTCGCCACGCGCGACCAGAAGGAGGGCATGCGGGCCTTCCTGGACAAGCGCAAGCCCGCCTTCGAGGGACGCTGACATGGTCGACGTCCAAGCACCCTCGCTCACGTTGGGACTGGTCGGAACGGGCGTCATGGGTCGAGGCATCGCCCAGCTCGCCGCGCAGGCGGGAATCACCGTCCGCCTGTTCGATGCGCGTCCCCAGGCCGCGGAGGAGGCCCGCGCGTCTGTCGCGTCGACGCTCGAGATGCTGGTGACGAAGGGTCGCCTGTCGCCCGAGGAGGCGCGCGCGGCGACGGCTCGGCTCGAGCCTGTTCCCTACGAAGCGTCGCTCGCGGGCTGTGACGTGGTGGTGGAGGCCATCGTCGAGGACCTCGGTGTGAAGCAGGCGCTGTTCACCCGCCTGGAGGGCATCGTCGGGCCGGAGTGCCTGCTGGCCACGAACACCTCGTCGCTCTCGGTGACGGCCATCGCCTCGGTGTGCGAGCGACCAGGCCGCGTCGGCGGCTTCCACTTCTTCAACCCGGTGCCGTTGATGAAGGTGGTGGAGGTCATCGAGGGCGCGCGAACGGAGCCCTGGGTGGGCGAGGCGCTCGTGCTGCTCGCGAGGCGACTGGGTCACCGGCCGGTGCGCGCGGCGGACACCCCGGGCTTCATCGTGAACCACGCGGGGCGCGGCTTCGGCACGGAGGCGCTGCGCATCCTCCAGGAGGGCGTGGCCTCGTTCGAGGTGATTGACCGCGTGCTGCGGGACGCGGCGGGCTTCCGGATGGGGCCGTTCGAGCTGCTGGACCTCACGGGGCTTGATGTCTCGCACCCGGTGATGGAGTCCGTGTACGAGCAGTTCTACCAGGAGCCGCGCTTCCGTCCGTCGTACGTGCTGCGTCAGCGGCTCACGGCGGGACTGCTCGGGCGCAAGAGCGGGCAGGGCTTCTACTCCCACGAGGGAGGACGGCCTCACTCCGTGCCGGAGCCCGCGCTTCCGAAGGGAGAGCAGCGGCCGGTGTGGGTGGCCGCCGATGAGCCCGGCTGGCGCGAGGCGCTGCTGGCCGTGGTGCGCGCGGCGGGTTGGTTCCCAGATGATGGAGAGCATCCCGCGCCGGAGTCGCTGTGCCTGCTCGCGCCGCTGGGGCGGGACGCCACGACCACGGCACTGGCGCTGGAGCTGGACCCCGAGCGCACGGTGGCGGTGGACCTGTTGTTCGGTCCGGAGCGTCGGCGCACGGTGATGACGACGCCGGTGACGCGGCCCGCGTTCCTGGACTCGGCGCTCGCGCTGCTCGGGGCGGATGGAACGCTGGTGGCGCGCATCCACGACAGCACGGGCTTCGTCGCGCAGCGGGTGCTCGCCACCGTGGTGAACATCGCGTGCGACATCGCGCAGCAGCGCATCGCGAGCCCGGAGGACATCGATGCCGCGGTGACGCTCGGGCTGGGTTATCCGCTCGGACCGCTGGCCTGGGGTGACGCGCTCGGTCCGCGACGCGTGTTGAAGGTGCTGGACGCCATCCACGCCGCCTCCGGAGACCCGCGCTATCGCGCGAGCCCATGGTTGTCCCGCCGAGCCCGGCTCGGTGTCTCCCTCCTCACGCCGGAGAGGTGATTCGCATGAGCGCCTATATCTACGATGGGTTGCGCACGCCGTTCGGTCGTCACGCGGGAGCGCTGGCGCCTGTTCGCCCCGATGACCTGCTCTCCGGAGTCATCCGCGCGCTGCTCACGCGCGGCCCGTTCGAGCTGGGGGACATCGAGGATGTCGTCATCGGTTGCACCAACCAGGCGGGGGAGGACAGCCGCAACGTGGCGCGCCACGCCGCGCTGCTCGCGGGGCTGCCCATCGAGGTGGGCGGTGTGACGGTGAACCGGTTGTGCGGCAGCGGGCTCGCGGCGGTGCTGGACGCGGCGCGCGCGGTCATGACGGGGCAGGGAGAGCTCTTCGTCGCCGGGGGCGTGGAGAGCATGAGCCGTGCGCCCTTCGTGCTGCCCAAGGCCGAGTCGGCGTTCAGTCGCGACACCCAGGTGTTCGACACGACGATGGGTGCCAGGTTCCCGAACCCCCGCGTGGTGGCTCGCTTCGGTGGTGACACGATGCCGGAGACGGCGGACAACATCGCGCGCGACCTGGGCATCGGCCGCGCGGCCTCGGACCGGTTCGCGCTGGCTTCGCAGCAGAAGTTCGCGACGGCGCAGGCCCGGGGGTTCTTCGCGGGAGAGCTGGTCCCCGTGGAGCTGCCGGGACGCAAGGGGGCGGTCACCACGGTGACGGTCGACGAGCATCCCCGCCCGGACACGACGCTCGACAAGTTATCCACACTCAAGCCGCTGGCCGCGGAGGGGGTCGTCACGGCGGGCAACGCCTCGGGCATCAATGACGGCGCGGCGGCGCTGCTCGTCGGCTCGATTTGTGTCGGCGAGTCCGTGGGATGCAAGCCGCTGGCACGCATCGTCTCGGCCGCCATCGCGGGAGTCCCGCCACGCACCATGGGACTGGGGCCCGTGCCGGCCGCGCGCAAGGCGCTGGAGCGGGCGCAGTTGGCGCTGTCGGACATGGACATCATCGAAATCAACGAGGCCTTCGCTGTGCAGGTGCTCGGCTGCCTCAAGCTGCTGGAGCTGGGCGAGGACGACAGCCGGGTGAACCCGAACGGTGGAGCCATCGCCGTGGGACATCCACTGGGAGCCTCGGGTGCGCGACTGGCCCTGACAGCGGCGCGACAGCTCCAGGTCTCCGGTGGGCGCTACGCGCTCGTCAGCATGTGCATCGGGGTGGGGCAGGGCATCGCCGCCGTCCTCGAGCGCGTGTGAGTGGCTTCCTCTTCTGACGTTGGGAGAACCGAATGCAGGTCTACGACAAGCTCTACATCCAGGGTGAGTGGGTGGCGTCGCGAGGCGGTGGGCACATCGACGTGCTCAGCGCATCCACAGAAGAGGTGATGGGACGCGTTCCCGAGGGCACGGCGGAGGACGTGGACCGCGCGGTGCGCGCGGCGCGTGGTGCCTTCGAGGCCTGGGCCTCTTTGACCGTCCCGGAGCGGGCGGCGTTCTTGCGGAGGCTCCAGGCGGGGCTGACGGAGCGACAGGATGCGCTCGCGAGGACGATGACGGGCGAGGTGGGCATGCCCCTGGCGCTGTCGAAGGCCATCCAGGTGGGCACGCCCATCACCGTGACGGGGACCTACGTGCAGCTCCTCCAGGAGCACGCCTTCGAGGAGCAGGTGGGCAACTCGCTGGTGGTGCGCGAGCCGGTGGGCGTCGTCGCCTGCATCACACCGTGGAACTATCCGCTGCATCAGATTGTCGCGAAGGTGGCGCCGGCGCTGGCGGCGGGTTGCACCGTGGTCCTCAAGCCCAGCGAGGTCGCGCCGCTCAACGCGTTCATGCTCGCGGAGATCCTCCACGAGGCGGGGCTGCCACCTGGGGTCTTCAACCTCGTGTCCGGAACGGGAGCGGTGGTGGGCGAGGCGCTCGTGCGTCATCCCGAGGTGGACATGGTGTCCTTCACGGGCTCGACGCGAGCGGGACGCCGGGTGTCGGAGCTGGCGGCGGCGACGGTGAAGCGCGTGTCGCTGGAGCTGGGTGGCAAGTCCGCGTCCATCGTCCTCGCGGACGCGAACCTCAAGAACGCGGTGAAGCGGACGGTGGGCAACTGCTTCCTCAACTCGGGTCAGACGTGCACGGCGCACACGCGCATGCTGGTGCCGCGGGCCTTGCACGATGAGGCGGCGCGCCTCGCCGTGGAGGTGGCCACGAGCTTCACCGTGGGCGACCCGTTCCAGGGAGAGGCGAAGCTCGGTCCCGTCATCTCCGAGGCGCAGCGTGCGCGCGTTCGTGAGTACATCCAGCAAGGCATTCGCGAGGGCGCGAAGCTCGTCGCCGGTGGGCCCGAGCAGCCCGAGGGCCTGCCGAAGGGCTACTACGTGAAGCCCACGGTCTTCGCGGGCGTGACGCCGGAGATGACCATCGCGAGGGAGGAGATCTTCGGTCCCGTGCTCGCCATCCTGCCGTACGACGATGAGGACGACGCGGTCCGCATCGCGAACAGCACCATCTACGGCCTGGCCGGCGGTGTCTGGTCGGAGGACGTGGAGCACGCGAAGCGAGTCGCGCGCCGGATGCGCACCGGACAGGTGGACATCAACGGCGGACGCTTCAACCCGCTGGCTCCGTTCGGTGGGTATCGACAGTCCGGCAACGGTCGAGAGCTCGGCCGCTACGGGCTGGAGGAGTTCCAGGAACTCAAGGCGATGCAGCTCTGACGCAGTCCCCCTCATCCGAGTCAGGAGTCCCCATGAAGGCCGCGGTGTGTTTCGAGAAGGACGTGCTGACCGTCACCGACGTGAGCTTCGAGCCGCCGAAGGCGCGCGAGGTGCTCGTTCGCATGGTGGCCTGTGGTGTCTGTCACACGGACCTGTCGGTGGTGAACGGCACGGTGAAGATGAAGCTGCCCTGTGTGCTGGGGCACGAGGGCGCGGGCATCGTCGAGGAAGTCGGGGAGGAGGTCTCCCATCTGCGGAAGGGGGACAAGGTCGTCCTCTCGTGGGTGGCGCAGTGTGGCGAGTGCTACTTCTGTCGCATCCAACGGCCGAACCTGTGCGAGCTCGGCGAGCGCATCAACGCGGGCAACCGGATGCCGGACGGGAGCACGCGACTGCGCAAGGACTCGCGCGAGCTGAACGTGTTCTCCGCGCTGGGGGCGCTGTCGGAGTACGCGGTGGTGCCGGCGCGGGCGGCGGTGAAGCTCCCCGAGGACGCGCCGCTCGACAAGGCGGCGCTGGTGGGCTGCGCGGTGACGACGGGGGTGGGGGCGGTGTTCAACACGGCGCAGATGCCGCCAGGGGCGACGGTGGCGGTGTTCGGCACGGGCGGCGTGGGATTGAACATCATCCAGGGCGCGGTGATTGCCGGCGCCGAGCGAATCATCGCGGTGGACGTGCACCCGAAGAAGCTGGAGTTCGCGAAGGTGTTCGGCGCGACGGACGTCATCGACGCGACGAGCGTGGACCCGGTGGTGGGCATCCGCGAGCTGACGCGAGGGCGGGGCGCGGACTATGCGTACGAAGCGGTGGGCCGCAAGGAGACCATCGAGCAGGCCTACCAGTGCACGCGCAAGGCGGGCACGTGCGTCGTCGTCGGCGTGGGGAGCGTGAAGGAGCAGATCTCCCTCAACGTCTTCGTGCTGCCGTTGTTCGAGAAGCGGCTGCTCGGCTCCTGGTTCGGCACCGCGGATGTGCACCGCGACATGCCTCGGCTGCTGGACCTCTACAAACAGAAGAAGCTCAAGCTGGATGAGCTGGTGACGACGACGTACAAGCTGGACCAGCTCGACCAGGCCTTTACGGACATGAAGAACGGAGTGAATGCACGGGGCGTGGTCCTGTTCTGAGGCCACGCTCAGTCGAGCCAGTCCTCGGCGACGCGCCACTCCGGACTTGGGGGGACCCTGGAGGTCCCCAATGCTTCGACCGCGACGGATTCCAGCTCATCGAGGGTCGCCGTGCGGCGCACCCAGTGAGGGCCTCCGTGAGGTGTGACGCGAGCTTCCCAGGCGTCTCCACAGGGAAGCAGGTGGACCGACCTGTCGAAGAGCCAGACGTCGGCGAGTGTGTACTCACCGTCGCGAGTCTCGGTCTCAGGTGCCGAGCGTCGTGGCGGTGTGGTGACGAAGATGCCCGAGGGAGCGAAGAAGGCGCGCCTGGAGAAGCTGAACCCCCTGGCTTCGAGACGTCGCCCGAGCTCGTCGAGAAGTTCCTGGTGCTGGGTCGTCATAGGGGCTCACGACCGACGCTATGACGTCCGGTGGCATGGGCACCAGGGGCAAGGCATCGAGCCCACTGGTGCCGCACTGACTCACGCCAGCTCTAGAAGAACACGTGCGTGAACCGAGCGCCGATGAACTGGCTCTTCGTCACGCCCTCGGACGCGGCGACGTCCGGCTGGAACTGGAGCATCAGCGTGGAGGCCTTCTCCAGCCGGATGCCCATCGTCAGCCGCAGCGACTGCACCGTGGTGCTCTTGGCGATCTCCAGCTCACCCGCCGGCGTGTCGATGGTGCGCTTGCCGGACGCCTCGACGATGTAGCCCGCGCCCGTGAAGAACGTGGACGACAGGTCCATGCCCAGGTGGAGGATGCCGCCGAACGACGGCGCCTGGCTCATCACCACCTTCGAGCCACCCTCCGCGCTCGGAATCAGGAACTCGTCGTTGTCCCCCTGGAACGCCACGCTGCCCATCAGCTCCGCCGTGAAGATCTTCTTGAATCGCTGACCCGCGACCAGTTGCGGACGTACCACCCACCGGTTCGCCCCGATGTTCACCAGCCGGTTGCTGTCATAGCTGCCCACCGGCACCGTGACGTACGGCGTGAGCGCGAACCACGTGTGCGTGTTGTCCTCGGCGTTCTGCACCAACCCATATCCAATCGTCGGGATGTACGTCACATCCCCCACGCCCGAGGCGCGCAGCGCCGTCTTCGGACCCGCGGGCGACGCCGGGTTCGCCTGGAACACCGTCACGTCCACCACCGGCAGGCTCAAGTCCAGCGGCACCACCACCAGGTCGCCGAACTTCAGCACGTACGTGGCGCGGAAGGCCGCTTGGAGCTGTGAGAAGTCACGCTCGCCGGACGCGGAGACGTGACGCAGATACATGTTGGTGATGATGCCCCGGTGCGGGACGAAAAATCCCGCCTCGTAGTCTCGCAGGTCCGCCTGCTGGGCCTGAGCCCCGGTGGCCGAGAACAGCACTGCGAACAGGACACTGAGCAGCATGCGCTTCATGGTGATTCCCTCCCTCGAGGAACGTCGTCGATACGGTTTGCGTCAGTAACGGAACGGCCACGCCTGGAAGTACCGGCGGACCCGCAGCCACACGCCGAAGAGCCCCAGGGGCTCGAGCACCAGCACTAGCACCACCACCAGCGACAGCAGCACCGTCGACTGCTGCGCGGACGTGAGCTGATTCACGAAGGGAATCGCGCCGCCCACCGTCTCCGCCAACGGGCTCAGGAACGTGAACGCGAGCGCGCCGCTGACGGCGCCGAACACCGTGCCCACCCCTCCCAGCACAATCATCGCGATGTACTGGATGGAGAGGTTCAAATCGAACGGCGGCTCCACCGTGATGTATTGCTGCTGGAACGCGAACATCGCCCCCGCGATGCCCGCCAGGAACGACGACACGCCGAACGCCTGCAGCTTCGCCTGCGTCGTCCCCACCCCCAGCACCTCCGCCGCCAGGTCCTGGTCCCTCACCGCCATCATCGCCCTGCCACTGTCCGAGCGCTGGAGGTTCTTCGTCAGCCACACCGTGAACGCGGCGAGCCCCGCGAAGAGGAAGTACAGCTTCCGCTCGAAGCCGAAGCGCACGCCGCCCACGCTCCACGCGGTGCTCATCGACGCCGCCGCGCCCGTCTCGTCGCGGAACCACCAGTACATCGGCACCGCCGTCCCGCTCAGCCCGCTCGTCACCTCCGGATACGCGAGCAACACGTGCTGCGTCAGGAACACCAATCCCAACGTGACGATGGCCAGGTACAGCCCCTTGAGCCGCAGCGCGAACGCGCCAATCACCACGCCCACCAGCGCGGACACACCGCCCGCCAGTGGCAACGCCAACCAGAACGGCCAGCCCAGCTTCGTGCCGAGCACCGCCGCCGTGTACGCGCCCAGCGCCAGGAACGCCGCGTGCCCCAGGCTCACCTGTCCCGCGAAGCCCGTGAGCACCATCAGCGACGCGGCGCCCACGATGGCCACCAGCCCCAGGTTGCCCACGGTGAGCCACCGCGTGCTCGCCAGCCACGGGTAGCTCAACCCCACGGCCAGCGTCAGCAGCAGTCCGGCCCGCTGCCACAGGCCGGGAAAGAGCTTCAGGTCGTCCTCGTACCGAATCACCAGGGGGCGCGTTGGCATGATGTCGTCTCGCGCGCGTCGTCAGACGCGGCGCACCTCGTGCTCGCCCCACAGTCCGCGCGGACGCAGGACCAGGAACAGAATCATCGCGGCGTAGGGGAAGACGGCGTGGAAGTTGTGCCCGAAGGCGCCCAGGTGCGGATTCACATACGCCTGGGACAGCACCTCCAAGAGCCCCAGCATGAACGCGGCCACCACCGCGCCCACCACCGACTCCAGTCCTCCGACGATGATGGCGGGGAACGCCCTCAACGCCACGTAGCCCAGGTTCGAGTCCACCGAGCGCGGGAACATCCCCAGGAACACGCCCGCCACCGCCGCCGTCGCTCCCGCCAGGAACCACGTGAATCCGAGCACCCGGCCCACCGGAATCCCCAGCACCAGCGCCACCTCCTGGTTCTCGCTCGCCGCGCGCATCGCCACGCCCAGCGGCGTGCGCTGCACCAGCGCGTGCATCCCCACCAGCACCACCGTCGTCGCGCCCAGCGACACCAGCGAGGACAGCAGCACGGTGGCGTTGCCCACCTGCACCTCCGCCATTGCATCCCACGGCGTGGGCATGCCACGCGTGTCCGTGCCGAACGCGATGACGATGCCCGCGCGCAGCAGCAGGCCCAGGAACAACGTCAGGATGATGGTGGTGAAGACAGGGCGCCCCACCATGCGGCGCAGCACCGTGCGCTCCAGGAGCGCGGCCAGGCCACCGGTGAGACACGCGGACGCGGCGAGCGCCAGCCACCAGGGCAGCACCTCCACCAGCGCCGTCATCAGGAACGCGCCCAGCGCGAGCAGCTCGCCGTGCGCGAAGTTGAAGAGCCGGGAGGCCCGATACACCACGGAGAAGCCCAGGGCGATGAGCGCGTAGCTCGCCCCGAGCGCCAGTCCGGAGATGCCGAGCTGGAGAAGCTGCGTCATTCGCGTGTCCTCGCGTACATCTCTTCCACCAGCTGGGAGTGCAGCTCGAGCACCGCCTTGCGGCGCACCTTGAGGGACGCCGTCACCTCGCCCGCGTCCTGCGTCATCTCGCGCTCGAGCAGTCGGAACGCCCGCACCTGCTCCACGCGCGCCAGCGTCTCGTTCGCGCGGGTGACTTCCTCCTCGATGAGCTTGCGCACCTCGGGCCGCTGCGTGAGGTCCGTGTACGAGGTGAAGGCCAGCTTGCGGCGCAGCGCCCAGTCCGCCACCGTCTCCGGGTCCACCTGCACCAGCGCGGTGACGAAGGGCCGCCGGTCGCCGATGGCCACTGCCTCCTTGATGTACGGACTGTTCTTCAGCGCGTTCTGGATGCGCTCGGGCGACAGGTTCTTCCCACCCGACGTGATGAGGATTTCGCGCTTGCGGCCGGTGATGCGCAGATACCCGTCCGCGTCGATCTCCCCCAGGTCCCCCGTGCGCAGCCAGCCCTGCGCGTCACGCACCTCGGCGGTGGCCTCCGGCTTGTTGAGGTAGCCGAGGAACACGTTGCTGCCGCGCACCAGCACCTCGCCGTCCTCGTCCAGCCGGCACTCCACGCCCGGCACCGGACGTCCCACGGTGCCCAGTCGCGTCGCGCCCGGGATGTTGAGGTGGCTGGTGCCCGCGCTCTCCGTCTGCCCGTAGCCCTCGTAGATGCGGACGCCCACGCTGTCGTACCAGGCGAGCAGCTCCGGAGAGATGGGCGCCGCGCCGGAGATGGGGAAGCGGCAGCGCCTCAGCCCCAGTCGCTCCTGGAGCGGGCGGTAGACGAGCAGGTCGCCCACGCGCCACAAGAGCGCGTCCCACCAGCGACGCTGTCCTGTCCGCTCGCGCTCGCGAATCCCGGCGCCCAGGCGGGTGAAGGTCTCGAACAAGGTGCGCTTGAGCCACGAGGCGTCGCGCATCTTCACCATCACCACCGCGTGCATCTTCTCCCAGATGCGCGGCACGCCCAGGAACACCGTCGGGGACACCTCGGCCACGTCCTGCTGCACCGTCTCCAGCGCCTCGCCGAAGTGGACCTTGCCACCGACGGTCAGGGGCAGCAGCAGGCTGAACAGCTTCTCCGCGACGTGACACAACGGCAGGTACGAGACGACGCTGTCCTCCTGCCCCAACCCGAGCTGCGAGGTGAACGTCCCCGAGCCCTCCAGCATGTTGCGGCTCGACACCAGCGCGCCCTTCGGTGAGCCCGTGGTGCCCGAGGTGTAGATGACCATCGCCGGCTCATCCGGACTGCGCGCCGCGAGCTGCGCCTTCAGCCACCCGGGCTCCCGCTCCAACAGCGCGCGGCCTTCCTCCAGGAAGCGCTCCCAGTGGCGCAGCCGTGAGTCCTCCACGCCGCGCAGGCCTCTCGGCTCGACGACGAGCACGTGCTCGACGGAGGGCGTCTCGTCGGCGACGGCGGCCACCTTGTCGTACTGCTCCTGGTCCTCGCAGAGCACGACGCGACAGCGCGCGTCGTTGAGGATGTACGCCACGTCCGCGGCGGGGTTCGTCTGGTAGATGCCCACGCCGCGAGCGCCGAGCACCTGCGCGCCCAGGTCCGTGAACAGCCACTCGGGCCGGTTGTCGCTCAGGATGGCCACCGAGTCACCGGCGCGCACGCCCAGCTCCCACAGCATCCTCGCCGTCCACCCGACGCGCTCCAGGTAGCCCTGGAAGGACAGCTCCCGCCAGATGCCCAGGCGCTTCTCGCGAATGGCCACTGCTTGCGGATGCCGCTCCGCGCGCAGGTAGAGCTGGCCCGGCAGGCTCAGCGGCAGCGCCGTGCTCATGCCGCCACCGCCCCGCCGACGTACGCGCTGAGCACGCGCGAGTCCTCACGCAGCGCCGAGGGCGGCCCGTTCGCGATGACGCGCCCCCGGTCCAGCACCGTCACCTGCGTGGCCAGGTCCATCACGAAGCGCAGCTCGTGGCCGATGAGCACCTGCGTCACCCCCAGCTCGTGACGGATGTCGAGCAGGTGGTTGGCCATGTCCTCGGTCTCCTCCTGGTTGAGCCCGGCGGTGGGCTCGTCCAGGAGCAGCAGCTTCGGCTCCATGCACAGCGCGCGTCCCAGCTCCACGCGCTTGCGGATGCCGTAGGGCAGCACCGACACGGGCATCCACCGGTAGTGCTCCAGGGAGAGGAAGTCGATGACCTCCTCGGCCTTCTCGCGGTGACGCACCTCCTCCTGTCTCGCGCCGCGCGTCCAGAAGAGGTGACGCAAGAGCCCGGTGCGGTACTTCGGGTGACGGCCGAGCAGCAGGTTCTCCAGCACCGTGAGGTGCTCGAAGAGCGCCAGGTTCTGGAACATCCGCGACACACCGCGCCGGGCAATCTCCGGCGGCTCCAGGCCCGTGAGCGCCTGTCCTTCCAATCGCACGCGTCCCTCCATGTGCCGGTGGATGCCGCTGACGCAGTTGAAGAGGCTGCTCTTGCCCGCGCCGTTGGGACCAATCACGGCATGCAGCGCGCCGGCCTCGATGGAGAACGAGACTCCATCCAGGGCTCGCACCCCGGAGAAGGACAGGCCCACGTTGTCGAGCTCCAGCAAGGCCATGCTTCACCCTTCACGTTTCAGGACAACCAGCGACGCTTGCGGCGGTAGCGCTTCAGCTCGTGGTAGCCGCGCTGCCCCTCGCGGCCGAAGCCCAGGTAGAACTCCTGCACGTCCGGGTCCTCGCGCAGCTTCTCCGCCGGCCCGTCCAGCACCACCTTGCCCGTCTCCAGCACGTACCCGTGGCTGGCCATGCCCAGCGCCACGCGCGCGTTCTGCTCGACGAGCAGCACCGACACGCCCTCGGCGGCGATGCGCTGAATCAGCTCCGACACCTCGCCCACCGCCTTCGGCGACAGGCCCAGGAAGGGCTCGTCCAACAACAGCACCCGGGGCCTGCGCATCAGCCCTCGACAGATGGCGAGCAGCTGCTGCTCACCGCCGGAGAGGTAGCCCGCCTTCTGTCGCCGCCGCTCACGCAGCACGGGGAAGCGCGAGTAGGCGGACTCGACCAGCTCCTTGCGCGCCTGCGCGCCCATGCCGAAGCCGCCCGCGAGCAGGTTCTCCTCCACGGACAGCTCGCCCAGGATTCGCCGGCCCTCCAGCACCTGCACCACGCCCGCGTGCACGCGGCCGTCGGTGGACAGGGCCAGCAAATCCCGCCCGGACAATTCGACACGGCCCTGGGTGATGGCGCCGTCGTGCAGGTCGAGCAGGCCGCTGATGGCGCGCAGCGCGGTGGACTTGCCCGCGCCGTTGGGTCCGAGGAGGGCCACCACGCCCTGGTGGGGGACCTCCAGGGTGATGCCTCGCAAGGCACGCACCGCCGAGTGGTAGACGACCTGGAGGTTCTGCACGCGCAGCAGCGGAGGACTACTTGCTGTCATCGGCGGCCTTCGCGGCGGGCGTGCCCAGCGCCTTGGGCGGCGCGTAGCCCGCGACGACACTCCAGCTCCCCTGGTTCAGCACGGGCTTGAGCACCCGCACCTCCAGCGCCGTCGCGTAGGGGAAGCGGGACAGGTCCACCGGCTCCGCCGTCAGGCCGCCCGCGGTGGTGCGCTGGATGTTCCTGAGCGCCTTGAGGTAGCCGGCGCGCGTGACGTCCTTCGCCTCGATGGCGGCCTTCAGCGCCTCCAACTGCACGCGGCCCTGGACGTAGGACGCCAGCGTGTAGAAGTCCTTCGGCGTGTCGGGGTACTTCGCGTGCAGCGCGATGAAGTCCTTCATGCCCGGCACGTCGTCACCCCAGAAGGTGAGCCCGGTGGCCCAGTAGAAGTTGGCGAAGACGGGCGCGGGGATGACCTTCGGGTCGAAGAAGCGGTCCACCCACGCGGGCGTCTGTCCAATCCAGGTCGGCTGATACTTGAGCTGCGCGGCCGTGCCGAGGATGGGACCGGAGGCCCCGGGCAGCACCGTGAGCAGCACGTAGTTGGCGCCGGACTGCTGGAGCGCGGTGACGACGGCGGCGAAGTCCTTCTGCCCTGGCGCCACGCTCTGCTGCGAGACGACGGTGACGCCGTGGTGCTTCGCTGCCTCCGTCCAGCCCTCCAGCCCGTCCTTCCCGTAGTCGTCGCCCTGCGCGACGATGGCGGCCTTCACCTTGTCCGCGCCGCCCGCGTGCTCCACCGCCCAGTCGAGGGCGCGCATCGCCTCCAGCTTGTAGGACGCGCCGATGGGCGGCGTGTACTGGTGCCGCGCCATCTCCGACGACTGTGACGCGGGGAAGGCGACCACGTTGTCCGCCGTGAGCTTGTCGCGCAGGGGCAGGGTGTTGGGCGTGCCGAAGCTGGTGCCCAGGAACAGCACCTGCTCGTGGAGGTCGCTGTACGCCTGCACCGCGTTCTGCGGGTTGTAGGCGTGGTCGCGCTCCACCAGCTCCACGCGCCAGCCCGGCGGCAACAGCCCCGAGTCCCCCGCGTTCACCTGCCTCGCGAGCAGCCGCTTGCCCGCGGCGAAGGGCTTGCCGATGGCGGCGCCAGGACCGCTCTCGTCGTTGAGCGCGCCGATGTAGACGACCTTCTTCTCCAGGTCGACACCCTTGTCTGTCTTGATGTCCGACAGGGCGGCGGGGCGTGTCTGCGTGCCCTCCGGAGCCGGAGCTTCTTCCTTCTTGCAAGCCATCAAGCAGAGAGCTGTCGCCAGGAGTCCGACCACGAGCCGTTGCATCGCAACCTCCCCGTCAGATTCGTGGCGGCACAGTAACCACACTCGCTCGGAAGAGAAAAGACAGTCACCGGTAATTCGATGGCTGTATTTCGCAGGGCGGAACTTCTCGGCGGCGTGTTTTGACTGTGTTTCGCACGGCGAAATGTCTCGCGCGGATGATGCATCGCGCAAGGCGCGCGGCGCGCAGCCTGGATGTGCTTTGTCAGGAGGAGCGGACGGGGACACGCCGGTGGCGGCGGTCCTCCCAGTCCAGCGAACACGTGGCCCACCCGGGCGTGTGGTTTCCCACCTGGTGGAAAGCCACGTGTCCCGCACGCGGGGCGCTTCAGTCCAGCGACGACTCCGGCAGCGCGGTCTCCGACGTGACGATGCCATCCGCGTCCGCGTAGAGGTGGTGTCCGGGGCGGAAGGTGACGCCCGCGAAGCGCACCTCCACGTCGCGCTGGCCCTCGTTGCGCTTGAAGCTCTTGAGCGGGTGCGTGCCCAGCGCCTTCACGCCGAGCGCCATGCGGCCCACCTCTTCCGAGTCACGGATGCAGCCGTTCACCACCACGCCCGCCCAGCCGTTCTGCTGCGCGAGCAGCGCCAGCTGGTCCCCCACCAGCGCGCAGCGGCGGCTGCCACCGCCATCCACCACGAGCACCCGGCCGTTGCCCTTCTCCTCCAGGGCCTTGCGCACGAGCGAGTTGTCCTCGGGGGCGCGCACGGTGCTGATGGGGCCGGTGAACGTGGTGCGTCCGCCGAAGTCGATGAAGCCGGGCTCGGCGACCTGGAAGTGGGCCGTGCCCGCGTGCGTGTCACACAGGTCCGCCGTCTTGAAGTCCATGGGGCTGCTCTCCTGGGAAGGGTGGCCTCGGGGCCGTCGTCGTCACAGCGCTGTATCACCCCCGTGTCCAGCCCCCGGGACATCGGCATCACGCCGATGTGCGTTCTGGTGTGATTCCCCGGGGATACGTTGACGAAGGGTCAACGCGGGCGGCGGTCGATGGGCCGTAGAAGGGGCGGGCATGGGGGCAGGCTACTCGGAGGGAGGCTCGCCTCGCGGCGCGTGCTATGGAACCCACATGAATCACGCTCACAGCCAGTCCCTGTTCGCCCGCGCGCAGGCGCGCATCCCGGGCGGAGTGAACTCCCCGGTGCGCGCCTTCCGTGGCGTCGGAGGAGACCCCGTCTTCTTCCGCGAGGGCTCGGGCGCCTGGCTCACCGACGTGGACGGCAACCGCTACGTCGACCTGGTGGGGAGCTGGGGGCCGCTCATCCTCGGCCACGCCTACCCGCCCATCGTCGAGGCCATCATCGAGTCGGCCCGTCGCGGCTCGTCGTTCGGCGCGCCGCACGCGGGCGAGGTGGAGTTCGCGGAGCTCATCTGCGCGACGATGCCGGCGGTGGAGATGGTGCGGCTGGTGTCCAGCGGCACCGAGGCCACCGTGGCCGCCATCCGCGTGGCGCGCGGCTTCACCGGCCGCGAGCACATCCTCAAGTTCGAGGGCTGCTTCCACGGCGCCGGAGACCCGTTCCTGGTGAAGGCGGGCAGCGGCGTGGAGACGCTGGGCCTGCCGGACTCGCCGGGCGTGCCGTCGGCGCTGGCGAAGCTCACGCTCACCGCGCCCTTCAACGACCTGGCCGCGGTGGAGCGCATCTTCGAGGAGAAGGGCCAGGACATCGCCTGCGCCATCATCGAGCCGGTGGTGGGCAACATGGGCGTGCTGGTGCCCAAGCAGGGCTATCTGCAGGGCCTGCAGGCGCTGTGTCAGAAGCACGGCGTGCTGCTGGTGCTCGACGAGGTGATGACGGGCTTCCGGCTGGCGCGCGGTGGGGCGCAGGAGCTGTACGGGCTGAAGCCGGACCTGACGACGATGGCGAAGGTGATTGGCGGCGGCATGCCGCTGGGCGCCTATGGTGGCCGCGCGGACGTCATGCGCAAGGTGGCGCCGGCCGGGCCGGTGTACCAGTCCGGCACGTTGTCGGGGAACCCGGTGGCGGTGGCGGCGGGGCTCGCGTGCCTCAAGGCGCTGGCGGCGCCGGGGACGTACGCGCGGCTGGAGCAGGTGAGCCGGATGTTGGAGGAGGGCTTCATCGCGGAGGCGAAGGAGGCGGGGGTGCCCGTCACCGTCAACCGCGTGGGCAGCATGCTGACGGTGTTCTTCACCGAGCAGCCGGTGTTCGACTACACGAGCGCGAAGACGTCCGACACGGGGCGCTTCGGTCGCTTCTTCCACGCCATGTTGGATGCGGGCGTGTACCTGCCGCCGAGCCAGTTCGAAGCGGCCTTCGTCTCGCTGGCGATGGGCGAGGCGGAGGTGGCGCACGTGCTGGGAGCGGCGAGAAAGGCCTTCCGCGCGCTTGGCCAGACCGGTTGAGCCTCCGCCCCTGGAGGGGCCTGTTCGTTTCGGTCCCTACACCCTGGTGCGCCGCATCGGCGCCGGAGGGATGGGGGAGGTCTTCCTCGCGCGCGAGGAGGGCCCTCGGCGCGCCTGTGTGGTGAAGAAGGTCCTGCCGCAGTTGATGGAGAGCCCCCAGTTCGTGGGGCGCTTCCGCGACGAGGCCCGGGTGGTGGTGCGGCTGACGCACCCGAACATCGCCCGGGTGTACGCGATGGGCGAGGTGGAGGGGCAGCTCTACCTGTCGATGGAGTACGTGCGCGGCAAGACGCTCAGCCGCCTGTCGTATCGGCTGCGGCAGCTGGCGCGGATGATGCCCTTGGGCATCGTGCTGCACCTGGGCGAGCGGCTGTGTGAGGGATTGGCGTACGCGCACGACGCGACGGACGAGGAAGGGCATCCGTTGCACCTGGTGCACCGGGACTTGTCTCCGGCGAACGTGTGCATCAGCTACGCGGGCGAGGTGAAGATCATCGACTTCGGCGCGGCGCAGTCCACGCTGAAGGAGCAGCAGACGGCGCCCCGGGTGGTGATTGGGAACCTGACGTACATGTCGCCGGAGCAGGCGCGCAAGCGCTTCGTGGACCGGCGCGCGGACGTGTACGCGGTGGGCGTGTTGCTGTGGGAGCTGTTCGCGTGGAAGCCGCTGTCGCAGCGGGGAGACCCGGTGGAGCGGTGGCGGCGCGCGGCGTATCCGCAGTGGGAGCCGGCGGGGAAGCATCGGGAGGGGCTGCCGTCGAGCATCGAGGCGTTCCTGGCGAAGGCGCTGACGTCGGAGCCGGCGCAGCGCTTCCCGGACGCGGCGGCGATGGGCGCGGAGCTGGCGCGCTTGAAGGCGAAGCTTGCGCCCGGGGTGGGGGACGCGGAGCTGGGGAAGTTGTTGGCGCTGGTCTTCCCGCGGGAGAAGAAGGCGGAGGAGACGCTGCTCGAGGAGCTGCTGCGCGAGGAGGCGAAGCGCACGAACACCGAGCCGCAGCTCGTGGCCACGCTGGCGCCGCCGACGGCGCTCGCGTTCGAGCACAACGCCATCTACACGCCGGATGACTTCGTCCCGTCCGAGCGCGTCCAGGTGGGCCCCGCGCCGACGGCCGAGGACGAGACGATTCGTGAGCGGGGTGGGGGCGCGAGGCCCGGCGGCGACGAGACGATTCGTGAGCGGGATGGGCGCACGGGTCTCGGCGAGGACGAGCCGACGCACGCGATGGGCAGGCCCGGGCGCGGAGACGAAGCCCCGACGCTTCGGAGCGGGCGCACGGGGCATGTCAGCGGGTCCGCCGCGGGCCCCGGTGAGGATGAGCCGACCCATGCGATGGACAGGCCCAGGCGCGCGGATGAGCTGCCCACGCTTCGGGGTGGACGAACGGGGGCGGGTGATACCGGGCCGTCGCGTGTCGGCGGTTCAGCCGCGGGCCTCGGCGATGATGAGGCAACGCACGCGAGTGGTCGGCCTGGGCTCCAAGATGACGTCCGTCTGCCTCGTGGTGGCAGTGCGGCGTCTGGCGATGATGAGCCGACGCGCGCGAGCGGCAGGTCGGGACGCGGAGATGAAGTCCCCACGCTACGTGGAGGCGCTGCGGCGCCTGGTGATGATGAGCCGACACGCGCAAGCGGCAGGCCGGGGCTCGGCCATGAAGTCCCCACGCTTCGCGGTGGGAGCGCTGGCTCAGAGAGAGATGCGCCGACGCACGCGGCGAGAAAGCCCGGGCTCGGAGATGACGTCTCCACGCTTCGTGGTGGGGGCGCTGCCTCGACTGACGATGAGCCGACGCACGCGGCGAGAAAGCCTGGGCTCGGAGACGACCTCCCCACGCTTCGTGGAGGGAGCGCGACCCCAAGTGATGCGGAGCTGATGCATGCGCGCGGGAGCCCACGGCTCGGAGACGAAGTCCCGACGCTTCGGCGGGGCAACACGGGGCCGGGCGATGATGAGCCGACGCATGCGGTTGGCGGACCCGGTCGCGGAGTCGACGAGCCGACTCCCACGCAGGGTGCTCGAGGTCCTGGCGACGATGAACCGACGCGAACGGAGGTCGACGGACGCCGCTTGGGTCACCCGGGGGCGGACACCGAGGCCGCTCGTGGTATGGGGCCGCAGGGCGCGATGCGAAGCCCGGTCATCCCCACGTCGAGCCGTCCGGAGCCGGCGCACGAAGAGGGCTGGCGACTCGCCGACGAGGACGAGCCCACCGCTGTCGCCGTGCCTCCGCGTGTGGTGGCGGCCGACCCCTCCATCACGCTCCCGCTCGATATCGAGGCCATCGAGTCGCGGACCGCGCAATACGGCGTCGACACCGGAGCGCCGCGAGCCGCGCCTAAAACCAATATCGAAGCCACCGAGGCGCTCGAGGCCGCGAAGGTCCTGGTGGCCATCGAGAAGCAGGTCCACGCCGCGCGGGCCAGCGCCCCCAGGTCCGAGGACACCGTGACTCCCGCCATGCCGAGCCCCCACCCCAGGCGCGCGCCCCGGGAGACACAGGTGGGCTTCGGCATCGACATCTCCCAGACGGTGGCCACCCAGGCCATCGAGGCCCGTCGGTTGGAGCTGGTCCGCGCCATCACCGGAGAGGACGAGGCGCCCGTGGTCGAACCCGAGCGCCCATCCGGGCGCTGGCTCCAGGCGCCTCGACTCGGGCTCGCCCTGGCGCTGTTCGTTGGCGCGGCCCTGGTAGGCCTGTTCGTGGTCTGGCTGACGGTGTGGCGGTAGGTCCCGCTCAGTCCGTCACCGCCATCCGGTAGCTGAAGCCCAGGCTCACCGTGGCCGTGGAGATCCAATTGCTGGTGAACCCGTCTCCGAACTCGTCGTCATTGTCATCGGACACGCCGCGCGCGCCGCCGCCCAGGTAGCGCAGGTTGAGGAAGGCCTCCAGCTGCGGCGTCACCCGAATCCCACCGCGCACCGACGCATCCAGCAGCGCGCCCGTGGTGTCGGAGTTGTCATCCCCGTTGATGAGGGCCGTGGGCGCATAGCTCCCATCCGCCTCCAATCCCAGCCACCACCGCTCGCTCAGCGCCCACTTCCCGCGCACCTTGAGCAATGGCACCGGCCCCACGTCGCGAGTCGCCCGCCGCAGCGTCCCATCCGCCGACGTGAAGACGAAGTTCGCGTTGCGCAGCTGCAATGAGACACCCACGGCCAGCTCGTCCTCGGAGACCCCGAGCAGGTCGAACAGGTAGCTGGCCCGATAGAAGGGGAAGCTGTAGCGCACGTTCAGCGGAGTCCCCTCGGGGAAGGTGAGCGCGTCGATGCGCACGTCGCGGCGCAGCACCACGTCCGTGTCGAACAACAGCGGCTGCACCAGGAACCCCACCGTGTGTCGCTTGCCGAGCGTCAGCTCCGCCGACAGGCGCACGAAGGTGTAGAGGTTGTCCTGTCCGCCATCCTCCGTGTAGCGGAACAGCGTCCCATCCCGCCCCTGGCGCAGGCTGTGCGAGAGCACGTCGAGGAAGCCCAGCTCACCCACGAACCGCAGGGACGTGCGCGGCTCCGCACGCGCGGGGATGCTCCCGAGACACAGCAACACGACCAGGACGCCGACAGGACGGAGCATGGACCTTCCTTCTCGAGGAATCACGGGACGGCGAGCAGTGGACGCGAGGACGCGGGTGCCTCCAGCGGCAGGTAGAGCCGGAAGCACGTGCCGGTTCCCGGCTGCGAGTCCAGGGTGAGGTGACCCTGGTGCGACTCGATGATGCGCTTCACCACGGCGAGCCCCAGCCCCGTGCCCTTGGCCTTGGTGGTGAAGAAGGGCTCGAAGATGCGCGCGCGCACCTCGGCGGTGATTCCCGGGCCGGTGTCGCTGAACTCCACCATCACCTCGGGCGAGCCGGCCGCCCTGCGCACCGCTGCTCGCAGGCGTCCACCCTGGGGCATGGCCTGCATGGCGTTGATGGCCAGGTTGAGGAAGGCCTGTCGCATCATCCGCTCGTCCACCGTCACCGGCGGCACGTCCTCCTCCAAATCCAGCTCCACCCGCACGGCGCCAGGAGACTCCGCGAGCGCCCCGCGCACCGCGTCCTCCACCAGCGGTGCCAGGGGCACCGGATGTGGATGGGGCGCGGGCGGCCGCGCGAAGGTGAGCAGGTCCGCGACGATGCGGTTGAGCCGGTCGGCCTCCTCCGCGACGATGTCCACCAGCGGCTCGGCGGGGCTGTCCGGCCCGAGGATGCGCCGGATGGAGGCCACCGAGTTGAAGATGGCGCCCAGCGGGTTTCGCACCTCGTGGGCCACCACCGCGGACAGCTCGCCCAGGGCCGCCAATCGCTCACGGCGCACGAGCTGCTCCTGCGTCCGGGCCAGCTCCACGTAGCTGTCCTTCAGGTCCTCCACCAGCCGAGCGCCCTCGAGCGCCAGCGCGAGCTGGTTGGCGATGGCGCTCGCGCGCTCCACCTCCGCGGGCGTGAAGCGCCGGGTGCGCCGGGTCTCCGACGCGACCATCACCCCCACGGGCCGCTCGCGCACCACCAGCGGCAGTATCAGGAAGGATTGCGCGGAGGCGCTCTCGCGCAGGTCCTGGTCCACCCGGACGTCGGTGATGGCCTCCTCCACCATGAGCAGCTCGCGCGTCAGATAGGCCAGCCCCGTCGCGGAGCTGTCCGGCGCGCGCGCGGGCAGACACCGCCCGAGCAGCTCCGGGTGGCTGCCGCTCACCGCGCGTACCTCCAGCCACTCACCCGAGGGGTCCGGCATCAGCACGTATGCATCCGGTGTGTCGATGATGCGCGCCAGGCTGGTGACGCCCGTGGCGAGCAGCTTGTCGAGCTCCAGCGTGGTGGCCAGCGCGCGCGCCACCTCGTGCAGCAGCGCCATGTCCTCCGCGCGCCCGCGCAGCTCCTGCAGAAGCCGATGCGTCTCGATGGCCGCGGCGAAGTGCGTGCCCATGGCCTGGAGCGTCTCCAGCTCCAGCGGCGTGAGCGTCCTCGGCTCCCGGAACAGGACGCTCAGCGTGCCCACGCCGCGCGAGCGCACGCGCAGCGCGATGATGACCACGGTGTGGAAGCCGCGCTGCTGCAAATCCTCACGCAGCCCGTCCGGGCACTCGCGTGTCTCCAGCACCCGGGGCGCACCCTCCTGCTGCGCCTGCGTGCACAGCCCGCCCGCGAGCCACAGCCGCGCGAAGCGCTCCGTGTCCGCCTCCTCCAGGTCCATCCCGCGCGCGTACGTCACCTCCATCCCGTGGTCCTGCGGCAGCAGGATGGTCACCGCGTCACAGGCGACCAGCCCGACAATCTCCTCCGTGCCCGGGCCGAAGAACGCGCGAGGGTGGGGCGCCGACGCCGCCTCCGACGCCAGCCGGTTGAGCGCCGCCAGCGCGTTGTTCTGCGCGGACAGTCGGGAGATGGTGAGCGCCGCGTCGAGCGCCGCGGACACCTGCGCGCCAAACAGCCGCACCGGCGCGAGCTCCTCCTCGCGCAGCCAGTCCCCCGCCAGGGCCAGCATCGCCCGGGGACGTCCCTCCACGTCGATGCGCACCGCGACGGTGTGGGACGTGCTCGCCCGCGACAGGACGCCGCGAGCCTCCTCCGCCAGCGCGCCCTCCAGGAAGTGGCCGACCTCCACCGACAAGTCCTCGGAGTACGCCGAGCCCTCCTTCCATGCCCGGGCCAGCATCGTCGGCCAGCGCCCCACCACGTCCCGCACCCACCTGCCGCTCAGCTGCCGCGCGTCCGGCGGAACCAACGGGATGGGGACATAGGTCTGTCCCAGCCGGACGCCCTCGCCCTCGGGAGACAGCCACGCGAAGGCGAACCCCAGCTCCTCCAGCCCGGAGAACATCCGCCGCAGCACCTCGCCCTCGGTGCGCAGCGAGGGGAGCCCCGCGCCCAGCTCCGCCAGTCGTTGCAGCACGCCCCTGCGCTGACTGCGGGACGTGACGTCGCGGACCAGCGCCACCCAGTCCGGGCCGCTCGGGATGAGGGTCATCTCCACCTGTCGTTCTCCGGTGGCCGTGCGCAGCGCGGCCTCATAGGTGCTGGGGACCGATTCGCCGCGGAGCCTGCGGGACTGGCGCTCGGTGACCTCCATCACGCTCGACTCCGTCAGGAGGAGCGTCGCCGGGCGGCCCACCAGCGTCTCGCGCGGGTGCCCCACCAACATGCCCAGCGCGTCATTCACATACACGAAGCAGCGCTCGCGGATGACGCAAACGCCCACGGACATCTCGTCGAAGGAGCCATAGGGGGCCCCGCCCCGGAGGGATGGATTCACGGCACCCACGACTCTTCCACCGCGTGCAAGCGTCGAGAAGTGCACCCGCCCGCGCTTCGATGACCAGACCACAGACGCGGCCAACGACTCGCGGTTTTCCCTTACATCCAACGTCTGTCAGGACATATCCAGCCGCCTGGACCGTCCTTGGATGGATGCAAGGGAATGCGGGCGGGCCGCCCTCCCGCAGCCACACCCGCAATTCATTGAGGTCGAGGCCCGCCCGTGTTCCCAGCGGGCAGGCTCCCGGGAACGTCCGGCGTCCGGCTCAGGCCGACGCGCCCGGCACCGCCTCGGCGGCGCGGTGGTGGACCTTCTCGTACAGGCCGATGAGCTCCGCCTGCCCCAGGATGTGCCCCTCCATGGCCTTGAGCAGGTCCCGGCGGGTGGGCCGCCCCAGGTTCGGCAGCACCAGGTCCAGCGCGTACAGCTTGAAGTAGTAGCGGTGCCGGCCCACGGGCGGCATGGGACCGCCGTAGGCCTGGTGGCCGAAGTCGTTCAGGCCCACGCGAATCCCCGGCGGCATCGTGTCCAACTGGGCGCCCTCGGGCAGCTCCCGGGCGCCAGGGGGGATGTTGTAGAGCACCTGGTGGCAGAAGACGCGCTGGGGCCGTTGGGGGTCCGGCGCGTCCGGGTCCTCGACGATGAGCGCCAGGCTCTTGGTCCCCGCGGGCGGGTTCTCCCAGCGCAGGGGTGGGGCGATGTCCTCACCCTCGCCGGTGAAGGCGATGGGGATGAGGTCCCCGTCGTTGAAGCGGGGGGACGACAGCACGAGGGGCTTGGGCATGGAGTCCTCCTGAAGTGGGCCAGGAGCAAGCTGGCGATGCGCCCACCCCGGCGCGGAGGGGCGACACCCCAGCCGCTGGAGCGCCGGGCACCAGGGGGACGAAGCGGCCGGGCCCTCGGTGTACCCCGGGGAGTCCTGCCTGCCCGCGCTGGAGGTGATAGCTGCGCTTGCGGCTCCCTCAACCCCCGCTGGGGGTGGCCCCTCCAGTGAGCTTGTACCGGTTGCACCTGTCGCGCATTCGGTGTTAAGCGGCGCCCGCGTGTGAAGGGGTTGGATCGGGTGGCATGGAAATCCGAGGGTTTCCCAGGGTTTGGGGAGGCGTCCGAATGGCGGCGAAGGAACCCCGGGAGCAGTCGGATGGGAGCGAGCTGGGGACCACGGCTCGCCAGATGAGGGCGGCGCAGCCCTACATCAACGCGGTGTGGAAGCTGGTGGGCGGGGCGGTGGTGGGGGTGCTGGGAGGCTACTGGCTGGACCGGAAGCTGGGGTCGGGGCCGTGGTTGCTGGTGGGGTTGAGCTTCCTGGGTATCTGCGTGGGCTTCTACGGATTCCTCCGGGAGATGGCCCGACTGGGGAAGCGCAAGTGACGGGGCAGGACGGCGAGGAGAAGGACCCGTTCAAGTCCCACGCGGGGCTGGCGGCCGGGGTGATGGTGGTGGGCGTGGCGGTGGGTGGGCTGCTCCCGACGGTGGTGGAGGACCGGGTGTCGGCGTTGTGGGGTGTGGGGCTGGCGTCGGTGACGGGCGTGGTGGCGCTGCTGCTCAAGCGGCGGGCGATGAAGCAGGACCTCAAGGCGGCGTTGAAGGTGGTCGGGGTGGTGTTCGGCCTGAGGATGGTGGCGGTGGTGGCGGGGCTCTTGGGGATGGTGTCGCGAGGAATGCAGCCGGTGCCGTTCATCGCCGGCTTCTTCGGGGTCTACTTCGCGCTGCAATGGATTGAAGTCAGCTACGTGATGGCCGCGTCGAAAAGCGCGGCGGGCGGAGACGAGTGATGCGCAAGGCAATGGTGCTGTTCGCCAGTCTGTTCGTGGCCACCGCGTGGGCCGCCGGGTCGGAAGGCCACGGCGAGGGGCACGAGCCGAGTGTGCCGGAGTACATCCTCCACCACGTCTCGGACACGAACGACTTCGAGCTCGAGGTCCCGCTCAGCAAGCCCATCCACCTGGGCGCGATTCCGCCGCTGCGCATCGGCAGCTGCGAGCCGGTCATGACGGACCACGGGCTGGTGGCCCCCTCCGGTTGGAGCGGCCTGTTCGCGGGCTGCCTGGACCTCTCCATCACCAAGCACACGGTGATGATGTGGCTGGCGGCGCTGCTGCTGCTGGGCTCCATGCTGGTGTGGAGCAACCGCGACAAGACCAAGCTGGTGCCGCGCGGCGCGGGCGCCAACCTCATCGAGATGCTGGTCCTCTTCGTCCGGGACGAGATGGCCATCAAGAACATCGGCAAGGAGGATGGCCCGCGCTACGTGCCTTATCTCCTGACCGCGTTCTTCTTCATCCTCTTCATGAACCTCCTGGGCCTGGTGCCCTGGATGGCCACGGCGACGGGCAACCTGGCCGTCACGGCGGGCTTGGCCATCTGCACGTTCCTGGTGACGCAGGCGGCGGGCATCCGCGCGGCGGGCCTGGGCGGCTACCTGAAGCACCTGACGGGCGGCGTGCACTGGCTGCTCTGGCCCATCATGATTCCGGTCGAAATCCTGGGCCTGTTCACCAAGCCCTTCGCCCTCACGATGCGTCTGTTCGCCAACATGCTGGCGGGTCACATCGTCCTCTTCTTCCTCATCGGCCTCATCTTCATCCTGGGCCACCCCGCGGTCGCGGTGGTGAGCGTGCCGTTCGCGTTCGCCATCTACCTGCTGGAGCTGTTCGTGGCCTTCGTGCAGGCCTACGTGTTCACGCTGCTGTCGGCGCTGTTCATCGGCATGGCGGTGGCGACGGGCCACCACCACGACGAGCACGGCCACGCGGACGACCACGGCCACGGGCACTCGGAGCTGGGCCCCAGCCACGACCACGGCAAGGCGCACGCCTGAGACAAGTTAGCGGGGCGCCGGCAGTCGGGCGCTCCGGTCGGAGACCTGGCGATTCGAAAGGTCGCCAGAGGTAGTCCTGAAGGGCATCACGACCCCCCCACAAGCGGGTCCTTCGCTACGAAAAGAGAAGCACCGCCATGACCAACCTCGCTCTTGCCTTCCTCGCCGCCGGCCTCGGTGCCGGTCTCTCCATCATCGGCGCCGCCCTCGGCATCGGTAAGCTCGCCGCCGCCGCCATGGACGCGACGGGCCGTCAGCCCGCCGCCGGTGGCGACATCCGCACCACGATGATCATCGCCGCGGCCCTCATCGAAGGCGCCACGCTGTTCGCGCTGGTCGTTTGCGTGCTTCTGGCCACCAAGGCTTAAGGCCAGTTCGCAGCAAGCCTGGAACGCGCCGGCGCTCGCGACTTCGCGGGGGCCGGTGCTTCCCGGTGGTAGAACCCTCGAGACTTTCGCCGTCTGACTGACTCCCTCACGCCGGACACGCCGCCATGTTCCTGCCCTCCGTCCTCGCCGCCAGCAACCTCGTGAGCGTCCAGCCGGGCCTCATCTTCTGGACCCTCGTCACCTTCGTCATCGTCTTCTTCGTCCTGAAGTCGAAGGCGTGGGGCCCCATCCTCCAGCTGGTCGAGGAGCGTGAGAAGCAGATCTCCGCCGCCGTGGAGAGCGCCAAGCGTGAGCGCGCCGAGGCGGAGAAGCTCTTGGCCGACCAGAAGACGGCCATCGCCGAGGCCCGCCGTCAGGCCGCCGAGGAGACGCGCCGCAACCAGCAGGAGATGGAGAAGTTCCGCGAGGAGCTGATGGCCAAGAGCCGCAAGGAGGCGGAGGAGCTGAAGCTGTCCGCGCGTCGGGAGATCGACGAGCAGAAGACCAAGGCCATCGCCGAGGTGCGCTCCATGGCCGTGGACCTGGCGATGGAAGTGGCCGGCAAGCTCATCAACGAGCGCATGGACGACGGCAAGCACCGCGCGCTGGCCGAGCAGTTCGTGCAGGGCCTCCCCCTGAGCGGCACCGGCAACGCCGGCGTTCGCCGGTCGGCCTAGTTCGGGGAAGCGCGCCCACAGGCGCGCTTGTTCCAGGGAAACACCATGGCGCTATCCATCGGCATCGTCGGGCTGCCCAACGTGGGCAAGTCCACCCTGTTCAACGCGTTGTCGGCCGCGGGTGCGCAGGCGGCTAACTACCCGTTCTGCACCATCGAGCCCAACGTGGGCGTGGTGCCGGTGCCGGATGAGCGCCTGGACAAGCTTTCCGAGCTCATCAAGCCGCTGAAGAAGATCCCCACGTCGCTGGAGTTCGTGGACATCGCGGGCCTGGTGCGCGGCGCCTCCAAGGGAGAGGGCCTGGGCAACCAGTTCCTGGGCAACATCCGGCAGGTGGACGCGGTGCTGCACGTGCTGCGCTGCTTCGAGGACGACAACGTCACCCACGTCGAGGGCGGGGTGAATCCGGTGAGGGACCGGGACGTGGTCGACACGGAGCTGTGCCTGAAGGACCTGGAGACGGTGGACAAGCGCCGTGAGCGCACCCAGAAGAACACGAAGATGGGTGGCAAGGCGGGCGAGGAGGCCAAGGCGGAGATGGCGCTCCTGGACCGCGTGAAGGCGGGCCTGGACAACGGCGTCACGGTTCGCGCGCAGAAGCTGACGGAGGAGGAGAAGGCGGTCATCCACGACCTGTTCCTCCTGACGGACAAGCCGGTGCTGTACGTGGCGAACATCGGGGAAGGGGAGATTGGGAAGGAGGACGCCAACAAGCACGTCGCGGCGGTGAAGGAGATGGCCGCGAAGGAGGGCTTCGAGGTGGTGGTGTTGGCGGCGGCGCTGGAGTCGGAGATTCAGCAGTTGCCCGAGGCCGAGCGTCCGGGCTTCCTGGAGAGCGCGGGGCTGAAGGAGCCGGGTCTGCACAAGGTGGTGCGGGCGGGCTACAAGCTTTTGGGCCTGTGGACGTACTTCACGGTGGGCGAGCAGGAGTGCCGCGCGTGGACCATCCACCAGGGCTACAAGGCGCCGCAGGCGGCGGGCGTCATCCACTCGGACTTCGAGCGCGGCTTCATCAAGGCCGAGGTGATGCGCTGGGAGGACCTGGTGAAGCTGGGCAGTGAGTCCGCGGTGAAGGAGAAGGGGCTCCTGCGGATGGAAGGCAAGGAGTACGTCGTGCAGGACGGTGACTGCATGCACTTCCGCTTCAACGTGTGACGGTGGCGGCCCTTGGGGGCCGCGAGCCGGGTGTACCGCGCGGGCGCGTTCTGGAGGGCCTTGAGGCCGTCTGGGAGCGCCCGCGAGGCGTTTGTGGGGTTCAGAGGGTGATGCGGGGGCCGCGCACGGCGGTGAAGACCCAGAGGCCCAGGCCGACGAGGGCGATGAGGGTGGTGAAGATGGCGGCGCGCCGGGCCTGGGGGGCGGTGTCCGTCTGGCGGGAGGCGTAGAGCCACATGCCGCCCACGCGGAGGACGAAGAAGAGGGTGATGAGGATGCCGCCGACCACGGCCCAGCCCGTGGGCCGGGACAGGAGCACGCCCCAGGAGGCGAGGAAGGCGATGTTGCCCAGCAGGGCGGCGACGGCGAAGCGCGGGTAGGTGCGTCGAGGGTCCACGGGGACAGTGTCCACTGTGGAGGGCCTCCGGCCAACCCGGGAGTGGGCGGGTTGGCCGGAAGGTGACAGCCGTGAATCAGCAGTGCTCCCCTCCCCAAACTCAGTGTTGCAGTCAGATGCAGGGAAGCTACTGGCTATTACTCGGAATTACATGAAACAGGCGTCGTGCAGCCGCCTGTACCTATCTCCGCAGGCGCCATGTAAACCCACGCCCTTTACTGTAGGCCATTCGAGAACATGAGACTCGCGGTTGGTTTTCTGAGGCTGGAACCATGCTCATCGAAACAAGCAGTGTGCGCATCTAGCCTTCCCTCTTGCCATTGCGCAGGACATACATGTCAGAATCAACTGTGTCGAAGCAGGTGATGGAGACACGATTTTCGGCGATCTCAATCCCCAAGGGCAGGGCTATGTCGCCTTCGGCAACGACGTCGAATGCCTCACCGGGGTGCAAGAAGTATTGCCCTGTCCAGGGCTCCAGAATGATCTCGAGCTTATTGTGTGTCGTGTTCTGGATGTTTAGCGTTAGTCGCTCTTTGGTCATGGTGAATCCTCAGTGAAATGTGAAGTGAGGTGCTACTTTTTTGCTTGTAGCTCCAGAATTCTTCTCATCAAGTCTGCACGTGCGCCTGCTGCAGGCCCGCCGCGGTTCACTTTCGTTGCCTTGATGTAGAATTCAAGAGCTAGTTTTACTTTCACAGGGTCCATTTTCTGCGCTTCTTCACAGGTCAGCTTGGCTGTACGCTCGATAGCTCCAGCTTGTGTACTGCCCCATTTGGCAACCTCTTTGCCCCAAACAGCAAATCCGACAAATGGGGGTTGCAGAACGGTTGACGTTGAGATGATGCCAAGTTTTAGCAGGAGATAGCTGCCGAAAATGGCTGTTCCTGACACTGTGCCAGTGATTGATTGTGCAAGATCGACGGAGGCTTGCTGCTCCGGCGTCATGGCATTGTATGCGAGAATGTCACCTACTCCAGTGTCGTAGAGACCATTTATATCATAACGAGCATTGGTGTTTGAGTTGGCATATGTGTAGGTCGGCGTTTGAATGCCCGCAGGGTGGCGGAGCGTTGCGAACTCGGGGATTTCGAGCATCGGTTCTGGCTGAATGTATCTGCCTGCAGTGGGCTCGTAATAACGGTTCCAGTTCTCGAAAAGGTCAGTTTCGGCATCGTGGTATTGACCAGGAAATCGCAGTGGAATCCAGAATGGCGTCGCCCCCGATTGGAACCGCTGATACTCGTAGCCCTCCACTGTGACTCCATTGGCCGAGCCGCACTTGATGTTGCAGGGGGCTTGGTTCAGGTCACACGTCCCGCAGATGGACGGATGTGCATCTGAGACGAACTGTACGCGAAGCGCTGGTGTGGAAGATTGTGCCCAATGGCTCCAGACCCGCCCGCTCGCAGGTTGGGAAATGGCAGAACCCTGCGGCAATCCCGTGCCAACGTCTACGAGGGTAACTGTGTCCGCACTGTCCTTGATGTCGACTTCCCCGAAGAGGGCGCGGAACCGTGTGCTGATCAGAGAACTGGTCGTAGCCTGTGAGAACGTTGCGAGGGTGGAGTTCGTGCTCGGAAGATACGGATGTGATGTCTCGGCGGGTTGGGTGACGCGGTTGACGTACCCGAAAGGGTCGTAGTCCGCCGCGCCAGAGACCTTGCCAGCGGCGTCCAGCATCACCAGTGTCTTGCCCATCATGTCGGTGACGGGGAAGTAGACGCCACAAGTCGCTGCCTCTCCATTGCGCGCACAGTCGACGGAGGATCCGGTCTCCCGGTTCATCTGAGGAGACAGTCTCCCTCGAACCACCATGACAGGCCGCTGTCCGAGCCAGACATAGGTGTCGTCCACGTAGTGGTCGTAGCCCCCGCTGGGAGGAATCGCGCTGGGATTTCCACGGTCGATGAGGAGCCGGTTCGAGATGTCGTGGAAGAACTCATCTTCCGCCGTGCTCGGATACCGCTTGAGTCGGCGCCGATTCAATGCGTCGTAGAAGTACTCATAAGTACTTCCGTTGACCTGAACGGAGCGGAAGACCGTCTCGTTGCCGCCATTGGCGGAAGGTCCCGAACTGAACTCCACCTGATGAGTGGGCGTCCCGCTCAATGGACCCCAGCGCTTCACCGTCACTCGACCGTCCGCATCGTGAGTGTAGCCAAGGTTCAAGGCGGATGAGGTGCCCGTGCCCGTCCGGGTGCTCAGCCTGTCCACGAATGCGCCCGTCCCGTGCGTCAGCGAGAGCGTCTGTCCGTCTACCTCTTCTGTCAGGCGGTTCCCGCGTCCGTCATAGGTGTAGCCGCGCGAGCTGAACGCTCCACCTGTCGCCGCGAAGTTTCCGGTTGGGCGCGTCGCGCTGGTGAGTCGCAGGAGCCCATCGTAGGTGAACTGCTCCGTCACGGGCGTCGTCGCACCCAGGAGGCACGTGTCCGTCCGCACGATCTGGTCGGCCTTCCACGTGTAGAACCTCTTGTAGAGGTTTCCCGAGCCTTGATTCAGCGCCAGAGAACCGGTGGAGACAAAGAGACTCCGAACCCGGCCACTGAAATCCCAGGTGCCTGGCCATCCTTCCGCCGTGACCGCGCATGAGGCGGGAGCCGTTTCCGTGCTGGAACTGTAGGAGTAATCGACAGCCACTGGCTGCGCCGAAGACGGTGCATTGATCTGGTATCCACGCACATCTCCGTAGGGCTCCCATTCGATGTTCGAGATGGACGCCAGCAGCGTCCAGGCCGAGCCGGACCAACGCTCCAATCGGATGTCGCTCACGCGGTCGGAGGAGATGGATGTGCCCTCATGGAGGCGGTATTGGTAGATGGCCCTGTGCCCGTAGGGGTACTCGATGGACGTCAAGTCTCCCGCGGCTGAGTAGCCATAGGTCGTGTGAAGCGTGCTACCCGGATTGTCGACCGGGCAGGTGAACGCATTCGTGGAACTCCTGCGGGCGCGGATTTCGCGCGTCACACGCCCGTGAGCATCGTACGAGTACCAGGTCTGCCCGAAGGAGTCGTTCCGGAAGCGCAGACGTCCCTGGGTGTTCTGGGGCTGAGGACAGCTTGCGTCGGGTGCTTCGCTGGCGTCGTAGCCCAGCGTGTAGAGCACCTCGGTGACGGCATTCGCTCCGGTGACGATACGCGCGGAGGACAGCGGTCTCCCCATGGAGTCATAGGCATAGGAGAGGTACTCCATGCCGAGAGCCATCTGAGGAGTCTGCTTGGCACGAAGCTGTCCCATGGCGTCATAGCTGAAACGCGTCTTGCCGCTACCTCCCTGCCAGGGGAGGAACACCTCGATGATGTTGCCGAAGTCGTCGTACTGATAGAGCGACTCCGGTTGTGTGCAGGCCGAGCAGTCGCCCACGGAGCCACTGGCTGCTGGGCATCCCGTGCGTACGGAACGGACATTGCCTTGGCCGTCGTAGGCGAAACAGGCTCGCACGCCATCCGTGCGAGAGCCGATGTTCGGGTATTGCTCGGTCCCTGTCAGTCGATTGGCCCGGTCATAGCTGAACGCCATGCAAAGTGGAGAGACGGGCCGTCCGTCCGTGCCAAGCCTTCCACACGAGACAGGAGGGCTCGCATAGGGCGCACCGGCACCGACAAGCCGTTGGGCTCCATCGAAGAGCTGCGGCTTCACATAGTGGCTCTGCTGGGATTCGTAGGAGCCACCGATGCGCGTATAGGCAGGCATCCCATCAAGGTTCGCCTGTGTATACTGCGCGCGTCGTTCGAGACCCTGTCCTCCGTACCTGACAACATAAGTTGCTTCCCTGGGAAGCCCGTCGTCTCCCTTGGAGTACCTAATGGACTCATAGGGGATTCCTCCCAGGAACGGGATCTTGCTTCGACTGCGCAAGCCGTCATACCAGTTCCCAGTGCAAGTGTTGGTCGCCCCCGAGTTGTCGCGATAGCAAAAGAGCTCGTAGTCTCCCCGAGGAGATTGGACGAGCGTCAGTTCACCGTTGTCATAGGTGTAATTCCAGGTGGCCCCTTGGGTCGTGATGGAGGTGACTCGCTCCTGCTCATAGGTGTAGCTGGTCTGGACTCCATTGGGGTCAACCACGAGCTGGGGCTGTCCCCAGAGATTGTAGTTGGAGTAGGCGGTCTCAAGGCCCGTATGCCCCGTACAGCTGGCGCTGCCAGTCGTCGACGCAAACCGAACGACCTTCTGCAGTCGATGTGCATTGTAGCCAGAAGCGCTCGCTGGCCAGTAGTGGTACTGGGCGACAGGAACCTGGCTGTTCAAGCTCGTGGAGCACGAGGTCGCGGTGGGTCCATCGACCCAGCAGGGCCCCTGAATCTCAAGAACACGGCCCAGCGGGTCATCCACCGATGAACCGGTGCACGCGTGCCTGGTCAGATAGAAGGTAGCCACATGCTTGAGCACAGGAGTGGCATCCCAGGTCGAACCCTGCAGACCCTGGCTGTAGCCGCTTCGAATCACCGACTTCAGGCGATTCGTGGCGGGGTCATGCGCGTACCGGGTGACGACTTCCCCCGAGGGGGAGAGTATCGAGTCCTGACGCTCCTCGGTGCGCATCCGCTCGCCGACAACGCTTCCCGTGCCGGCCATGGCGTCGGTGTAGTCGAAGCTGACCGTCTCCAGGGCGCTTCCTCCGTCGCGGTCCTCGGCCCCGATATGGACGCGTTTGAGCTCGGCGTACCCGCCGACTCCTCCATCAGCGGGACCCTCCCACTCGCGGACGGTCCAGTTGTCCTCGAAGTCCTTCTCCGCGCGAACTACCGCAGGTCCCGTATCGAACTGGTGCCAGACGAACTCCTGCGTCTGCGTGCAAGATGATGCTTCTGGACAAGGCCTGGCAACGGTGCGAACCCGCCAGGATTCAGCGAAGGTGGTCTTCTCCATCTCGAAGGAATGAAGATAGCCTCCGAGGGGACTGAATATGTTTCCGTCTCCTGTGTAGCCATAAAGGTAGGCGGCCTCGGATTTTCGCTTCACGCAGGCAGGGGATGAGAGGATGTCACAAGGCTCGAGGAAGCTCATCGGGCCGATGAAAGAGACGCTGCCACTTCCGCGCTTGCCTCTGCGCGATGAGGAGCCCTGGCTCACTCTTCGATTCTGGGTCACGTGGCTTGTGATGACTGCGCCGTCGATACGACGGGTCCACTGACCGTTTCCAGTTTGGAAGTTTGGATAGGTATAGCTGTCGGTCCCCTTGCCCTCATGATGGAGGGGGGCACTCTCGATGAGCCCTGCGATCTCAACTCCCGCGTCATTCTTGGTGTAGTTGTAGGATACGACAGGGGTCGCTGGTGAGGGACTGGCGGAGGAGTCAACGAGAACCTGCGAGAGGACACACTGCGCGGGTTGGGTGGGCGCGCCACTCGAGACAGACTTGTACTCGAATCGCAGTCGGGTCCCCTCGGTACTTTCCACAGAGGCGAGGTAGGGGACGCCGCTGTTGGGGCCCGCGCTCAGTCCAGGACATAGGAGTCCCGAAGGCGCGGCGTAGGTCAGGGTCGCGAGGACTCGGGCCTGTCCAGACGGAGTCAACTGCTTTTCATCCTCGATACGTGTCAGAAAGTACCGTGTATCGGTGCTGCTCCCGCTCGATTGCCAGATGCTTGCGTAGATGAAGCGGCCGATGCCGGGTTTGTGCAGAACAAAGTAGCCGCTGCTGGAACCCGTGCTCTCCCAGAGAAGCCGTCCTTCGGTTTCTCCGGAGCTCGGTGCGGGGTGGGCGAGGCACGAGGAAGGGGAGCGCTGGCAGCCGATGAAATCCAACAGCTTGCCGCTGCCTTCTCGGACCTGCCAGGTTTCGCTTGACGATGATGGGAGCGTGGCGTGGGGGTAGATGAAACTGTAGAAGTTGTGCCACCAGTGCAGCGACTTGGGGTAGGCGGGTGAGTTCCCAAAAGGAGTGGGGATGGAGTCTTCATTGTCATCGAGGAGGCTCTTGCCGAGAGCCCACTTCTTCTCGGTCGTGACATAGCTGCGCTTGAATTCCAGGTTGCGCAGCACGCCGGGAATCACCACGTCGGTCGAGTCATGTCGCGTCGTCCGAGAGCCCAGGACGACCGGATTTCCGATGTGTGTAGCCCCTCCGCGCGGAGAGTCAGGAGTACACGTCTCGTCGTCTCCTTCATTCTCGTCGGAGCAGTCGCGCTCGGCTTCGTACTTGCAGTGGGTTTCGGGAGAGCTGTACTCGCCGTCCTGATTGATGTTGCCGACGCTGCCAGCACAGGTGCCTTCTTGACAGTAGTCCGTCTGGCTTTGGCACCGTTCGTTGACCGTGCAGTCTGCCCACGGCTCGTCGCAGGTTTCTGTTCCGCCCAGGATGGCGAAGGAATCGCTGTCGTTGCAAAGCAGGCCTGTTACGCAACATTCGTAGTAGCCGATGTCCTCGAGGTTGCCCGAGGGAGGATAGAGGCAGTTGCCGCCACTGCAGGACGGCTGATGAAGCCCGTCGCAGTACATCTGGGCATCTTCGCCGGTTGCATCTTTGCCGCAGGCACAAACCCAGACGTAGCTTCTCTGCGCAGGATCATCAGGATCGGGAGGATGGCAGACGTTGAACTGTCCGGCTGCTGCCCAAGAAGGGATGAGCAGAGAGAGAAGGAGAAGTGTGCTGCACCAGGGAAGGGTGATGGGGAGTAGACGTCTATGGGTGGTGGGATCGATTGAGTCTGGTTTCATGCGGTTCTCTTCACGCTCTTTCACGGACGAACTGTGTCGGGAGGTGTTTCGTATGGAAGACACGCTGCGGCCGTTGGGTCGGACGGATGGAGACGCCCGCACCGCCAACCTTGCGGACACGGACTGTCCTGATCGCAGCGCTGGCTGCAGATGTAGCCACTCTCCCGGGACGTACCGAGATGGATACAGACGTTGGAGATGCATTCGGCGGGGCCGGATGCGGAGCAGGATTCGCCGAGGGCTTTGAGCGTCTCTTTGCTGGCGGGCTTGAAGCGATGCTCGCTGAGTACGTGTGCTGTCGAGGATGTGGATTTGGGGGGGCTCGGAGTGGGCTCCTCCGTGTCCTTGGTGCAATGGGTGATCAGGAATGAGAGTGGAATCAGCAGGACTGCGAGAGCGAGGTGCCGTTTGGCCATTGGGTGGGATGGACTCCTTCGGGTCGGGGAATCGGCTCACAGCTACGCCGGAACGGGGGACGACGATGTTGCCCCCTCGGGCTGACAAGTGAGGCAGCGAGTGGGCGATACGCTGTTTGTCGTTGACTTCGATGGGTTGGCTGCTCAGCGCCGTCGACGGGTTCTGGCGCTTTCCTGGGTACGCACGATTCGTGCCAGGGATTGTTGATGCTCTGATGAAAGCGGCCGTCCAAATTGCTGGACACAAGTCCGCGTAGCGAGACGCGCCTCGGCGTGAACCTGTCGGGCCACTCTCATCATTCTTGTTGCAATAGGAGTGTACGACGCAGCTATTCAGGGATTTGGGATGGAGTCCCTGGTCGTGGTTCCGCTTGCCACGTATCGCGCCCTGGGGCGGAGCAGGTGTCCCTGCTCACGTTGTTCCAGGATGTGCGCGACCCATCCTGTCATGCGCCCCACGGCGAACAAGGTGGCCGCGGCACCGGGTGGGAGGCCCAGGGCTTCCGCGAGCATGACCAACCCCAGGTCTATCGTCGGCTCCGGATGCCCGGCCTTGCGCATCGCATCGAGGACCGCCCTCGCCACGCGCACACTTTGCGCTTCGGGCTTCACCTCTCGCGCCGCGTCCATGATGGGCGGAGACCTCGGGTCGCCGTCGGGGTACAGCTGGTGCCCGAAGCCTGGCACCGCGTCACCTCGACGTAGGCGCTCGTGCACCACCGCCGTCGCTCGCTCGGGCTTCCCCACTTCCGACAACAGCGCCTCCACCCTGTCGCAGGCCCCGCCGTGCCTCGGCCCTGACAACGCCGCCAGTGCCGCGCTCACGCAGGCATAGAGGTCCGCTCCCGAGGAGGCCGTCACCCGGGCCGTGAACGTCGACACGTTCAGTTCGTGGTCCGCGCACAACACCAGGGCTCGATTGAGCAACTCCGGCGCTCGCTTCACCTGGGTGTCCCACGCGATGGCGAGCGACTCGGCCACCGTCGGTGCTCGCAGGGCTCGGGCCACGCGCCCGGGTGCCTGCGCCACGCTTGCCCAGCCCGCCAACTGTCGCAGCAGCCTTCGCGCCCGCGCCTTCTCTTGCTCCGGAGGCGCCGCGAAACGCCCCGCATCCCTTGCCGCCAGCAACGGCACCAGTGCCGACAACGCCGCCACCGGCGTCGTTCCTCGCGGCAACAGTCTCGCCAACTCGGAAGGCGGCAACGCGGGCTCCTCGCTTGCCCAGCGTGGGTCCTCCTCGGGCAGCGCCCCCGACCACAGCAGCTCCGCCACGGACTCGAGGCTCCTCCCACTCGTCGCCAGCTCCACCGCGGAGTGCCCCCGGTACGCGAGCCCCTCCGCTCCCACCTGGGACACGGATGAGTCGATGACCGGCTCTCCCCACCTCAGTGCACCTGACGCCACCGCCGCGTGCCCCGCCCGCGCGTCGTGTCTGACCTTCAGCCGCTCCAGGTCCGAGCGCACATAGCGGTTCTCCTTCGAGCCCGGCTCCGGCACGCAGCGCACGAGCCCCCGGCTCACGTAGGTGTAGAGCGTCGCCCGCTTCACTCCCAGGAGCGCCGCGGCCTCCACCGCCGTCACCAGTTCGTCCTCAGGTCGATGGACGAATCGAGATTGAGAGCGTCCACCCTTGCGTCTACTCATTCTCTCGCAACCTCCCCGTCTCTCCATTCTCGACTCGACTCGATTCACTTGTCGATGTGAGCCTTTCCGCTCGCGTCCCACTCGTGATTGCGCCGAGAGGAGCACCGTCATGCCTTCTGTCGTCGACTTCGGACGTACGTCCTCCGACTACTCGAGACACCGCCAGGGCTTCCCGGACGCCTTCTTCTCCCGCCTCGCTCGTGAAGGCGTGCTGCGCACTGGCTTGCGCGCCGTCGACGTCGGCTCCGGCACCGGCACTGTGGCTCGGGGGCTCGCCCGCCATGGCTGCGCTGTCACCGCGACCGATATCTCGGCGAACATGCTCTCGGCGGCCTGTCAGCTCGCCTCGGACGCGGCGCTCTCGATGGACTTCCGTGAGGCCCCCGCCGAAGCCACGGGGCTCCCCGCCAGTGCCTTCGACCTCGTGACCGCTGGACAGTGCTGGCACTGGTTCGACCGCCCCGCAGCGGCTCGCGAGGCACTGCGCCTGCTCGTCCCTGGTGGTCGGCTCATCATCGCCCACCTCGACTGGCTTCCACTGCCTGGCAATGTCGTCGAGGCCACCGAGGCGCTCATGAGCGCCTTCAATCCCGACCCTCCCGACCACGCACGCTTCGGCTGTGGCGTGGGACTCTATCCCCAGTGGCTCCGCGACGTCACCGACGCTGGCTTCACGCCCCTGGAGACCTTCTCCTTCGATGTGCTCTTGCCCTACACCCACGAGTCCTGGCGCGGTCGCTGCCGCGCCAGCGCCCTGGTCGCCGCGACCCTGCCTCCCGACGACGTGGAGCGCTTCGACGCCGCCCACGCTCGTCTCCTCACCGAGCGCTTCCCACAGGACACGCTCGACATCCCTCACCGCGTCTTCGCGCTCCTCGCCACGCGTCCTTGAGAGGGGGCCCGTCAATCCCTCCATCTTCCTCGCCGCGCGTCCCTGTCACATCCCCACGGTGCTTGCACCTCGGGCGCCGCACCTCCCCGCGTTCACGGAGCACACCCCATGTCCTCACATCCCCACCTCATCCACGAGCCGGACCTCCCGTGGACGGAAGTCACACAGGGCCCCCGCGTGGCCTACCGTCGCAAGCAGCTCGGTGCCGCGGCGAAGGGACAGAAGCTCGGCTGCAGCCTCATGGAGCTCGCTCCGGGCAAGCACGCCTTCCCGCTCCACTTCCACCTGGCCAACGAGGAGGCCTACCTCATCCTCTCCGGCACCGGCCTCTTGCGCCTCGGTGACTCGACGCTCCCCGTGAAGGCCGGTGACTACGTGGCCCTTCCCCCGGGCGCACAGTCCGCGCACCAGCTCCTCAACGACGGCACCGGGACACTCCGCTACCTCGCGTTCTCCACCATGGTGGAGCCGGACGTCATGGTGTACCCGGACTCGAAGAAGCTCTGTGTCACCGCGGGCTCCGCGCCCGGGGGCGACAAGGCCTCTCGAACGCTGTTCACCGTCCTGCCCCTCTCCGCCGAAGTGGACTACTGGAGCGGCGAGGAGCGATAGGCTCCGCGCCCTCATGTCCTCCCTGCTCGACACCCTCGCCAAGGAGCGCCTCCTCAAGGACCGCGCCGCCGCCGCCGAGCTCGTGCGCCACGGCGAGCCGCCCCACGTCTCCCTGCTGCGCCTGTGCGACGCGGGCCTCCTCCAGGGTGGCCTCTCCGTCGCCTACGGCGTCCGCCCCGATGAGCTCATGGGCCCCCTCACCACCGCCATGGGTGGCCCCGCTCGAAACCTCAAGGTCGTCGACGTCCGCGAGCGCCCCGTCCTCGAACTGCACGTCCAGGTCGGCGACGTCACCGAGAAGTGGGAGGTCGAGGACCTCTCCGTCCTCGTCCACAACCTCAACGACCTCTACCGGGACGCCCCCGACGCCCGCGCCATCGCCGAGCTGGGCGAGTGGGAGGACGCGCTCCAGCTCTGGTGTGTCGACAAGCGCACCCTGCAACGCTTCGCGCGGCAGCCCTTCTTCGCCCCTCGGAACGCCCGAGACTTGCGCTCCCGCACGGGGGAGTGAGGTGCGGGAGGACCTGTCACGCTCTCGCGATAATCCCGGGTTCTGAGGCAGCATGGGGGGACATGCGTCTCGTGTCCTGCCTCCCGCTGCTGTTGCTGTGGTCCTCGGCCGCCCTGGCCGAGCCTGACTCGTTCGGTCTGGGCGACGCGCTTAACGGCGCGCTCAGCGTCACCACCGCCAACACCGTCATCAACACCGCGATGCCCCTGGCGCTCGGCTCGGCGCGCGGGGACAGGTCGCTCGCGGTGACGTCCTCCGCGGCGCCTCCCGTGGGCGGCCTGGTGATGGTGCACCAGACGATGGGCTTCCCGGCGAGCACCCCCTCGGGCAGCACCGGCCAGACGAGTCCCGGTGGCGTGGGTCGCTGGGAGTTCGCGCGCGTGTCCCGGGTGACGATTGGCAGTCCCACCGTGCTCGAGCTCTCCGCGCCACTCGTGAATCCCTACACCGCGCCTGGCGCGCAGGTCGTCACGGTGCCCGAGTACTCCCGCGTCACCGTGTCCTCCTCGGGCTCGCTCGTCGCGCGGCCCTGGGATGGGAGCTCCGGGGGCATCGTGGCCTTCCTCTCCACGGGCGCGGTGAGCCTCGAGGGCAACATCTCCGCCGACGGCGCGGGCTTCCGTGGAGGCGCCGCCATCAACAACATCTCGAGGTCCGGCTGCGCGGGAAACGACCTCGCTCCGTCCCAGGGCGGCACCTTCAAGGGCGAGGGCGTGGTGGTGCAGCGCTACGGCACGGCCTCCGGACGCGGCAACCTGGTGAACGCGGGCGGCGGCGGTATCTGCCACAACTCCGGTGGCGGCGGTGGCGGACACCGGGGCTTCGGTGGAACGGGCGGACGCTCCTCCTCCACGCTCGACAACTCGCGTGACGTGGGTGGCCTGGGCGGCACGTTGATGGAGTACTCCATCGTCGACGCCTTCCTCTTCGGCGGCGGTGGCGGCGCGGGCGAGGGTGACAACACCGTGGCGACCGGAGGTGGCGCGGGCGGCGGCGCGGTGTTCTTCCGGAGCGCCTCCCTCTCTGGAAGCGGGAGCATCACCGCCAACGGTCAGGCCGCGCTCTCGGTGACGGGGGAGGACGGTGCGGGTGGCGGCGGTGCGGGTGGCTCGGTCATCGTGAGGACCTCGGGCACGCTGGCGTGCAAGGTCGCGGCGCTCGGCGGGCGCGGGGGCGATGTGCGCGGCACGACCTCCCAGTTCGGACCGGGCGGTGGCGGCGCGGGCGGCTCCTTGCTGCTCCATGGCTCGTCGGTCTCGTGTGACATGGGGAGCTCGGGAGGCGCCGCGGGGGTGACGTCCACGGTGGGGGCGCATGGCCCCACGCACGGGGCGGGCGTCGGTGGCGGAGGTGACGCGAAGCTGTACTCGTATGCGTACGCCACGCCGACCAGGCCGGTCATCACCGCGCCCACCCAGAATCAGACCAACGTCTCCGAGCGTCCCCGCATCACGGGCCTCGCGGACCCGGGCATGCGCATCGTTATCTACGTGGATGGCGTGGAGGTGGCCCAGGTGACCTCGGGCGCCAGTGGTGACTTCTCCGCCGCGGTGGGCGATGGGCATCCGCCCCTGTCCTCGGGAGGCCACTCCGTCACGGCCATCGCCGACTCGCTGGGCGCGTACAGCAAGCCCGCGGACCTGGTGGCCTTCAATGTCTCGGGGTTGGATGCGGGCGCCATTCCCCAGCCCATCATCGTCGTGCCCGAGGAGGGCGAAGTGGTGGGGCCCACCCCTTACATCGCGGGCGTGGCGCTCAATGCGAGCACGGTGGGCCTGTATGTGGATGACCGCGAGGAGGTCATCGTCTCCGCGGACGCGTTCGGTCGCTTCCGCTACCAGATCCCCGACGACGCGCCGCTCGGGCCCGGCCCCCACCGTGTCAACGCGCATGGGCATGCCGCGAACAACCAGGACTATGGACCGGACTCGCCCAACACCGTCTTCGAGGTGGTGGAGGATGTCGACGGTGGAACGACGCCGCCTGATTCGGGAACGCCGGACGCGGGTTCTCCGGACGCTGGTACGCCGGGTACAGGGGACGGAGGCTCCGTGTTCTCGGGTGACACGCCCGTGCTCGTGGTGCCCGCGGAAGGCGAGGTCGTCGACCCGACGCCCTTGTTCGCGGGTGTGGCTCGGCCCGGTGCCTCCGTGTCGCTCGACGTGGACGGGACTCGCGTGGCCACCGTCACCGCTGACTCGACGGGCGCGTTCCGTCACTCGGTGCCCAGCGACAGCGCATTGGCTTCGGGTGAGCATGCCGTGTCCGCGTACATGCTCAACGGCGAGTCCGGGACGCCGGGGCCCCGGTCCGCCGACACGGCGTTCCAGGTGCGCGGGCCCATGGCGCTGGACGTGGGCTGCGGCGGCTGCGGCGCATCGCCCGTGGGCGCGGGGGCGTGGGTGCTGCTCGTGGGCGGGTTGGCGCTCCTGCGTCGTCGGCGCAGCTAGCACTCGAAGGGGGGCGTAGGGCGGAGGCCTCACGGACCTCCGCCGCCGCTGGAGACTTCCGTCCCTCAGTCGTCGCCGAGCAGCGAGCCCAGGCCGACGTTGCCGAGCACGCTGCCCTCGTCCCGCGCACCCCCCGGGCGCGCGGCGGAGAGGATGCGGCCCGCGAGCCGGCTGAAGGGCAGCGACTGGAGCCACACCTTGCCCGGGCCCCGCAGCGTGGCGAAGAACAGGCCCTCGCCGCCGAAGAAGGCCGTCTTGATGCCGCTCACCATCTGGATGTCGTAGTCCACCGTCGGCTGGAACGCGACGATACAGCCGGTGTCCACGCGCAGCACCTCGCCCGGGCCCAGCGTGCGCTCGCGCAGCGTGCCACCCGCGTGGATGAACGCGAGGCCGTCACCCTGCAGCCGCTGCATGATGAAGCCCTCGCCGCCGAACAGGCCCGTGCCCAGCTTCTTCTGGAACGCGATGCCCAGCGACACGCCCTTCGCCGCCGCGAGGAAGCTGTCCTTCTGCGCAATCAGCTCGCCGCCGAGTTCACCCAAGTTCACCGGGATGATCTTCCCGGGGTAGGGCGCCGCGAAGGCCACCTTGCGCTTGCCGCCGCCCCGGTTGAGGAAGACGGTGGTGAACAGCGACTCGCCCGTCAGCAGCCGCTTGCCCGCGCCGAGCAGCGAGCCCAGGAAGCCGCTCTTCTTCTCCGAGCCGTCACCGAAGATGGTCTCCATCTCGATGCCGTCCTCCATGTACATGAGGGTGCCGGCCTCGGCCACCGCCGCTTCCTGCGGGTCCAGCTCCACCTCGACGAACTGCAGGTCATCGCCGTAGATGTGGAAGTCGACCTCGTGCATCTGCGCCATGGGATTGCTCCGCCGAAAAGGGTCGGCGCACCATAGCCGCCCCCTCGCGAGGCTCAACCGATGTCTACTGCGCGAGCACGATGGAGAGCGCGGTGACCAGCCCGGCGTCGTCCTCGGCCAGCGCGGGAGGAATGGACAGCGTCACGGCGTTGTCCAACCTGCCGCCGCAGGTGCGCCAGCCGGTGTAGAGGTCCTTGCTCTTGCTCTTGGTGACGAGCTCATAGCTGCATCGGCCGACGTTCCCGGCGATCTGGTCGGGGCTCACCCGGAAGTTGGAGAGCTGGCCGCCGAACGTCCCCACGGCCTCGAGCATGTCCCCGTCCTCCGTCACCTTCAGGTCCACCGGCCCCTGGCCATAGATGCCCTTCACGGTGTCGCCCTCCACCTGGAGGTTCACCGGTCGGCCGAAGGCCCGGCCGCGCACGACGTCATCGCCGAAGTAGAGCTGGAGCTGAGGCCCCGAGAGGTTGTCCTCCGTGACGCGGAGGCTCACGGCGCGCTCCCGCGTCCGCAGGTCGAGGTACTGGTCCGGGGAGTTCGCCGCCAGCACGGGAGCGCTGGCGAGCAGGCCGAGGGCGAGGAAGCGCGAGGGTTTCATGTCCTTGAACCTACGCAGCCCGTGGCGTGGGTGTGCTCAGTCCGCTGGCAGGGCGGGCGTGCTGCCTCCGGCGGGAAGCTCCACGGAATCTTCTCCCTCCGGACGCAGCACCAGCCTGCGCAGCGTCCATGTCTCCGAGGTGTAGACCACCTGGGCCTCCAGCACGCCGCGCCCCTTGGGGCCCTGCACGGTGAGGTCGAAGTCCACCTGTCCTCCCCGGCGGTCGGTGGCGTCATGGGAGCGCAGCGTGATGAAGCTGCTCGTCAGGGGCGCGCCCAGCCGCTCGGTGGCGAGCGGGCTGGCCTCCGCGGTGCGCAGCGCGAGCCGGTGCACGTCGTCCCGGCGCAGCGCCTGTTCGATGTCCTGGAAGAGCGAGCGCGACACCCAGGCCACCCCCGCGGCGAAGCAGCCGAGCCCCCCGAGGACGAGCGCGGCCGCCACCATCCAGCTCTGCCAGGGGCTGTCCACGCGGCGCGAAGGCATTCGGGTCTCCGGGAGCCCCACACTAACGGGCGGGCGCGCGGGTTGCCGGGCAGGCGACACGGGCGGCCATTATGCTCCGCCTTCGCAGCGGAGGTGCTGGACGTGGCGGAGCAGTCTCGAGCGGTGGAGCAGGAGTCACGACAGCGCCGCGCGGGCCCTGGGCGGGTGCTGCGCTGGCTGATGTCCCTGGGCGGCATCCTCGCGCTGATGGGCGGGCTGCACGCGTACCTGGCGGTGCGCCTGTTCGTGAGCCCGGCGTGGCCCCCGCCCTGGGGCGCGCTGGGCGTGGTGCTGATGGTGCTGCTCTTCGTGTCGATTCCGGCCGGCCTGTTCGCGGGGCGGGGTGAGCCCTCTGCGGCCCAGCGCGTGTTGCAGTGGACGTCGTTCCTGTGGCTGGGGAGCTTCGGCATCCTGCTCAGCGCCGTGGTGGTGGCGGACCTCGTGGGCGCGGTGCTGGGGTGGACGGGCGTGGTGCCGGACGCGCTGGTGCTCGCGCGAGGCAAGGCGCTCGTGGTGGGCGCGGTGACGGTGCCCGCGGTGCTCTACGCGTTCGTGACGGCGCGGGGGCGCGCGACGGTGGAGCGGGTGACGGTGCCGATGACGGGGCTCGGGCCGGGGCTCGATGGCCTGCGGGTGGTTCAGATTTCAGATGTCCACGTGGGGCCCACGCTGGATGGCAAATGGCTGCGGCGTGTGGTGGAGCAGGTGAACGCGCTGAAGCCGGACATCATCGCGGTGACGGGGGACCTGGTCGATGGACATGTGGAGGCGCTGCGCGAGGAGGTGAGCCCCCTGGCGGAGCTGCGCGCGTCGCTCGGCGTGTTCTACGTGACGGGCAATCACGAGTACTACCACGGAGGTCCCGCCTGGGAGGCGGAGGTGGCGCGGCTGGGGCTCACCGTGCTGCGCAACTCGCACCGCGTGGTGGATCGCGACGGCGCTCGGTTGGTCGTCGCGGGCGTGACGGACCACGACGCGGGACACATCATCCCGGCTCATGCGAGCCGTCCCTCCGTGGCGCTCGCGAATGCTCCCGAGGGCGTGCCGGTGGTGCTGCTGGCGCATCAGCCCCGCTCGGCGCTGCACGTGGCGCGCGACGGCGTGCGCGTGGACCTGCAGCTGTCCGGACACACGCATGGCGGGCAGGTGTTCCCGTTCATGTTCTTCATCAAGCTGCAGCAGCCCGTGGTGCGGGGGCTCGCGACCATCGCCGGCGTGCGCGTGTACACGCATCGGGGCACGGGGTACTGGGGCCCGCCCTTGCGCCTGGGGCCGTCGCCCGAAATCGCCGAGCTGACGCTGGTGCCGGCCACGGCGTGAACGGGGCCGGGCGTGTCATGCTCGGCGACGTGCCATCGTCGAGCCGTGGGGAGGTGTTCACATGACGTCTTCGGGATTCGAGGCGCTCCTCGGGGCCGTGCGCGGACCGGCCTCGGTGAATGTCCTGGTCCTCACCGGCGCGGGCATCAGCCTGGCCAGTGGCATTCCGACGTTCCGGGGCACGGACCCGGGCGCGGTCTGGTCCAACGAGGTGATGGAGAAGGGGACGCACGCGTTCTTCCAGCGCGCGCCGCACGAGTCCTGGAAGATGTACCTCCAGCGCTTCGAGCTGGCGCGGGCCGCGAAGCCGAACGCGGCGCACCGGGCGCTCGTGGCGTGGGAGGCGTGGCAGGAGGCGCAGGGGCGCGGCTTCGCCGTCGTCACCCAGAACGTGGACTCGCTGCACGAGGACGCCGGGAGCCGGCAGCTCGTGAAGGTGCACGGGAGCCTGCGATTGGCGCGCTGCTCCGCCCAGGGGTGCGAGCTGGGCGCTCCTCGCGGCACGGTGCCGATGGCGTCGGTGGACTTCTCGGCGTTCCACGCGAACCCGAGCCCGGAGACGGTGCCGCGCTGCCCTCGCTGCAACAGCCGCCTGCGGCCGCACGTGCTCTGGTTCGATGAGAACTACACGGAGCACGACACCTACGAAATCGAGCGGACGCTCATCCTGGCGCGACAGAGCCGCGTGATTGTCTTCGTCGGGACGTCCTTCTCCGTGGGCGTGACGGAGCTCGTCTACCGGCGGGGCCGGAAGCTGGACGCGAGGATGTTCAGCATCGACCCCTCGAACGTGTCGCTGGACCGGGGTATCGAGCCCGTGACGGCCCGCGCCGAGGAGGCCCTGCCCGAGCTGGTTCGCGCGCTCCAGTCCTGAGTCATCCCAGCACCTCCGGGCACCCTTGCGGCCCGGAGGTGCTGCTGTATGTCGAACCGAGGCACGCGGACGCACCTGTCAGGTCGATGAGAAACCCCTCGTCGGGTGGCGTCCGCCGTCGGGCGGCTTGAGTTCACACGACATGACGAGGGAGCGTAACCGTGACGACCTTCGCAGTGGACGCTGTCGAGGAAGCAAGGACTCCGCTGGACACCGTTCCGCTCGGGACGCTGGTGGGAAAGACGCACTGGATGGCGCCTGGCGCGGACACCCCGGTGGTGGACCCCCAGGGCATCCACCCGCTGCTCGCCGCGGTGCATCAGGCCTTCGCCGAGCACCGGCCCCTGGTGCTCTCCCCGGACGTGGTGTGGCTCACGCTGGCGCAGGGCGTGGCCCAGCACATCCGGTTGAATGCCGAGCGGCTCCGGGAGCGACTCGTCCGTCACGAGGGGCGCCGGAATCTCAAGGTCCAGGTGGGCGCGGTGCCTCGGACGGACGAGGACTTCCTCGCCATCCTGGAGGACTTCCGGGGACAGCTCCGCGAGGCGATGGGACCGGGCCTCCCCCGCCTGATGTCGTGTGACTTCTCCACCAGCACCGACATCGAGCGCATGGCTGGCGACGTCGTCCTGATGGATGCGATGTCGCCTTACTTCGACTTCACGTTGGCCATCCGGTGCGGCATCCCTCGGGTCACCTTGCTGGGCACGCCCGAGGACTGGCGGGCCATCCGTCGCCGCATCGACGTCATCGCCGAGCTGGACCTGGCCTGGTGGACGTCCTCGCTCATCCCCATCGCGGACGAGCTGGTGCGCGCCTCGGAGGGGCAGCCGGACCGTCAGCTCTGGACGGAGCTCTACAAGCCCGCGGCCGCGTATGGCTGGGACCGCATGGCGGGCTGGGTGATGCGGCTGTTCCCCTACATCGGCCAGTCCGGGAGCTTCGACCAGCGAAACCCGCTGCTCGCGCAGTCCCACGCGGAGTTCCTGAAGTCGCGGGACGCGGCCTTGGACGACTTCGATGTGCCGGGCGTCGCGCTGCACTGGGTGCCCGCGGGCTTGTCGTGTGTGCCGTTGCGCGTCCAGGACGAGCCGATGACCTGGCGGGAGACGTGGTCCCTGGAGGCGGGCGTGCTCGCGGTGACGGTGGAGGCCGACGGGGCCCTCATGCCTCGCGCGGGCGTCATGGTCCGCTCGGGGGGCGCCTCGGTGGACCTGCTCATCGAGCGGCTCGTCGCGGAGCACTCCGTCGTCCGGGCCACCCAGCCGAGCACGTACCGGGGCCTCGCGGAGCTCAACGCGCTCTATGACCACCTGGCCAGCGCCACGCTCTTCCCGGGGACACGGCCCTGGCGCGTGCGGCCCACCGCCGAGCATGTCGAGGTCCACATCCCCCTCGAGGGCGACGACTTCACGCCGGTGCGCTGCGTGGCGGACCTTCCGGACGGGACGGTGCTCGCGCTGCGCTCCTGCAGTGGCCGGCGCCCCTCCTGCTTCGTCCGGCTGCGCGCGGATGCGCTCGAGCCGATGGTGCTGGCACCCGGCGTGACGGCCGCGGAGACGGTGATGTTGGACTGCGAGACGCTGCGCACCCCCCTGCGCTCCCGCCAGCGGGCCACCGACATCCCCGTCGTGGGGACCTCGCTGACAGCGCTGCTCCTCCAGGCGCTGGACCAGGGCGGCGCCACCGAGCTGCCCGCCTCGGGCTCGCTCGCTGATCAGCTGGAGGCCTGGGAGAACCCCGGGGCCCGACGGCGACCGTCGTCTCCCTGACACTGTGTTGCGAGGGGTTGGGTTGAAAGAGACCCACTGAACGGATGGCACATCCCACGGGCCTGTGACGGGGCTCGTGGGATGTGCCATGGCTGCCTGGAGCAAGAGCGGACTAATCGGATAATTGAAGTGAAATTTGATATTTCCGCTATTGCTGGCTACAGTCCGATGCGTGCCCCCCTCCACGATTGCCCAGCCCCGGCTGCTCGAGTCCGTTTCCGTGCCTCGCTTGAGGGAGGTGGGCGTCCTGGGCGTGTCCGGGGCGCGACGTTCCCTGAAGGGCTCGGGTGGGCCGACGGTGATGGTGGTCTCCGAGTCGCCGTTCTCGCGGCTGCTGATGGGGCGGGAGCTGGCGCCGTCCTTCGGGTTGATCCACGCGCAGGGCGTGGCGTCGGCGGGGCGCAGGCTGGAGATGGGGACGGTGCCGGCGGCGGTGGTGGTGGACCTGGACTCGGAGCCTCGTGCCGTTTCGCACGCGTTCCTGGCGCGGCTGGTGGAGAAGGACTTCCAGGGGCCGCGGGTGCTGGTGTCGTCGCGCTTCTGTCCGGAGCTGGCGGAGGCGTTCAGCGGCTCGTGCCTGACGCACTTCGCGCTCGCGCGGCCGTGGCGTCCGGGGATGCTGCGCTCGCTGGTGGAGTCGGTGCTGGGACAGCGCGCACCGCTTCGCGCCGCCGCGGGGCGCTGAGGGTTTCGTCGTGAGTCGGGTGTCTGGGGTTCCCGCCCGTCTGGCGGACGCGGGGTGGGGTCTGCTCACCGGTGCGTTGAGCGCCGTGCGCGGCCTGGTGCTGGGGCTGGTGGTGGTGCTCTCGGGCGTGGTGCGAGGGCTCGTCGCGCTCGTCCTGGGGCGTCGCCGCGAGGGGTGGTTCCAGTTGCGGCGGGGACTGGTGCGCGTGGCGCAGCTGCCGGTGGACGCGGTGCTGATGATGGCCGGGCGGCTGGTCAGCGCGGTGCAGGTGCTGCTGGGCCTGGAGCCGGTGGGGCGTCGACTCACAGGCTTCGAGGTGTCGCTGCTGCGGCCCGTGTTCGGCACGAGCCTCGACTACGCGGCGGTGCGGGTGAAGGAGGGACCGGTGGGCGTGCTGGGCATTCCCGGGCGGGCCTTCGTGCATGGGGACACCGTGTTCATCCCGCCCAGGAGCGGGCCCACGGACGCGGCGTTGCTGGCGCACGAGCTGACGCATGTGTGGCAACACCAGCACGGTGGCACGGCGTACTTGAGCGCCGCGCTCGCCGCGCAGTTCTGGGGAGACGGGTACGACTGGCGCAAGGGCGTGCAAGCGGGGCTGCGCTGGGAGGAACTCAATCCCGAGCAGCAGGCGCAGCTCGTCGAGGACGCCACCGTGTCGGGCCTGGTCCACCCGGGCCAGGCGGCGCTGTCCCAGCGGGTTCGATTGAAGGGATGGACCGAGGCCGCGCTGCCGGTGCTCGATGAGGCCCTCGCGAGCCTGCGGGCAGGGCGGGGCGCGCCGTAGAAGCGCTGGCTCGCGGACAGGGTGAGGGGGCGTCACGCGAACTCGCGGGACGTTGGCGCGGTGGCGGCGCCTCCGTCGCCAGGCCCGCGACGCGGTGAAGATGCTCGGAGCCAGCCCACGACGAGGCCCTTGTGGGCGGTCGTCGCTCAGGCCTGGGTGGCGCAGGCGATGCACCGCGCGGCCTCGCTCGCCACGCAGCCGTTGAGCCCGGCGCCCCAGGCGGCGTTGGCCTCGAGGAGGACCCAGCCTCGTCCCTCGACGAGGGCCGTGTCGAGGACACAGGTTCTCGGGAGCCTCTCCCACGCCGCCACGGTGGCGAGGAATGCCCGTGCGTCCTCGACGCTGCCTTCACCTTCGTACAGTGCGCACGTGAGCACGCGGCCGTCGAGCATCCACGCACGGGCCTCGGCTCGCACGACGACGACCTCGGATGACAGCACCGGCGTCTCGGGTGGCAACCCCCGACACTCTTCCATCAAGGGTCCTGGCCCGGGCCACACGGCCGCGCGGAACACCTTGGGGACCATCGGCTTGATGAAGCGAGGGAAGGGGCCCGTGACGACACGCTCCAGCGTGGAGCCGTGCACCTCGCGCTTCACCCAGACCGCCTCCGCCTGGAGCAACAGGTCATCGGGCGGAGAGACGAGGGTGAGTCCCAGCTTCTGGGCGACCACGAGGCAGAACGTGTCGTTGCCATACAGACGGGTCCGCGCGGGCTCGACGTCGGGCGGGCTCCAGAAGCGGTCGAGTCGCAGCACCGTGCCGCCCCCATCTTCCCAGGCGCGCGCCACGGCGTCGCGCTCCGGGTCGACCTTGGCTGGAATCAACAACTGGAGTCCCTGGAACATCATCGCTCGACGTTAACGCATCCCGCGCGGACCCAAAGGTGACGCGGAAGCCGGCTACAGCTTCGGAGGCGCGATGGGGTCGTGCTCGGAGAGCATCTTCGCCACGCGCGCCTCGTCCAGACGGGCGCCGAGCTGCTCCATCTCGTGCTGGTCGCGCACCGTCTTCGACAAGCTGAACGCGGAGCCCACGCTGAACAGCAGCCCCATGGCCATGAAGGACTTCACCCACGTGTCCACCGGCAGGTGCCAGATGCCGATGGCGGTGACTCCCACGGAGAGGGCGAAGGAAAGCCAGGTCTGGATGACCCAGGCGGAGCTGTGCGCGACGACGACCTTGGGCGTGGAACGGGACATGGTTTCTCCTCGGGAGCGAGCCTTGGCTCGCTGATGGGGAAAACATGCCGCGTCCCATCGCAAAGCGCATGGAACTAATCGATGCGTGATTGATAACCTGGAGTGTATGATTCAGCTCCAGCGCCTCGAGGGCTTCTACCGCGTGGCCCGCGCCGAAGGCTACGCCCGAGCCGTCCGCTCATTCCCGTACCCCATCACCCAGCCGGGCATCCATCAGCAGGTCAAGCGACTGGAGTCCGAGGTGGGCGTGGCCCTCTTCGAGCGCGTGGGCAAGGACCGCGTGGTGCTCACCCCCGAGGGCCGCGCGCTGTACTCGCACGTCGCGCCGTTCCTGGAGGGGCTCGACGCCGTGGTGCAGTCGCTGCGCAAGGGCGAGGTGGGCGGCACGCTGCGCATCCACGCCTCCGGCCACGTCCTGCGTCACCTGCTGCCCGCGTGGCTGCGGCGACTGCAGGCGCGTCGCCCGGACATCGAGGTCGTCCTGCACGAGTCCAAGGTGCCCGCCGTGGACATCCTCTCCGCGGGCGACACGGACCTGGTGGTGGACCACCTCCCGGAGGTGCCCGAGGACGTGGAGACCCGCGTCGTGGGCCACACCGCGCCCTTCCTGGTGCTGCCCTCGAATCATCCCCAGGCGAAGAGTCGGCGCGTGCGGCTGGACCTGCTCCGGGACGACGCCTTCATCGCGTACAGCACGGACAAGTACCTGCGCGAACTCCAGCTGGCGGAGCTGGCGCGCGCGGGCGTGCGGCCCCGGCGGCTGCACGCGGCGGACTCGTCGGAGACCATCCTCGGCTTCGTCTCGGCGGGGCTGGGCTATTCGCTGCTCGCCTCGCTGCTGCCGGGAGGTCCTCGCGAAGCGGGCGTGGTGGCGAGGCCGCTGCCGGGCGCACCGTCGGGCGCGATTCACGCCGCGTGGCGGCGGTCCTCCGCGCGCAGCCCGCTCATCCAGGCCGCGCTCACGCTCGCGCCGAAGCCTTGAGATGCCCCTGACATGCGACGGGGCCTCGCTTCCGCGCGTGGCGGAGGCGAAGCCCCGTGGGGACAGCGAAGGCTCGGCGTGGGCTCAGCCCTGGTACTGGTGCACCGACATGATGGGGTAGTTCATGCTGCTGATGGTGATGCGCTGCGAGCCGTCGGAGTTGACGTTGTTGGAGCCGATGAACATCGGCTTGCCGTTCTCCCAGCCGGCGAACATCACCACGTGCTGGCCGCTGCCCACCTTCATGGAGACCACGTCGCCGGGCTTGGCGTCCTGGAGCGACACGCGCTTGAAGCTCGGGTCCCGGTCCAGCTTGGCCTGCAGGCCCATCACGCTGTTGTCGTGCTGCGCGTCGGAAATCTGGCCCGCCTGCTCCAGACACGCGGAGACGAAGTTGGCGCAGTTGACGTTGTTGGGGACCCAGTCCTCCATGTCCGCCCCCACTCCGCTGCCCTCGAGCTTCAGCGAGCCCGCGTTCTTGTTCAGGTGCGAGCGCGCGATGTCGAACGGGCTGCCGCCGGGGCCCTTGGTGCCCTCGCCCGTCGTCATGTTGGCCGGGTAGTTCGTCGTGCCGCCCGTGAGGTTCGGACCCGAGCGCGACGGCGCCGAGTCGAAGCCGTCCTTGGCGCCGGGGATGTTGAGCGTGTCCCCCGTGTAGATGAGGTCCACGTCCTTGATCTGCGGATTCGCCTTCTGCAGGGCGTCCACGGTGGTGCCGTAGCGAAGGGCGAGCGTGGACAGGTTGTCGCCGGACTGGACGCGGTAGCTCATGTGCAAAGGCTCCGAAGGGGGCGGTGACGCGCGAGGAAGGTCGCGTACAACTTGCCCCTATTCTCGGAAGCCAAGAGCCCGAGTTGCGTGGGTGCGGGCCCAATTCCGCTGATCTGTCGATCACCCCGACACATGTCGCGCACTTGCGCGAGCGCGGCTCACCGAGGGTGTGACCTCGGCCCCCTGCGTCATGCACGCTGCGAGTCGTGCTGTCACACAGCCGCCATTGAGTCGGCCGTGGCACCAAGGTCCTTGAACAGGTGGGACGCTCCGCGCATGGTGGCCGGCGTGAGCACCTCCATTCCTCATCCCGACTTCGCGGCCGAGCAGTTCACCCGCTGCCCGGACGCCCGCTTCGAACCCGCGCCCGCGGACGGCGTGCTGCCGGAGGGTTTCTTCACCACCACGAACCTGCCCACCTACGTGCGAATCGATGGCGCGTGGCGCATGCCGCGGGAGCCGCGCATGGACGGCGCGCTGGTGCTGGATGCACAGGGCGAGTTGTGGATTCGCGAGGGGCGCCGCGTGAAGGCGGGCGAGCGCGTGGTGGTGGGGCACGCGGAGGACGGCTCCGAGGGCGTGTACGTGAACATGGCCTACCTGGGCGGAGGCGGGGAGGGCGAGTTCAAGTTCATGACGAGCGAGGTGTCTCGCGAGAAGCCCATCGACTACGCGCAGATGGCGCGGGTGCTGGTGGAGGAGCGCGAGCGCGGCGGTTATCCCATCTGGGTGACGGGGCCGGCGCTGGTGCACTCGCGAGCCCGGGCGGACATGACGTGGTTCATCGCCAACGGCTTCGTGGGCGCGCTGCTCGCGGGCAACGCGGTGGCGGTGCACGACATCGAGGCGTCCATCTTCGGCACCACCCTGGGCATGAGCGGCACGGGCGAGGCCACCAGCGGAGGCCACGGCCTGCACATGCGCGCCATCAACAAGGTGCGCGCGGCGGGCTCCATCGCCAAGGCGGTGGAGGCGGGCGTCATCACCAACGGCATCATGCACGCGTGCGTGGTGCACAAGGTGCCCTTCGTCCTCACCGGCTCCATCCGGGATGACGGCCCGCTGCCGGACGTGGTGACGGACAACGTGGGCGGTCAGGACGCCATGCGCCAGCACGCGAAGAAGGCCACCATGGCGGTGCTGGTGGCCACCGCGCTGCACGCCATCGCCACCGGCAACATGCTGCCCGCGTTCGTCACGGAGAAGGACGGCTCGCTGCGCGAGCTGGCCACCATCTGCGTGGACTCGTCCGAGTTCGTGGTCAGCAAGCTCAAGGACCGGGGCACCCACCAGGCCTTCGGCGTGGTGACCAACGCCCAGGACTTCATGCACATCCTGCGGCTGTACGTGGAGCGCGAGCTGTCCGCCCGGAAGGCCTGAGTCGCACGGGGACCCGGGCCCGAGCGCCGGGTCCCCCGCGCTGGGGCCTCACTGACAGGACGAGGCCTCGGCGCCGACGCAGCGGCCGCTCACGCAGCTGTTGTCGAAGTCGCACAAGCCCAGCGTGGGGCCGCAACGCTCTCCCTCGTGGACGATGGGCAGGCAGCGCGACGTGCTGCCTTCGAGGCAGGCGTAGCCCCTGGGGCAGAAGCGGCTCACGTTGTCGCACGCGTCGTCGGGACCCGTGGCCTTCACGCAGATGCCCCAGACCCCCGCCTCGGGACGGGCGTCCTTGCACCACATCCCCTCCTGGCACTCGGTGTCCAGACGGCACTCCTGCCGCTCGGCGCGGCGGGGACGGCACAGTCCAGGGTTGGACGGGTCCGCGTCGCAGAACAGCTCGCGCTGGCACACGGTGACTAGAAAACCGAGGCTCACGTCATAGGGGGGCGCGTTGCACAGGTGGCCCTCCTTCACGTGCGGCGCGCAGCGGTTGCCATTGCACACCAGCGAAGGGCCGCAGGGGTAGTAGCCCACGTCCTCGCAGACGTCCCCCTCCGCGCCCACGGGCCGACAGGTCCGGTAGCCATTCCAGTCGCACCAGAGCCCCTGCGCGCAGGGCAGCGAGAAGCTCGTGCCGTTGGGGTGCTGGCGCACGCACGAGACGTTCTCCTCCACGGGCTTCATGCAGGTCCGGGTCGAGCCCTCGAACACGAGCCCGGGCGCGCACTTCCAGGGATGGGTGACGGCCTGTCCCTCCGCTCCTCGCGGCGTGCACGTGCCCTCACAGGCGTTCTGGGAGGTGTGGCCGCAGTAGGCCTCCGAGCCGCAGTCCAGGTTCATCCCGCACCCGCTCGCGGGGCCCTGCTGGACGAACAGCTGACAGGCCGGCTCGTACTCGATGCCGTACTGCCACGCGGCGTCGGACAGGGCGGGCTCGGAACAGCTCCTGCCTCGGAGCGCGTCCAGACAGCGCTGGGCCGCGGCCCCATCGAAGCGCAGCCGACCGGACTCCAGCGAGTCCTCGTACCGCGTCCCCAGCCCCAGGGACTGGGGCCGGTTCCACTGGCGCATGTCGTCCTCGCACGCGCTCGCCCGGACGTATTCGCCGCACCGCTGGGCCCGCGCGCAGAGCGCCTGGACGACCTGGGTGCCGAAGTCCTCCATCGACACGTCCTCGTCGCCGCCACATGCCCACAGCCCCAGCAGCATCACCCCGAGTACCGCTCGCCAGTCGCGCATCGCTCGCCTGCCCATCCGTGATGGGGCCCGGCCCAGCAGGCCCCGCCTACGACATACGGACCGAATCCATACTTCAGGCTGAGCCGGCGCCGCACCCCTCGACGAGGTGCGGGTGGGCGACGGCTCGCGACTCAGTACGACTCCTCGGGGACCTCCATGAGGTCCAGCGTGCCGGACTCCACCATGCGCGCGGCGTGGGCGAGGCCCGGGAGTACCTCCGCGCAGTACCAGCGCGCGCTGGCGAGCTTGCCCACGTAGAAGGCGCGGTCGCCGGGGTTGGCCTTCATCCGCTCCAGCGCGACGCCCGCGTGACGCACCAGCAGCCAGCCGATGACCACCTCCGCCACGCCCGCCAGCACGCGGTTGCCCTGCAGGCCCACGTGGTAGACGGACTCGCCCAGCTTGCCCATCAGCGTGCCGAGCATCAGCTCCAAGTCACCGAGCGCCTTGCCCAGCGCGGCGCGCTCCGCCTGGAGCTCCTTGCCGCCCAGCTCACCCTCGGCCGTCTCGCGCACCTGGCCGAGCAGCGCCTGCAGCGTCGCGCCGCCGTCACGCGCCACCTTGCGCATGAGCAGGTCCAACGCCTGGATGTGCGTGGTGCCCTCGTAGAGCGTGTCGATCTTCTGGTCCCGGATGTACTGCTCCACCGGGTAGTCCGTCAGGTAGCCGGAGCCGCCGTGCACCTGGAGGCTCAGCGCGAGCAATTCGTACGCCTTCTCCGAGCAGTAGCCCTTCACCAGCGGCAGCAGCATGTCGTTGAGCGCGTCCATCTCACCGGCCTCGGTGGCGCGGTGGCCGCCCTTGAGCTCCACGCCGTCCTGCACGGAGGCGGTGTAGAGGCACAAAGCGCGCATGCCTTCCGCGAACGCCTTCTGGGTCATCAGCATGCGCCGCACGTCCGGGTGGCGGAAGATGGGCACGCGCGGCGCCGTCTTGTCGCGCGCCTGCAAGAGGTCCGCGCCCTGGAGCCGGTCCTTGGAGAACGCCAGCGCGCGCTGGTAGCCCGCCGACAGCGTGGCCATGGACTTCACGCCCACCGCCATGCGCGCCTGCTCGATGATGTAGAACATCTGGCGCATGCCGTCGTGGACCTCGCCCAGGAGCAGGCCGCGCGAGGGCTTGCCGTCGCCGAACGTCAGCTCGCACGTGACGGAGCCCTTCAGGCCCATCTTCTTCTCGAGCTTGGTGCACACGACACCGTTGTGCTCACCCAGGCTGCCGTCCTCGTTCACCCAGTACTTGGGGACGACGAACAGCGACAGGCCCTTGGTGCCAGGGGGACCGCCTTCCGGACGCGCCAGCACCATGTGGATGACGTTCTCGGACATGTCCGAGTCGCCGTTGGTGATGAAGCGCTTGACGCCTTCAATCTCCCAGACGTCGCCGCCCACCGGGCGCGCCTTGGTGCGCGCGGCGCCCACGTCGCTGCCGGCGTCGGGCTCGGTGAGCACCATGGTGCCGCTCCAGCGCTTGTCCAGCATGTGCGGCAGGAAGCGCTGCTTCTGCGCGTCCGTGCCCAGCCGGTCGATGATTCGCGCGAGCAGGTTGCCCAGCGTGTAGAAGGCGAGCGAGGCGTTGGCGCCCACCATCAGCTCGAACGCGGCCCAGCCCAAGGACGGCGGCGCGCCCAGGCCGCCCAGGTGCGGCGGCTGCTCCAACAGGTGCATGCCCGCGTCGAAGAACGCCGCCATGGACTTCTTCAGCCCGGGGGGCAGCGTCACCACGCCGTTCTCCAGCTTGGGCGGGTTGTGCTCCGCCTCGTCGAAGGACGGCGCCAGCTCGTTCGCGCACAGCACGGAGAACGTCTGGAGCATCTGCCGGGCGGACGTCTCGTCCAGGTCACCGAAGGGCGCGCGCCCCAGCGACGTTCGGCCGATGTCGAGGAACTCGAAGAGGTTGAACTCGATATCGCGCAGGTTGGGGACGTAGTGGTTGGCGGACGACGACATCTCAAGCTCCTCACGAGGACGAAAGGCCCACGAGGGTAGCCGAGATTGATTTTCGAGTCAGCCGAAGGCGCCCGCACCGCACCCATGGTGCATGACGCATGGAGCCGTGATGCACGAAGGGCCCCCGGGGAACCGGCCCCAGAGGCCCTTCGTCACGACAATTCCACGTGCGTGTGTGCTCAGCCCTTGAGCTGGAGCGACGGCACGGCGCCCTCGCCGAGGACCAGGTGGACCTGGCCCACCTTGGCGGCGAGGTCCTTGTAGGCCTCGAGCTCCTTGAGGCGCACGAGCAGCGGGTTCTCGGCGAGCACCTTGGCCGTCTGGGCGAGCGAGCGCGTGGCGGCGGTCTCCTCGCGGCGGGTGATGACGTTGGCCTCGGCCTCCTTCTGGGCCTGGATGACGCGGTTGAGCAGCTCCTTCATCTCACCGGGCAGCACGACGTCCTTGATGCCGAAGCGCAACAGCTCCAGGCCCACCGACTCGGCGCGCTCCTTCACCTGGGCGAAGAGGCCGTCGGCCAGGGCCTCGCGGGAGGCGAGCAGCTCGTCGAGCGTGCGGGTGGCGACGGCCTCGCGGGCGGCCAGCTGCATGGCGAGGTAGAGGATGTCATCCGGCGCGCGGGCGACGACGGCGAGCCGGCGCGCGTCCGCGACGCGGAAGGCGGTGGACAGGTTGAGGCGCAGCGTGACTCGGTCCTGCGTCATGACCTCCTGGCCGGTGACGTGGAGCAGCCGCTCGCGCAGGTCGATGACGGCCAGCTGCACCTTGTGGGCGACGGTCCACGCGGCGTGGCGGCCGGCGGGCAGCACGGCGTCGAGCGTGCCGTCCACGTAGCGCAGCGTCACCGAGCCCTCCGTGGCCGTGGCCTCCGTGTAGTCGCTGGCGGGGACGATGGCGCGCACGTCGTCGCGCAGGGGCGGGGTGGAGACGCCGGTGGTGTCCACGCGCTCCACGCGCACGGCGGGCGTGGGCGGCGTCAGGGCGCGCGCGGGGACGTGCTCCACGGTCCACACCTGGTGCTGGCCGCGGCCGAGCCACTTCAGGGGGCGGCCCCGGTGGTAGAGGATGGCGCGCTCGTCGGCGCCCAGGTCGACGACCTGCAGGTCCGAGGGCGGCACGAGCGCGAGCAGCTCCGCGTCCAGGTTGGCCAGGGGCAGGCCCGTGGCGACGCGGACGATGCGCACGTTGCGGAAGGGGTAGGTGAGCCGGTAGCGGCCCGGCACGAGGTAGCGCGTCGGCACCTCGTCGACGAGGACGAACGCCCGCTCGTGCTGCACGACATCCACACGCATGAAGAAGCTCATCGCGCACCTCCTTTCCCCCGGAGGGGGGAGTGGTGAGACCGGGGCGCGAGGTGGCGCGAGAGGCGCGCGTCCCGGGGACTGCGAGAAAAGTGAAGGCTCCAGCCTTCGCGGGTGGAGAGCGCCGACTGCGTGCCCGGGCCCCATCGACGCATCCCGCGCTCGCGGGCCGGACCGGGCGCGGACGACGACAGACATTCCGCTGACGGCGCGGAAGGGGACTGTCGTCCTGGCGGACGGCGTGGCTTCGCGGTGGGGGAAGGTTGGGTGGAGTGGGCCAGCGCTTCTACCGGCTCGGGATGGAGCCTTCTGGCGGAACCGATTTTTCAGATCGGGTCAGAACGAAGGATTCGAACCTTCTCCTCAAGATCCAATATCTTGTGCTCTACCGGGTGAGCTAGTTCTGAGCAGTCCCTGGAAGGGGTTGCTCGCTTTGGCTTTCGCGGCGGCCGGCCGGACGCCCCGATGTGAGGGAGTCACCGCGGACGATGGACCCGGGGGACACCCTGTCCGGGACACGAGCGCAGAGCACCCATGTCCGGATTCGGGAGCCCGGGGACAGCCCCGTGACACCTCTGGAATGCGTCGGGGGCGAGGGACGCGGGTGCCGCGCCGGGGCTGACAGCGGGAGATGCGAGGAGTTCGACTCAGTAGGCGACGAAACTAGCGAACTCGCCTGCGGCGAAGGTGCGCAGGGTGCCCAGGCCCACGGCCTGGCCGGTGCAGTCCGCGGTGCGGTATGCGAGGACTTGCTGGACGTTGCTCCAGCCCACGAGCGAGTCCGCATCGGCGGGGAAAGCCGTGCACGTGCCGTCTGGCTGCGCCACGTTCAGGACCGGCTGGGTGAAAGTCCTGGCGTAGAACGTGAGCCCGGTCTGCCCCTCATCGGACGAGGCCTGCGCCACGCCCGTGGTGAGGGCGGCTCCCATGAGCGCCACGGTGGTGAGGACGAGCTTCGAGCGCATAGCCGCATCTCCTGTAAAACGAGTAAATTCGCTGTGCATCCTGAACCCGCCGGATGGGAGGGTCAATCGGGGGGGCGAGCGGGGCCAGGGGATGTCTGGAGCCAATGTTCATGACGAAGCCCTTCGTGTTCTGGAGCCTGTGGGTGGTGTGCCTGGGGTGTGCGGGGAAGCCCGGAGGTAGAGCCGCGAGGCTCCTCGGCATGGAGCACCCGTGATGGGTTGGCCGAGGAGTACACCTATGTCGAGCTCACGTCCGACGCGGACCTGGAGACTCGTGCAGGCGCATTCCTCCCCACGGGTTGGGCGCGACAGGCGCTCGGCGATGATGTGGATCCACTCAAGGGCGCCATCGCCACCCGCCCCGTGCGACGCACGCCAGGAGCAGGTCCGCTGCGCAGACCTCCTCTCCTGACTCCACGACCCGCGCCACTCCAGGCTCAAGTCCAGGCGCGACGCACAGTGGATGCTGCTGTGGTGCTCCAAGCAAGGAAGCTCTACCAGCAACGCCTTCAGGAGGCTCAGACCACGTACCCGAACAGCGCGGGATACGAGAACCATCACCTCGTTCCGTTGTACCTGGGAGGGGCGAAGGATGGGCAGACGTACCGTTTGCCCACGGCGTATCACAAGGCCATCACCCGGGCTTTCCGTGAGGAGTGGCGTTATGGTCAGGGACAGCGACCGGATGCACGAGCACTGACGGACATCCTGGTGCGGGTCTATTCCCGGTACCCCATCCCTCAACTCATCGGAATCCCTCCCTGACGATGCGCGAGACGTTCGAGTTCAGGATTGCGGAGGAGCGGGCCCGGAAGTTCCTGGCGCCTGGGCTCGGCATGCTCGTGAACGAGGGGCTGCGCAAGGTGGTGTTGCCCGGGGATGATCCCCGCGTGCGGGAGATTGGCGCCATCGAGCGCAAGCTCCGCGCCGAGGGTGACCTCTTCTTCACCTACTGGAACGTCGAGCGCCGCTACTCGGCTCGGGAACTCGAGTCGGCGGAGTTGTTGAACCTCGTCATCCGAGGGGCCTTCGCGCCCACCGGAGCCATGTGCGGCACGGGCTATGATGCGTCGGAGGCCTGCCCGCATTGTGGCGTTGGAGCACGGCAGACGACGGACCTCATCCTCGACACGCGCCGGATTGCCAAAGACCGTGACTTCGCGAAGACGCTCGCGGGAGAGGTCGTGGTCTCTTCCAGGTTCGTCGACGCCTTCCAGGAGGCTGGACTGCGAGGCGCGGAGTTCCGCCCCGTGCTGCACCTGGGCGGCAAGCCTTCGCGCCAGCCGGAGTGGTATCAGCCCGTCACGACCTCGAAGCCGCTGAAGCTGGATGCGAAGACGGTCTCGGGCAACAACCCCTTCGACCTCGACGAGCGTGGTGAGCACCGGTGCCCGAAGGGGCATGTCGCGGGCCTCAACCTGCTCTCAGCGCTCCATGTCGACCGGGCCTCGCTCGATGGCTCGGACCTGTTCATCACGGACACACGCTGGGGCGACAGGCGCGGCGAGCTTCGCCCAGAGCCTCGCTGGCTCATCTCTGCTCGGCTCCGGGACCTGATGACCACCCTGAAGGCGAAGGGGCACGTGCTGGAGGTCGCTCACCTGGCCTGAGGTCGCGGCACGCTTGCTTCAGCTCATCTTCTCCAGCAGGGCCCGCAGCTCCGCCTGCTGGGAGGCGGTCAGCCGACCGAGCTTCGTGCCGAACGCCTCCGAGAGCAGCGTCGTCCCCTGCTGCATGACCTTGCGGCCGGCCGAGGTGAGCTGCAGCCGGTGACGCCGCAGGTCCGCGGTATCAATTTCACGGCGCAGGAGCCCAGCGGCCTCGAGCCGCTTCACGTACAGCGTCACCGAGGGCTTGGGGATGCACAGGGACGCCGCCAGCTCGGCCGGATAGGGGTGGTCGTCCACCTCCGCCAGCACGAACAGCTCCTTCGTCTCCAGGCCCAACGCGGCGATGTCCGAGGCGACACTGGCTATCACCGACATCAACAGCCGGTGGTTCAACGACCAGATTCTCGCCGGGTCGATTTTCGACATGGCCCCTTGCGCGGAAATTGGTTCAAAATTAATCCAGTTCCAGATTGAACTAAATCGTCGTCCTCACAATGTAGCACTCCCCTGGAGCCCACATGCCTCTCAACCACTACGTGACGCTGGGCCGCTCGGGCCTGCGCGTGAGCCCGCTGTGCCTTGGTGCCATGACGTTCGGTGAAGACCTCGGCTGGGGGTCCAGCGTGGAGGAGTCCCAGCAAATCATCGACCGCTACATCGAGCTCGGCGGCAACTTCATCGACACGGCGAACTTCTACACGAAGAGCCACTCCGAGAAGATTCTCGGTGACCACGTCGGTCGCCACCCGGCCCGGCGGGACAGGCTGGTCCTCGCGACGAAGTTCAGCGGGAATCTGTACCCCGGGGACCCGAACGGCGGCGGCTCGGGCCGCAAGTCCATCATCGCGGCCGCCGAGAACTCGCTGCGCCGCCTGCAGACCGACTACATCGACCTCTACTGGCTGCACAACTGGGACATCCACACGCCGATTGAAGAGACGATGGCCGCGCTCGAGGACCTGGTGCGCGCCGGCAAGGTCCGCTACCTCGGCGTCTCCGACACGCCCGCGTGGAAGATTGCCCAGGCCAACGTGATGGCCCACTTCCGCGGCTGGTCCTCCTTCATCGGGCTGCAAATCGAATACTCCCTGCTCGAGCGCAGCGTGGAGCAGGAGCTGGTGCCCATGGCGCTGGAGCTCGGCCTGGGCATCACCCCCTGGTCGCCGCTCAAGAGCGGCGCGCTCAGCGGCAAGTACACCCGCGCGAACGCCGGCCAGCAGAAGGGTGACCGCGGCGCCTTCGTGGAGTCGTACCTGAACGAGAAGACCTACGCGCTCGTCGACGCGCTCGGCGTCATCGCCAAGGAGCAGGGGACCAGCATCGCGCGCGTGGCGCTGGCCTGGGTGCAGGCACAGCCGGGCGTGAGCTCGACCATCATCGGCGCCCGGCGCCTGTCCCAGCTCGAGGACAACGTGGGCGCCCTCGAGGTGAAGCTGAGCGCCGAGCAGCTCGGCCGGCTCGACGCGCTCAGCAAGCCGATCTTCGGCTTCCCCCAGAGCATGCAGCCCATCTTCCCCGCCATCCACAACGGCGGCACGACGGTGAACGGCGTCTTCATGGAGCCGTCCCCGTTCGGCGTGGTGAAGGGCGAGAAGCCCTACTGAGGCTGGAGCCTGGGCAACAGCGGCAGGGGCACCGAGGCCGTCGTCTGGGATTGCGCCGGAGGCACGGGCGTGGGCTCGGCCTCGGGCGGCTCGGCGGGCGTCATCGGCTGACAGCTCGCCGGCTGGGGGGACGCCTCCGCCTCGCTCGACGTCGTGGCCCTCGGGGCGCCGCGCTTCGCGGGCAGCGAGCACATGGACGCGGGCGTCGCCACCGTGGGCCGTGCCACGCGGGGCGGCGTCGCGTCACCGCGCGCGCGCGAGTCGCCTCGTGACTGCGAGTCGCTGCGCGTGTCCGCCCGGCCTTCACTCGTCGACGAGGAGGTGGCGGTCGCCACCGCGGACGGGGTCGGGCGCTTCGCCGCCTCGCCGAGCGCCGTCGCCAGGCGCCCATTGCTCTCGTGCATCTGGTCTCGCACGCGGTCCAGGCTCGCCTGCGAGTGCGCGCGCTGCTGGTCCATGCTGTCCTGGAGCCGCTCGCGCTCCTTCAGCAGCTCCGCCTGGGCGGCCTCGCGCTGGGCATCCAGTTTCGCGCGGTACTGCTCCCGCTCCTGCTCCTGGTGGGCGCGCAGGCTGTCGCGCTCCTTGGAGACGTCGCTGAGCTGCGCCTCCAGCGCGCCCTTCTCCGCGGAGAGCATCCGCTCCGTGGTCACCATGCACGCCTCGAGCACCTTCTCGTCCGGCTCGCGCACGGGCAGGGGCTCACCCCGGTTCCACGCCACCATGGCGCTGCTCTGCCAGCGGTAGTCCGCGTGCATCACGCACTCCTGCACCAGCCGCGTGAGCCGATCCGCGGACCACTCGGGCTTCGGCCGCGAGCATGGGCCCACCTCCTCCCTGAATGTGGAGGGGAACGTGCGGGTCTGCTTCACCCAGCAACCGTCGCGCTGCTCCACCTTCACCGATGCGCACCCGCTCGCCGCCAGCACGAGCACCCACGTCGCCACTCGCCTCATGACGCCCCTCCTCCGTCCCACCCGCCGGCCCAGGCTCCGCGCTTCGCCCCGGATGCACGGTAGGAACGTCACCAACACCTGCCCATGCGGCGCAGCCCTCGCGCACCAGACGCATGTCGTGCATCGGACGCCTGACGGCAGACAGCCGAGCTCGCGATGACCCATCCCCGTGTGCTGCCCAACGCTCTCACTTGAATCCGAGGGTGAGCAGCCGGACGAGAGCCCTGCGCCTTGCTCGTGCGCGCGAGATGCGGAGGCTCAGCGGAGCAGGGCGCGGGTGTGGTTCAGCAGCTCAGGGCCACCCGGAGCGCCATGGCCCGGGACGATGATGCGCGTGTCGGGATAGCGCGCCTGCACACGCTCGAGGCTCGCGGGCCACTCGGAGACCACGGCGTCCCCCAGGTTGCCCAGGTCCTTCGCCGCCGCGTCCTTCACGAAGCACCCACCGAACAACACCTGGCTGTCGCGGTGCACCACCACGATGTTGTCGGGCGCGTGGCCCGCACCAGGGAAGAACAACTCCAGCGGACCGAGCGTCGCGACCTCCGTGAAGGCGCGCGTGGGCACCGGCTTGCCGCGCTCCTTCGCGATTCTCACGGTGTCCTCCAGGCCGTGCACCGGGATGCCCCTGGCAACGAGCACGGGGATGCCCGCGGTCCGGTCGTCGTGGAAGTGCGTCGCCACGGCCGCGCGGACGGGCTTGCCCAGCGAGCTCGCGGCCCAGTCGACGAGCTGCTCGGCCTGCTGCTGGTTCCAGCCCGTGTCCACGAGCAGCGAGCCGTCCCCGTCCTCGACGATGAGTCCGTTGGCGGGAACGAAGCCGAAGTCCTCGTCCGAGAGCGTCGTGTGCATCCAGACCCCCGGAGCGATGCGCCGCACCGTGATGTCCTTCGCGAGCGTGTACTCACCTGCCCCTGTCGCCCGCGCCGCCTCCGCGGCGTTCGGACGCACGGGCGCCGAGGTGCAGGACTGCGTCAGCACGAGAAGGGGAACGAGGACGCGAAGCGGGCGTGAGGTCATGGGTTCAGTCTCGCGAGAGAGAGGAGCGGTGCACGCCTTGGCAACCTTCAGGCCAGTCCATCGCCCGGGTCCGTGTGCATCCTGGCGCGCGCGTGGCCCCCGGATGTGTCCGGGCAGCCACGGCGCCGTGTCCACGGGGCCGCGCTCCTGCCCGGGACTTCAGCTCGGCGCGTCGACGATGACGGTGCACTGGCCGGCGACCACCTGGGGGCGCTCGTCCACCCACTGCCAGACGCGCGTGTAGCGCAGCTGCGCGGCGAACCCGGTGCCCGCGGACTGGCCCGCGACGGAGGCCTGCACGACGACCACCGCGCCCGCGGAGAGGAACCGGATGACGGGGGGACCCAGCTCCAGCCGGGTGAGTCGCAGCGCGCCCGAGCCATGGCCTTCCAGGTCCGCATCCTTGTTGAAGACCTGTCCCAGGTGGTTGACGAAGACGAGGTCCTCGGAGAGGAGCTGGTCGAGCATGTCCACGTCGCTGGCGAGCATGGCCTGGCGCAGCGTCTCCTCCGCCGCCAGGATGTCTTCTTCCGTCATCATCCGCAGTGCGCTCCTGGCTGACCGACCGGGCAGTGTCGCCCGACACGTCGCGGGACTACCGACGCTCGACCTCCCACCAACCGAACCACAAAGTCCGCTCCTCGGCGAGCTGAACCCACCCGGGGGCATGCACGTAGGCACGCGGCTCCAGCCCCGCGTCCGTGACGGCGCGCGAGGCCTCCTCGAAGGAATACAAATGCAGCGTCACGGCGGGCCCCGCGGTCCGCACCTCGCGCGTGGGGGCCTCGTGTCCCTCGTGGCCGGGCCTGCGCTCCAGCGCGGTGAACAACAACCGCCCGCCCGGCGCCAGCATGTCCGCGATGTGCCGCAGCACGCGCCGCAGGTCGTCGCAGAAGTCCAGACAGCCCAACGCCAGCGCCACCTGGAAGCGCCCCCACTCCGCGGGGAACGGCTGGTAGTAATCATGCGCGTACCACTCGCCGGAGGGACGGGCCTGTCGCGCCAGCTCCAGCATCTGCGGCGACAGGTCCGTGCCCACCACGTGCACGGAGGGCTCCAGGCCCTTGGTGTGCAGCCCCGGCCCACAGCCCACGTCGAGCACCCTGCAGCCCGGGGACACCGCGTCCGTGAGGAACCGCTCGACGCGGTCCTCGTACCGGCCCAGCACGGGGAAGAGGGCCTCGTAGGCGGACGCAATCTCCCCGTAGATGGCCCGGACGGCCTCTTCCTGGGGACTACCGCGGGACATGGCGCTTCGCTCGCATGGGGACGGCCGTTCTACCGTGCCCCGAGTCCCAGGGCGCGCTGAACCTTCACGTGTGTCCACTGTCGAAGGACCACTCGGACGCAAAGTGCCTTCACTCGCGCACGCATCGCGCTCCAGGCGTGCGCGCACGCGTCCGCCGACAAGCGAGCACCCCGAGCCACGCATCGCCCGGGGTGCCGCGCTCCTTCAGCGCTCCACCTGCCGGAACACCGCCATCGAGCGCCCCTCCAGCTGGAACCTGCCTTGGGAGGGCACCTTCTCCGCGCCCCGCGCATCGTCCGCCGTGTACAGCTCCAGCTCCCACTTCTGTCCGTCCGTGAGGGCGGGCAGCGTGTAGGCCACCGGCTCGTGGTGGGCGTTGAGCAGCACCAGCAGCGCGTCGCCGATGATGCGCTGGCCGCGCTCGTCGGGCGTGGGGATGGCGTCGCCGCCGAGCAGGAACGCCAGCGAGCGCACGAAGGGCTTCTGCCAGTCCTCCTCGCTCATCTCCGAGCCGTCCGGACGGAACCACGCCAGGTCCTTGTGCTCGGAGTCCCACAGGTGCGCGCCCTTGAAGTAGCGGCGGCGCTGCAACACCGGCTGCCGGTGACGGAAGTGGATGAGCTTCTGCGTGAAGGCGAGCAGCTTCTTGCGCCGCTCGTCCAGCGACCAGTCCACCCACGACAGCTCGTTGTCCTGGCAGTAGGCGTTGTTGTTGCCCTGCTGCGTGCGCCCCATCTCGTCGCCCGCGACAATCATCGGCACGCCGGTGGACATGAACAGCGAGGCCAGGAGGTTTCGCTTCTGGCGCTCGCGCAGCGAGACGACGCCCGGGTCGTCCGTCTCACCCTCCACGCCGCAGTTCCAGGACTGGTTGTCGTCCGCGCCGTCGCGGTTGTGCTCGCCGTTGGCCTCGTTGTGCTTGTGGCTGTACGTCACCAGGTCGTGCAGCGTGAAGCCGTCGTGCGCGGTGACGAAGTTGATGCTCGCCTGCGGCTTGCGCCGCGCCTCCGCGTACAGGTCCGAGTTGCCCGTGAGCCGGTAGCCCACCTCGCCGGCGAGGTTCTCGTCGCCCTTCCAGTAGCGCCTCAGCGCGTCGCGGTACTTGCCGTTCCACTCGCGCCACGGCGCGGGGAAGCCGCCCACCTGGTAGCCGCCGAGCCCCACGTCCCACGGCTCCGCGATGAGCTTCACCCGGCTGAGCACCGGGTCCTGGTGCAGGATCTGGAACAGCGCCGCCCTCGGGTCGAAGCCGCCCTCGCCCGTGCGTCCCAGCACCGTGGCCAGGTCGAAGCGGAAGCCGTCCACGTGCATCTCGTCCACCCAGTAGCGCAGGCTGTCGACGATGAGCCGGGCGCCGTTCGGGTTGGACGCGTTGACGCTGTTGCCGCACCCGGTGAAGTCCAGGTAGTAGCGCGCGTCCGGCATCAGCCAGTAGTAGCTGGCGTTGTCGATGCCCTTGAGCGACAGCGTGGGCCCCAGGTGGTTGCCCTCGCACGTGTGGTTGTAGACCACGTCGAGGATGACCTCGAGCCCCGCGGCGTGCAGCGCGCGCACCATGGCCTTGAACTCGGCCACCGCGCTGCCCGGCGTCTTGCGGCTCGCGTAGTACTGCTCCGGCGCGAAGAAGCCGAGCGTGTTGTAGCCCCAGAAGTTGGACAGCTTCTTGTCGTCCAGGAACGAGTCGTCCGCGAAGGCGTGGATGGGGAGCAGCTCCACCGACGTGACGCCCAGCTTCTTCAAATGCTCGATGATGGGCGGTGAGGCCAGGCCCGCGTACGTGCCGCGCAGGTGCTCGGGCACCTCCGGGTGGCGCATGGTGAAACCGCGCACGTGGGCCTCGTAGATGACCGTCTTGCGCCAGGGAATCTCCGGCCGGCGGTCATCGCCCCAGTCGAAGGAGTCGCTCACCACCACGCTCTTGGGCACGCCCGCCGCGCTGTCGCGCTCGTCGCGCGCCAGGTCCTGCTGCGCGTGGCCCAGCGGATAGCCGAAGACCGGCTGCTTCCAGTCCACCTCGCCGTACAGGGCCTTGGCGTACGGGTCCACCAGCAGCTTGTGCGGATTGCAGCGGTGGCCCTTGGTGGGCTCGTAGGGGCCGTGCACCCGCAGGCCGTAGAGCGTCCCGGGCTCCAGGCCGGGGACGTAGCCGTGGTGGACGAAGTCCGTCGCCTCCGGCAGCGTGAAACGTTCGATTTCGCGCGTCGGGTTCGCCGAATCGTAGAGGCAGACCTCGATGCGGGTCGCCGCCTGGGAGAAGACGGCGAAGTTGACTCCGGTGCCATCGAACGTGGCGCCGCGCGGCCAGGGCTTGCCCGGCCAGACCTCCCTGCTCATACAGGCTCTCGATTCCTCTCAAGGAAAATGCCCGCTGAATGTGGGATGGCCCTGGCGGACCGGCAAGCGTCAGGCCGCGGCGGCGTGGTCCAGCGAGCGCCATGTCCCCAGGGCCCAGTCCTCCTCCTCCGGGTCCGCGAAGCTCACCACGCACAGCGCCCGGTGGCGCCCGGAGCTGCACAGGGCCGTCAGCCGGCACTCGCCCGGCTCCATGTGCAGCGACGCGCGGCCGCTCACCCGCTCGCCCTGGTACTCCAGCTCCAGCGCGCGGCGCTCGGCCGTGGTGGTGGCGAAGTGCTCCTCCGCGTCGTCCTCGAGTGGCACGAATCGGACACTTCGCCGATGGTCCCGGGCCACCCACGTCCCGTCCTCCAGGTGCGCCTCCGCCAGCGAGCCGGGGATGCGGATCTCCCAGCCCGCCGGCAGCGCCACCTGCACCGCCCCGCGCCGGTAGCCGATGGACGGGCCGCGCGCCCCGTGGTGGTCCGCGTGGTGATGGACCGTCTCCGCCAGCGTGCCGCCCACGCCCAGGTAGCCGAGCACCTCGCGCCACTCGCGCCAGGGGTAGGCCAGCTCCGGGTCCTCGCGCCACGCCAGCTCCAGCGAGCGGGCCACGTCGCGCAACAGCCGCCGCTCCTCCTCGAGCAGCGGCGGGCGCCACACCACCTCCGTCCACAGCCGACACAAGGCGCGCCCCAGCCGCGCGTGCGCGCCGACGCCCTGTCGCCACCAGGGGAACACGTCCATGCCCACGCGCGGGTCCTCGTACACACGCCGCATCCAGCGCTCGTCGCGAGGCCCCAGCGGCGTGAGCAGCGCGCCGGGGTGCTCGAACATGTGGCCGAAGCGCAGGGACATGGAGAAGCCGGACTCACCCAGGCTGCGCATGCGCAGCACCTGGGCCACCGTCTCCTGCAGCCACGCCAGCATGTAGACCTCCACCGGCCCCGCGTCGCCCGTGTGGAAGTAGCCCGTGGGGTCTCCGACGTCCAACGTGTCGTCGGCCTGCACCCACTGGATGTCGAGCGCCTGGCCCAGGGCCTTGAGCGTGTCGCACAGGAACACGTGGTAGCCGGGGCCCACCGCGGAGGTCTCCGCGGAGATGACCACGCGCGAGCCGCTGGCCGCGAGGAACGAGACCTCGCCCGCGGCCGGATGCAGCCGCAGCCGCAGCTGCGGCGCGCCTCGGGGACCGGTGCCGAAGCGACTGCTCTCCAGCCACTCCGACACATTCATCTGGAACCAACGCTCGACCTGACCCAGCCACGTGCGCGCGTTCTCGGATGTCGGCGAGTGCGGTGCGTCCCCCCCACGCCAGCCGGCCAGCAGCAACTTCAAACTCATCACGCCTCTCTTGGGTTTGGGGCCCCCCGCGCATCGGGGACCGGGCATGTCTCCGCGCCTTGTCAGGAAAGCGCGTTTCACGCTGAACGTGCCACCGACCCGGTGTGCCGGCCGGCCCGTGCTCCACGTCGCGCGAAGGCCCGAGTGCGCGACGGAGCGCTGGCTCGCTCGGCTGCCGTGTGGACGGGCCAAGGCGAGGTGCCGGGTCTTCCGCGCCCCGGTGAGTGCGGGCGCGGAAGGTGAATGGTGATTCATTTTTTCAAGAAGGGTGAAGCGTCAGTTCTGGGTGGTGGCGGCCGGGGCGTCCTTGCGGGCGTTGGCGGCGACCTTCTCGGCGATGCGGCTCCAGGCGGCGTGGGTGCGCACGGCCTCGAGCGAGGGCTCGGTGGTGAGGGACTGGGTGGCGGAGAAGCCCTCGTCGGCGGCGCGCTCCAGCCAGACGATGCACTCGTCGAGGCTGCCGGCGCGCGCGGCGATGACGCCCGCGTAATAGAGCCCGTCGGGGTGGCGGAAGCCGTCGTTCCACGCGCGGCGGTAGAGGAAGAGCGCGTCCTCGTAGCGGCCGTCCTCGAGCAGCTTGTCGGCCTCGGTGCCCAGGCGGCGCGCCTCGCTGGCGTCGGGCGGGACGGGACGCGGCACCGGCGGCGTCGGGTTCTGCGGGTCGTTGGTGTGCGTGGTGGCGCAGGCGGTGAGCTGGAGGAGGGCGAGGACCGCGAGGAGACGGCGCATGGCGTGAATACTCCGGGTTGCGAGGTTATCCGGAGAGGACGCTGCCAAGGCCGGGGCCACCATTCAAGCAGGCGCACGCTGCCCGCAGGCACTGGGGACATCACCTTGCGGGAAAGGAGGCCGTCATGAGCAAGAAGGACGTGTTGAAGATTCCGACCGAGAACCTCCCCACCATCCCCAAGCATGACGCTGGCGCCGAGGACGAGCCCAGGCGTCGTGCCCCCAAGACGCTGGACCCGAACACGGGGCCGGGTGGGACGCCGGGCGTGGATGACACCCCGCGCATCATCGAGCCGCAGACGACGCCCGGGCGCTATCCCGGCGTCAGCGTGAGCTGAGCGTCGACAGCGTGACGCGCGGCGAGCAGGCCCATGCCCGAGTCGGGGCGTGGGCCTGCTGTCGTTGCGCGGTCGTGACGGGGTGGGCGCGTCCCCGGGGTCGGCCGGAAACACAGAGGCCCGCGCCGGTCGGGGCGCGGGCCTCCGGAGCTCCACTCGCCTTGGCGCCACGGTCAGCGCCTGGGCAGGGGGCTTTGCCTAGCGGCCGGACTCGGGCTCACGGGGCAGGGCGTCCGGAGCGTACGGGTCCTCGCGGTTGCTGGAGTCGGGCGCCGTCAGGTCGCCGTCGCCCGTGGTGCCGGGGTCCACGGCGGTGTCATCGGCGGGGTCCAGCGTGCCGGAGCCGCCGGTGCCCGGGTCCGTCGACGGGTCCATGCCCGTGGGCGGGCTCACCGGCGTGTCACCGGTGGAGGGCGGCGGGCTCATGGACGGGTCGTCCACGCCGGTGCCACCGGTGCCCGGGTCCAACGTGGGGTCCGTGGCGGGCGGCGGGCTCATCGTCGGGTCATCCATGCCCGTGCCGCCCGTGCCCGGGTCCTGGGTGGTGCCGGTCGGAGGCGTCGTCGTCGTGTCCGTGCCCGTCGTGGTGCCCGTGTCCGTCGTCGTGGGCGCCGTGGTGTCGTCGCGCTTGGCGCTCGAGTCGGACTTGCACGCGGTGCTGAACATGAGCGCGCCGGCGGCGAGCGAACCCAACACGACCTTCGTCTTCATGAACTTCTTCATGGTGGTTCCCCTCATTGGAAAGTTCTGGAGTGCTGCGGTGGTTGTGGCTGGCTGCTGCTGGCCGGGAACGTGAGCAGCCGGAACGCGGTGTGCAGGGAACGCTCCTCCGGCTGCCTGCTCTCCTGACGACGGCGGGGGCCCGACGTGGGGACGACTTGTCGGGGCGGGACTGTCATTTGTCACCCGCACGGGGAGGCGGCCGCCGTCTCGATACCGTCCCGAGGTGCGGGGTGGAGTGTTTGTGATTGACGCCTGTCCCAGGCGTCGCGCGTCTCGAGGTGTTGTCGAGACAGGGCGTTTCCGGAGGTCCTTCGAGCGCCGCTTCGCGCGGCTCAGCCGTCGCTGTTGGGGCCGGTGAGCCGGGGGGCGTCGTCTCCCCGATTCCCCTGGGCGCGGCGGTGCAGGGACTCGCGCCACCTGGGGGTGAGCAGGAGACAGTCGGCCAGGGCCGCGGCGTCCTCGGGCCGCTGCTCGTGCATGGCCTGGTTGGCGAAGGTGACGGTGAAGCGGGGGTGGGGACGCTCCACGAGCTCCAACACGTCTCCCGCGCGGACCTCGCCCTCCTGGAGGACGCGGAAGTACCAGCCGGTGCGGCCGGTGCGTTGGATCAGCAGCGCCAGCTCCTTGTGGCGCCAGCGCCGCGCGGGCTTCCAGCAGGGCTGTCTTGGCTGGGACACCTGCACCACGGCGGTGCCGACCTTCAGCACGTCGCCGATGCAGACGCTCTCCTCCGCGCCGCCGGAGACGACCCAGTTCTCGCCGAAGGCGCCCGGGCCCAGGTCCTCGCGGCCGAGCTGCTCGCGCCAGAAGGCATGGTGTGACGCGGCGTAGGCGAGCACGGCCTTCTCGGGGCCTCCGTGCACGCGCAGGTCCGCCTGGCCGTCACCGGTGAGCCCCGTGCGGGTGAGCCACACGGGCCCCGTCACGGGCTGCTTGTGGATGCCGCTGGTCCACGGCCGCTCCATCGGGTCGGCGGCGCCGGGCGTGCCGAGCTCGCGGGGCATGCCGATGTGGAGCGAGAGGATGCGGGGCGTCTGGGTCTGCATCGGCTTCGCGACAAAGCAGGCGCGAGGGGGGCTGTCCAGCGTCGAGCCTGTGCCTCGGCCGCGCGACGGGAGCGGAAGACGTCTCCAGCGAGTCGCCCTCCGCTCCCTCAGGTCGCGCTCAGGCGCGAGCGGACGTCAGTACGTGCCGCCGTCCAGCACCGAGCCACCCGCGGGCGGCGTGAAGGTGCCGGAGGCGTTGTCGTCCGCGGGGCCCGGCACGGTGGTGGGGCCCGAGCCGCCCATGCCCGCGTCGCCGTCGAATGTGGGCAGGCTGCCGGGCGCCGTGGTCGTGCTGCCCGGAGCCGTCGTGGTGTCACCCGGCATCGTCGTGGTGCTGCCCGGGTTCGTGTCCGGCGTGCTCGGCACCGTGCCCGGCGTCGACTGCGTCGGGTCCTGCGTCATCGGGTCCGTCGTGGTGGGGCTGGGCGTCGTCGTCGTCGTGCCCGAGCCGCCCGTCGCGGGCTCACTCGTCGTGGTGCTGGGGTCCGCCTGGGCCACCATCACCGGCGCTTCCGTCGCGCTGCAAGCCGTGCCCAGCGCCAGGGTCCCCGCCATGGCACCCGCCCACATCCACCGCCTCATGTGCTTCACCATTGCCGCCTCCGTTCGTGGGTATGTGTTGCTTCAGCTCAAGGCGTCGCGTGCTCGGGCCCCGTGCCCCCCGCCGCCGCCCTCTCCTTCACCTCCGAGTCCAACCGCGCTCGCCGCTTGCGGTGCCCCCGCGCCGTCAGGACCAACAGCAGCGCGGGGAACGCCACCAGCATGACCAGTAGATTGGTGGCGAATCCCAGACTGGCCAGTGCCCCCACCGAGTTCAGGCCTGGATGCCTGGCCAGGAAGAGCGCGCCGAACCCCATGGCGCTCGTCAGCAGGCCGCCCGCAATCGCACGCCCCGTCTCCGAGTACACCGCCACGAAGTCGCTGCCCGGCGACGCCAGCCGTGTCAGCAGATGCACGCCCGCGTCCACCGTGGTCCCGATGAGCACGGGGATGATGAGGATGTTCAGATAGTTGAACTCCAACCCCACCACCGGCATCAGGCCAATCAAGGCCAGCAAGGACACCACCGTGGGCAGCAGGCACAGCACCGCCATGCGCAGCCCTCCCAGGGTCATCCACATGGCGAGCAGCACCGCCAGCGTCGCGCCTCCGAGGATGAGCGGCGCCTCGTGCGTCACCATGTCCAGGATGTCCGCCATCACCATGGACTCGCCCGCCGCGGACACGCGTCCGCCTCCCGGGGGCGTGACGCCGCGAATCTCGCGCGCCAGCGCTCGCACGGCCTGGCCGTCCGACTGGTTCACCGCCGGGTACACCAGCACGAAGCCACCCGTCGTCCCCTCGCGTCCGGTGAACTGCTGCCGCACGCTCGCCGGCAGGTCCGCGAGCGTGAAGGGCGGCGCCTGGGTCTGCCGACGCAGCTGCGCCACCTGCGCGCGCTGCTCCGCGGACAGCCGCTCCTCCGGAACGTTCTCGAGCAGCGCGTGGATGTCGCGCAGCACCACCTGTTTGCTCGGCTGGTCCCGGGGCACCAGCGAGGACAGCGAGGCCACGAAGTCGATGGTGGAGTCCTTGCCCCGCTCCCGCTGACGCCGGGCGAGCGCGGACGCCATCGCGTGCTCCTCCTGCTCGTCCCGCGTGAGCACCACCACGGGCGTCTGCGAGTAGCCGATGATGTCGTTGACCTGTCGGTCCAGGACGAACGACGGCAGGTCCTGGTCCTCGAGCGTCCCGAAGTCGTAGTCGAAGCGCACCCGAGGCACCTGGGAGAAGAGCCCCACCAGCACCACCGCGGAGATGGCGGTGATGGCCACGCGGTGGCGCACCAGCACCCGGCCCATCGAGGACTCGCGCGGCGCGACGCGCGCGTGTCGCGGCCGCCAGCCGAGGCGCGCCGTCAGCCCCAGCAGCGCCGGCAGCACCAGCACGTACGCCGCCACGAGCACCAGCATGCCGATGCCGGCGATGACGCCGAACTCGCGGAACGCTCGGAAGCGGGACGTGCCCAGCACGAAGAAGGTGAGCGCCGCCACCAGCGCGGACACCAGCGCCGCGCCGCCCGTGTGCGTGAAGGACTCGCGCGTGGCCCGCTCGGAGTCCTCTCCCTGCGTGCGCAGCTGGAGATAGCGGCCCAGCAGGTGGATGCCGTGCTCGACGCCCAGGCCCCCCAGGATGGCGCCGAGGAAGCCCGTCAGCAGATTCACCTGTCCATACAGGAGCGCGACCAGCCCGTACGTCCACGCGAGCCCCGCGCCCACCGGCGTCAGCACCAGCCCCACCGCCACGGGGCTCCGGAAGTGGAAGAGCAGGTAGAGCAGCATCAGCGCCGTGGCCACGGCGGACGACACGGCGATGTCGCGGACAATCTGCTGCTGCTGGTCCAGCTTCTTCTGGAAGGTGCCGGTGATGTCCACCCGGAAGCCGGGGCCGTACTTCGACAGGTCCTGCGCGTCGATGAGCCCGCGCACCTCGTCCACGATTCGCCGCGAGTAGCCCAGGTCCGCTGACGTCGTTTCCGGCTTGGCCAGCACGACGACGCGCCCGGCCTTGGCGTCCAGGTAGTAGTCGTCCTGGGCGCCCGACAGCTTCTGTCCGGCCGCGCCGCCGTACTTCGCCTCCAGGTCGGAGAAGTCGAGCGACGGCTCCGGCTCGTCCACCAGCGGCACGTAGAGCGGATTGGCCCGCTGCCGCTCCCACGCCAGCCGCGCGGCGAGCCGACGGTGGACCTCCTTCAGGTCCTCCTCCGACAGGAAGTAGAGCGCCCTGTCGCGGAAGAACGCGCCCGTGCGCTCCTTCTCCACGAAGCGGATGCCCGGCAGCTTCTCCAACTGGGGCGCCAGGTCATCGGCGAAGCGGCGCAGCGACTCGGCGTCGCCTCCCTCGCCCACCACCGCCACCCAGCCGAGCGCGCCGAAGCGCGACTCCAGCTCCCCCAGGTCCTGGACGCTCTCGAAGGAGCGGGGAAGCAGGTCCACCAGGTTGGCGTTGAGGCGGAGCTTGAGCGACAGCACTCCTCCCACCGCCGCGAGCAGCACCGCCAGGCCCAGCGCGAGCACCGGCCGCCGGTGGCTGCGCGCGGCCAGGGCGCCGAGCCCCCGCTCCACGCGCTGCATCCAACGGCGCTCTCCCTGCGTCGATGTGGTCGGCTCCGAGTCCATCCGTCGCGCGGGCGTCCCAGCCTCCCACCCCCGGAGAAGTCCGACGGCGTGGAAGGTGGCACGGCTTCCCCTCCCTCGGGTGTCCGCGAGAGCGGCCCCATGTGGGCGGGAACCTGGGGACGCGGCGCGGGGTGTGCAGTCCGCGCCGCTCGGCCGTCTGCCCTCCAGGAGGCCTTCGGGCCCGGTGCGCGCGGTCCAGATGCGCGACGCAGGGCCGTGGGCGTCACGAGCCCGCAGGCGGCCGTGCGGACAGTCGAGCGGGGGACGTGGGGGCCTGTTACAGAGGGAAAGTCATTCGGGGCCTTACATTCCGGCTTACGGCATAAACGCGTTGACTCCTCGGTTGGCGCATGCCCAAGGTGGGCCGCGGGTCGGCCCGAAAACAACACAGCAGGTGTCGCAACATGGGTGAGAAGCGTTGGTCGGAGCGGTTCGAGGGGGCGATGGGCCAACTCGCCGCGCGAAGCCATCGGCGTCCGATGCATGCGGTGGTGGTGGCGGTGGTGCTGACGCTCCTGGGCGCGTACTTCGCCAGGAACCTGACCCTCAGCGCGGACTTCGTGGGCCTGCTGCCCAAGTCGTTCCCGAGCGTCCAGGACATCGAGAAGATGCGCAAGCGCTTCGGTGGCCAGGGCAACGTGGTGGTGGTGGGGATGGGGGCGGAGCCCGAGGCGCTCAAGCGCTTCGTGGATGACCTGTCGCCGAAGCTCGCGCAGCTGTCGGAGATCCGCTACGTCAACTCGCAGCGGCCCAGCGAGTTCTTCAACGAGCACGCGCTGTATTACGTCGACCTGGAGGACCTGAAGACGATTCAGGGCCGCATCGACGCGCGCATCGCGTGGGAGAAGGAGCAGGCCAACCCGCTCTTCGTCCGGCTGGACGAGGAGCCCGCGCCGTCGGTGGACTTCTCCGACATCGAGCAGAAGTACACGGGCCGCGCCAACCAGCGCCTGTCGGGCCAGGGGGACCTGTACTACCTGGACACGACGGAGCGGATGGTGGTGCTGATGGCGAAGCCCAAGGGCAGCGCCGCGGACCTGAACTACTCGAAGAAGGTCGTCACGCAGGTGGAGGAGTTCCTGGCGACGCAGGACCTGTCGAAGTACGGGCCGGGCTTCAAGACGGCGGTGACGGGGACCTTCAAGAAGAAGATCGACCAGCAGCGCGTCATCGTGAGTGATCTGGCGCGGGCGTCCACGCTGGCCATGGTGTTGCTGGTGGTCTACCTGGTGTTCCACTTCCGCAGCGCGCTGTCGGTGGTGCTCACCATGGTGCCGGTGATGGCGGGCCTGGGGTGGACGTACGGCTTCGTGGGCCTGGCGTACGGGCAGGTGAATCTGCTGACGGGCTTTCTGGCGGCGGTGCTCGGCGGCCTGGGCGTGGAGCACGGCATCCATCTGCTGGGGAGATACGGGACGTTGCGCTCGGAGGGGATGACCTCCGAGGCGGCGGTGCAGGAGTCCTTCCGGCACACGGGCTTCTCCGCGCTCATCGCGGCGCTGGTGGCGGCGCTGACGTTCCTGAGCCTGGCGATGTCGGAGTTCAGGGCGTTTCGCGAGTTCGGCATCATCGCGGCGGTGGGCATGCTGGTGAGCATCTTCGCGTACGTGCTCATCCTGCCGGCGCTGTTGGGGATGGCGTCGCGCTTCGGGTGGGCGCCGCGCACGCAGGAGGAGGGGGCGGGGCCCATGGCGCTCCTGGGGCGCTGGCTGCCGCGCTCCTACCGTGGGGTGGCGGTGGTGATTGGGGTGGGCGTGGTGGTGCTCATCTCGCAGGCGTACCGCATCTCGTTCAACTACGACTCGCGCACGTTGGAGGACTACAAGCAGGCGTCGGCGGTGCTGGACCAGAAGGTGAACAACATCCTGGGCTACTCGCAGACGCCGGTGGTGGTGCTGACGGACTCGCAGGACATGGAGCGCGAGGTGGTGCGGCAGCTCGAGGCGCGCAAGGCGGCCCGGGGCAAGGAGTCCACCATCGACTTCGTGGGGGCGCTGGAGGACCTGGTGCCCCGGCAGCAGCCGGAGAAGCAGGCGGTGCTGGAGGCCATCCGGGCGCGGCTGGAGAAGCTGGACCCGGAGCGGCTGCCGGAGGACACGCGGGTGGCGCTGGCGCGGGCGTTGAACATGTCGAAGGCGAAGCCCTTCACGCAGGCGGAGCTGCCGGCGAGCGTGCGTCACCAGTTCGAGAGCCTGGATGGGAGCACGGGCGGCGTGGTGCTGGTGTACGCGGGCGGCGGGGTGAGCCTGTCGGACGGTGAGGGGACGCGGCGCTTCTCCAAGGAGGTGCGCGGGCTGCAGATGCCGGACGGCAGTCAGGTGTCGGCGGCGGGTGAGGCGCTCATCCTGGCGGACATCCTGGACATGGTGTCGCGCGAGGGTCCGCGCATCCTGGCGGCGGCGGTGTTGAGCGTGCTGGCGGCGATGTGGCTGACGTTGGGGAAGCTGCGCACGGCGCTCATCTGCATGGTGCCCACGCTCTTGTCGGTGGCGGGGCTGGTGGGGCTGATGGCGCTCTTGGATTTGCAGTTCAACTACCTGAACATCATGGTGCTGCCGGTGCTGGTGGGGACCACGGTGGACGCGGGCGTGCACCTGGTGCAGCGGTTGGGTGAGCCGGGGGCGGACTTCATCTCCGTGTACGCGGAGACGGGGCGGGCGATTACCGGCGGCCTGCTGACGAGCGCGATTGGCTTCGTGGCGCTGGTGTTGGCGAAGCACCCGGGGTTGAACTCGATTGGTGACCTGGCGAATCTGGGGTTCGGGTTGAACCTGGTGATTGTGCTGTTGGGGTTCCCGTCGCTGTTGCTGCTGGTGGAGCGCTGGCGGCGCAAGCACGGCGCGACGGCGGAGGAGCCGGCGCCGGGGGCGTAGCTCAGGAGGGCAGCGTGATGATGCGAGGCGAGGCGCTCGGGTGGTTCGCGGCGGTGTCGATGGCGGTGGCCCTGGTGGGGTGTTCCCACGGGGGCCAGCGTGAGGAGAAGAAGGGCGACACGCGCTGTGAGGAGTCGCGGAATCTCTCGTGCATCACGGGCACGGAGTGTTCCATGGACCGCGACCGGGGCTGTGAGGTGTGCCGCTGCTCGCCCGCGGATGCGCTGACGCCCACGGACAAGCGCCGGCCCACGGCGATGGAGCCGGAGCGGCGCTGGTAGTGGCTACGCGAGGTGGGCGACCTGGATGTCCAGGCGCTTCACCTTCTGCTCCTCCAGGAGCGCGTGCAGCTTCGGGGACATGAGCAGGAGCGGGTGAGGACGCAGGACTCCGCTACGCATGCCCACGTGCTGACGGGTGCAGGTCAGGTCGCTGCCGTCGTGGTCTCCGCGTCGGAGGGACAGCTCGGAGAGGATGTTCAGGCCGACGATGTGTCCCCTGGGGCAACGTTGCGCGTTGTCCTCGTCGAGGTCGAATGGGTCATTGCCCGTGCGAGTCGCAGGCAGGAGGTCCAGGGGATGGGCTGTCACGACGAGCTGGTGCCACTCCTTCACGGGTTCGGCTTTCGGGCCTGCGCGCCGGATGGGGCGGAAGTCCGCGCCTGTGATTCCATGCGCTCGCCAGAGGTCCGCGAGCCGAGCGGAGATGACCCACTCGTGGGCGAGGGTTCGCGCGAGGTCCGCGCGCTGGGGAATCCGGCGCGGGTCGAGGTGCAGGTCCGTGACCTGTCTGGCGCCTGCTCCGCAGAGCGCGCAGGCGGTGGACTCGTCGTAGTGAGTGCCGCACTCCTCACCGGAGGGCTCGAAGACCGCATCCAGGCGCAGCTCGAGCAACTCGGCGGACTTCAGCTCCTTGGGCGTGTAGTGGCGCAGGAGGCGCCAGCCCGAGAAGAACAACTTGCCCTGCTGTCGCAGGGCGCGGTCGAGTTCACGGATGCGTGGAATGCGCTCATCATCCGTGGGGAGTGTCAGCTTGCGCACCGTGCCACTCGGCAGCACGACACCCTCATCACCGCGGAAGAGTCGCGATGCTTCGGCTTCCTCGACACGGAGCTCGATGGTTTCGCGCATGAGCTAGGGCTGCAGTCCGATGAGCTGGGGAATGGGATGCTGGGAGTAGACCTGGACCAGGAGGAGCTGGAGCTTGTCCGGAGCAGGTCGCTCCTGACCATAGGCCCAGCGCTCGCGAAAGGCCTGGGTGATGGCTTTGTGGTACGCGGTCGGCAGTCGGTAGGTCGCACCTGATTTGGCGCCGCCCAGATACAGCGGGACCAGATGGTGCTCCTGGAATCCGGCGCTATTCGGATAGCGGGCCTGGGCTTCCTTGAGCCGCTGGGCATAGAGCTGTCGTGCCTGCTGGACGACTTGAAGGTTCGCCAGCCGATGCGCCTGGAGCTGACTCTGTTGCGGTGTCGGCGTCGGGGTGAGCAGAGGAGGGCGTCGCCACGGGCGTGCTCCGGGCCCTCGCCGAAGCGGCGGTCTCATACCCGCGCTCTCGCACGCAGTATCGGTTCGTGAGGCGCAGTACGCTTCCGGCTGCTCGAATTCGGCCCGGCCTGTGCCATCGGCTGCTTCGTCGGGCAGGAATGCCCCCGCAGTGTCTTCGTCCGTCGTGACGTGGATGCTCCCCCAGTCACGAAGATTGACGGTGGTGGCTCCGCAGCCCGCCTGAAGCAAGACCAGGACGTAACACCACAGGCTCAGGTGCCAGGCAGGTCGAGCACTCATTCGCCCTTCATAGCGCTTCCGGATCGTCTCGGGCTGCCCTGTTCAGCGCCGCGCACCCGGCTCGAAGCGCAGTGGCAGGCGCTTGGGGCCGTGGACGTGGATCGCCTCGCGGGGCTCCCACGGCGCGTCGCTCGCGAGCCTGAAGTCGCCCAGCATCTCCAGCAGGTCCGTGAGCGCCACCCTCGCCTCCATCCGCGAGAGCGCCGCGCCCAGGCAGAAGTGGATGCCGTGCCCGAAGGCGAGGTGCGCATTCGGCTCCCTCCCGATGTCGAACCGCTCCGGCTCCTCGAAGTGGCCCGGGTCCCGGTTCGCCGAGCCAATCATCGGCAACACGAACTTCCCCGCCGGAATCACCCGTCCGTTCAACTCCACCGCCCGCTTCGTCGACCGATACATCGACTGCACCGGCGAACGGAATCGCAGCACCTCCTCGATGGCCGAGCCCAACAGCTCCGGCCGCTCCCGCAGCCGCGCCAACTGGTCCGGATGCTCCAGCAAGCACAGGAGCGCGTTGTCGATGAGGTCCATCGTCGACTCCGTCCCCGCCACCAGCAAGAGCTCGAAGAAGGCGATGAACTCCCGCTCGTCCAGCCGCTCTCCATCCACCTCCGCCTCCACCAGCCGCGTCAGCAGGTCATCCTTCGGCGCCCTCCGCCGCTCCTCCAGGATGACCGGGAGATACGCCCGCATCTCGTCGCGCATCGCCACGTACCGCGCTCGCGCCCGCTCCGCCTCCTCTCCCTCGGAGATGGTGTGGCTGAGGTTCAGCATGATGTCCCGCCACCCGAGGAGCCGGGCCCGGCCCTCCACGGGAATCCCAATCATCTCCGCGATGACCATCGTCGGCAGCTGACTCGAATACTCCGCCACCACGTCCATCTCCCCCCGCCCCACCAGCGGCGCCAGCAACCCACGCGACAGCTCCCGCACGTGCGGCTCCAGGTTCGCGATGGAGCGCGGCGTGAAGGCCTGCATGATGATGCCGCGCAGCTTTGTGTGCTGGGGCGGGTTCTTGAACAACAGCCAGTCCGGCGTCCTCCCTCCCGGCCTGGTGACGACGGAGCTGAACACCGCATGGTCCTGCAGCGCCCGCTTCACGCTGTCGTAGTCGAACAGGAACCACAGGTCCGCTCGCGGCTCATGCAACAGCGGCGAGCGCTCACGCAACCGTGCGTACAGCGCGAAGGGACTCCGACGCGTGTCATCGGTGAACAGGTCCAACATGTCGAGCGGTCTCCCATCGGAGGGACACGTCGAGCGCCCGCCGCGCCATGCCTCCAGCGTAGGAATCCCCCCTCCGCGAAGCGCAGACCCCTCGCCCTCGAGTGTCCTCTCGTGGAAGGCACGACCGTCGTCAGGCATCGAGTGTCCGAGACACCCCACGCCATCCGTCAGACAACGAGCCGCAGCTACGCCGCGCGCCCGGACCGACGGGCCACCCACGCGGTGACGAAGTCCGCGAGGCCGCCGAGCTGCCGGTCATTCAACGTGCACTGCCACCGGGCCTTCCTCAGCGCGCGGTACGCATCCGGCGCCTCCCAGCCCTTCGCCACCATCACCGCCAATCCCATCAGCGGCCCACGCCCGACACCGTGCTCGCAGTGCGCATACAGGTGCCCGCCCCTCTCCAGCCGGGGCAGCGCCCACTCCACACCCTGCACCAGCTGCTCCACTGTCGGCGGATACCGGTCCGTCACCGGCAGGTTGAGCAGCTCGATGCCCAGCGCCGCCAGCGCCTTCGCGTCGTCCACCCGCTCCGCGCGCAAATCAATCACCGCCGTGATTCCGCGCGCCTTGAGCTCCGCGTACCGAGACGGCGACACCGAGCCGCCCACGTGCAGCCACTCGTTCACCTGCGACACGTTGAGGCCCTGGCCCGGCAGCTTCGTGGTCCACTCCACGCAGCGCGCCACCGAGCGCAGCACCTGCTTGCGCACCCAGCCTCGAACCCCCGGCACGTGGTGCACGTCCCGCAACAACGACACGCTCACAAATCACCCTCGAGCGTCACTTCCATCAGCCCCGCCACCGGCGTCTTCCCCGAGCGCTCCAGCACCGCCCGGTGCAGGTACGTCACCGGCGAGCCCACCACCGGCTTGATGAGCCCACCCAGCATGCCCAGCTCCTCCACGGGCGCGCTGCGCTGCAGGAGCGACGTGGACTTCAGCACCATGGCCTTCGCGCCATCGCCGCCGAACACGTCCACCGTCCACACGCTGCGCTCCTTCGCGCCCTCGCGGCTGAGCGTGAACGACTCCATCGCGCTCGGCGCGCCACCCTCCGTCCACGAGTACACCGGGCCGAACTCACCGTCCTGTCCCTCGCGCGCGAGCAACACCATCCGCTCGCCACCGTCGCGCAGCGCCCGGAAGCGCACCCACCGCCGCGCCAGCTTCCCCGGGGGAATGGTGGACCGCGTGTGGTCCGCGTACCCGCCGCCCGACAGCGTCACCGCCGCGCCCTTGGGCTGCTGCACCGTCGCCTTCAGCGGGCTGAACGCCAGCGTCACCTCGTGACGGTAGCGCGCGCTGCCCACCTCCACCTCGGAGCCCTCCGGCGAGCGCGGCTCCACCTGCGCCGCGTACTCCAGCACCACCCGCCCGCCCTCCAGTCCCGCCTCCACCTTCGTCACCCCGTCCGCGGAGCGCGCCGAGCACGCTCCCACCCGGAAGGTGCTGGTGGCCGCGTCATAGCTCCACTCCTTCGCGCCCACCTTCTTCTGCGGCGTCCACGCGCGCTGCCCCGGCTTGAGCACCGTCGCCCGGCAGATGCCCGTGCGCGAGCCCGGGCCGATGTTCGTCACCTGCAACTGCACCAGCACGAAGGTGCCGTCCTCCAGGTCCCCGATGAAGGTGAAGCTCTCCCCGTAGTTGTCGCTCGGGGAGAGCGTGGGCTCCAGCGCCGCGCCCGCCGCCGCCACGGTGGGCAGCAGCAGCGTCAGCAGGAGTCCCAGGACCTGGGACCGTCCCTCACGCCGCATGGGGGCGCTGCTCCATGAGCGCGTCCGACGAGTTCGTGTCGTTGAAGACGTAGTCGCGCTGCAGCGGCAGGTTCCACGCGAAGTACACCACGCCGCGCACCAGCCACCAGCCCAGCGTGTACGCCAGCTGCGGATGCAACGTGAGCAGCGCCACGCCGCCCGCGTTGAGCAGCGCGCTCGTCCCGCTCACCACCGCGTAGCGCATCATCTGCCGGCCCACCGCGGCCGTGCTGCGGAAGGTGAGCACCCGGTTGATGGAGTAGTTCACCACCGCGCCCAGCAGCGCGCCCAGCACCGTCGCCCACGCGGGCAGCAGGCCCATCCACTCCACCAGCGCCAGCACCACCGCGAAGTCCGCCACCGTCGCGATGGCGCCCGCCGCCGCGTTCAGGCTCACAATCGCCTTCTCCGAGCGCGCCTCCTGGCGCTTCGGCGCCAGCGCCTTCACGAGGTTCCTGAACCGGGAGATGGCCGTCAGGTTGCTCATGATGGCGACGAAGACCAGGCCCACCACCGCCATCCAGTGCATGGGGTGCTTCTCCTCGGGCCAGAACACTGCCTCGAGGATGGGCGACAGCGCCGTGCCCGCGCCCAGGAACAGCACGCGCTCCAGCCGCTGCATCGCGCCGTCGCGCACGTTGACGCCCAGGCCCTCGCCCTTGGCGCGCACGTACGGCACCAGCGACGAGCCGAGCAGCGCGCCCAGCGCGGGCAGGAGCACCCACGTGTCCCGGTAGTACCAGGCCAGGCCCATCAACATCGCCGAGTCCACGTACCGGTCCAGCACCGAGTCCAGCGCCGCGCCCGCGGGGTTGGCCTCCTTGCGCGTGCGGGCGATTCTCCCGTCCATCACGTCCAGGATGCCCGCCGCCAGGAACAGCCAGCCGCCGAGCGCGAAGCGCCCCGCCGCCACCGCCACGCCCGAGGAGATGCCCAGCAGGCCCGACAGCATCGACAGCGCGTTGGCCGGCAGCCCCGAGCGCAGGATGACGGCCCACAGCGGCTGGATGACCCAGAAGAAGTAGTGGCGCAGGAAGTAGCCCACGAAGCCCGCATTGCCCCGCTTGAGCGTCTCCTCGTCGCGCGGCACGCCCTTGAAGGCGACGCGGATGCAGAAGATGAGCAGGCCGCCCAGGAAGTACACACAGGCGAGGATGGCGGGGCCCAGCGCGGTCCAGATGCGGGCCGACGGAGACAGGTTTCCGGTCAACCAGGCAACCAGGTTCTCAAGCACGGGTGTCCCCTCCAGGTGTCAGCGGCATCGAAACAGTCATGGGCGCGCTCTTGCGAGAGAACGCGAGCTCCACCGCCAGGAAGGCCGCGAGCGCGAAGGCGAGGCCCGCGAGCACGTCCAGGACATAGTGGTGCGTCAGATAGATGGCGGAGAATGCGACGAGCAGGGCGAACGCCCCGGTGCCCACCCGCCACTTCCACCCATCCCTCCACACGAACAGCATCACCATGAAGGGGTAGGCTGCGTGCAGCGAGGGCATGGCTCCGAACACGTTGGGATTGCGCGCGTAGAAGCCGGCGAAGTAGTTGATGCCCAACAGGGCATCGAAGCGCGCCGTGCCCGCGGGGCTGGGCAGGGCGGCCAGGTTGGCGGGACCCGGGCCGTAATCCAGGATGTACCAGGGCGGCGCGGCCGGATAGAGCAGGTAGGTGACCACGCCCAGGGCGTTCACCACCAGGAAGGCCCAGCACAGCTTCTCGAAGCGCGCGTCCTTCTTCACGAAGAAGAAGATGGCCATCAGGAAGACTTCGTAAAGGTAGGCCGCGTAGGCGAAGCCGCACAGCAGGTCCAGCACGACGTTCGAGCGCGTGCTCCACCACTGGGGCCAGTTGACACCGCCGGGGGCGGGGAACCACTGCGTCTCCCACACCCACAAGTCACCTGTATGGATGGGGCCGCGCAGGAACAGCCAGAGCCCCTGGCTGTCCAGCAGCATGCCGGTCAACCACAGCGGGAACCCACCGAAGAGGAAGCGGCGCGTGCGGGGGCCCGCCCAGGCCACCCCCAACAGCGCCGCGTCCGCCGCGACGTGGTCCCACCGGAGCCGACCGGTGGCCGTCACCAGCATCAAATGGCCCATCGCCAACAGGGTGACGAGCCAGATGAACGCCGGAGTCTTAGCGAGCGAGCGGGAGGTCATCCCCGTAGTAGTCGAGTCCGAGGTGGGTGATGGGCTCCTCACCGGCCACGACGCGCAGCGTGTTCTTCAGCTTGGTGAGCTGGATGAACAGGTCGTGCTCGACGGGCAGGCCCGGCTGCGCCATGGGGCTCTTGAAGTAGAAGGACATCCACTCCTGGATGCCCCGCCACTCCAGCCGCTTGGCCAGGTCCAGGAACAGCGCGATGTCCAGCACGAGCGGCGCCGCCAGGATGGAGTCGCGGCAGAGGAAGTTGACCTTGATCTGCATCGGATAGCCGAGCCACCCGATGATGTCGATGTTGTCCCAACCCTCCTTCGCGTCGCCGCGGGGCGGGTAGTAGTGGATGGACACCTTGTGCGAGTACTTGCTGTACAGCTCGGGGTAGAGCTCCGGCTGCAGGATGGTGTCCAGCACGCTCGACTTCGTCACTTCCTTGGCCTTGAAGGCCGCGGGGTCGTCGAGCACCTCGCCGTCGCGGTTGCCGAGGATGTTGGTGGAGAACCAGCCCTCGAGGCCGAGCATGCGGGCCTTGAGCGCGGGGGCGATGACCGTCTTCATCATCGTCTGGCCGCTCTTGAGGTCGCGGCCCGCGATGGGGACGCCCGCCTGCTTCGCCAGCTCCTGCAGCGCCGGCGTGTCCACGCTGGCGTTGGGCGTGGCGTTGGCGAAGGGCACGCCCTCCTTGATGGCCGCGTAGGTGTAGAGCGCGGTGGGGTTGATGTCCGGGCTGTTCTCGTCGAGCGCCTTCTCGAAGGCGGCCAGCGTCTTGAACGCCTCGGGCAGCGGACGGAAGGTCTCCACGCTGCTGCACACCACCATCACCGCGCGGGTGGCGCCGAGCTCCTTGATGAAGTCCCGGATGTCCTGGCGCAGCGCCTCGACGCTCTCGCGATGCGTCTTGGTGGACTTGGTGTGGTTGGCCTCGATGCGGCGGACGAACTCGGGGTCGTGCACGCCCTTCTTCGGCTTGATGCCCTGCAGGAACGGCTTGACCTGCTCCAGGTGCTTGTCGTGCAGCACGCCGGAGCGCACCGCCACCTGGTACGCGTCCTCGCTGATGATGTCCCACGCGCCGAAGACCACGTCACCCAGGCCCGCCAGCGGCACCAGCTCGCCCAGCTTCACGGTCCGTCCGTCCGTGCGCTTGCCCAGTCGCGCCGTGCCCATCTGCGTCAACGAGCCGATGGGCGCGCCCTTGCCCTGCCGCGCCAGCTCCACGCCCGCCATCAGCGTCGTGGACACCGCGCCCAGCCCGGGCACCAGCACCGCCAGCCTGCCCTCGGGCTTCGTGACCGACTTCTTGTTCTCCATCGTGGGGTTCCTTAAGGGGGGCGGGGGGCCGCCCTGTGGTGAGTCTTCTCGGACTTGCCGCTGCGCACCGACTGGATGCCGTGGGGTTTGCGGAAAATCTCGGATGCGGATGGTTGATACGCTAAAGCGTTCGTGACTTCAACGTGATGTGGGGCAGGCTGGTTACCACGGTGTGGCGCGGACTGATGGATCAGCGCAGGCCCAGGTACAAGCCGCCGCGAACGCGCCTGTCAGAGAAACACCACGTCGTGAGAAAAATGACACCTACCTGACCTTCCATGGGCGTGGAGGGTAGGTCCGGGGTCGCTAGGACCCGGGGTGAACTGACAGGGTGAGTGTCGAGGGGTGGGGGAAGCCTTCGAGGGGTGTGGGACGGCCCGCGAGCCAACAGTCGGCTGCGGGCCTGTCATGGCGCCCATGTCGCCGTGGCGCAACCCCAAGTGTCAATGGGAGCGCGGGTCGCCCAGCACCAGGGACTGGTGGTCGCCCGGGGCGTAGCTCTTGCCCGTGAGCGCGGCCTTCACCATGCCGACCAGCTGCACCATGCGGCTGGAGGGGGTGTCCCAGTACTCGGCGCGCTCGACGCGCACGCACAGGAGCGCGAGCTCGGGATCATCCATGCCGTCGGGGAACCAGGCCTTGAGCGCGGGGCTCCACAGCTCGCGAACTTTGCGTGGGTCCTTCACCAGCCGGCAGCGGCCGCTGACGGAGACGTAGCGCTCGCGCGCGGGGTCGGAGAAGGAGACGTTGACGTGGTGGTCCTGCTCCACCTCGTCCACCTTGTGCGAGTGCTCGCGGGTGAAGAACCAGAGCTCTCCGTCGAAGTCATGGTCCTGGGTCCACATGGGACGGCTGTGCAGGCTCCCGTCGGCATCCACCGTGGTCATCATGGCGACCTTGATGCCGTGGATGAGCTGCCCCAGGTGTTCGACGGCGCCTCGCGTGCCCTGCTCCTGCTTCTTGCTCATGGCTGCCTCCTGACCTTGAAAACTAGGCAGTGTCCGGAGGCCGGGGCGGGTGGGGCCGGCTGGATGGCGCCAGGGCAGGCGGGCGGTGTGGTAGTGGGCGTGGAGAGCCCTCACGGTGGCGGGGTGGTTGCCGTGTCCGGGGATGGAAAGCGAGTGCGACGATGCTGAAGACCGCGTGGAACGAGTGGTGCCTCAAGGCGCTGCAGATTGAGACGGCGCTGCTGGCGCTGGAGGAGATCGAGCTGCCCGAGGAGATGCACGGGCTGCAGGACGCGGCGGAGGAGAAGCTGTTGGAGCTGGGGCGGGCGTGGAAGGAGCGGCAGCCGGCGAAGGACGGGCGTCGGTGGGAGAAGCAGACCCTGGACAAGGGCACGCCGAGCGACGCGGAGCTGGAGGAGATGGTCCGCGAGTTCCGCGAGGACGGCAAGCCGTGGACGCTCCTGCGCGCGACCAGCGACAAGCAGGAGGTGGTGGAGACGGTGGTGTCGGACGGCCGCGCGTGCATGGTGGCGGGCGGCTCGTACTACCTGGGGCAGTGGGACGCGAAGGACGAGGTGCTGGAGGTCGGCCGCGATGATGACGCGGGCGAGCCGGGCACCGGCGTGGTGCTCGCCGCCACCGGTGAGGTGCAGTACACGCCGGACCCGGAGCTGTAGCTCAAGTGTCCAGCACGCGGGCCATGCGCTCGCGTGTCTTCGCGTCGGGCATGCGTCCGAAGCCCGCGCGCACGTTGTCGGCCACGTGTCTGGGATTGCTCGTGGCGGGCAGCGGGCAGTTCACCGCGGGGTGGCCGAGGATGAACTTCAGGAAGAACTGCGCCCAGCTGTCGCAGTCGAACTCCTGGGCCCACTCCGGCAGCGCGCGGCCCTTCACGCGGCTGAACAGGTCGCCGGTGGCGAAGGGCTGCATGACGAGCACCGCCACGCCATTCGCGGCGGCGGCGGGCAAGAGCCGCTTCTCCGCCTCGCGGTCCGTGAGCGAGTAGGGCAGCTGGATGAAGTCCAGCGTCTCCTCCTTCAACAGGCGCTCCAGCTCCGGGAAGGCGCTCTTCTGGTAGTGGGTGATGCCCACGTAGCGCACGCGCTTCTGTGCCTTCCACTCGCGCAGCACGGGCAGGTGGGTGCGCCAGTCGACGAGGTTGTGGACCTGGAGTAGGTCCATGCGTCCGCGCCCCATGTCGCGCACGGACGTCTCCAACTGCTCGAGCCCCGCCTCCTTGCCGGTGGTCCACACCTTGGTCGCGAGGAAGGGCCTGGGCGCGTCCGGCAACTGGGCGAGCACGTCGCCCACCACGCGCTCGGCGCGGCCGTACATGGGGGACGAGTCGATGAGGCGCGCGCCCGAGTCGAGGAAGCGTTGCAGCACGTCCTTCAAGGGGGCGCGCTCGGCGGGGGAGGCGCCCACGTCGAAGGTCTGCCAGGTGCCGAGGCCGATGACGGGCAGCGCCTCGCCGGATTTGGGGATGGGGCGGGTGAGCATGGTGGGCTTGGGGACAGGCTGGGCGGCGTGGGTGAGCGGGGACAGCAGCGCGGCGCTGAGTCCCGCGACGAGCACGTCCCGACGCGAGGGTGGGGAGGGGGGCTGGGACATGGCGGGACTCTAACGGGTGACAGTATTTCGTGGGACCGGTGTTCCGTTGCGCGAGGGGGGCGTCACAGCCTCCCGCGAAGCAACCGTGGCTCGTGTGCCCGCGTGAAGGTGGGCCGAGCCCCTCTGGGAAACAACTCAGGAAGGTCCAGCGATGAAGCGCAAGGTCTCGGTGTGTGCGGGCGTCATGGCGGCAATGGTGGCGATGGCCGCGGGGGCCGAGGAGGCGAAGGCGGGCGACCAGGCGCCCGTGGCCTCGGCGGGAGGGGAGGGGTTGGTGGAGGGGCCTGGCGCGGAGCGGGTGATGGCCCCGCCTCCGCTGGTGGAGGCGACGACGGTGGCGGGGAGCTCGGCGCCGGTTGCTGACGCGCCCACGGAGGTGGAGGCCAAGGCCGCCTCGGAGGCTTCGCAGGAGGCGGAGGTCCACGTGCCCTTCAGCTTCACCGTCGTCCCGGGGCTGAGCACGTCGGGCTTCAGCCAGAAGAACCAGGTGCACGACGTGTCCATCGGCCTGCTCGCCACGCACGCCAAGCGGGTGCGGGTGATGGGGCTGGCCTTGGGCGGCAACTGGGTGACGCATGGCGCGAGCGGCGTGCTCGCCTCGGTGGGCGTCAACGTGTCGGGCGGACCGGTCAGCGGCACGCTGCTGACGGTGGGGGGCAACGTGGTGGGGGCGGACACGGAGGGGCTGCTCGCCGGCGTGGGCGCGAACATCGTGCGCGGCACGATGAAGGGCACGCAGCTCACGGTGGGCGCCAACGTGGCGACGCAGGCGCTGGACGGCGCGCAGCTGGGCGTGGGCGCCAACGTGGCGGGCGCCAACGTGGTGGGCGCGCAGCTCTCGGTGGGCGGCAACCTGGCGGGGGGCACGCTCAATGGCTTGCAGATGGCGGTGGGCGCGAACGTGGCGCGCGGCGTGTCTCGCGGCGTGCAGATGGCGGCGGGCGTCAACGTGGCCTCGGAGCTGACGGGCCTGCAGATGTCGTCGGGCGTCAGCTACGCGAGCAGGCTGGCCGGCGCGCAGGTGTCCATCATCAACGTGGGCGGCGACGTGGACGGCGCGCAGGTGGGCCTGGTGAACGTGGCGCGCCACATGGACGGCGCGCAGGTGGGGCTGCTCAACTTCGCGGGTGAGACGGAGGGCGAGTCGGTGGGCCTGTTGAGCTTCGTCGGCAACGGCCAGGCGCACGTGCAGGTGTGGGCCAGCGACGTGGCGCTGACCAACGTGGGCGTGAAGCTGGGCGGACGTCACCTGTACACGCTGTTCACCGTGGGCCTGAACCCGCCGATGGGCGGAGAGCGGCGGCGCTACACGCTGGGCGCGGGCGTGGGCGGGCACATCCCCGCGGGGCGGTTCTTCTTCGACGTGGACCTGCTCGGCTCCAGCGTGCACGCGAACCGGCTGTTCGACTTCGACGACGACACGAACCACGTGCTCGGGCAGCTGCGGGTGATGGCGGGCTGGCAGCTGTCCAAGCGCTTCGCGGTGTTCGGCGGCGTCAGCGCCAACACGCTCGTCACCTGGAACGGGAGCGACCCGTGGAAGGACCTGGGCATCGGTCCGGAGTGGCGGGAGGTCTCCGACAGCGGGCGCACCATCGTGCGCACCTGGCCGGGCATCCTCGCGGGCGTGCAGATTTGAGCGGGAGGGGCGGGTGCTTCCCGACGTGGAGGGCCCGCCCCATGTTCCCCTCGGACGCGCTCACCTGGGGTGGGCAGTCCGGGGGGCGGGCCCATGGAAGGCACCATGCGCGTGATGGCGCTGCACGCGCCGGGACAGCCGCTGCGCGAGGAGCGCTGGCCCATCCCCCAGCCGGGGCCGCAGGAGGTGCTGTTGCGCGTGAGGGCCTGCGCGGTGTGTCGCACGGACCTGCACCTGGTGGACGGTGAGCTGCCCCGCCCCAAGCTGCCGGTGGTTCCCGGCCACGAAATCGTGGCGAGCGTGGTGGAGGTGGGCTCCGAGGTGCTGGGGCTGGAGCCGGGCACGCGCGTGGGGGTCCCCTGGCTCGGCTGGACGTGTGGCCAGTGCCGCTTCTGCGTCTCCGGGCGCGAGAACCTCTGCGACTTCGCCCGCTTCACCGGCTACCAGATGGATGGCGGCTACGCGGAGTACACGCTGGCGCATCACGCGTTCTGCTTCCCGCTGCCGCCAGGGCTCGATGACGTGCACGCGGCGCCGCTGATGTGCGCGGGGCTCATCGGCTATCGGAGCCTGCGGATGGCGGGCGCGGGCGCGCGGCTGGGGATGTATGGCTTTGGCGCCGCGGCGCACCTGCTCATCCAGGTGGCGCGTCACCAGGGGCGGCGGGTGTTCGCCTTCACGCGTCCGGGTGACGAGGCGGGGCAGGCCTTCGCCCGGGAGCTGGGGGCCGAGTGGGCGGGAGGCTCGGAGGTCATTCCCCCCGAGCCGCTGGACGCGGCCATCCTCTTCGCGCCCTCGGGGAGCCTGGTGCCGGCCGCGCTGCGCGCCGTGGACAAGGGCGGCGTGGTGGTGTGCGGCGGCATCCACATGAGCGACATCCCCACGTTCCCCTATGCGTGGCTCTGGGAGGAGCGCGTGGTGCGCTCGGTGGCCAACCTGACGCGGGCGGACGCGGTGGAGTTCCTGGCGCTGGCCCCCCGCGTGCCGGTGCACACGCGGGTGCAGGTGTTCCCCCTGGCGGCGGCGAACGAGGCGCTCCTCGCGCTGCGCGAGGGACGGGTCCACGGCGCGGCCGTGCTGGAGGTTCGCGGGTAGGTGGGGCCATCCGCCCCGCAGGCTCTGCGCGCTGTCCCATTCCTCCGCAAAGCCTGCGGCCCGTGCCGCGCGAACCCCTGACATTCCGCGGGGTTGGTGCTGGCAGGGGGGATGCAATGAGAAGGGGTGCAACCCGAGCCCCGCACGAGCGGGGACAGCACCCGAGGTCGACGATGAAGCGAGCGTTGCAGATCACCTACCGGGGCATGGCGACGAGCGAGGCACTGAACGAGCACATCCGCGACCACGCGGAGAAGCTGGAGCAGTTCTTCGACGGCATCGTCGGATGCCATGTGGTGGTGGATGAGCCGCATCGACACAAGCACCAGGGAAACCACTTCCGGGTGCGTGTGGACCTGCATGTGCCCGGCAAGGACCTGGTCGCCGCCAGGGACCCCGACGAGCATGCCGCGCACGAGGACCCGTACCAGGCCGTGACGGACGCGTTCGAGGCCGTGCGCCGACAGCTCCAGCACTACACCGGAGCGCTGCACGCGCATCACCGCCACGGTTGAGCGCGGTGTGGGTCGGAGAGGGTCCGCGTGAGGGGCCCTCTCCGGGGGCTCATGCCGCCGCGCGCACCATGCCCAGCACCACCACGAAGTGCAGGGCCGCGGCGACGAGCGTCAGCGCGTGGAACACCTCGTGGTAGCCGAAGACGCCAGGCAGGGGGTTGGGGCGCTTGAGGGCATACGCGAGCGCGCCCAGCGTGTACGCCAGGCCGCCGGCGAGGATGAGCAGCGTGGCGCCGAGCCCCACCGCGCGGAAGACGTCGCCGAAGTACGGCATCATCGTCCACCCGACGCCGACGGCCAGCGCCGCCGTCACCCACTTGGGCGCGTTCACCCAGAACATCGACTGGAGGATGCCCAGGAACGCGCCCGTGTAGAGCCACGGCATCAGGCGGTTGCCCACCTCGGGCGGCAGGCCCAGCAGCATCACCGGCGTGTACGTGCCCGCGATGAGCAGGAAGATGGCGGCGTGGTCCGCCCGGCGCATCCAGGTGCGCCCGCGCGGCGACCAGTTCACCCGGTGGTACGTCGCGCTGATGGTGAACAGGGAGACCAGGCTCACCGCGTACGCGCCGGAGGCCACGGCCGTGCGCCACGTGGGCGCCATGGCCACCAGGACGATTCCCGCGCCCACCGCGAACGCCGCCGCCCACTGGTGCAGCACGCCGCGCAGCTTCGGCTTCTCCCCGGCGAGCACCGCCGCGGTCATGGCGCCACCCCGCCGGAAGCGCTACCCATCCAGACGGAAGCATTCATGATGGCGATCCTCTTGGTGCGTCCCTACCGTCGGGTAGGTTCCGGTCGGGTAAGTTACTGGTGAGTAGGTTCGAGGTCAACGTGAAGAAGAAGCAGCGGCTCACGGGCGCCGAGCGCCGGGTCCAGTTGATGGAGATTGGCCGGGAGGTCTTCGCGGCGAAGGGCTATGAGCCCACCTCCATCGAGGAGGTCGCGCAGCGGGCGGGCGTGTCCAAGCCCATCGTCTACGAGCACTTCGGCGCGAAGGAGGGGCTCTACGCGGCCATCATGGAGCGGGAGATGGACGACCTGGTGGCGCGCGTGTCGTCGAGCATCACGGACGGCTCGCCGCGCCGGCGCTTCGAGGGCGCGGTGCTCGCGTTCATGGCCTACGTGAAGGACGAGCCCGCGGGCTTCGCGGTGTTGACGCGGGATTCACCCCTGGCGACGGCGCGGCGCGGCCTGACGCGCGTCATCGACGACCTGGCCCACCGCGTGGGGGATGTGTTCCGCAGCGAGTTCGAGCGCGCCGGGTATCCATCGAAGGTCGCGCCCATCTACGCCAACGCGCTCGTCGGGATGGTGACGCAGGTGGGGCACTGGTGGGCCGCCGAGGGGAAGTCGTTCTCCACCGAGAGCGTGGCCCGTCACGTGGCGGCGCTCGGCTGGATGGGGCTGCGGCACCTGCCCAAGGCCCCGTCGCTGCCCGCGCGCGAGGAGGGGGTGGACGGCAAGCCCGCGAAGGCGAAGGCCGCGCGAAGTGCTCCGCGCGCGAAGTCCCCGGGGCGTTGAGGAGCGGGCGCCTCCGGGGCGAGACGGCGCGACGCCTCGCCCGCGAGTCGCCAGGGAGATGGCTGGCAACGCGAGATCGCCTCCTCCATCGCTTGGGATGGAGCGCGCGAGGTCGCCTGCCCGACGCGCGCGTTCGACGATGTGGCGCGGGCAGCGCGAGCTCGACCCTTCCATCGCTTGGGACGGAGCGCGCGAGGTCGCCTGCCCGACGCGCGTTCGACGCCGCGGCGCTGGCCCGCAGGGTGCGTTCCCGCGGAGCGCCGAGGCGCTTGCCGCCGTGTGCGGGACGTCCGCCGGATGACGCCTGTCGCCTCCCCCGCGCGGGTGTGGGTGCTCGCCATCTAGCGCTCGTGTGCAGGGGGCCAGTGGGTGGCGAACAGTCCTGCGCATCCGCGGACGCGCGCGTGGACCGCTCGTTATCCTCGGCGTCTGCCCGCCATGAATGCTCCGCGGCTCCAGGTCCTGGTGGTGGATGACGAGGCGCCCGTCCTCGCCACCACCGCCGCCGTGCTCTCCGAGGACTTCGACGTCCAGACCGCGCGCGACGCGTTCGCCGCGCGCCGGCTGCTCGCGCGTCATCCGTTCGACGTCCTCTGCACGGACCTCCACATGCCCGGGCCCAGCGGCATCCAGCTGTTGCGCCAGTCGGTCATCCGGGACCCCTTCCTCGCCGGGGTGCTCGTGACGGGCTCGCGCGAGTACCTCGACTGGCGAGACAGGCTGGACACGCAGGGCCTCTTCTATCTGGTGCTCAAGCCCTATCAGCCCTCGGACCTCATCGGGATGATCCGCCGCGCCGCCGAGTCCGCTCGCCTCAAGCGGGAGATGAGCCAGCTCTCGCTCGGCCTGGCCGAACACAAGTGGGGGCCTCGATGAGCCCTCCCTCCGGTCCTCCGGGGGAAGCTCACGACGAAGCCCCCTCGACACACGGCGCTCGCAGCCGGACCTCGCGCCCTCGTGCCGACATCCCCTCACCCCGGGCCGTTCCCCACGAGTCCTCCACCACCCTGGCGCACGACGCACGGCGCCGTGTGTTCCCAGGGCCGCTGCTTCCAGGGGAGCGAGCAGGCACGCGGGTTTGCAGTCATCACTTCCGGACATTCCTTGGCCTATGATGCGAACGGTCTACGGCCCCGTACCGGAGGAACCGCCCGCGGCCCGGGCCACGAACACCCCATGAAGCCCACGGAGGATGTCAGCGGCCCCACGGTGGCTCTGAAGGAACGCGCCGTCCTGCTGTTCCACGAGCACCTGGGTGCCGTGCGCCGTCGCACGGACCGGCTGTTCGCGGGGTTGATGCTCGCGCAGTGGGCCGTGGGGGTCCTGGTGGCCCTCTTCGTGTCGCCCTATGGCTGGTCCGGCGAGGACCGCGCGCTGCATGCACACGTGTACGCGGTGCTCTTCCTGGGCGCGGCGCTCACCGTGTTCCCCATCGCGCTGGCGCACTGGCGGCCCGGGGCCACCTCCACCCGGCACGGCGTGGCGCTGGCGCAGGTGCTGTGGTCCTCGCTGCTCATCCACCTGACGGGGGGGCGCATCGAGACACACTTCCACATCTTCGTCTCGCTCGCCTTCCTCTCGCTGTACCGCGACCCGTGGGTGCTGCTCACGGCGACGTGCGCCACCGTGGCGGACCACGTCATCCGGGGCCTGCTCTGGCCGGAGTCGGTGTACGGCCTGCCCAATCCGGAGTGGTGGCGCTTCCTGGAGCACGCGCTGTGGGTGGGCTGCCTGGACCTGGTGCTGCTGCACGCGGGGAGGGTGATGCGGCGGGAGATGCGCGAGGTGGCGGTGCGGCGCGCGGAGCTGGAGCTGGCGCGCGAGCGCGAGGAGGAGAAGTCCGCCGAGCTGGACCGCGCGCTGCGCGAGCTCAGCGGCTTCCAGGAGCACCTCATCCGCGTGGAGAAGCTGGCCGCCGTGGGTCAACTCGCCGCCAGCGTGGGTCACGAGCTCCGCAATCCCCTGGCCGCCGTGCGCAACGCGCACGCCTACCTCTCCCGACGGTTGAGCCGGGATGCGATTGGGGCCGCGGATGACCCACGCGTGCCCCAGTTCCTGGGCGTGATGGAGCGCGAGCTGGGGGCGTGCGCGAAGATCATCTCCGACCTGCTCGACTTCGCGCGCGAGCGTCCCCCCGCGCTGCAGCCGTGTCCTTTACGACCTCTGGTGGACGAGGCCATCGGCGTGGTTCCTTCCCGGGAGGGAGTTCGCATCGTGAACGATGTCCCGGAGTCATTGCCCGTGCCCAGCCTGGACAAGGAACAATTCCGTCAGGTGCTGGTGAATCTGGTGCAGAACGCGGTGGAGGCCATGCCTCAGGGACGGACGGGACAGGTTTCAGTGCTGGCGGAAGGTGGAGACGCGGGGCCCTGGGCCATTCGCGTGGTAGATGACGGGACGGGCATCCCACCGGATGTGCTGCCCAAGATTTTCGAACCGCTGTTCACAACCAAGACGCGCGGCACCGGCTTGGGGCTGGCCATTGTGGCCAACATGGTGCAACGTCACGGAGGCACAATCTCTGTGCGAAGCGAAGCCGGCCGGGGTAGTGAATTCCATATTCATCTCCCGGCAACCGCGGCGGCGCAGGCCGCATGATGGAGGACGTGGCTTTGGGCCCCGCTCGCATCCTTTTGGTCGACGACGAGGAGGGGCTGCGCATCACGCTCGCGGCGAACCTGGAGTTGGAGGGCCACACCGTTCTGGAGGCCTCCAACGGCGAGGAAGCGCTGCGCCTGCTGGGTGAACACCCGGTGGACGTGGTGCTCAGCGACATGCGCATGCCGGGCTTGCACGGGGTGGACCTGCTCCGCCGCATCAAACAGGCGCGACCGGACATGCCCGTGGTGTTGATGACGGCCTTCACGGCGGAGGAGCTGGTGGAGGACGCGCTCGCGGAGGGCGCGTTCACCGTGTTGCCCAAGCCCTTCGACGTGGCGCACGCGCTGGACACCATCCTGCGCGCGGCGCGGGCGCCGCAGGTGTTGGTGGTGGACGACACGGAGCCGGTGGCGCGCGCCATGGTGCGCGCGCTGAGCACGGTGGGGCTGCGCGCGCGGGCCGTGTACAGCGGCGAGGAAGCGCTGACGTGGCTGCGCTCGGGCGACTTCGACGTGTGCGTGCTGGATCTGGTGATGCCGGAGATGAGCGGGCCGGAGCTGGTGGCCAAGGTGAAGGCGGCGGACCTGTCGGTGGCGGTCATCGCCATGTCGGGCCACGTGGTGCCGGAGCTGCTCCGGAAGGTGGCGGCGCAGGGGGCGGTGGTGTGCATGACCAAGCCCGTGCCGCTGCGGGAGCTGGTGCAAGCGATTGCCCGGGTGAGGGGTCAGCCGAGGGCGCAGGGGCCCGCGGGGACCCAGGGCGCGAGGAATTGACGGATGGGCGCGCGCGCAGACCTCCAGGCTCGGGAGCGGGCCGCGGTGGCGGACGTCGTGGCCTCCACGTTGCGGCATGACCTGCGCAACAAGCTGGCCAGCGTCCGCAATGCCTCGTTCTACCTGATGCGGAAGATGCAGAAGACGGACGCCTGGGGCGCGGATGCCCGGGTGGAGGCCTTCTTCCAGCTCATCGACAAGGAGCTGGCGGCCGCGGAGGAGGTGCTCACGCGCCGCGCGCCGGTGTCGAGCAGTGACCGGCCGCTGTGTCACGCCAGCGAGGCCGCCGAGCGCGGGCTCGCGGAGGCGCGGGTGCCCGAGCACGTGCGGGTGGTGCGCGAGCTCAAGGCGCGCGACACGGTGCCGCTGGACGTGGAGGACCTGGCGCTGCTGGTGCGCTGTCTGGTGGACAACGCCGTGGAGGCGATGCCGCGCGGCGGAATGCTCACGCTGCGGACCTGGGACGTTGAGGAGGGTGAGGGCGGCGTGGGGATTCGCGTGGAGGACTCGGGAGAGGGGCTGACGGCGGAGGCGTATTCGCGTGCCTTCGAACCTTTCTATTCCACGCGCCCGGGACACGCGGGGCTGGGGTTGAACATCGTGCAGCGGTTGGTGCTGCGCCAGGGTGGGAAGGTGACGCTGGATGGGGGGCCCTCCGGGGGGACCCACGTCGAGGTCATCTTTCCCCATCGCCCGGAGGCGCGCGGCCGGACGCGGCTGGGGCAGGACGAGATACGGGGGAGCAAGTGATGGAGACGAGTTGGACCTTCGGGCGATGCCTGCTGCTGGTGGAAGATGACCCGTCCAACCGGATGACGCTCGCGGCGCTGCTGGAGGAGGCGGGGTTCGCGGTCGTCACGGCGGGCTCCTATTCGGAAGCGGAGCGGTGGCTCAACCAGCCGCGGCCCATCGACGCGGTGCTGCTGGACCAGAGCCTGGGGGACGGCTTCGGGACGGGGCTGATTCCGCTGGTGCGTCACCACATGCCGGGCGCGAAGGTGGTGTTCGTCACCGGAGCGGACAGTCCCATCGACATGCCGGTAGACGCGGTGTTCCGCAAGGGCGACCACTTCGACAACCTGCTGGCCTTCCTCTTCAAGCTGTTGCCGCAGCGGCCGCTGGGGATGTCGTCGTCCTCGGGCCCGCGTCGTCCGTGACGCGGGAGTCGCCGGCCTCCGGGCGGGCTGCCTCGGCGTCAGGGTGCTCCGCCGTGTGACAGGGTGTGAGCGCCCCGCTGGAGTGTGATGTCGGTGTGCAGGCGTGGCACGTCGCCGTGTTCGTGCATGAGCGGTGATGCAGCGGACAGCGAGCGCGCGCCCGGGCGGTGAAGCGTCGTGCATCGGACAGACGCGCTGGCGTGCGCCGGACCCATCCCTACGTTGCGAGCCCTGGCGCGAGACGGGTCGCGCGGTCGAGGGGAGGGGTGTGTGGGCGAGCTTCTGACTGGAGGCGAGGAACGGTTCCGCGCGCGGGACCTGGGTGCTCCGGAGACGGAGGGCCTGGGGCCCGGGGATGCGAACGACGCGCTGAACGTGATGGAGGCGCTGGAGGGAGACCTCGACGCGTACCTGGACCGTGAGCTCACGGTGGGTGAGCTGGCGGATGCGCCGTCGTCGCGCGAGGTGACGGAGGGCATGCGCGCGCTGCTGGAGCTGGCCGAGGAGGAGACGCGGTGGCTGGCGGGCCTGCCCGCGCCCTCGTGCGCCGATGAGGCGTCGGACGGGGTGGCCACGCCGGAGTCGGTGCCCGTGGTGCTCCCCGAGTGGATGCGCGCGAACCCCCAGGTGCCCGTCGCGGACCCGGTGCGGATGGCGTGGTCGTACTCGAAGGAGGCGCCGCGGGCCGTGCGCGCGACGGGGACTTCGGAGGCTCCGCTCAATCTGCAGGAGCGACCATGGGGGATTCCCCTGGTGCCGCCCTCCGCGCTGGAGGGGAGTGGCGCCGAGGGCGCGCGCACTGACTGGGATGGCGCCATCGCGCCGGGGATGTCGAACCCGTGGAGCGCGACGAGTGGTGCCGTGGCGCACGGGCGTGGCGCGCAGGCGTCGCGTCGGAGCCGTGATGTGATCTCGGGCGTCCTGCTCGGTGTCGCGGGCGTGGGCGTCGTCGCGGCGGGGATGCTCGTGGTCGCGAGCGTGCGCATCTGGGCGCAGGGCTCGAGCGCGTCGGTTCCGTACGAGCGCGCGGGCGCGATGGGGAGCGTCGCTGGCGCGTCCGTGAACACGGCGGGTTCACCGATGCACGCGTCGGGTGCATACGCCGGGGGCGCCTCGGGTACGTCCGTGAACGTGGAGGGCTCGCAGGTGGGGAGCCTCACGGGTGTCTCGACGCAGGCCTCGGGCTCGTACGTCGGCGGCGCTGCGGGTGTGTCACCGAACGCGGCGGGTTCGCAGGTGGGGGGTGTGATCCCCGGTGTGCCCACCTGGACGGGCATCGGCTCGACGGGCCCCATCGGTGTCCTGCGTCCCGTGCCCTCCGAGGCGTGGTCCCTCGGCGGTGTCCCGGGCGTCTCCGCCGGTGCTGCCCTGCCGGGTCTCGCGAGCGTCGGCACGCAGGGCGCGAGCGTGGGCACGAACGCGCGTCCCACGTCGAGCACGGGCCCCAGCCACGCGGACCTCATGGCCCACCGTGACACGCAGGCGGTGAAGAACGGCGAGCGTCGCTCCCGCGTGGAGCCACCCGCGCCCCTGCCCACCGCGAAGCCCGCGGCCCCTGCGGTCGCCGCCGTGGCGACCGCCGCCGTGCAGGAGATGACCTTCGACGAGCCCGACACCGGCAACGACGCAGCTAGCGCGCCCGCCGACACCGGGGATGACTCGGACGCCGCCAACGAGCCGGAGTCCGAGCTGGATGAGGAGTTCGCGCGCGAGCTGGGCTTCACGGAAGAGGCCGACGCCCAGGCCGAGGAGGCCACCGCGCCGACCCGCACGGTGTACGTGCCTCCGGCGCTCGAGGCGAAGCAGCACCTGACGCCGGAGGACGTGAAGCAGGTGGTGCTGGCGAATCAGCCCGCCATCACCGCGTGTCTGCGCCAGCACGCGGCGGACACCTCGGCCGAGAAGAGCGGCCGCTTCGTGATGCGCTGGTCCGTGCAGCCCGGCGGCGAGACGACGAACGTCGCCATGGACACGCAGGCCCTGCGCGCCACGCCGCTCGCCGGCTGCATCGAGGGCGTGGTGCGCACCTGGAAGTTCCCCGTGCACGCGGTCCGCATGCAGGAGCCCATCCGCTTCCCGTTCGTCTTCTAGTCCGCGCGTCGACGAGGGGCGGGGCCGTGCTTCAGGCCTCGCCCGTCTCGTGTCCGAAGACCTCGCCGGGGTTCGGCGCGGTGGGGCCCTCCGGCGCCTTCTTGACCAGCGGCGTGCGCCACCGGCCGGAGAAGTAGTAGGCCATGCTCACGGCCAGCGACACCGCGAAGCTCAGCGCCATCGCCAGCCACACGCCCGTCACGCTGTTCATCCGGTGCGACAGCCAGTACGCCACCGGCACGCGCACCACCCAGAGGCTCACCAGCGAGAACACCGTCGTCACGAACGTGCGCCCCGCGCCGTTGATGATGCCGTTGCTCACGAAGATGAGCGCGAACAGCACGTAGGTCGTCCCGACGATGTGCAGGTACGAGACGCCCGGCGCGATGACCGCCGGGTCCGAGATGAAGATGCGCAAGAGCGCTTCCGGGAACGACACCGCCACCAGCGAGATGAGCAGGGTGATGCCGCCGCTGAACAGGCAGCCCCACTTGAAGATCTCCTGCACGCGGTCGTACCGGCCCGCGCCCAGGTTCTGTCCCGCCAGCGTGGACACGGCCATGCCGAACGTCATCGCCGGCATGAACGCAATCTGGTCGATGCGCGACGCCGCGCCGAAGGCCGCCGTGGCCACCTCGCCGAAGCTGTTGACGATGCCCGTCACGAACACCATGCCGATGGAGACCAGCGACTGCTGCACCGCCGCCGGCACGCCGATGCGCAGCGTCTTCAACGTGGTGGGGCCCAGGTGGCCCAGCCGGGGCATGCGCGGCGCGACGGGCACGTCCTTCTTGCGCAGGTAGATGATGAGCGCGGTGAGCGCGAGCAGCTGCGAGACGACCGTGGCCCACGCCGTGCCGTTCAGCCCCAGCTTGGGCAATCCCATCCAACCGAAAATCAGAATGGGGTCCAGCACCGTGGTCAGCAGCAGCGAGGCCGCCTGGAAGTACAGCGGCGTCTTCGAGTCCCCCACGCCCTGCAGCAGGCTGCGCGTCAGGAACAGGCCGAAGCCCAGCGGCATGGAGAGCAGGAAGATGCGCAGGTAGCTGACCGACTCCGCGTGGATCTCCGGCGGCGTGGCCATCAACGTGAGGATGGTCGGCGCCAGCCACTCGCCCAGCAGCGTGAGCACCAGGCCCAGCGCGTAGATGAGCAGCGTGGAGCTGTCCACCACGCGGCGCAGCTCGTCCATCCTCCTGGCGCCGTAGCTCTGCGACACCAGGATGCTCGTCGCCATGGTGAGGCCCATGCCGATGGAGAACAGGACGAAGACGACGGGGAAGCTCACCGTCACCGCCGCCAGCGCCTCGGTGCCCAGGAAGCGTCCCACCCAGATGGCGTTGACGAAGCTGTAGGCCGTCTGCAGGAAGCTCCCCACCAGCATGGGGATGGAGAAGGCGACGATGTGACGGGGGATGCTGCCGGTGGTCAGGTCGCGACCGAATGACGGTTTCATGAGCCGAAGCTCTCGTTCAGGGGGTCCATCGAAAGTCCCTCAGGAGCGGCCCTCACCCGAGCATGGGCCATGAAAGGAACTCGCCAGGAGCCTGAGCGGGCCACGCGATTCCAGCGGAGGGTGACGTCGTCTTTCCGGGTCCGGGCGTCCCTCGACACCCATGAGGCAGCTTACGGAGCCCCCCTGTCGTCGCAAGGTCTTTCGTGGGCGCGCCAGGGAGCCTGTCAGGCGAGCATGTGTGCGGCGCGCGGCGCGTGTTGGCCTTAATGTTTCGAAATGTCGCGCAAGCCACCCCCACCCGAGGCCCCGCCTGGCGCTCCCGCGACGGAGCTGCACGTCTGTCACAACTGCATGGTGCGCCTGGACTCGAGCCTGGGTGGCGTGGATCTGCCGCGCCGCATCCGCGAGGCCGTGGCCGCGCGAGGCCTGGGACCGACGACGCGCGTGTTCTCCTCGGGATGTCTGGGCGAGTGCCCGCTCGGCCTCGTCACCGTGCTGGTGCTGCCTCCCAACGGCACGGGCTCGAGCCTCCAGCTCATCGACGCGGCGAAGGACGGCGAGGACCTGGCCGAGCGCCTCGCGAACCCACCGCCGCCAGCTGGGCGGCCTTGAGCAGCGCCTCCACCATGGGCACGCAGCTCGCCTCGCCCTTGCCCGCAATCGCATAGGCGGTGCCGTGGTCCGGCGACGTGCGCGGCACCGGCAGCCCCAGCGTCACGTTGACGGTGCGCTCGAAGTCCAGCGCCTTGGCCGGGATGAGACCCTGGTCGTGGTACATGGCCAGCACCGCGTCGTACCTGCCGGCGATGTCATCCGGCCTGGCGAACAGGCCGTCGGCGGGGAGGGGCCCGTGCGCGTCCACCTTCGCCGCGCGCGCCCTGCGGATGGCGGGGCCGATGACCTCCACCTCCTCGCGTCCCAGCAGGCCACCCTCGCCCGCGTGTGGATTGAGCCCCAGCACGGCGATGCGAGGCTTGCGGCCCACCACCGGCTCCAGGCTGCGTGACAGGAGCTTGAGCTGCGCGACGAGCTTCTCCACCGTGAGCAGCGAGGACAGCGAGGACAGCGGCACGTGGTTGGTGGCCAGCGCGATGCGCACGCGCGGCCCGTCCATCATCATGAGCACGTCCGCGCCGAACGCCGCCGCGAGCACCTCCGTGTGGCCCATGAAGGGAATGCCCGCGCGCGAAATCTGCTCCTTGGACACCGGCGCGGTGCACAGCGCGTCCACGTGTCCCTCGCGCATCGCCTCGATGGCGCGGGTGATGAACGCGAACTGCGCGCGGCCGCCGACGCGCGAGGGCTTGCCCGGCACGCGCTCCGCCTCGTTCAGCCGCGTCACCTCCACCACGGTGGGGGACTCGACGCGGCCCAGCGCGGCGAGCTCCACGCGGGCATAGCGGCGGAAGAGGGGGAAGCGCTCCAGCGTGGGCCCGTCCCCGAAGACGACGGGGATGAGCGCGCGACGCACGGCGGGGCGGGCCAGGGCACCGGCCGTCACCTCCGGCCCGATGCCCGACACATCACCCAGGGAGATTCCGACGAGGGGGAGGCTCACGCACCCGAGCATCCCCCGCCGGACCTCCGTCCGGCTACATCTTCACTTCGACGTTCGCCTTCTGCCGCAGCTCCTGCACGTACTGGTCGAGGAACTTGTCCGTCTTCTCCTGGAGCAGCTTGTTCTCCAGCTTCGGACGCATCTCGTCGTACGAGGTGGCGGCCACCGAGCGGCGCTCCTCCACCTTCAGGATGTGCCAGCCGAAGTTGGTGCGCACCGGCTCGCTGACCTCTCCCTCCTTCAGGTTGAAGGCGACCTTCTCGAACGCGGCCACCATCACGCCGCGCTTGAACCAGCCCAGGTCTCCGCCGTCCTGCGCGCTGGGGCCCTCGCTGCGCGCGCGCGCCAGGGAGGCGAAGTCCATGCCCTCGCGGCGGGCCTCCTGGGCGATGCCCTCGGCCTTCTTGCGCGCGGCGGCCACCTGCTCCTCGGTGGCCTTCGGGTCCACTTGCACCAGGATGTGGCGCGCGTGGACCTCCGAGTCCTCGCTCTCCACGCGGGCGTACTGGTTGTAGGCCGCCTTCAGGTCCTCCTCGGTGACCTTCACCTTGGGGCCCACCTTCATGCGCAGGAGCCTGTCCCGCAGGATGCGCTTGCGCAGCATCTCCCGGTAGGCCTTCATCGTCAGCCCCTCGGCGGCGAGCACCTGCTCGAACTGTGCGGGGTCCGTGATGTTGTTCTGCCGGCGCACGTCGTTGACCAGCTCGTCCACCTCGCCCTCGGTCGCGGAGATGCCCATCTCCGTGATTTCGGACTCCATCAGCTTCTCGCCGATGAGCGTGTCGAGCGCCGTCTTCATCAGCTGCGCGCGCATCTCCGCGCGCTTGCGTGGATCCGGGTCGTTCAGGCGCGACACCTCCGGCGCCGCGCGCTGCTGCACTTCCGACAGCGCGATGACGTCGCGGTTCACCACCGCGGCCACCTTGTCCACCAGCTCCGCGCGCGCCGACGTGGCGCCCCCCAGGAGCGCCGCCGCAGCGACGAATGCCACCAGCTTCTTCATTCCGTGCATCCTTCCGCACCACCCAGGCGCCGTCCAACCTTCCGACGACCCCCTGCATTTCCCGTCACTTCGCCGCCTGCGGGACCACCGCGGGCACTCCGCGGATGGCCTGCAGCGTGGCCTCGTTCACCTGGACCTGCGCCTTGTCCCGCAGGTCCTTCTCGAAGGCTTCCTGGGCCTCGGTGCGCTTGTGCTCCAGGAGCTTGGCCTCCACCCACTGCCGGGCCTCGGCGAAGTCCCGCTTGCGGGCGGGCTTTCGCTCCAGCACCTTGAACAGGTGGTAGCCGTACTCGGTGGACACCACGTCCGAAACCTGACCGACTCCCAGCTTGAATACCACCTCGTCGAAGGCCGGCGGCATCTGTCCTCGGGGGAAGAAGCCCAGGTCGCCTCCCACCTTGGCGTCCGCGCTCAGCGAGTACCTGCGCGCCAGGTCCGCGAACTTCTTGCCCGACTTCAGCTGCGCCTGCACCCGGCGGGCCTCGTCCAGGCCCTTCACCACGATTTGCGCCGCGTGCACCTGCTCGCTCTCGTTCAGCTCCGCCTCGTGCGCGGAGTAGTACGCGCGCAGCTCCTCCTCCGTCACCGCGACGCGCGAGTACACGTGGCTGGCGAAGAGCTTTTCAATCGTGAGCCGGCTCGCCTCGCGGGCGCGCAGCTCCGCCATGGACAGCTGGCCCTGGGCCAGCACCTCGTTGAAGTTGCCGGCCGGGTAGTCGCCCGACAGCCGCAGCACGCCCCGGTCCACCTCTTCGGGCGTGACGGTGAGGTTGTTCTTACGGGCCGCCTGCAAGAGCAGCATCCGGTGGATGTACGTGTCCAGCAGCGTGCGCTTGAAGGGCTCGATCTCCTCTGGCGTGCGCTGGGACACGTCCGTGGACGCCAGCTCCCGGGCCAGCTCCTGCTCGAAGTCCGTGCGCGACAGCACCTCGCCATTCACGGTGGCGACCACCGTGTCTTCCGGCGCGGACTTGACCGGGGTGTTGCAGGCCGGGCCCAGCGCCAGGGCGAGCACCAGGGACAGAAGGGGGGCGCGGGTGGGAGAAAGACGCATGCGCGAGGTCCTGGGGGAAGGGTGGGGGCGACTCCCAAAGGTGGGGATGGCCCCCCGAGCTGGCAAGCGAGCCCTCATGGGCTGTGCGCCCTGTCGGACGCCCCGTCGTCGCGCCGCCCGCCGTCCCGGGCGCGCTCGGCCGGCACGTGTCCACCAGGGGCGGCGGCCAGCGGGGCGGGGCGTGGGAGGCGGGGGGACAGACTCATGGGGGAGAGGCTCAGCGGGGTAGCACGCGGCCGAGGAGGGGACAACCCGGGCCCAGGCCCTCACGTCGGCCGGCTCACGGCCGGGTGGCGTGCGCGGAGAGGAACGCCTCCACCAGGGGGAAGATTTCATCCGGGGCGCGGCGGCCCAGCACCAGGTCCGCGTGCCCGTAGTCCGCGCCGAAGCCGTGCCCCCGCCCGGCGACGAGGAACTTCACCGGGCCGCCCAGGGCCTCCTTCGCCCGCGCCACCGACATGGGCGGGGCGAGCAGGTCCTTGCTCCCCGCAAGCAGCAGGAAGGGGATGCGCACGTTCGACAAAGCCTCGCGGTAGTCGAAGCCGCCGTCGTAGGTGGTGAAGCGGTTGGTCGAAATCCACCGGGCGAACTGGCGCCCCACGCCGCCGGAGATGTTCGCGGGCACGTTGGCCAGCGCGCGCCGCACCACGTCCGGCTCCATGTTCTCCGCCAGCATCATGTACCGGCTCAGCGGGCCCGGCGGCGCGCCGAGCAGCGCGATGCTGGTGACGCGGCCGGTGGGGATGACCTTCAGCCGCAGGAGCGGCTCCACCTTCTGGATGAAGGTGCGCAGCCCCGGCTGCACCGCGAAGGTGAAGGGGCTGCCGAGGATGGCCGCCGCGCGCACCGGCGCTTGCGGATTTCGCGCCAGGTGGGCGTAGAGCATCAGCCCGCCCTTGGAATGCCCCACCCAGAGTACTTCCTTGGAACCGGTGGAGACCACGGTGCGCAGCGCGGTGCGCACGTCGTGCTCGGCCTGATCATCGAACGTGAAGTCCGAGCAGTCGCCCGCCAGCCCCCGGCCGCGCAGCTCCATCACCCACGTCTCGAACCCCGAGCGGGCCAGGTAGCGGGCCAGGCTGTACTGCTCGTCGAAGTCCAGGTGGAAGCGGTTGGCGCCCAGCCCGTGGCAGAGGATGACGGGCTCGGCGTGCCGGCGCTCCCCTCGGGCGTGGTAGCGCCCCAACGAGATGGCCGCGCCGTCGTCCGTGGGCACCCGATAAAGCTCGTCCGGGCGGAACGTCAGCGTCAGCAGCCCCTCTTTTCCGCGCGTCATCGTCCGCGAGAAGAGGTCCGCCATCCGCCCCAGCCGCGCCGCCTGTCTACGTGTCACACCCCTACTCTACGCCGGTCCAGGGCTCGTTGCCGTGTCCAATCCTGGGCAGTCACCCCTGTCGGCAGGGGGGTTGCAAGGAGATGTAGGCATATCCGTTCGGAGGAAACTGGATGCGGCAAAACCGGGCAATCAAGGAAGCATTGTCATCCTTCATCGCCACCGTTTTTCCCACAGACACCCTCCTGCGTGCCCTGAGGGTGATGGAGCGGCACCAGGTACAGCTGTTGGGCGTGGTGGGGGAGGGGGGCGGGCTGATGGGGTTGGTGAGCGAGCAGCACATCCTGGCGGCGTGGCGGGGAGATCCGCTGGCCCCGGTGTCGGCGGTCATGGCGAGGGTGGGCGAGCCTCCTCCGGAGCGGCAGCGCTTCCGGCTGAGGTTGCCGAAGCTGACCCTGCGGCGTGGGGGCAAGGGGCGCCTGCCCACCTGACGTCCGGGGGCGCGCCGGGCGCGGCGTGGCGCTACAGTGGCGCCCCCCGTGCCGGACGACGCCCCCCGCTGGACTGTCTACATGCTGCGCTGCCGTGATGGCTCGCTCTACACCGGCGCCACCAACAACCTGGAGCGCCGGGTGGCCACCCATGGTCGGGGGCGGGGCGCGGCCTACACGCGGGCGCGGCTGCCGGTGACGCTCGTCTGGAGCGAGGCGGCCGAGGACCGGAGCGCGGCCCTGCGGCGGGAGGCCGCCATCAAGCGCCTGTCCCGGGGCGACAAGCTGCTGATGGTGGAGGCGGCCCGTCCACCCGCAAGGCGCCGCCCGCGCTGAAGGCGGCGGCTCGACGTCATACCTCGGAGCGGGGATGTCTGTTGCTCGGTGAGCCTTTCTCCGCGCATGTGTTTTCATCCCGGAATCCGGGTCTTTTCCGTTCCGGATGCCGATACACGAAACCCGGCCCACGCGTTACCGTGCAGTCATTCCTCACAGCAGGGGTCGGTCATGCTTCGGTCTCGTTCGGGAGTCTTCCTCGCGTTGGTCATCTCCGCCCTGGGTACCGGTTGCGGGATGGTGGTGAACCACTCCCCCGAGGTCACCGCCGGGCCCATCCCCAGCCCGAAGACGGTGGCGCCGGGCGAGGTGGTGCAGATGCTGTTCGAGGTGAAGGACCCGGACGGGGACGGCATGGAGTACTACTGGACGCAGTCGCCCGCGGAGCCCGCGGGCCGGTTCAGTGACCCTCACGCGCGCGCCCCCACGTGGACGGCGCCGGACGTGGATGGGCCCAAGCACTTCCTGCTGCAGGTCAACGTGGTGGACAACGAGGGCGGCGGCTTGCTCGGCACGGCGCCGTCGGTGCTGGTGCGGGTGCCGTAGTGCTTCAGGGGGCCGTCTGGGGGGCGGCCGGGGGCGGAGCGCCCGTGTCCCGGGCCTTGCGGTTGGCGCGCATGACGAAGAGCACGCCCAGCACCAGGAAGATGAAGGCGCCCACGCCGGCGCCGATGGTCTGGTAGTGGATGAGGTCCGTGGTGACGTTGCGAATCACCTCGGGCAGGTTGCACATCGTCTGGCTGGCCAGCGGCGTCTCGTTGTACCAGCCCAGGTAGTTGGGGCCCACCCAGGACGCCACGAGGACGCCCAGCAGCGTTCCCAGCAGGACGAAGTTGAGCAGCGTCTTGGCGGCGTTCATGGGCAAGCACCTCGGAAGGAGGACGGCGGGCCGTGCTTAGTATGTGCACGGCGCGCGGGCCAGGGGGGAACGTGTTAAGGGAGGGGCGTGCCGCTGCTCCCGCTCGCCCTCCTGTTCAGTCTCGTCGCGCTGGTGTGCGCCGCCTTCCTCCTCGTCCACGCCTTCCGTCGCAGCGTGGGCACGGGGGTGATGGTGCTGCTCATCCCCTGCTACGTGTTCTTCTACGCGTTCAGCCAGTTCGAGCACCGCCACAAGGGCTTCATCGTCGCCGGCTTCGTGTCGTGTGCGGCGCTGGCGGCGGTGTTCCTGGGGCTGGGCGCGCATGCGCTCGCGCCGCCGCCCATCCGCTTCCCTCCGCCGGGCTTCTGACGCTCCGCCGTGGCGCGCTGCGGCCTTCATCCGGAAGAGCCCGCGGTCGCCACCTGCGCGCGCTGCGGCACCTTCCTGTGTGCCGAGTGCGTGGAGCTGGTCCCGGAGGGCTCCGTGTGCGAGCCGTGCCGGGCGCGGCTGCGCATGGACGGGCCCGCGTCGCGCGTGGCCTGGGGTGCGCTGGGGTTGGGCGTGGCGGGGCTTGTGCTCCTGCCGTGCTCGCTGGGGATTCCCCTGCCGACGCTGGTGGCGGGCGCGGGCGCCCTGGTGCTGGGGCTGCGTGAGATCGGGCGCATCCGCAGGGCCGAAAGCCCCGTCCGGGGGAAGTGGCCCGCGCGCGTCGGCTGGGTGCTGGGGGGGCTGACGCTCCTGCTGGTGCTCGTCTGGGTGGCGATGTTCCTGTTCCTCGCCATCGACAGGTGAGGCCCGTCGTCAGACGCCGCGCTCGTTCGGGTCCCACATGTACTTGTGCATCTGGAGCTGGAAGCGGACGGAGAGCCGGTCCTCGATGGTCCACTCCGCCAGCTCGCGCGGGTGCAGCTTGCCGAACACGGTGGAGAACAGCAGCGAGAAGGGCTTCTCGGTGAGGCGGTGCTCGGCGATGAGCGCCTTGGACCACTCGTAGTCCTCGCGGGAGCCGATGACGAACTTCACCTCGTCGTTGGCGTTCATCGACGTGAAGTTGCGCAAGTCGTTGCGCGCGCACTCGCCCGAGGACGGCGTCTTCATGTCGACGATCTTGTGCACCGCCGGAGGGACCAGGCGCACGTCGATGGCGCCGCTGGTCTCCAGCAGCACGATGAGCCCCGCGTCGAGCATCGACTGCATCAGCGGATACACGCCGGGCTGCAAGAGCGGCTCGCCGCCCGTCACCTCCACGCGCGGCGTGCGCAGGGCCTTCACCTGCTCCACCACGTCCGCGTTCTTCATGCGCGTGCCGCCGTGGAAGGCGAACTCGCTGTCGCAGTACGTGCAGCGCAGGTGGCAGCCGGTGAGGCGGACGAAGGCGCACAGCAGGCCCGCGTGCGAGGACTCGCCCTGGAGGGAGAGGTAGATCTCCTTCACCACCACGGAGTCGGCGGTGGGGACCAGACGGGGCTCGATGTGCGGACGCGCGGCGGGCATGGCTTCTTCGTGAGACTGGGGGGAGCGGCGCTTCAACCCCAGTCAGCCCACGAGGTCAAGCCGCTCTCCCCAATCCCGAGCCAACGCCCCGACCGCGCCACCGGATTCCCCGCCCGGCCCCAGGACGCCAGGGGGCGGGAACCCCGAGCAATCTGGAGGACTTGCGGCTGTCCGGACGCCCGGGCGCGCCCAGGCCTTCAGGTGCTGGCGGTGCCCTGACGGGGCGGAGCGGCCTCGGGCTCCGCGGTGGGGGTGGCGGCGGCCGGGCGGTGGTGATGCACGGGGCAGCCCTTGGGGAAGGTGCCCAGCTTCTCGACGTCGAAGCCCTGGGGGTAGGTGCGCAGGTTGGAGCCCTCGCGCCCGAACAGCGGCGTCTCGCGAGGCGACAGCGCGTAGCGCACGAACCGGCCGCGCAGCCACAGCGCGGAGCGGAACAGCTTCCGGCTGAGCGAGGACGGGCGCGGGTAGTGGAAGGCGTCCAGCAGCGCATCCTCCATGAGCGTGCGCGCGAAAAGCGTGACGAGCGGCTTGGGCGCGAGGTTCGACGGAGGGAAGGTGGTGAGCAGCTCCAGCGTGGCGTCGGCGACGGCGCGGCTGCGCGTGTCGAAGGCGAAGTGCTTCGCCTCGTAGTCGTCCAGGAGGGTGACGAAGTCCTCGTACGTCCCGGGGATGTCCTGGATGCCCATGTGGCGACCCATGGCGCGGTAGTAGTGCGTCCACGCCGTCACCTCGTGGGGCGTCAGCGCCCTCCAGCCGAACTCCGCGAGCCAGCGCACGGGCGTGACGACGAAGGTGGACAGCACGTAGCGCATGTCGTCGTTGGAGATGTCATAGGCGCCGTGCATCTGGTTCATCCGGCGCAGGGCCGCGCGCCCCGCGGTGCTGGCCATGCCGTGCTCGAGGATGGCGTCGAGGATGAGCACGGTGTCGTCGTAGCGCTTCTGGGGGCGCGCGGTGAACTCGCCGGTGTCGTGCAGCAGCACGCCGATGCTCGGCACCGCGTAGGTGCGGAACAGCGCGAAGCTGAGCGCCTGGGTGATGTCCCAGGGGAACTCCTGGGTGGCGAGGATGCGGACGATGTCCTCGTACTGCGTCACCGCGTCCAGGCGGTCGGTTCGGTCGCGCAGCGCGAAGCGCTTCATCCGGGTCCCTCCTGCGAGAGCTGGCGGGCACTGTACCGAATGCCCGTGGCGCCCGCTTGTTGGCACTCGCGGGCTCACCGACCGGTGGGAGGGCGGGCCTTCACGCGCTCGACGAAGGCGTCGATGAGGTGTCGGGCGATGCTCAGGCGCGGCGGGACGCGGGGCAGGTTGTCCGGGTGGAACCAGTGGGCCTCGGCGATCTCCTTGCCGTCGACCTGGATGTCGCCGCCCGCGTACTCGGCGGTGAAGCCCACCATCAGCGAGCGCCCGAAGGGCCAGGGCTGCGAGCCGAAGTAGCGGATGTTCTTCACCTCGATGCCGACCTCCTCCTTCACCTCGCGCGCGACGCACTCCTCCAGCGACTCACCGGCGTCCACGAAGCCCGCGAGCGTGCTGAACATGGGCTCCGGCAGGGTGGAGTTGCGCGCGAGCAGCATCGTGTCGCCCCGGGTGACGAGGACAATCATCGCGGGGGAGATGCGCGGATAGAACGGAGTGTTGTCCACCGGGCACCTGCGGGCGCGCTCCCCGGAGACGAGCTGCGTGGGCTGGCCGCAGCGTCCGCAGAAGCGGTGCTGCACGTCCCACTCGGAGATGGCGAGCGCGCGCCCCGCGATGGCGAAGCGCACCTCGTCCAGCCGCTTGTAGAGCGCGCGGGCGGGCACCAGCGTGGTGCCCTCGGGCGGCGTGAAGTCCCGGGGAAGCGGCGCGGTGTAGCAGTCCACGCCGTCCAGCGTGCCCAGGTAGTGCGCCGCCGGGACGACGTCGGGGAACGCCGCGCCGGTGGGCAGGACGATGGCGCCATCGCGCTCGGAGATGAGCAGCTCCATGCCGCGCGCGAGGAAGAGCAGCGCGTTGTCGCGAGGACGCGCGGGCGGCTCGTGGCTGGGGAGGAAGATGGGGGTGGGGCTCACGGGGGGCAGCTTAATGGGCCGGGCCCACGCACGCAGGACTCGTTCCGGGGGCCCCGGGTGGCTTCACGGGTTCGTGGCGCGGGGGCTGGGACGTCACGTCAGCCCTCCCTCGCGTGGGGACGGGGGCTTTCAGGTGCCCTGCTCGATGAGCTCGACGCGGTAGCCGTCCGGGTCCTCGACGAAGGCGATGACGGTGGTGCCGTGCTTCATCGGCCCCGGCTCGCGGACGACCTTGCCGCCGGCCTCGCGGATGGCGTCGCACGTCTTGCGGATGTCCTTCACGCCCAGGGCCACGTGGCCGTAGGCCGTGCCCAGCTCGTACTTCTCCACGCCCCAGTTGTGGGTGAGCTCCAGCGCGGGATGCGTGTCCTCGGGGCCGAAGCCGACGAAGGCCAGGGTGAACTTCCCATCGGGGTAGTCACGGCGGCGCAGGAGCGTCATGCCGATGATCCGGGTGTAGAAGTCGAGCGACTTCTCCAGGTTCCCCACGCGCAACATGGTGTGCAGGATTCGCATGCCGCGCTTCATAACGCCCCGGGCGCCGCGCGTCTCGCGCGGGCTGTCGGCACTCGGACTATGGGTTCACGGAGGACTCGTTGGCCCGGACCTTCCGTGGAACGGTGAACGTCCCCACGGCCACCCGGCCATCGGACATCGGCCGTCCCGGCGCCTCGAGCAGGGGCACGCGCGACTGGTCGCCGCCCGCGTGCCACAGCCCCACCAGCACCGTCCACTCGCCCTGGGGCCAGCCGCGCGTGGACACGGAGAACGCGTCGCGCAGCAGCGTGTCCCTGGGTGCGTCGGTGAAGAACCAGGTGCCGCCCACCACGTCGTGGTCCGCGCCGAGTCGACGACCGTCCGCCGCGACGATGTGCACGAAGATGCCCACCGAGCGCGGCACCGGCCCCGTCACGCGCCAGTTCAGCACCATGGACGCGATGCCCTCCGCGTCGGGCTCCTCGGGAATCTCCGCGGCCACCAGCTCCACGGGCACACCGAAGCGTGCGTTGATGGGCGTGGCCTTCGCGGGCAGCTGCGCCACCGTCAGCGGAGAGCCATCCTGGTTGCGCGGGTCCGGCTTCGCCACGGGCTCGCTCCAGGCGGTGGCCACGGCGCCCCACGCGACGAGGGGCACCAGGGCCACGCTCACCGTCGCGGGCCAGGACAGCCGCTGTCCCCGACGCTCGCGCCACAACAGGAAGCCGAGCCCCACCCACGCGAGCACGGACACCAGGGTGCCGCCGAGCCCCGAGCGGGGCAGGAAGCTCAGCACCACCTGATGGCGACCCTCGGGCACGCGCACGCCGAGCAGCCCGTCGCGCGAGACGACCTCGCCCTGTGAGGACTTCCAGCCGGGGTGCCAGTTCTGGTTGACCAGCAGCACGGTGGGCCGCGTGGCCTCCACGTCCACGGTGACGCGGTTGGGCGTCCACTCCACGCGGCGCGCGGTGCCGGAGCCGGGCTCCTCCAGGTACTCCTCCTGGTTCAGGTCGCCGCGCAGCTTGGAGGACATGGGCACGGGCCACGCTTCACCGCAGGCGATGGAGCCTCGGTTGAGCGCGAGCAGGTGGCCTTGGGACCAGCGGTTGCCGCGCGCCTGCGCGAAGGGCTGCTCCTTCTCGACGGGCTGCGGAATCATCTGCGCCCAGTGGGAGAGGTTGTCGAAGGCGCGAAGCTGGAGCCCCCAGCTCGCCAGGGCCACCGCGCACGCGGCCGCCGCGGCCCAGGTCCACCGCGCGGGCGAGCGCCACGTGCGCGCCAGCAGGACGGCGAGGCCCAGCGCGGCCAATTCGGCGAGGAAGAAGCAGGTGGGGACGAGGAAGCGCTCGGGGTAGCGGAACGTCTCGAAGATGGGCAGCGTGCGCAGGCCCGCGAACAGGGACGGTGACGCCGCGTAGCCCGCGGCCATCCACGCGCAGAGGCCGGCGACGATGGCGGGGTACAGCGCGCGCCGCCACGCGAAGGCGAGGGCCGGCAGCGCGAGCGCGAGCGCGGCGGGGGCGAAGTAGAAGTTGCCGGTATCGCTGTAGCCGGAGCGTGCCGGCAGCTCGAGCAGCATCTTCACGAGGGGCGTGAGGTCGTTGCCCGGCGTGCCGGCCATGACGCGCGGCGAGGAGCGCATCGTCTCGAGGATGGGCCACAGGCGGAAGGCGCAGGCGGCCAGCGTGAAGCACGCGGTGGCGCCCAGGGACCACAGGGCCTGGAGGCGGCGGGGCGCGCCGCGAAGGGTGTAGAGCGAGCGGCCCGTCTCGAGGACGACGAAGAGGGCACCCATGGGCACCGGGTAGGTGCCGCCGAAGGCGAGCAGCAGGGAGAAGACGGCGGCCACGAGCGCGGCGCCGGACAGTCTGCCCTCGACGGCGCGGCGGGTGCCGACGAGCAGCCACGGCAGCAGGAGGAAGCCCGCGAAGTTGAGCCAGCCGATGGACCAGGACAGCGCGGTGAAGCCCATCAACCCGAAGAGGGGCGCGGCGCCGAGCGCGCCTGCCGCGGAGCCCACGCGTCGTCGGGCGTAGTGGAAGAAGCCCTCCATGCCGAGCACGAGGAACATCCACAGCAGCACGGGCTCCGCGCGGCGCGGACCGATGAGCGAGGACACCAGCACGGTGGGCGCGAAGACGCGCGTCTGCGGACTGCCGAGCGCGTACTGCCCGCCGCAGGACCAGGGGTTCCACAGCGGGAGCTGTCCGTAGTTCGTCACGCTGCGGGTGCCCGCGTCCTCGTACGAGTCGAGCAGGTGCGAGTCGCGGAAGTCGTTCAGCCCGCCGGCGACGGACAGGGGCCGCCAGCACGCGATGAGCGCGATGACGCCGAAGAGGGCCAGGCGCACGCTGGTGAGCGAGGCGGCGCGGTGCACGGCGCGGAGCAATCCGTGGGACGAGGTCGTCATGCGCGAAGGGGCGCGCCGTGGAGCGCGAGAGCGGGAGAGGTGGCTCGCATCCGTCGAGGATGGAGTGAGGAAGCGGTGGGGCGGAGCGCTTCATCGGCTCCGGGCGGCGTCACGCGCGAGGTGCTTCCGCGCATCGGGGAGTGAACATCGACCGTCGCCGCCCATCCAGAATGCAGTGGGGAAGCGGTGGGGCAGAGCGCTTCATCGGCTCCGTACGACGTCACGTGTGAGGTGCTCCCGTGCATCGGCGAGAGCGCATCGGCCAGCGGCTCCCACCCAGAATTCAGTGAGGAAGCGGTGGGACGGAGCGCTTCATCGGCTCCGGGCGGCGTCACGCGCGAGGTACTTCCGCGCATCGGCGAGTGAACATCGGCCGTCGCCGCCCACCCAGAATGCAGTGAGGAAGCGGTAGGACGGAGCGCTTCATCGGCTCCACACGACGTCACGTGTGAGGTGCTCCCGCGCATCGGCGAGAGCGCATCGGCCAGCGGCTCCCACCAAGGAGCCAGTGAGGAGTCGGCGGGGCGATGCGCTCCGTCCGTCCCGGGCGACGCCTCGTGTGGGAGGCTCGCCCGTGGCATCGGGAGGTCAGCGACTGTCGCTGCCCACCGTGGTTGCAGTGAGCAACCGGCGAGGCCAAGCGCTCCGGTTGCCCCGGGCGACGTCACGCGCCGGAAGCCCCCTTGCGTCGGAGCGCACTCCTCATCCGCCCGCTCGCGAGCGCCGCCGTCGCGCGAGGCACGCGCGGACCACGCGAGGTGAGAGGTCTCGCCGCGCATCAGTCGTAGAACGGCCGTGGCTTGCACGGGCTCGCGGTGGCCTTGCGAGGCGCCGTCACGGGCGACGAGGCGCGCAGCTCCGTGTCGATGGCGTCGAACACGTCCGTGACGGGCACATCGCGCCGTCGCGCCTCGCTCATCACCCAGCCGCGCTCGGAGGCGCCGAAGTCGTCATCCTGGGACCAGTGGTCGCCGGGGAACGAGTGCATCGAGCGCCGCCGCCAGTGGGGCTCGGCCTCCGCGGCCATCCTGCCCAGCAGCTCGCGCTCCTCCGGGGACAGGCGCCGCGAGGGGGCCCTCACCTCCGAAGTCACCGCCCGCGCCACCACCACGCCGCCGCACAGCGCGAGCCCGAGCCATCCCGAGAGTGCCACGCGTCGCCAGTGCGCCTGCGTCTTCGTCATCGTCATGGAGCCCACCCGTCGTCGGTGGGTTCCTACTCCAACTCCCACGGCCGCATCACCCGAATCCTCCGCCCGAGACCAGGCGGGCGGAGCGCCGTCCGTCCGGCCTCAGGAGCGGTCGTTCTCGTCGGTGTCCGCTTCCAGCTCGTACGGGTTCGCGAGCAGCCGGTGCGCCCCCTCCATCATCTCCACCACGATCTGCCCGGCGGGCTGCACGCTCTCGATGCGCGCCATGCTGGAGCCGCTGGCGGGCAGCACCATCTCCTCCAAATCCCCCTGCGTGTCGGGCGTGGGCACGAAGGCGCTGAAGCGCGGCATCGTGTACAGCGCGTCACCACCCGCGAGCCCCGGGAACAGCCGCGTCGTGCCGATGGTGTCCTGCGTCTGCGTCGGCGCCTTCGCCTCCCGGCCCGCCCACTCGCGCACCACGCGGTTGCGCAGCACCCGCTGCCTCGGGCCGCTCCACTCCGGACCGAAGAGCGTGGTGAAGTCCGAGTCGCGCGCGTCCCCGTCCACCAGGCGCTGCTTGTAGCCCGGATGCGCGTACGCCTCCACGGAGGCCACCATGCGCGTGCCCACCCAGACGCCGTCCGCGCCGTGATACATCGCGCGCGCCGCGCTCAGCGCGTCCGCGATGCCTCCCGCGGCCAACAGGGGCAGCTCGCTCGTCAACGCGCGCAGCTCCCGCACCAGCTTCAACGTGGGCGTGGTCCCCCGGTTGTAGCCCGCCGCCTGTCGCCCCTGCGCGATGAGCCCGTCCACGCCGAGCGCCAGCGCGTCCTTCGCGAACTCCACCGAGCCCGCCTGCACCCAGACGCGGATGCCCGCGGCCCTCAAGTCCTTCACCCACGCGGCCGGAGGCAGGGCCCAGTGGAACGCGACCACGGGGACACGCTCGCTGATGCACGTGTCGATGTGCTCGCGCGTGGTGAGGTCCCCGGCCCGCGCATGGTCCAGGATGAAGTCCACGCCGAAGGGCCGCTGGGTGCCGGCGCGGATGGCCTGGATGCGAGCGCGCAGGAACGGAGCGGGCTCGGGCGCCGAGCCCAGCATGCCGATGCCACCTGCTTCCGACACCGCGATGACCAGCGGCGGCAGCGCCACGAAGGCCATGCCCGCGCTGACGAAGGGGTAGTGCACCCCCAGGTCCTTCGTCAGCCGCGTGTGCAGCGTGTTGTCCTCCATCACCTGGATGGGGCGGCGAGGCGCGCGCTCGGCCTCCGCGTCGGAGGCGAGGCCCTCGTCCTCCAGCTCGCTGTCTCTGGGAGCTCCCGAGGGGCCGGCCCGATGGGAAGGGGGCGCGCCGCGTCCGTCGTTCGTTCCGTTCATCGTCTCTCCTCGATGTCGCTGGCTCGCTGACCGCGCTGGAAAGGTTACCAGCATCCCCCGGTTGTTGAGGTCAGGGGGCGACACGGCGATGGTCCGCCCGGATGCTCGACGACATGCGCCGGTGTCCGCTGGTGAGCAACGCTCCCGCGCCTACGTCCCGAGTGACTTCCGCATGTGCCGATGTGGAATGCCGACTTCCAGGAACGCTTCCGCGTACGTGGAATAACCCAGCCGTTCGTAGAAGGGGACGACCGCCTGTCGGGCATGCAGGTGGACCTGGGTGAGGCCTCGCCGCACGAGCTCCGCCTCCAACGTCCGGACCAGTCGTGCGCCCAGCCGCTGACCCTGGAGCTCGGGCGTCACGGCCATCTGGAACAGCCGGCCACCCCGCGGGTCCTCGGGATGGAAGAGGACACAGCCGAGCACCTGTCCGCCCACGTGCGCCACCAGATGGAGGCTTGTGTCCTCGAAGGGGAACGTCACCTGCTCGCGCGTGTAGCCGAGCGGCTCGCGCAGCACCCGGAAGCGCAGCTCCAGCTCCCCGGCATACAGCGCGTGGCCGGGTTGGATGAAGTCGAGCGCGAGCTCGGACGGCGCGGCGCCGGACGCGCTCATCAGAACGTCCCGGTCAGCTGCAGGGTGAAGGTGCGACCGTACTGGGGCACCGGCGCGATGGAATTCTCGTCCGACACCGGAATCCGATAGCTGGTGTCGAGCAGGTTGTGGACGCCGGCGAAGTAGCGCAGCGGGCCGTAGTCACCGGAGAGGCCGAAGCTGATGAGCAGCGCCTCGCCGCTGTCGGCGCCGCCCTCTCCGGTGGGGCGCGCGCTCTGGTAGGTGGCTTGGGTGGCCAGCCGCATGTCGCCGCCGCCGATGGGCATCAGCAGGCGACCGGAGACCAGGTGCGCGGGGGCCGCGGCGGCCACCTCGTCCGAGGCGTTGCGCAGCCGCACGTACGAGTAGCTCATGTCCACCAGCAGGTAGCGACCCGGCTGCCAGTGCACGCCCGCCTCCGCGCCCCACGCCAGCGTGGTGCCGCTGTCGTTGCCGAACACGAGGCACTGGGTGCTGGTGCCGCACTGGCCGGAGGGGTTGGCCTCCTCCTGCAGCCGAACCAGGTTGGAGATGCGGTTGTGGTAGCCGGCCACGGTGAGCCGCAGCTCGTCCGTCAAATCGTGGCCGTGCTCCAGCTCGAAGGTGGTGATGGTCTCCGGGTCCAGCGCTTCCGGCGCGGCCTGGGTGATGCCGTCCGCGTAGTGCAGCTCGTAGATGGTGGGCGCGCGGAAGGCGTTACCGGCCACCAGCTTGGTGAGGCCCGCGTCGTAGGGGCGGGCGATGAGCGCCACGCGAGGCGTGATGGGGGTCTCGTCCACGTCCGTGTACTTGTCCAGGCGCAGGCCCGCCGACAGGCTCAGCCGGGGGTGCAGCTTCCACTCGTCGAGCAGGTACGCGGACAGGATGGTGCGCGTCTTGGTCTCGAGGATGGGGCCGGGGTTCGTCGACTGCCGCACGCCCAATTGGCCCTGGGCCTCCACGCCGAGGGTGAGCCGGTTGCCCTCGAACAGCCCCACCCGCGCGCGCAGCTCCGCGTTGACCCAGTCCGCGTCGCCGGTCTCCTCGCGCGGGCCGCCGGCCGACTCCTGGTACACGTATATGCCGTCGTAGCGGCTCAGGTCGAACGAGCCGCGCGCGGACAGGCTGAAGTTCTCCGAGAACTCGTGCTCGTAGCGCCCCTCCGCGAAGAAGCGCAGGTCCTTCACGCGGTTGCCCTCCGTGCCGGGGACGGTGCCGTAGGGGGCGGTGGGCAGCTCCTTGGAGCGCACGTTGAGCATGGCCTGGAAGGCGAAGTCGCCCACGCGCGCGCGCATGGAGCCGGTGGCGGCGCGCTCCGCGTCCAGGCCGGTGACCAGGTACTCCTGGTCGGCGAGCAGCCGCGTGGTGTCCGCGCCCGAGGCCGTCAGGGCCGCGGCGCTCACCAGGATGGAGCGGTTGCCGTTCGCCCACGCCGCCGTGGCGTGTCCACGCGTGGTGCCCAGCGCGCCCACGGCGCCCGTCACCTCCAGGTGCTTGTCCTGGCCGAGCGACTCGCGGGGCACCACGTTGATGACGCCGAAGAAGGCGCCGGTGCCGTAGAGCGAGCTGCCCGGGCCGCGCACCACCTCGATGCGCTCGATTTCGAGCAGGTCCACGTTGAAGTCGTGCGCGGCGAAGCCCTGGCCGGCCCACACGTCGTTCATGGGGTGGCCGTCCCAGAGGATGCTGATGCGCGTGTTGAGGTCGCCCGGGGGCGAGAAGCCGCGCACGCCCAGATAGGTGTACGTGCGGTCGTCGGTGAGGAAGAAGCCGCGCACGCCGGACAGCGCCTCGGCGAGCGTGCGCCAGCCGAACGCGCGCAGCTCCTCCTGGGTGAGCACCGTGGTGGAGGCGGGCGCGTCGTCGACGGCGACCAGGCTCTTGGACGCGGCGCGCACGGGCGGGGGCGCGTACCTCAGCTCCGCGTGGACCTTCACCTCCTGGTCGGCGATGACCGTCACCTTCTGGCGCAGGGGGCGCACCTCGCGGCTCTCGACCTCCAGCTGGTGCTCGCCCTCGGGGAGGGTGACGACGGTGGGCGTGAAGCCCGCGGGCTGGCCGTCCACGCGCACGGTGGCGCCGTCGCGGTTGGCGGTGACGACGAGCCGGCCCGAGGGGCGGTCCTGCACGCGCAGTGACACGGAGAGCGGCACGCTGCCGTCGGCGGGCACGTCCACCACGTACTGGCCGGGGGCGTAGCCGGGCGCGCGCACGTAGAGGATGCGCTGGCCGGGAGGCAGGCGGGCGCGGCCGGGCAGCTTGGTGATGACGGGGCCGTTGGGGGCGTCACGCACCTCGGCGCCCTCGGGGGTGCCGGTGAGCTCCACGCCGCCGGTGATGAGGAACAGGTCGAAGGTCTGCTCCGTCTCCTTGCCGCGCGCCACGGTGACGGTGGCCTCGGTGGGACGGTAGCCGTCCTTCTTCACCATGATTTTGTGCCGGCCCGGCGACAGCGCGAGCGTCTGCGGCGAGCGGCCCCGGCTGCCCAGGTCCATGCGGTCCACGTAGACGTCCGCGCCCTTGGGCACGGTGGTGACCTTCACCAGCGCGACCTTGGGGCGCAGCCGGTCCAGCGAGCGGGAGACCTCCGAGGCGTCCTCGGTGGGCAGGTCCTCGGTGAGCAGGTCGTTGTAGTAGCGGTACGCCTCGTTGAACTTGCCCAGCGCCTCGAAGCAGCGGGCGATGTTGAAGAGCACGTTGCGGTTGGGCACCAGCCGGTAGCTGGTGAAGTACGAGCGCAGCGCCTCGGTGTACTGCCCCTTGGCGTAGGCGTCATTGCCCAGCTCGAAGGCGATATCCGCCTCGTCGGCGTTGTTGTCCGCCCACGAAGGGGAGGACAGGAGCAGGAGCGACAGGACGAGCAGGCCAGAGCGTGAGGGAACCATGGGGCGGCGACATTCTTCCCTCTATGGAATGGGAGGTCCATGGGGGCTTTTGGGTGGGGGTTCAGATGTCAGACCCATGAAGTAGGAATGAGTGGACACGCGGTATGGGGTGGGGTTCCACTTCGGGGAGGCGGCGCGGATGTTGGAGGGGTGGGGTGCGGGCGGTGAGAGGAGCAAGGCGATGGGAGAAGGACCGAAGCGACCGGCGACGTACGAGGACCTGCTCGCACTGCCGGAGCATGTGGTCGGGCAGATAGTCGACGGGGAGCTCATCGTGATGCCCCGGCCGGCGAGTCCGCATGCGAAGGCCAACTCGGGTTTGTATGGCGAGCTCTATGGTCCCTTCGAGCGGGGACGAGGCGGGCCCGGTGGGTGGTGGTTCCTCGTGGAGCCCGAGCTGCACTTCCGCAAGGACGTGCTGGTGCCCGACCTGGCGGCCTGGCGAAGGGAGCGGATGCCGGAAATCCCGGACGTGCCGTATTTCACGCTCGCGCCGGACTGGGTCTGTGAGGTGCTCTCTCCCTCCACGGCGCCGTTGGACCGGGTGAAGAAGAAGCGCATCTACGCGCGCGAGGGTGTGGGCCACGTGTGGCTGGTGGACCCGAAGGCGCGCACGCTGGAGGTGTTCCGACGGGACGGGGCGCGGTGGGTCGAGCTCGGCACCTACTCGGGAGACGAGCGGGTGCGGGCCGAGCCCTTCGAGGCGCTGGAGCTGGCGCTGGGCGACCTGTGGCTGACTGCGGAGGTGAAGCCCGGGTCGCCCTGAGCCGGGTGCTCAGTGCAGGGCGCGCTTGTCGGGTGTGTCCACGGTGAGCGGGGCGGGCTGGCGCATGAGCACCTCGCCCACGCGCTGGAGCACCTGGGTGGTGGCGCCCTCCGGGTCACGGAAGAAGTGGGGCGTCCAGAGCCGCACGAGCTTCCAGCCCTGGCCCTCGAGCACGCCGGTGCGGAACAGGTCCCACTCCACGCGGTCCGCGGCCTTGGGGTAGCGGGTGCCGTCGCACAAGAGGCCCACGGTGACGTCGCCGGGCGAGGTGGGGTGGTGCAGGGCCACGTCCACACAGAAGCCGTCGTTGCCCCAGTGCACGTCGGAGGAGACCTGGTGGCGGCGGGCCAGGTGGTGGGCCAGCGCGCGGGCGAAGGTGGAGCCCGCGTCGGTCTCGCGCTCGTGGACGACGAGCTCCCGGGGGGCGGCCTCGGGCGTGGTGGGGCGCTGGGGCTGGGAGAGGGACTCGGCGAACTGGAGGTAGGCGAAGAGCAGCCAGCCGCCGTTGGGCTGCCGGCCGGGCTCCACGGGGGGCAGGGCGGTGTACGCGTCGCGAGGGATGGAGGTGACCAGGTGCACCTGCTGGCGTGCGCGGGTGACGAGCACGTTGAGGCGCCGGCCACCGCCCGCGCTGCCGAGCGGTCCGAAGCGGCGGTAGAAGTGGCCCTGTCGGTCCGGGCCGTAGGTGGTGCTGATGATGAGGTGGTCGCGCTCGTCGCCCTGGACGTTCTCCAGGTTCTTCACGAAGAGGCCCTCGAAGGAGCCGGCACCCCGGCGGGTGCGCGCGGTGGCGAGTCGTGCGGAGAAGGTGGCGTCCTCAGCGGCGAGTTCGTCGAGCACATCGGTGATGGCGTCGCGCTGGGAGAGGTTGAAGCAGGCGATGCCGATGGATGGGGGCTCGGGCCGGGCGAGCAGCTCCTTCACGAGCTGGCCCACGGCACGGGCCTCGACCTGGTTGACGCGCTTCTCATAGGTGCCGCCCACGGGGAGCAGGCGCAGGGCCGCGTGCGGCGCGCGGTGCGAGGGGTGGGCGGGGATGGCCTGGAGGCGCTTGTCGTAGAAGTGCTCGTTGCTGAAGGCGATGAGGTCCGCGTCGCGCGAGCGGTAGTGCACGTCGAGGTAGCACTGGTCGATGTCCAGGTTGAGGGCGGCGGAGAGCAGGTCCTCCACCTCGGACTGCTGCTCCTCGAAGAGGCCCTGTTCGGTCTCGGCCTCGGCGTCCTGCTGGCTCTGGACCACGGCGGACTCGAAGAAGCGCGTGGGAGGGAGCTGCTTCGGGTCTCCGGCGATGACGACGCGCCTGGCGCGCGTGAGCACGGGCAGGGCCTCCTCCAGTCGGCACTGCGAGGACTCGTCGAAGATGACGACGTCGAAGATGGGGCGGCGCGGGAAGATTTGCGCCACCGTCTGGGGACTGGCCATCCACACGGGTCGGGCGTCGAAGAGCGGGTCTCCGCCGTCGATGTCCAGGCCGGTGGCGATGACCTGTCGCACGCGCATGGCGCGCTCTCCGCGCAACATGAGGCGTCGGCGCAGCTCCGCGCCCTGGCTGTTGAGTCGACCGCCGTTGGCCGCGAGCAGCCGCTCACGCTGGCGCTGCGTCCACTGGTGGAGGATGGCGTCGCGCACGAGGCCGCGCTTCTTCTCCTCGAGCACGCGGTAGCGCGCCTGGGTGGCCTGGGTGCGCTCGGCGTCGACGTGCTGGAGGGTGGAGTCCTCGCGAAGGCGCGAGGTCGCCTCGGCGGCGAGCGTGGCCTTGAGCACGGCCGTCCAGCCCGTCCGCGCGTCCGTGCCCAGGCGGGCGAGCGACTCGACCGAGGCCGCCAACGCCGGGGGCATGCCCGACAGGAGCGAGCGCAGACGCAGCATCCCCTCCACCGTGGACAGACGTGACTGGAGCGCGGTGGCGACGGGAGTGAGCAGGGCGCCGGCGCGCAGTTCGTGCACGCGGAGGGTGAGCCACTCGGAGGAGCACAGCCCTGTCTCGGCGAGCCGCTGCTCCAGCCTCGCTACGGCCGCGCCCCGGGCGGCGGAGCGTCGCAGCCCTGTCAGCAGCGCGGCGCGTGTCGCGGCGTCCGTCGTCAGGGCCCGTCGCACGGCGTCCCGGCACGAGGCGAGGTGCGGCGTCGAGTCCAGCGCACCGAGGACCTCGAAGAGCGCGGCGTGGGCGCGCAAATCTCGGGCGAGCGTCTCATCGGGCAGGCTCGCGGAGGTGGGGACGAGGGTGGCGCGGTGGAACTCGCCCAGGAGCGCGCGAGCGCGGGCGCCAGTGAGGAAATGACGGACGCGCTCGGCGGTGGCCGAGCCCAGGGTGAGGCCGAACTGCTGGAGCACCTTTCGTGCGCCGGCCTTCCGGGCGAAGCAGAAGAACGCGTACCACTTGCGGGCGATGCCCAGGTACGCGCCCAGCGTGGCGAGCGCGGTGGACAGCGCACCCAGGGCCTGCGGCTGCTCGCGGTGAATCAGCGCGAGCTCGGTGTCGAGCGGGCCCTCGGAGAGCACCTGGACTTGAGGGGAGAGGCTTTCGAGCTGGGCCTTCGCGGTCCGCACCGTGTCCGGTGAGGCCGCGGCCCAGCGGGCGAGGGACTCCGGGTTCGTGGTCTCCAACACGGGGGCGAGCTGTTCGGCGAAGTGGGCGCGCGCGAGCCCCTCGGCTTCCGGCTCCGCGCCGAAGGCTGGGATGTCCGGCGAGGTGAGCGCGTCCGCATCACGGGCCGCCTCGACGGTGGCGCCGAGTCGCTCGCGCCAGGTGGTGAGGGGCGTGGCGAGGTAGGTGGCCAGGTCGATGCCCAGGGCTTCGCGCCAGGGGTTGTCCGGGTAGCTCTCCTTGAGGGCGCGCTCGAACACCTCGCGTGCCTCGCGCTCGCGAGCGGTGACGTCGGCGAGGCGCGCGGAGGTGAGTGACGCGGTGGCGGGCGTGAGCGCCTCGGGGGACTCGAGGGCGAGCCACTGGCCCACCAGCTCGTGGAAGGACGGGGCGGAGCCGTCTTCGGGGCGCGCGGAGAGGGCGTGCTCGGCGGTGGTGAGCTCGTCGTGGAGCGTCTGGAGTTCCGTGTCCACGCGGGACAGCTCGCGAGGGACGGCGGCGTCGGTGCGGGTCTCCGCCAGCGTGTCGAGCTGCTCGCGGATGCCCATGTAGAGGTCGCGCTGGTCTCGCTGGGCGTCGTGCACGACGGCGCACAGGTCGCCGAGGCCCAGGTGGTCCAGGCGGTGCTTCACCACGTCGAGCGCGGTGCGCTTGTCGCAGACGAACAGCACCCGTTCACCCCGGGCGAGATGGTCTCCGATGGCGTTGGCGATGGTCTGGGATTTTCCGGTGCCCGGCGGGCCGTGGATGACGAGCCCCCGGCTACTGCGCGCCAGGCGCACGGCGCGGGCCTGGCAGGGGTCCGCGATGGTGACGAGCCGCTCGTCCTCGGCGCGCTTGAGTCCCTCCAGGTTGCGCTCTCCGCCGCCTGGGTGGGCGGGCTGGTCGAGTGACACGTCCACGCGCAGGAAGCTCTCGATGGGGCCGGAGAGGGGCTCGCCGTCCACGAGGGCGCGCATGTCGTCCACGAGGCTCTGGTTGGACAGCGGGTACAGGCCGAGCACGGCGCTCGGGAGGATGGCGGCCTGCGTGGCGGCGTCCTCGTCCGGACGGGGCACGGCGGACAGGGCCGTCTGGGCCGTGAAGGGCTCGGGGGCGGGCAGCTCCAGCGACTTGGAGACGAGGGCGACCAGCTCGTTGACCTCGCGCCACGGGTCCTCGCCGGTCTCGTCGGCGAAGAGCTCGCCGAAGCGCTGGCCGGTCTGCTGTTCCAGCCAGGCGAGCAGGGCGGTGTTGGGGGCGACGCGGTCGACCCCTTCCTCGGCGCCCTCGAGCTCCACGGACGGGGTGCGCCCCTTCTTGAGGGTGATGCGCACGGGGACGAAGGCGATGGGGGCGAGGATGCGCCGGGTGCCGAAGCCGCGCTTGTCCTTGGGGCCCGGGGGGAGCTGCAGCAGCGGGAAGCCGACGTGGAGGACGTGCGCGCCGGTGTCCTGCTCGAAGATGCGCGCGTCCTCGACGATGGCGGCGAGCTTGCGAAGGAGGGCCTGTTGCTCCTCCTCGGCGCGGGTGGGGGACGGGCGGTCGTCGCTGGCTTCGTCCTCGAAGGCGCGCTCGTCGCGGATGAGCGCTGGGGCGTCGCGCTCGATGCTCACCTCGCCTTCGGGCCGGGAGGATGCGGCGAGCGCAATCGCATCATCCGCCACGGGGGTGGTGGGCTCGTCGCGGGTGTTGTCCTCGTGGCGCGTCGAGGTGCTCGCCGCACGAGGAGCGGCGGGGTTCTCGTCGCGGGTGTTGTCCTCGTGGCGCGTCGAGATGCTCGCCGCACGAGGCGGGGCCGAGTTCTCGTCGCGAGCGTCGGCGGCCAGGCGAGCCGAGGCGCCGCCGGGCGCGGCCAGACGTCCCTTCGACACAGGAGGCTTCACGGCGAGCCGGACCGTGGCCTTGTCCCCGAGGAGCGCGGCCAGCACGGCGTGAGGTGAGGTGCCGTCGAGTCGGGTCAGCGTGGCCAGGTCCAGGCGCTGGCGGCTGTGGTGGGGGCGGCAGTTGAGGCTGGGGCCGGAGGCGAGCGCGGCGTAGAGGCGCTCGAGCATCTTCTCGAGGACGCGGTTGCGGGGCTCGGACGACACGGGCGGTACCTCTCGGGAGGAGGGAGAGGGTGGGTCTAGCACGTCCCCCCGAGTGGGGACCTCAGCCGGACAGTGCGGCGGCCAGGGCGCGAGCGGCGGCCTCCAGCGCCTCGGCGGGCAAGTGGTCGGCGACAGGGGCGTCGAACACGGCGCGGCCCCACAGGCGCTGGGGCGTCCCGGCGAAACGAGGCACCAGGTGCAGGTGGCAGTGCCGGAGCACGTCGCCGATGGCGAAGGCATAGGCGTGCTCGGCGCCAAGGACCTCGCGTTGGGCCCTCATGACGCGGGCGGCGAAGGCTCCCAGTTCCCGGGAGGTCCCGTCATCCAGCTCGTACCAGGCGCGGGCGTGCTGCTCGCTGGAGATGACCACCCACCCCGGCACGGGGCTGGGACCGGCGACGCCGTGCAGCACGAGCCCGGGAGCGCGAGCCAGGATGCCTCCGACGGGGCGGTGCTCACCGCGAGTGATGGCGCAGCCGAGACACGGTTCATTCACATCCACCATGCGGGCAAGGTATCAGCCATCCGCTCAGGTAACGCGTCTCAATGGATGAGATTCAACCCATCAGGGTCTGGATGGACCCTGCTGTCGGACCCTGGAGGTATGTGATCGCCGGGGCACGCCACCGAGTGGCGATGCACCCGCGACTGTCACCTTCTTGACGTGGAGGGCCCGGGTCGGAGAGTGTCCGATGCGCGCTCTTTCGGGGTTTTGGGGCGTCAGAGCCAATCCAATACAAGGTGGGGAAGATGAAGAAGCATCTGGTCATGGCCGTTGTGCCGTTCCTGGCGCTCGGGTGTGGAGACGATTTCAAGGACGAGAACGGGGACGGAATCGCGGACGGCGTGCGTGAGCCGGACAACGTCACGGTGGTGACGCCGGCGACGCCGAAGGGGACGGTGTCGGGCCAGGTGTTGGGGACGGACCTCAAGCCGCTGGCGGATGCGTCGGTGGAGATCACGATTGGCAGCTCGGATGAGCCGCTGGCGGGGACGACGGACGCGAAGGGCAACTTCGAGTTCAAGGGTGTCCCGGCGGGCTCGCAGGTGCTGCTGACGTTCACGAAGACGGGCTATGCGACGCTGCGCGCCACTTCGGAGGTGCCTTCGTCGGCGGGCAACGTGCCCATCAACAACGCGAACGTGAGCTTCGGTCCGGTGACGCTGACGCGGCTGGACGGCTCGCTGCGCTTCCTGCTGGTGACGCCGCAGGGGCGTCCCGCGGCGAACGTGCGCGCGACGCTCGAGGCCTCGCCGGCTGGCACGGTGGTCTTGAGGAACAGCGATGACACCACGAGTGTGGTGAGCACGGTGGTGGTGGAGGCGACGTCCGACGAGCAGGGCGTGCTGCTGTTCCAGAACATCCCCGCCGCGCAGGAGCTGGCGCGCTTCACGAACCAGACGGGGCAGTACCGTCTGTGGGTGGCGCCGACGGACTCGAACGGCGATGGCGTCCCGGAGATCAACGGCTACGTGGATACCTACTCGGCCGCGTCCGTGGTGTCGGTCGGCACCACGCGCATCCTGAACCTGCCGGCGTCGCGGCCCACGGGCAGCGCGCTGTTCGTCGAGTCCAGCAACGTGGCGATGCTGCGTGGAGCCTCGAGCTCGCAGCCGCTGCACAACATGGTGCGCCCGGGCGAGCCCATCTATCTGTACTTCAACCAGCCCGTGCAGCAGGGCTCGCTGCTGGCGCGCCTGACGGACGAGTACGCCAAGGAGGCGCTGCCCGCCACCGTGGCACTGGGGAACGGCGGCTACAGCGCCACCATCACCCCCTCTACCGGCGCGATTCAGACGGGCAAGGAGTACAACCTGGACCTGAGGGCCGTCTCCGTGGAGACGGGGGAGATCTACGAGCGAGTCGGCTTCTTCTTTGGCGGTGAGCCGACGGCCCCCGCGGCGGTGACCGTCACGGAAGCTCGTTACAGGGAGAGCTCGCTTCCTCCCGTTGCGCAGCAGCTCACGACAGGGGAACGCGTTTACTTCACCTTCAGCTCGCCCCTCTCCCCGTTGCGTGTCGGGGACGGGCAGGTCCAGGTCTTGTTCAATTACGACCTCGACGGCAACGGCACTGTGGGTGGTGTCTCGTACGGTGAGGTCAATAACATCAGTGGACAGGGCTTCCCCCTGTACATGGATGAGCCGACCGCGCCGTTCATCACGAATGCAAGCCAGCCCGAGCGGCCCGTTTTCGCCATCACGGAATCCGGATTCAGCACCCGTTATTACTTCACGTTCCAGCATCCCTCGGGGGCGGCTTATGCGCCCATCAATCCGACCCTCGTTTCCGGGTTCACGGTTGCATTCTCGAAGCTGGCCAGCCGTGGCATCAACCAGACGTACGAGAACATCTGGGGCCAGCCTGTCGTCACGGACCTCACGGTGACTGGCCTGGGCATCACCCCCGCCCCGACTCCCTGAGACAGCCCCGCCGAATGATGGCTCGACGTAGCGCCGTCCGAGGCTGATGACGCCCCCGTGGATTTCCACGGGGGCGTTGCTGTTTGTGGAGGCCCATCGAGGATTCCAGGCCCCCTGGGTGGACGGTGTGTCCTTCCATGTGGACGCCCGTCTGCTGCGTGAGATTTCTTCAGGGGCCTCGTGAGTGACCGGGCTCCGTCTGGGGGCTGCGCGAGGCCCGGCATCGATGGAACGCAAATTGCCCTCCTGTCACGTCATGCGTCATTCCACATTGCGTCTTGTCGTCGTCTCCCTCGGGCTCCTCTGGAGCGCTTGCCTCGATATCCCAGACATCCATGTGGAGGAGCCTCCCATGGAGGTGCCCGACGCTGGGCTGCCCACCGTGGGGGCACGGCTCATCCTGTCCCGGGCGGCGACGAACGGTGGTGTCGACCTCCAGGTCGAACTGACGGGAGCCTCACCGGAGAAGGTGGAGTTGCTGGTGGATGGTATTGCGGTGGAGACGTTGCTTCCTCCGTACAGGCTGCGCCTGGAGACGCAGGCGTTGTCAGAGGGAGACCACGAGCTGCTCGTGCGGACGACACTGGCGGAGCGGGTGTTCCTGAGCGAGCCACGATTGTTGAGGGTGGATAGAACAGCTCCGGTCCTCTTGTCGCGCGTTCCCTCGCCAGGCGACTCTCAAGTCCGAGCTGGTCATACGGTTCGCGCTGAGTTTTCAGAGGGGCTCGAGCCGTCGACAGTTCATGTGTCCTCCGTTCGTCTGGAGGTGGACTCCAAAGTCATCGCAGGGGACGTGGCCCTGTCCTCAGACGGTAGGGTGTTGACGATAAGTCCAGCGAGCCGACTGCCGAAGGATGTGGCTGTCCAGGTGGTGATGGATTCCTCTGTGACAGACTTGGCTGGAAACTCAATTCAGCAGGGTGATGAATGGCGCTGGACGGTTCCTGGCTTCCTCCCGCTGGGCAATGCGCTTACGAGCGACCCTCCTCAATACAGCACGCCCAGCTTTCCCGAGGTGCTCGTCCCGACGTCGGGCAGGCCCCTTGTCGCATGGGGAGACAGCGGTAGCGGAGGCGTGTTCATTCATCAATGGGCGGGCGCTGCCTGGGAATTGCTGGGCGGAACTCCACTGAGGGTTGCTGGGAGGGTCACCTATTTCAATGCGCGCCTGGATGAGAGTCAGCACCCGGTGGTGGGGTGGCTCGACGATGAAGTGGGGGAAGTTCATGTCCGGCGATGGACGGGGAGTGAATGGGTCTCGATGGGTGCCGTGATTCGTGCCCCGAAAACCTACTGTTGGGGACTCTCCTTGAGAACGAATGGGAAGGGGCGTTGGTTCGTGAGCTTCGCCATCCGCGAGGAGTTCTTCGTTTATGAATGGGATGGCACAACCTGGCTTCGACGGGGCCTGTTTCGACCCGCAGAAAATTGGAGTGTGGGCTCGACGGCGATGGAACTCGATGGGGGCGGGAATCCAGTTGTCATCTGGGGAGAGATGAATGCCTCGGGTGATACCATTCGCTACGAGACGCGCTGGTGGAGTGAGGGAGAATGGAAGAGCACGCCATTGACGCTGGGGCACCCGAGTGGATGGGCCTGGGGTGTGGGGGCCCCTGGGCGCCCTCTCGTGGCGATTCATGATGCGGCAAAACTCTCTTTTTGGGAGTGGCGGAGCGCTGCATGGCGCGAGCTTGGCAGTGCCTTCGAAGAACGGTTCCCAGCTGGGGCTAGGGCTGAAGTGCGTCGCTTCGCTTTGGATTCCTCGGGGGCGCTGGTGGTCCTCCTGGGGGAGCCGGAGGCCGCTGGGCAGCCCGAGACGCTGCACATGCGAAAGCTCGTTGGTGGCGAATGGGTTCCTCTCGAGGGGCTGCTGCGTCCGCCGCCCGATTTGACTCCGAATCCCTCACCCCGATTCGGAGTCACTCCGGACGGACGGTTCCTGGTGACTCGAATCGAATCCACGGGTCAGCCGCCGAATGCGCAGCACTTCATCCAGGTCTACATCTCCAACGACTGACCCCCGCGACACGGGCCACGCCGTGCACCACCGTTCTCCATTGAACGGTGGTGGGGTGCCCCCTGGGGCGATGTGGGGTGGGCGCGATGACGGATGCGTGCATAGATTGTCGTGTCTACCGCTGTTTCCCTACACGCGAGGCACCTGCTTCATGAAGCGCACGGCCATCCAGACTTCGGAAGAGCCGGTGGCGGACGCGACCCCGGCCGTGTCCCCCGTGAACCGCAAGCGCATCCTCGTCGTCGACGACTTCGACGATGCCCGCGAGATGTACGCGGAATACCTGGAGTTCGTCGGCTTCGAGGTGGACACCGCCCGGGACGGCGTCGAGGCGGTGGAGAAGGCCCAGACGAGTGAGCCGGACATCATCCTCATGGACCTCTCCCTGCCCGTCATGGACGGCTGGGAGGCCACCCGACGTATCAAACAGGACACTCGGACCCGCGATATCCCCGTCATGGCGCTGACCGGCCACGTGCTCGCGGGCAACGCCGAGCACGCCCGCGAGGCCGGCGCCGACGAGTTCGTCGCCAAGCCGTGCCTGCCCTCGGACCTGGAGAACAAGATCCGAAACATGCTCAAGCCAAGCAAGTCGCGTAAGCCGAACGGACAGGAAGGCTGACGTCGGCCACCCTCCGGAAGTGATGACCACCCGACATCGGGTGGCCCCTTCCGGCGCGCTCCTGCCCTTTCGGACGGGGGAAGGGTTGCCGCGGGACGTCCGGATGCCTAGCCCGTGGGAGTGGGCACCCCCGCCACCTTCCGGCCGCCAGACTCGTGGACTCCTCCGGAGGAGTTCGACGAGTACCGAATCGTTCGGCCCATCGGCCGGGGACGCACGGGGCGGGTGTACCTGGCCCAGGACACCCTGCTCGAACGCCCCGTGGCGGTGAAGTTCATCCCCGCCCTCGGCCCCAATGCCCTGGCGCGCTTCCTCGTCGAGGCCCGCGCCGCCGCCCGCATCCAGCACCCCAACGTCGTCACCCTCTACCGGGTGGGACAACTCGACGAACAGCCCTACCTCATCTCCGAGTTCATCCGCGGCGTCAGCCTGGACCGGCTCGTCAAACCCCTGCGCTGGGAGCGCGTGCTCGCCATCGGTCGGGACCTCGCCCGGGGCCTCAGCGCCGCCCACCGTCGGGGCGTGCTCCACCGCGACATCAAGCCCGGCAACGCCGTGCTCACCGAGAGCGGCGCCGTGAAGCTGCTCGACTTCGGCCTCGCCAAGCTGCTCGACGGCGCGGTGGGCGACGAGGTGCCCTCTCCTCGCACCACCACCCCACCCGAGCTCCCCATGGACCTGGACCCGGAGCTCAACCCGCACTTCTCCGCCCGCTCGCTCGACGGCGTCTTCCTGCCCTCGCTGCCCCAGGGCGCCCTCGTCGGCACGCCGTACTACATGTCTCCCGAGGCCTGGGCCGGCGAGGAGCTGTCGGCCCGCAGCGACGTGTACTCGCTGGGCATCGTCCTCTACGAACTCTGCGTGGGCCGAGGCCCCTACCGCGACGTCGTCTGGCGCGAGCTGCCTCACGTCGTGCGCACCCAGGACGCCCTGCCCCTGGGCGAAGTCTCTCCGCAGGTGGACCCGACCTTCGCCGCCATCATCGACCGCTGCCTGCGCCGCGAGCCCTCCGAGCGCTTCGCCTCCGCCGCCCAGCTCCTCGAGGCCCTGGAGGCCCTGTGCCGCGAGGACACGCCCACCCACGTCCCCGAGGGCAATCCCTATCGCGGCCTGCGCGCCTTCGAGGCCGAGCACCGCGCCCTCTTCTTCGGCCGCCGCCGCGAGTGCCGCGCCGTGCTGGAGCGCCTGCGCGGCGAGTCCTTCCTGCTCATCACCGGCGACTCCGGCGTCGGCAAGTCCTCCCTGTGCCTCGCCGGCATCCTCCCCGCCGTCGTCGATGGCGGGCTCGAGGACGGCCGTCGCTGGCACACCGTCCGCCTGGTCCCGGGACGCAAGCCCCTGGTCGCGCTCTCCGCCGCGCTCGCCGCGCTCCTCGCCACCGAGGAGGAGCTCCTCGCCGAGGCGCTGCGCGCCGAGCCCGCGTGCCTCGCCCGTCGCCTGCGCGCCCGTCTGGGCGCCCGTGAGGGCCTGCTCGTCTACGTGGATCAGCTCGAGGAACTGGCGACGCTCGCCGAGCCCAACGAGGCGGCGCTCGCGGGACAGGCCCTCGGCAGCCTCGCGGAGGGGGCCAGCGGGGTGCGGCTGCTCGCCTCCAGCCGCAGCGACTTCCTCACCCGGCTCACCGCCGTGCCCGGCCTGGGCGCCGAGGTCCCCCGCGCGCTGTACCTCCTGCGCGCCCTCACCGCCGAGGAGACCCGCGAGGCCGTCACCGGCCCCTCACGCGTCAAGGGCGTCCGCTTCGAGTCGGAGTCCCTCGTCGACGCGCTCGTCACCGCCGCGGCTGAGGGTGGCCTGCCGCTGCTCCAGTTCGCGCTCGCCGAGCTCTGGGAGGCCCGCGACACGAAGACGCAGATGATCACCCAGGCCGCGCTCGATTCGATGGGCGGCGTGGCCGGAGCCCTGGCCCGACACGCGGACGCGGCGGTGGAGCGCCTCTTGCCAGACCAGCGCGTCGCGGCGCGAGGCGTCCTGCTCCGACTCGTCACCGCCGACGGGACCCGCGCGCGCAAGACGGACCGCGAGCTCGCCGGAGACGACCCGCGCTACCAGGCAGCGCTCGAGGCCCTGGTCCGCGCGCGCCTGCTCGTGGCGCGCGAGGCCCCGGAGGGCACGTCCTATGAGCTGGCCCACGAGGCGCTCCTGTCGGGCTGGGACTCGCTCGCGCACTGGCTGACCGAGGCCGCCGAGCGGCGCGAGGTCCAGGCGCTGCTGGAGACGGCCGCGGCCCACTGGGAGAAGCACCACCACTCGCGCGAGCTGCTCTGGGGCTCACGTCAGCTCGCCGAGGCGGCGGTGCTGGACGTGGCCGAGCTCAACCGCCGCGAGCGCGACTTCCTGCGCGCCTCCCGCCGCACGCTCATCCGCAGCCGCGGTCTGCGCCACGCGCTCGTGGTGGGCTTCGTCCTCTCGCTCGGCCTCGTCTACGGGGGCCTCAAGCTGCGCGAGCGCTGGAGCCTGGAGCGTCAGGTGCGCGCGGAGCTCGAAGAGGCGCGCAAGTCACTCGAGTCCGCGCTGGAGACCAAGGACCTGCTCCACTCCGAGCGCTCGGAGGCCTTCCGTCTCTACGGCAGCGGCCAGAAGCCCGAGGCGGAGCGGCTGTGGGGCAAGAGCGTCGCGCGCGCCGCGCAGGTGCGCCATCGCTTCGATGGAGTCGCAGGACGACTCGAGCGGGCCCTCGCGCTCGCGCCCGAGCGGCCCGAGGTCCGCGACGCGCTCGCCGACTTCCTCTTCGAGCGCGCCCTGTGGGCCGAGCAGGACGGAGAAGTGGCCATGGTGCCCACGCTGCTCCAGCGCCTGCGCCTCTACGACGCGCACGGTGAGCGCTGGCGGCGATGGACCGCGCCCGCCCGACTCACCCTGGGCGTCGCCGCGCACGACGTGCAGGTGGAGCTGCGTCCGCTGACGCGCGACACGCTCGGCAACGAGCAGCCCGGTGAGCCGCTGCCGCTGGAGTCCGAGCCCTGGATGGACGTCTCCGTGCCACCGGGCGCCTATCGGCTCACGTTGCGCGCGCCGCACCACGAGGCCGTGACGCAGCCGCTGCTCCTGCGTCGCGGAGAGGCACGGCGACTGGAGTTGCGCCTGCCGCGCGAGGGCTCGATTCCCTCGGGCTTCGTCTTCGTTCCCCCGGGCGAGGTCCGCTTCGGCAGCGCCGCGGACGCCAGCGTGCGCGAGTTCTTCAACGCGGTGCCGCAGCACGCGGTGCAGGTGCCGGGCTTCCTCATCGCGCGGCACGAGGTGACGTACGCGGACTGGCTCGTCTTCCTGGAGACCCTGTCCCCCGAGTCACGCGCCGCGCACAGCCCCCGCGTGGGCACGGGGGGCTATGCGGGGCACCTCGCGCTGGACCAGGTGGACGGTGTCTGGCGGCTGCGCTTCCAGCCCGGCAACGTGCCCTACGAGGCCCGCGCGGACGAGCCCATCCGCTACGCGAACCGCACCCGCCGCGGGACGCAGGACTGGCTGCGCTTCCCGGTGAGCGGCATCTCCTTCTCCGACGCGGAGACGTACGTGTCCTGGCTGTCCTTCAGCGGAAGGGTGCCGGGGGCGCGGCTGTGCTCGGAGCTCGAGTGGGAGCGCGCGGCGCGCGGTGTGGACGGACGCGAGTTCCCGCACGGCGACAGGCTGGGCCCGGACGACGCGAACATCGACACCACGTACGGCAAGCAGCCCGGAGGCTTCGGTCCGGACGAGGTGGGCAGCCACCCCGCGTCACGCAGTCCGTTCGGCGTGGATGACATGGCGGGCAATGTCTGGGAGTGGACCCGCTCGTGGCTGGAGCCAGGGCGCGCGGTGGCGCGAGGTGGGAGCTTCGCGTTCGCGGCCACCTCCGCGCGCTCGACGAACCGCGAATTGCCCGAGCCGTCGTTGCGCGACGTGACGATGGGCCTGCGCGTGTGCGCGGACCTGTCCGCACCCAGGCCGTGAGCCTTCCCGGATGTGGGTCCGGGGAGTGGCCCGGCACAGGACGTTGGAAGCGCCCGTTCACCCTGTCGTGCCTGCTCGCCACCCCCTCGAGGGTGGGACGATTGTCGTGGGGTCATCACTCCTCCTTGCGAGCGGGCAGGCTCCTGCGAACCTTGTGTCCAGTAGCGCAGGGCCGGGGAGGGTCGGGGCATGGTGGCGAGGCGGATGGTGGGGGCGGTGGTCATCGCCTGCGGGCTTTGGGGTTGTGGAAGCGCGGTGGAGGTCGAGGAGTCCCGGACGCTGGGAACCCAGGTGGCCGGGTTGTCGTCGCCCAACGGGCGCAACCTGAATGGCCGCAACCTCAACGGGCGCAATCTCAACAGCACGGAGCTGGGGCAGATGCTGGTGTCGGTGCGCTTCGCGGGCGCCGAGCGCGCGGACGCGGGGGCTCCCGCGCTGTCGGACACGTGGCTGGACGGCAGCGTCCTCCACGGCGCGACGTCGCAGGGCGTGGTGTCCGGGATGGACTTCCTCGGGGCGCGCTTCGTGGGGGAGCTCGGGAGCGGGGACACGGTTCCCCTGCGCATCGATGACATCCAGCCGGCCACGGGCGCGAGCGCGGATGTCTGGGTGTATCGCGTCTCCTACTACGCGGCCGACGAAGGGGCGTGGAAGCCCGCGTGCCAGGCGGCGGATGGCTCAGCGCTCGGGGCGATTGCGCTGACGGGGCGCTGGGACTACCGGCAGGGCGTGGCGGGCGGCGGCGCGAAGCTCGAGGACGCGCAGGCCTTCACCTTCGCGTGCGAGGGCGCGGCCCTGGCCAAGTGCGTGCGCTTCGGCTACCGCCCGTGGGCGGGCAGCGTGAATGGCCAGAGCCTGGGCGAGCTGCACCAGGCCTGCACGCGCATGGTGCGCGCGGACTTCTGTGGCGACGGCACGTCGTATACGACGGATGGGAACTGGGTGAACCTGTACGACGCCGCGGGCGTGCAGCAGGACACCGAGAGCTGGAGCCTGGAGGCGGAGTGGGACGCGGCGGGAGCGCGCTGCCGCTCGCAGACGACGCGCGCGGGGACGCAGGCGGTGGCGTGCGCGTCGGGCACGGTGGTCCCCACCTGTGGCCCGTCCTCCAGCTTCGAGACGGGCGGCACGCTGCTGATGAGTGAAGTCCCGGTGGCGCCGTAACCACGGACGCGAAGGGCGCGGCATCCGCTCGGTGAGGCTGGCTGCCCGCTGTGCCCGGGAGCAGGCGGCCTGCCTTTGTCTCCTGGGGTGGGCGACACGAGAGGCCGACTTCCGGAGGCGAGGGGCCGACACCACGTTTAGCCGGCCCGCCAGGGGCAGGGGAGGGACTGGCGGAGGACGGAGACGCGCGGTGAGACGAGCCCGACGGATGAGAGGGACGGTCGCTGGCGGAATCAAGGGGGTGCTGCTGGCGGCTGCCTGCGCGGTGGCCGGATGCAAGAAGGGCTCGGAGGAGGCGGCACCTTTGGCCCCGCCCGTGCTGACCTTGGGACAGGAGAACGTGGCGCGCGTCCAGGCGAGCGAGCTGCGCTCCGGCCCCGGCATCTCCGGCACGCTCCAAGCCCGCACCGCGGCGGCGGTCCGCGCGCAGGTGGGCGGCACCATCCTCGACCTCAAGGCGCAGCAAGGCCAGGTGGTGAAGCAGGGCCAGGAACTGGCGCGCATCGACGACGCGACGCTGCGGGACCAGGTCATCGCCGCGCGCACCGCGGTGGCGACGGCGCGCAATGCCTTGCAGGTGGCCGAGGCCGAGCAGGAGCGCAGCGCGAAGCTGGCCCAGGCGGGGGTCATCACCCAGCGGGACTTCGATCGGGCCCAGCTCTCCGTGGCGCAGGCGAGGGGGCAGCTCGCGGAGGCGCGCTCGCGCTACGCGTTGGCGCAGGAACAGCTGGGACGCACGCGCGTCGTCGCGCCCTTCGCGGGGGTCGTCAGTGAGCGGCAGGCGAGCGCCGGTGACGTGGTGCAGCCCGGTGCGCCGTTGTTCACGGTGGTGGACCCGCGCACGTTGCGCCTGGAGGCCTCCGTGCCGGCGGCGAACCTGGACCAGGTGAAGGCCCGGACGCCCGTGGAGTTCCGGGTCACCGGCTATGGGAACCGCGCGTTCACCGGGCAGGTGGAGCGCATCAACCCGGTGGTGGACCCGAACACGGGGCAGGTGCGCATCTACGTCGCGATTCCGAACACGAACCTGCAATTGCTCGCGGGTCTGTTCGCGGAGGGACGCGTGGCCTCGGAGTCGGTGCGAGCGCTGGCGGTGCCGCTGGACGCCATCGACGACGCGGAGGGCAAGCCCTCCGTGCTGCGCGTGCGCGACGAGAAGGTGGAGCGCGTGAGCGTCACGCTGGGACTGCGCGACGACGTCGAGAAGCGGGTGGAGGTGCGCCAGGGACTCCAGCAAGGAGACGTGGTGTTGCTCGGCTCGGCGCGCGATGAGGTGAGCGAGGGCATGCAGGTGAAGGTCGCGCCGCCGCGTGAGGGGGACTCGCCGCGCGGGGACGAGGGCCCGGGCGTCGGCGGTGGTGGTGCTCAGCAGGGCGAAGGCGCCGCGCCCAGGTCACCACCGGCCGGGCGCGACGACGGTGCACGTCCCACGCAGTCGCCGCGAGGCTCCACCGAGGGCGCGACGCAGCCCACGCCCTGAGCCCACGTCGTTCCTTCGCCTCCTGTCGGGAGTCACCCCGTGTTCATCTCCGATTTCGCCATCAAACGGCCCATCGTCACCATCACCGCCATGGTGACGCTGGTCGTCTTCGGCCTCGTCGCGCTGTGGCAGCTCGAGACGGACGAGTTCCCCGACGTGCAGGCGCCCGTCATCGCCGTCACCATCGTCTACCCGGGTGCCTCACCCGACACGGTGGAGCGCGAAATCGTCGAGCCCATCGAGGACGCCATCTTTGCCATCAGCGGCGTCGACCCGAAGGAGACGACCGCCACCGCCACCGACGGCCTGGCCACCTTCACCGTGTTCTTCGAGTTCGAGAAGGACATCCAGGAGGCCTCGCAGGACATCCGCGACGCCATCTCCAGCAAGCGCGCGGACCTGCCTCGCGAGATGGAGGAGCCGGTCCTCACGCGCTTCGACCCGGCGGACGCGCCCATCGTCTCGCTGACGCTCACCTCGGAGCGGCTCGATGTCGCGGCGCTGTCGCGCGTGGCGGACCCGCTGGTGGTGGGCGAGCTGCGCTCGGTGCCGGGCGTGGCGCAGGCGGACGTCGTCGGCGACGTCGAGCGCGAGATGACGGTGCAGCTCAAGCCCGAGGCGCTCCAGGCCGCGCGCGTCTCGCTGGCGGAGGTGGTGCAGGCGCTGCAATCGCAGAACCTGGCCGCGCCCGTCGGCCGCATCAACTCGCCGCTCGGGGAGGAGTCCATCCGCCTCAAGGGGCGCCTGGAGAACGTGGACGAGTTCCGCGACATGGTCGTGGCCACGCGCGACGGGCAGGTCATCCGGCTGGGGCAGCTGGCGGATGTCTTCGTGGGCTCCGAGGAGCCCCGCACGCTGGCGCTCTACGACGGCGCGCAGGCGGTGGGCATCGACGTGCTGAAGTCGAAGGGCTACAGCACCACGGAGGTCGCGGACGCGGTGCGAGCGCGCGTGGAGGCGCTCCAGAAGAAGCTGCCTCCGGACGTGAAGCTGGCCATCGTGCGCGACGCGGGCGTGCGGGTGGAGAGCGCGGTGGAGAACGTGCAGTCCGCGCTGGTGGAGGGCGCGCTGCTCACGGTGTTGGTGGTGTTCATCTTCCTCAACTCGTGGCGCTCCACCGTCATCACGGGGCTGGCGCTGCCGGTGAGCGTGCTGGCGGCGTTCATCAGCGTGTGGGCCTTCGGCTTCACGCTCAACACGATGTCGCTGCTCGGCCTGACGCTGGCCATCGGCATCCTCATCGATGACGCCATCGTGGTGCGCGAGAACATCGTCCGCCACATCGAGATGGGGAAGGACCACTACACGGCGTCACGCGAGGGCACGTCGGAGATTGGCCTCGCGGTGTCGGCGACCACGTTCTCCATCGTCGCCGTCTTCGTGCCGGTGGCCTTCATGTACGGCGTGGCCGGCCAGTGGTTCAAGCCGTTCGCGCTCACCATCGCCTGCGCGGTGCTGGTGTCGCTGTTCGTCTCCTTCTCGCTGGACCCGATGCTCAGCGCGTACTGGGCGGACCCGCAGGTGGAGAAGGGGGCTCGCAAGGGCTTCATCTCGCGCATCCTCACGCGCTTCAACGATTGGTTCGACCGGCAGGCGGACCGCTACAAGCGCGTCATCGCCTGGGCGCTGGACCACCGGCTCATCATGGTGCTGGTCGCGGTGGGCTCGCTCGTGGGCGCGCTGGTGCTCCAGGGCACCGTGGGTGGCGCGGGCTTCGTGCCGGTGAGTGACCGCTCGGAGGTGGAGCTGCTGGTGGAGACGCCGTCCAGCTCCAGCCTCGAGTACACGCGGCGCAAGGTGGAGGAGGTGACGCGCATCGTCCGCGCGCACCCCGAGGTCGCCTATACGTACAGCACCATCGGCGTGCCGCTGCCGCTGAGCGCTCCGGGCGTGGACCAGGCGTTGGTGTACGTGAGGCTCACGCCCAAGGCGGACCGTGATTTGAGCCAGGATTCGCTCGGCAGCAAGCTGCGCCAGGAGCTCGCGGCGGTGGGGGGCGCGAAGGTGTCTGTCTTCACCTCGGGCTTCGGCGGGGCGATGAAGCAGATCCAGCTGGAGCTGCGCGGGCCGGACCAGAAGACGCTCACGCAGCTCGCGCAGCAGGTGCAGCGTGAGGTGGAGCAGGTGCCCGGCGCGGTGGACGTGGGCCTGTCCACGCGAGGGCAGAAGCCGGAGCTGGTGGTCGACCTGAATCGAGGGCTCGCGGGTCAGCTCGGGGTGACGGTGGGGCAGGTGGCGCAGGTGCTGCGGCCGGCCTTCGCGGGGCTGGATGTGGGCGACTGGGTGGACCCGATTGGTGAGACTCGGGATGTGATGGTGCGCCTCGCGCCCGAGGCGCGGGACAATCCGGATGACCTGGCTCGGCTGCCCATCCTCGTGGGCGCGGTGCCGGGAGGGACGCCGCAGCTCGTCCCATTGGGACAGGTGGCGGACATCCAGCAGGCGCTCGGCCCCGCGCAAATCACGCACCTCAACCGCGAGCGGGTCATCAACATCCAGGCGAACGTGCAGGGGCGCTCGTTGACGGAGGTGATGCGGGACATCCAGGCGCGGGTGGACAAGGTGCAGATGCCCGCGGACTACGAGCTGACCACGGGCGGTGAGTCCGCGGACCAGGAGGAGGTGTTCTCGCGGGTGTTCATCGCGCTGGGTGTGGCGGTGATGCTGATGTACCTCATCCTCGTCATCCAGTTCGGCTCGTTCCTGGACCCGCTGGCCATCCTCATCTCGCTGCCGCTGTCGTTGATTGGCGTGGTGGGCGCGCTGCTGATTACCGGGGACACGCTGAACATCATGAGTCTCATCGGCGTCATCCTGCTGATGGGCATCGTGGCGAAGAACGCCATCCTCCTCATCGACTTCGCGAAGTGGTCCCACGAGAAGGGCATGCCGTTGCGCGAGGCGCTCATCGAGGCGGGGCGCATCCGTCTGCGACCCATCATCATGACGACCTTCGCTCTGGTGGCGGGCATGATTCCGGTGGCGATTGGCGCGGGCGAGGGCGGTGACTTCCGGGCGCCGCTGGGCCGCGCGGTGATTGGCGGCACGATTACGTCCACGCTGCTGACGCTGCTGGTGATTCCGACGGTGTACGAAATCCTGGTGGATGGCCGGACGTGGATGGGGCGCAAGCTGCGCAAGGTGTTCCACTTCCGCGCGCCCCAGGGCCCGGGACATCAGGGCCCGCCGCAGAGTGGCGGTGGGGAGCCGCGTCCCGTGCCCCAGTCGCCGCAGAAGTGACACTGGGTCCGCTCCGGGTGTCCGCGTGCACGCTCGGAGTGTCGTCCTCGGACGGATGTTGAACGTGGGCTCAGATGAAGGGTTGGCGTGTCCGGCTCGGGCACCTAGGGTCGGTCGTCATCCGCCATGTCCCGAGCCCCGCTGCCTGAAGACCATCATCGACTCGTCACCCAAGCCCTGGCCGCGCTCGATGTCCGCAACCTGGTGCTGAGCATCCACGACCCCAGCTTCCCCAGCCTGCCGTCCGAGGACTCGGGACGGGGCTCGCCCTACTCCGAGGGCGCCGCGCTCTTCCTGGAGTCCGCGCGCGCCCTGGGCTTCACCGGCATCCAACTGGGGCCCCAGGGGCAGACGACGGAGGCGAACGCGTCGCCGTATGACGGCACCCTGTTCTCACGCAACATCCTCAACATCGCGCTCGCGCCACTGGAGCACGAACCGTGGGGCGCGCTGCTGCCTCCTGGCCGCGTGGAGGCGCTCTCACGGTCCCGGCCCCATGCGGCCCATCCCGGGGAGCGCTACCGGTGGGCGTTCCGCGCGCAGCTCGCGGTGCTCGATGAGGCGTGGGCGTCATTTCGTCGGCAGCGCGCGGAGTCGAAGCCTTCCGCCGCCATCCAGGACCTGTCCCGGCGCTTCACCTCCTTCCGGCAACGCCACCGCGCATGGCTCGTGCGCGATGCCCTGTTCGAGGTGCTGTGCGAGGAGAAGGGCGTTCCGGACTGGCGGCCCTGGGCGGACTCGCTGGACGGGCGTTTGTGGAACCCGGCTCCAGGTGAAGAGTCCGCGGCGGCGGCTCGGGTGCTCGCGCTGGAGTCGCGATACGGCGACACGTTGGAGCGCTATGCGTTCCTCCAGTTCCTCGTGCACACGCAACATGAGGTGCTCCGGGAGCGGACGGCCACGTGGCGCCTGAAGCTTTATGGCGACCTGCAGATCGGCTTCTCGCCGCGCGACGCGTGGGCGTGGCAGGGACTGTTCCTGCGCACGTACCTGATGGGCGCGCCGCCCAGTCGCACGAACCCCGACGGCCAGCCGTGGAACTACCCGGTGCTGGACCCGGAGCAGTTCTTCATGGAGGGCGGAGAGGGCCCGTCCCAGGGCTTCCGCCCGGGCGCGGTGCTGCGCTTCATGGATGCTCGGATGGACAAGATGCTCGCCGAGTACGACGGGCTGCGGCTGGACCATCCGCATGGGCTCGTGTGCCCCTGGGTGTATCGGTCGAACCAGTGGGACCCCGTGGCCGCCGTTCAACAGGGCGCGCGGTTGTTCTCGTCACCCGACCTGCCCGAGCACCCCGAGCTGGCGCGCTATGCGCTCGTGTCACCGGAGCAGGTGGACCGCTCGGTGCCTCGCTATGTGGACGGAGAGGTGAAGTCGCTGACGCCCGAGCAGGTGGAGCGCTTCAGCGTCCTCTTCGACACGGTGGTCGCCGCGGCCCGGCGCAATGGTCGCGAGCTGGGGGACCTGCTGGGCGAGGTGCTGAGCACGATGCCGTATCCGCTGGGACGCGTGCTCGCGCGGTACGGGATGGGCCGCTTCCGCGTCACGCAGAAGGCGGACCTGCGCAACCCGGCGGATGTGTATCGCAGCGAGAACGCGGCGGCCGAGGACTGGATGATGGTCGGCAACCACGACACGAAGTCGCTATGGCGCCTCGTCGGCGACTGGCAGTGGCGTGGGACGCTGCGGGCGCAGGCGGACTATCTGGCGACGCGGCTGTGCCCGGAGGTCGAGCACCGTGAGGCCTTCGCGCGTGAGCTGGCGACGGACCCGGGGCGACTCGCGCAGGCGAAGCTGGCGGACCTGTTCGCCAGCCGCGCGCGCAATGTCATGGTGTTCTTCACGGACCTGCTCGGGATGCCGGAGACGTACAACGAGCCGGGCACCATCGACGAGCGAAACTGGTCGCTCCGAGTGCCCGCGGACTGGATGCGTGAGTATCGCGAGCGGCTTCGCGGCGATGCGGCCATGAACCTTCCGGGTGTCCTGGCGATGGCGCTGCGCGCGGGGGGCGCTCCCGTGAGACAGAAGCACCGCGAGCTGCTCGCGGGACTGGACCGATTGGCGGCGGAGCTGCGTGGCGGGGCGTGAGGGGCCCCTACCCGTTGCTTGATGACAATGGGGCCGACCCGCGAACGCATCGAGGCGAGCAGGACTCAGGGTGGGCGAGAGATGCGGTGAGGTGCTACCGCATCAGACTCGTTCCCGCGCATGACCGAGGGAGCGCAGTGCAAGCGCTCGCCCCGGAACGAGCACCTCAGTGCTTCACGTCCACCACGAGTCGCGTCGGCTCGCGCAGCTCCAGGATGCGGAACGGCGCGTTGCTCTTGTTGCCCAGCACCCACGTCACCTCGCCCTCGAAGTCACACGTGCGCTCCAGCTCGAGCAACACCGGCAACGCGGGCTTCAGCTCGCGCGTGGCCACCGTGGGCTCACCCGCATCCGTATGCGCCTTCGCCGGCGTGAAGCTCACCTGGAGCTGGCCCTTGCCCGCCAGCGTCACCGGGTTGCCCGAGCCACACTGCACCACGGGCTCCTTCGCGTACTCCACGCGATAGCCCGGCAGCTGCGTCCCCTCGAACTCGAACACCACGCGGTCGTAATCCGGATGCGCTCCCGCGCGCACCGAGCGCAGCGTGGCCTGCGGCACGTCCCTGCGGTCCAGACTCACCGCGTCCGTGGTCCACTCGCGGTTCTTCGGATTCTCGGGCGTGACTCCACCCGAGCCACCGCCCGACGGCGTCCCTGTCCCCGCGCCAGTCGCGCCGCCCGATGGCGAGCCCGTGCCTGACGGAGCGCCCGCGCCCGCCGACGGCGAGCCCGAACCCGACGGAGCGCCCGCGCCCGCCGATGGCGAGCCCGCTCCCGAAGGAGCCTCCGCACCAGGCTCCTCGGGAGGCAGCTCTCCCACGGCCACGGGAGGCTTCGCGGCGGCTTCACCTCCCCGCGCCACGGCGCCCTCGGGCGCACCCGAGGGCCGCGCGGGAGCGTCATCGGGCGCTGGCAGCTCGGCCGCCGGATGCGGCGGGGCCTCTTCCTTCTTCGAGCACCCGGTGCCCACGAGGCATCCGGCCAGCCACAGCGATGACAGCCAGCGTCCCGCACGCTTCATCGTTCCTCCCCAGGGGGCCCGCGAAAGAGGGGCCACGGAGGACACCCTCTCTCACGACAGGGGGGCCACGTGCCAGCACCACCGGCCCGTGACGAGAAGCCGACAGTGTCACTCCGCCGAGGCCGTCGCCCGCGTCAGCGCCCCCAGGTCCGCGTCCCGCAGGAACTTCACCAGCACCCCGTCCATCTTCCGCGTGCCGTTCTCCACCACCGTCGGCTTCAGGAAGAAAAGATTGTTCCAGTTGAAGTCGTACAGCGCCTGCTCCGCCGCGTCGGACCAGCTCCCATCCATGGGCCCGCGGTAGTACCCGAGCTTGCGCAGCACCTGCTTCACGTCCCGCGCGATGTCCGCCGTCAGCGTCACGCGGTCCTGGGTGTACACGTCCGCGAGCGTGCCCTGGTAGCGGTTGAGCTCCACGCCCAGCTCCTGGAGCGCCTTCGTGCTGCCGTGCACCACCGCCTCCGCGAGCACGTGCGTGTAGAACGCCGTCTCGCTCGTGGTGTTCCAGACGCGGATGACACCCGAGCGCTCGCCGTTCTTGTCCCCGCCCACGCGCGCGCCGTGCACGAGCGACGCATACAGCCGCTGCGGCAGGCTGCCCTTCGCGCGCTGGAAGCCCGCGGCCATGGCCGTACACATGTCCGGCGTGGACATGTTGTTCGCCTGCACCACGAACGTCGCGCCCTGGATGGCACAGGTGTGCGCGCTCGTCTGCGCGCCCGAGCGCTGCCCCGTCGTCACGCTCCCATCCGGGTGCAGCTTCACCGCGGCGAGCTGACGGATGGGCGCGTACGGGTCCAGCGCGAGCACCGCGTCGATGGCGGCCTGGGGCGCCTCGCCCGCGTCGATGCGCGCGATGACCCCCTGGGCATCATCCACCGAGGGCAGCGCCATCGTGGCCACCGCGATGTCCGAGCGCCCATACGGCACCAGTCCGCTGACCCCGCTCGGGAAGGAGATGACGGCCATGCCGCACGACTGCTCCACCGCGTCACACGCGACGATGGCGCGCGTGCCGAACAGGCTCCGGTTGAGGGGGCGGCCGCCTTCCGCCGACGCCTGGGTGGAAGCGAGCATCAGGAACGCCACGAGCCACGAGCCACGCTCGAACAACTTCATACGGACACCTCTGGGCAAGGCGCTCCCGTGGCGGACCGCGACGTCCCGCGTGGAGGAGCCCTTCCTGTCAGGGATGGATGTCGGTGCGCGGAACCCGCCCACGCCCCGAAACTGCTGGAGCCCTGAACGGAAGGCCCTTCCGGGACATATCGGGAAGGCTCGCCAACCGTTGCGCCCGGCAAACACCCGTGGGCCGGGCCGGGGAGGGCCCGCCGGGCCGGGTGCCCCGCGTGTTCCGCTTCCGGTACGCGTGAAGCCGTGGCACTCCCACCCCGGGATTGCAGGACGCACCCCACAAGTTGCCGGGTGGCGGGTATGGTGCGCGCCCGGCCGCAGCCCGCGTCCCCCTTACGCGCACGAACCGGAGACACATCCCCCATGGCTCTCGACCTCACCTCCCTCCCCCGTCCCTCGAGGGACGACGCCACCGTCGGCACCATGGCGCGGGGCCTCGTCGGCAGCGAAATCCTCCGCATCGCCGCGGAGGTCCGGGAGCTCGTCGCCAAAGGTCGCAAGGTGTGCAACCTCACCGTGGGCGACTTCAGCCCGCGCGAGTTCCCCATCCCCGAGGGCCTGCGCACGCACATCACCACCGCGCTCCAGGCGGGCGAGACGAACTATCCGCCCTCGGACGGCGTGCTGGACCTACGCCAGGCGGTGCAGCGCTTCTACGAGCGCGCCCTGGGCCTGAAGTACCCGCTGGAGGGCATCGTCATCGCGGGCGGCGCCCGGCCCATCATCTACGGCACCTTCCGCAGCGTGCTCGATGACGGGGAGACGGTCGTCTACCCGGTGCCGTCGTGGAACAACAACCACTACATCCACATGATGAACGCGAAGGGCGTCGTGGTGACGACGGACCCCTCGCATGGCTTCATGCCCACGCTGGAGCAGCTCACGCCGCACCTGGGCACCGCGCGCCTGTTGTGCCTGTGCAGCCCGCTCAACCCCACGGGCACCATGATTTCGAAGGACGTGCTCGGCGCCATCTGCGAGCGCGTGGTCGCGGAGAACCGCGAGCGCGAGAAGACGGGCAAGAAGCCCCTCATCCTGATGTACGACCAGATCTACTGGGTGCTGAGCTTCGGCTCGGAGAAGCACGTGACGCCGGTGGAGCTGGTGCCGGAGGTGGCGCCCTACACCGTGTTCGTGGACGGCATCTCCAAGGCGTTCGCCGCCACGGGCGTGCGCGTGGGCTGGGGCGTGGGCCCGCCGAGCATCATCGCGCGCATGCGCGACGTGCTGGGCCACGTGGGTGCGTGGGCGCCCAAGGCCGAGCAGGTCGCCGTGGCCCGCTACCTGGACGACGTGCCCGCCACCGAGTCCTTCCTGAAGGAGATGCACCAGCGCGTGGACGCGCGCCTGGAGGCGCTGCACAAGGGCCTGTCGCGCATGCGCGAGGCGGGGCTGCCGGTGCGCCACATCGCGCCCCAGGGCGCCATCTACCTGTCCGTCCAGTTCGACCTGGTAGGCAAGAGCGGCCTGAAGACGAATGACGACATCCGCAAGCTCCTCCTGGAGAAGGCGGGCCTCGCGGTGGTGCCCTTCCAGGCGTTCGGCCTGAAGGAGGACACCGGCTGGTTCCGCCTGTCCGTGGGCGCCACGTCCGTGGCGGAAATCGAGGACGTGCTGCCCCGCGTGGAGGCCACCCTGCGCGAGGCGCTCGGCGCGAAGTAGTCGAGCTGGCTCGAAGCCCGGGCCCACGTCCCCCTGGACGCGGATGTGGGCCCGGGAATACACGGAAAGGACCGGAGTTCAGCCAGGGACGCGCCCGGCTGACGCATCCGTTGTCGCCGGTCCCCACCCGAGACGCGCGCGCCTTCGTGCCCATGCTCAAGCGATTCGTGGATGTCCGTGACGAGGAGGTCCGCGCAGTCCTCGGGTCGTTCGTCTATTTCTTCACGCTGATGTGCGGCTACGCCATCCTGCGCCCCATCCGCAACGAGATGGGGACGGCGGGCAGCGTGAAGGGGTTGCCGTGGCTGTTCACGGCGACGTTCCTGGTGATGCTGCTGGCGGTGCCCGCGTTCTCCGCGCTGGTGGCGCGCTGGCCCCGGCGGGTGGTGCTGCCGCGCATCTACCGCTTCTTCCTGGTGTCGCTGCTGGTCTTCTTCGCGCTCCTGAAGCTGGAGGTGGCGAAGGAGCCGGTGGCGCGCGTCTTCTACATCTGGCTGAGCGTCTACAACCTGTTCGTGGTCTCCATCTTCTGGAGCTTCATGGCGGACGTCTTCGCCAGCGAGCAGGGCAAGCGGCTGTTCGGCTTCATCGCCGCGGGTGGCACCACGGGCATGCTGGTGGGGCCGTTCCTGGTGGGGCGGCTGGCGGAGCCGGTGGGGCCGGTGAACCTCATCCTCATCTCCGCGGTGCTGCTGGAGGTGAGCGCGCAGTGCGTGCGGTGGCTGAGCCGCTGGGCGCGTGACGTGCAGCATCAGCCGCCCTCGGCCGAGGGGCCCGTGGGGGGCGGGGTGCTCGCGGGGCTGAAGCTGCTGGTGGCGTCGCCGATGTTGTTGGCGCTGGGGCTCCAGGTGCTGCTGTACGCGGCCACGTCCACGTTCCTGTACTTCCAGGAGGTGCAGCTGGTGGCGCAGGTGGGCAAGGACGCGGCGTCGCGGACGGCCCTCTTCGGGGACATCGACTTCTATGTGCAGTTGTTGACGTTGGCGCTGCAGACGCTCGTCACCGGGCGCATCATCTCGCGCCTGGGGTTGGGGGCGGCGCTGGCGGTGGCGCCGGTGGTGACGGGGCTGGGCTTCCTGGGGCTGGCGGCGGTGCCGGTGCTGGGCGTGCTGGTGGCGTTCAAGGCGCTGCGCGGGGCCAGCCACTACGCGCTGGAGCGGCCCTCGCGCGAAATCCTCTTCACCACGGTGGACCGCGAAGCGCGCTACAAGTCGAAGAGCTTCATCGACACGGTGGTGTACCGGGGCAGCGACACGGTGAGCGCGTGGTTGCAGGGTGGGCTCACCGCGCTGGGGTTGGGGATGACGGGGCTGTCGTTGGCGGCGGTGCCGTTGGCGGGGCTGTGGTGGGGGGTGTCGCTGTACCTGTCGCGGGAGCAGCGGCGGCTGTCTCGCGAGGGTGGGGATGAGCTGGCGCGCGCGGCGCCGGACAATGCCGCCGCCCGTTGAGCAATCTTCCTCGCAGTGCTTCCTCGTGGCAGGAGACGACACGCTATGAAGCTGTCTCGCAGGGATGTGATTCAGGGTGCCGTGGTCGCGGGCTCGTTGTTCGCCATGGGCTGTGCGTCCTCGAAGGGCGCGTCGGGTGGTGGCACGGCGGAGCCGGCGCCGCAGGGGCAGGGGAGCGGAGGGACGAAGGCGGACAAGTCCCTGAGCATCCTCATCCTGGGGGGCACGAAGTTCCTGGGGCCGGCGCTGGTGGAGTCCGCGCAGGCCCGGGGGCACACCGTCACGCTGTTCAACCGCGGCAAGACGAACCCGGGCCTCTTCCCCAACGTGGAGAAGCTGCAGGGAGACCGCGACCCGAACAAGGGCGAGGGGCTCAAGGCGCTCCAGGGCCGCAAGTGGGACGCGGTGGTGGACACGTCGGGGTACGTGCCGCGCATCGTGAAGGCGTCCGCGGAGCTGCTCGCGCCGAACGTGGGGCACTACACCTTCGTGTCCAGCATCTCGGTCTACAAGGACGCGTCGAAGCCGGGCCTCACGGAGACGGCGGCGGTGGCCACGGTGGACGAGCCGAACTCGGAGGACGTGAACAAGTACTACGGCGGCCTGAAGGCGCTGTGCGAGAAGGCGGCGGAGACGGCGATGCCGGGCCGCGTGTTCAACGTGCGCCCGGGGCTCATCGTCGGGCCGGACGACCCGACGGACCGCTTCACGTACTGGCCGGTGCGCGTGGCCCAGGGCGGCGAGGTGCTCGCGCCGGGCACGGGGCATGACCCCACGCAGTTCATCGACGTGAGGGATCTGGCCGCGTTCATCATCCTGGGCGTGGAGAAGAACCTGGCGGGGCCCTACACGGCGACGGGGCCGGACAAGCCGCTGTTGATGCGGGACTTCCTGGAGCGCAGCAAGAAGGCGCTGCGCAGTGACGCGACGTTCATCTGGGCGCACCCGTCCTTCCTGGCGAAGCACAAGGTGGAGGCCTTCGGAGACATGCCGGTGTGGGTGACGCCGACGGGCGAGGAGGCGGGCCTGCTCCGGGTGAACATCGACAAGGCGCTGGCGGCGGGGCTCACGTTCCGGCCGCTGGAGGAGACGGTGCGCGACACGGTGGAGTGGTTCAAGTCGGAGCCGCCCGAGCGTCAGGCGAAGCTGAAGGCGGGCATCGCTCCGGCGCGCGAGAAGGAGGTGCTCGCGGCGTGGCACCAGGAGCACGACCAGGGCACCGCGACTCCCACGCGCTAGGCGCGGATGACGGTGACCTGACGTCCCGAGGGCGTCCGGGCCTGTTCGGCCCGGGTGCGCTCGGCGATGGGCGGCTGGTTCGAGCGACGGTCGAAGAGCATCAGCCAGCCGCTGTCCAGACCCAGGCCCTGGAGATAGCCGTCGAGCTGCTCCAGGCCGTCGTTCAGCGGGTCCGACTCCCTGTCGCGCCAGACCTTGATTTCGATGGCGAGCGTGTCCGGTCCATGGCGCACGCACAGGTCCATGCGGCCCCGGCCGATGGCGTACTCGCGCTCGATGGTGCCCCCGCCGTTGACCACACGGTGGAGGAAGGCCATGAGCACCAGATGCGGCGCCACCTCGTGGTAGGGGGCCGAGGCGAGCAGCGGCTCGCCGTGCTGACGCCAGAAGGAGAGGAACGCCTCGCGCAACTGTTCGAGGTCCATTCGTCCGTTGGCACGCAGCCAGGATGGGTGGATGGCGGGAAGGGTGTCGCTCGTTCCCGAGGCCAGGGTTCGGACCAGGATCTCGCGGTAGATGGGGTTGGCCACCTCGAGTGTCCCTGCCGCATTTCTTCGCACCAGGCCCAGGTCGGTGGCGAAGCGTCGGTCATCTTCGGGGATGTCGCCCAGGAATTGGCCCGCGAGCATCGGCTCGAGGATGGCTCGGATGCGAGGCTCGCGAAGACGGGCCGCGAGGCTGTCCAGGTGGGTCTCCTGGCGATAGATGAGAGTCGCCTTGGCGCGCTCGATGTCCTGGCGGCGCACCGGCTGGCTCACGTCGGTGACCAGCTCCTCCACGGCCACCTTGGCCAGCGCGTTGACGAGCCAGGGCTGTCCCTGGGTGAGCTCGAAGGCGAGTGAGATGGCCTCGGGCTCGAAGCGCTGTCCCGTGTCGGCGGTGTGCTGGGCGTAGAGCTCGGCGACCTCTTCCTCCGTGAAGTCGCGCACCGTCAGCGAGCGCACCTTGATGTTGAAGGGGCTGGAGGTTGCCAACCGATCCGAGCCTCCGGAGGCCACCTTGTAGTCGCGAACATCTCTCAAGCCGATGAGCGCCATCGACGAGGGGAAGTTCAGGGGGCGGTTGCGGTATCCATCCCGGAGTTGACGCAGCACGGAGACGAGGACCTCGTTCCTCACGGCATCGACCTCGTCCAGGAAGATGACGAGCGGCTTTCCCGCGGCCTGGGACCAGGCTTCGAGCGCGCTGGCGATGCGGTGCCCTGGAGGGGCCACCGGGAACTCCGGAGGCTGCTGCGTGGCGGGCAGCTGTGCTCGCGCGGCGGACCGCCAGCTCGAGAGGGCGGCATCCTCGGCGGCGCCGGTGTCGTCGGGAAACCCCGCGCCCACCTCCATGCTGACGAGGGCCGCCACGTAGCGTCCCTCCATCGTGAGCTCGCGAGCGAAGGACAGCAGTGCCGTCGTCTTGCCCACCTGCCGAGGTGCGTGGACGACGAAGTAGCCCTGCTGCTCGACGAGCCGCCGGACCTCGGGCAGCCGGCGCATGGCCGGCAGCATGTAGTGGTGGTCCGGATTGCACGGACCGGCGGTGTTGAACCAACGGGGCATGCCTGGAAGGTACTTGCGTCTCCTTCCTGGGCAAAGGCCCATGGACCCGAGGGTGTCCGGACCTGTTCGGCCCGGATGCTCAGAGTCGCCCGAGGATCTCCGCCTTCTTGCGCTCGAAGTCGTCCATCGTGATGAGCCCCTCGCCCAGCATCCGCTGCAGGTCCGCGAGGGACTTCACCGGGTCCTTCGGAGCGCTGACAGGTTTGCCCGCCAGGAGCGCGGCGAGCTGGCTCAGGTCCTGCTCGACGACGGGCCCGACGACGGCGACCCGCTGGGGGTCATCGGGGTCGACCTTGACGTTGAGCTCCAGGCCCGGCGTGAACACTCGCACGTTCCAGTCGTGGTAGCGGTCCAGCACCCAGACCTCGTAGCTCGGGCGGTCCGGCAAGGTGACTTCGAGCAGATGGTTGTAGCGGGCGCGCTTCTGGTTGCTCATCGCCGTGCGCTCGCTGCGCAGCAGGATGGCCCGGGCCGGCAGCCCCTGCTCACGCACCTTCCGGTGCTTGAGCCACGTCCCGAGGATGCGGACGGTGAGCCAAACGCCGACGCCGGTGCCTATCAGGATGAGCAGGGGAACCAGGAACCGGGCTGCGGACAAGGGCGTTTCGGCGTTCATCTTGCTCTCTCGACGGTGACGGCACGGCCCCGACCGCGGCCGCGTCCAGCGACTCTAGACGCACGGCCTCCGGCTCGAAACCCGTCATGTCCGCACGACATGACATGATGTCGCGGAATGCGGGGCCGATTCCCGGACGCAGCGGCTCCGACAACCGAAGAGGACTCACGATGATGTCTCGCCTGTCCTGGTGCTCGCCCCGGCGGCAGGGTGCCGTCGCGCTGCTCGCCCTGTCGCTCGTGGCCTGTGGTGGCAAGGAGGTCCGTCCGGAGGGCAACGCGGGGACTCCGGACGCGGGCCCCGGTCAGGCACATCCCTGCGTCCCGGTGAGCCTGGAGCGCGACGTGGACCTGGAGGGCTTCCACACGGACCGCTACACGTGGCGCGACGGCGACTGCGCGCCCCGCTCGGCCTTCCTCGTGCGCAACGACGCCCAGGACCCCGCGGGCTGGCACGGCGGCTACCTCCGCCGCTACGTCTACGAGGCCCACGGCGCCGCGCGTACCTGCGACGGCGCCACCAACGAGGTCCCCGGCTGGGGCATGGTGACCTGCCACGTGCGCGCCGGCGCCGACTGGGGCAACTGGACCGAGAAGGTGACGGGCACGGGCCGCACCCTCTTCGAGGGACGCCACCACGCACTGCACGAGTTCCGCTGGCCACTGCCGCTCGATGGCCACATCGTCGACGTCACCGTCCACTACCTCTTCGCCACCGGACGCGACCACCCGCTCTACGCCATCACCCACGATGTCTCGCGCGTCGCGCCCGACGCGCTGGAGGCGGACGTGCGCTCGCCCTATGGCGACCTGCTCTTCGACGGCAACGCGAACGCCGAAATCGCCGGGCTGGGCTGGGGAGACCGCTACCGCTTCCGCACGCTCGCCTCGCCGGTGACGATGGCCAGCGGCTGGGACTACCGCGAGCCCAACGTCGTCCCCTTCACCCGCATGTGGACCACCACCCCGGACGCGGAGATGGGCGTGGTGCAGACGCAGACCTGGCAGCAGAAGCCCGCGGGCGGCTACTGGCTCTACTCGAGCTGGGGCCAGCGCAACGAGCGCGGCCCGCTGCCGGACGACTGGAACTGGACCTTCCAGCTCAACCAGTACCAGCTCCCCACCACCACGCGCTCCCACCGCATGGCCTGGGGCAGCAACTACGGCGCGCTCGGCTGGCGCCAGTACGCGCGCTACGGCGACGACGGCATGCTCTCCGGCCACCCCTACCAGAGCTACTCGGTCTTCATGGTGCTGGGCACGCACACGGAAGACTCCGTGCTCCGCCGCGTCTCGGAGGTGGAGTCCTGGCAGCGCGTGCGCCTCACCGCCACCCGGGGCACCGTGGTGACGCAAGGGCCCGGCGGCGTGGGCCGCACCGACTCCGTGCCCTTCGACGTGCCCGGCTACAACCCCGTCTACGCGACGTGGGAGGCCCGCGCCGCGGACAACCGCGCCGAGCTGCGCTTCGACACCGGCACCCAACCGCTCGAGCACCCCGTGCTGGTGCTGCGCGGCTACACCGCCACGACGCCCCCTTCGCGCGTGCTCCTGGACGAGCGGGTGCTCACCGCGGACGCGGACTACTTCGCCTCCGTCGACGACGCGGGCGACGCGCTGTGGCTCACCCTCCACCGCACCCTCACCGGCACCGCGACGCTGCGCCTGGAGTGACGTACCCTGGAAAAGCAACGGGGGATGCTCCGGTGTACGCGGAGCACCCCCCGGATGAATGACCCTGACTCGGAGTCCGCTCTCCCCCTCTGGCGAGCGTCACTCCTCCGGGTCCCCTGCCACGGATGACGCCGCCCCCGCGACGCCACCCTCCTACCCGCCCTGAGTGTCCGGAGGGCCTTGGACCCCTCCAGCGAAGACCTCGACTGCGACTCGAGCGCTCCCCCCGGTGCGCTCGCCGACGGCCGGACCCTCGGGTGCCCCAAGCACCCGGTGTCTCAGCTACCGGCTTCAGGGCCAGGACCGCGCCGGCTGCGAGATGGCTCGCATCCGCGCCAGCGTCTGGGCCCAACCGAACGTCTGCGGGCGCATGGAAGCCACCCGCGTCACGTGCTCCATCTCCTGCCTCAACACCCCCAGCGCCTTCGACTTCGTCAGCGCCACGAGCTCCCTGCGCTTCGCCCCCGCGAAGACAGCCAGCTCCGGCACCGCGATGTCCCCCTCTCGTGCTTCGAGAGCGCTGGGGTGTCCCCCCTGGATGCGACCCCGGGCCCTGTGTGCCGCGGCCCCCCGTCCCCTGTCCGTACGCTTCACACCGCCTGGCCCGCTGTTTCCCCCCGGAACCCGCTGGCCCGACTCATGCGCGACGTGCGACATTCGCCTCTCCCTTCGCACCCACTGATGACCGCCGTCCCCCCGGCCACACGCGCCGTGGCGTGTGTCGACCAGGGCATACTGGCTCAGTCCGTGGAACGAGTTTTCCGCGCTAGCGCCAAATGCTTGCGCGAACGCGCCAGCTTGTCGGCAGGGCTGGCGGCGGGACGAACGTGGCGGGTTCCACCCGGAGTGGAGGGAGACCTGGGAGGTGGGTGGGTGGAGTGAGAGGGTCCGCCTCGACTGGCGGAGGGGCGAGCGGGCGTCGTGGGTAGGGACAGTGAGGGGCTGGCCATGTCAGCCTGACGCGGTAGGGAAGACGGTTGCGACGTGTGCCTGGGGCGGATGTCCCGGGTATTGGGCGGCGGGAGGGGACAGGTTTCATGAGGTGGGAAGCGATGGGCCAGGTGCCCGGCGAGGACAGGCGAGGTGGGGAGGGCGCGGCGGCGCGGGGCGCGGGGCGCTCGTCGTTGCTGGCGGTGTTGGCGGAGAAGCCAGCCGTGGCGCGGGACATCGCGCGGGTGTTGGGCGCGCAGGAGCGGGGTGACGGCTTCCTGCGTGGCAACGGCTACGTGGTGACGTGGGCCATCGGCCACCTGGTGGGCCTGGCGCAGCCGCACGAGATAAGGCCGGACTGGAAGAAGTGGAGCCGCGCGCTCCTGCCGATGCTGCCGGAGGGCTGGCCCCTGGTGGTCTCCGAGCAGACGCGCTCGCAGTTCGACGTGGTGCGCCGGGTGCTGACCTCGCCGGAGGTGGGCGCGGTGGTGTGCGCCACGGACGCGGGCCGCGAGGGCGAGCTCATCTTCCGCTACATCTACGAGGCGGCGGGGTGTCGCAAGCCGGTGCGGCGGCTGTGGGTGTCGTCGCTCACGGAGCGGGCCATCCGGGACGGCTTCCAGAAGCTGAAGGACGGGCGGGAGTACGAGCCGCTCGCGGCGGCGGCGATGGGGCGCAGCCGGGCGGACTGGTTGGTGGGGATGAACCTGTCGCGCCTGTACACGCTGGCGCATGGCGGGCAGGGGGAGATGTTGAGCGTGGGGCGGGTGCAGACGCCCACGCTGGCCATGGTGGTGGAGCGGGAGTGGGCCATCCGCAACTTCGTGCCCCGCGACTACCTGGAGGTGGTGGCCACCTTCGCGCCCCGGAGCAAGGACGTGGCGCCGGGCGCGCGGTACGACGGGACGTGGTTCCGCTCGGGGCCGGATGGCAAGCCGGTGATTCCTCCGGGGATGGAGGGCGTGCGCGAGGCGCGCCGGCTGGACGCGGACGGGGTGGAGGCCCAGGCCATCATCGACCGCGTGAAGCGGGGGCAGGCGACCATCGAATCGCTGGAGGCGGAGGAGAAGAAGATGGCGCCTCCGCTGCTCTACGACTTGACGGAGCTGCAGCGCCACGCGAACCGGCTGTATGGCTTCAGCGCGCAGCGCACGTTGGAGGTGGCGCAGGCGCTCTACGAGAAGCACAAGCTCTTGAGCTATCCGCGCACGTCGAGCCGGCACCTGTCGCAGACGGTGGCGGACACGCTGCCGGAGGTGGTGGGCACGGTGCGCGGGCCCTACGAGGAGGACCTGGCGCCGGGCACGGGCGTGCGTCCGCTGGGTCGGCGCTACGTGGATGATGGGAAGGTGACGGACCACCACGCCATCATCCCCACGCCCACGTCGCCGCACGGGCTGCGCCTGTCCTCGGACGAGCAGCGCATCTACGACCTGGTGTGCCGGCGCCTGTTGCAGGCGTGGCACGAGGACCATGTGTGGCGCGTCACCACGGTGGTGACGGCGGTGACGTCGCCCGGGCCGAAGAGCGCGGTGCCGGTGGTGGACCGCTTCCAGAGCACGGGCACGCAGGTGGAGCGCATCGGCTGGAAGGTGCTGGACATCGGCGGGGGCAAGAAGGCGCCGAAGCCGAAGTCGGACGCGCGCAAGGGGGACGAGGAGGCGGAGCCGGAGGATGACTCGCAGTCGTTGCCCTCGGGGCTGGCGCGGGGGCAGCCGCAGACGGTGGAGGACGTGGAGGCGGTGAAGAAGCGCACGCGTCCGCCGCCGCGCTTCACGGACGCGACGTTGCTGACGGCGATGGAGACGGCGGGTCGGCTGCTGGACGAGAAGGAGCTGGCGGAGGCGATGCGCGAGACGGGGCTGGGGACGCCCGCCACGCGCGCGGCCATCATCGAGGTGCTGCTGGACCGCGAGTACCTGGTCCGCAAGGGCAAGGTGCTGGAGGCGACGGAGAAGGGGCTGAACCTCATCCACGTGGTGCACCCGGACGTGAAGACGCCGGCGATGACGGGCCAGTGGGAAGCGTGGCTCCAGCGCATCGAGCGGGGCGAAGGGCAGCTCGACGAGTTCATCCGGGGCATCGAGAAGTACGTCATCGAGGTGGTGGGGCAGGGGCCCTCGGGGCCGGTGCGCGCCGGTGTCCCGGGTGGGCGCGGTGGGCCGGTGGCTCACGAGGGTGGGGTTGGAGGGTGGGGCGGCGCGATGGGGACGGAGCATCGTGCGGAGACCTCGTTCTCACAGGGCACTTCGGACGCGCCCGGTGGCGCAGGACGTACCTCGACGGACTCGTTCACTGGCGCATCGAGGGATGAGGCCTCACGTGGAGGCGACTTCGCGACGGCAGGCCGTGGCTCTCCGCGCAACGCTTCGCTTGGAACTCCCGCCTCGTTCGGCGGTGGCTCCTCGGAGCTGGAGCCTGCTCGTCGCACGGCGCGAGGCACTTCGCCCGGTGGTGCCGCCGACGGTGGAGGGGCCTGGCGCGCGGAGGCCTCAGCCGGCTCGCGCTCCTCACAAAGTGCAGGGTTCTCGGAAGCAGCCGTGGTGTCGGCGCCTCGTCGGACGAGCGCTCAGGGCGCGTTCAACACGGGCGTGTCTCGTGGGCCGGGCTCCTCACGGGGCGGTGTCTCCGTGTCGACGGGGGGGCGCCCGGAGCGTGTCCCTCGCGCTCCCACGCCTCCGGACCGGCTCCGACCGCTCCTGAAGGAGGCCTTCGGCTTCTCCGACTTCCGTCCGTACCAGGAGGCCGTGTGCCGCGCGGCCACGGCGGGCGAGGACCTGCTGCTCGTCATGCCCACGGGCGCGGGCAAGTCGCTCTGCTATCAGCTCCCGGGTCTGGCGCGGGCGGGGACGACCATCGTCGTCAGTCCGCTCATCGCGTTGATGGAGGACCAGGTGCTGCGGCTCCAGTCGCTCGGCTTCGCGGCGGACCGCATCCACTCCGGCCGGGACCGCGCCACCTCGCGACAGGTGTGCTTCGACTACCTGGAGGGGAAGCTCGACTTCCTGTTCATCGCGCCGGAGCGACTCGGCGTGCCGGGCTTCGTGGAGTTCCTCGCGCGGCGCCCTCCCACGCTCATCGCCATCGACGAGGCGCACTGCATCTCGCAGTGGGGCCACGACTTCCGTCCCGACTACCGGCTGCTCGGCGCGCGGCTGCCCCTGCTGCGTCCCGCGCCCGTGGTGGCCCTGACCGCCACCGCCACGCCGGACGTGCAGCGGGACATCGTGCAGCAGCTCGGCCTGCTGGGCGCGGGAGGCAAGGCGCGCACCTTCATCCACGGCTTCCGCCGCACCAACATCGCCATCGAGGTGCGCGAGCTGAACCCCGGCGCTCGCGGAGACGCCATCCACGGGCTGCTCCAGGACGAGGAGAACCGGCCCGCCATCGTCTACGCGGCCACGCGCAAGCACGCCGAGCAGCTCGCGGAGTTGCTCGCGGGCGACTTCCCTTCGGCCGCGTACCACGCGGGCCTGCCGCCGGGAGACCGCGACAAGGTCCAGGCGGAGTTCCTCGGGGGCTCGCTGGAGGTCATCGTCGCCACCACGGCCTTCGGCATGGGCATCGACAAGCCGGATGTCCGCACCGTCATCCACGCCGCGCTGCCGGCCAGCCTGGAGGGGTACTACCAGGAGCTGGGGCGCGCGGGCCGTGACGGGAAGCCGTCTCGCGCCGTGCTGCTGCACTCGTACATCGACCGGCGCACGCACGAGTTCTTCCACAAGCGCGACTACCCCGAGGCGTACGTCCTGGAGCGCCTGTTCCAGTCCACGGCGCTGGAGCCCGAGCCGAAGCCGTCGCTCCAGGGCCGCGTGCGCACGGACCCGGAGGTGTTCGACAAGGCGCTCGAACAGCTCTGGATTCACGGCGGCGTGGTGATGACACCCGACGAGACGGTGCGGCGCGGACGTCCCAACTGGTCCGCGGCGTACAACGCCCAGCGTGAGCGCAAGCTCCTGCACCTGGAGCAGATGGGGCGCTACGCGGAGGCCCATGGCTGCCGGATGAAGCAGCTGGTCTCTCACTTCGGTGACACCCAGGACTCCGGTGAGGCGTGCGGCCTGTGTGACGTGTGCTCGCCCGAGTCGTGCGCCACGCTGCGCTTCGCCGAGCCGTCGGCGTCCGAGCGCCACTGGCTCGAGCGCATCCTGGAGTCCCTCCAGGAGCGGGATGGACAGGCCACCGGGCGACTCCACCGCGAGCTGTTCGGGGATGCGCTGCCCCGGCGTGACTTCGAGCGACTGGTGGGAGGGCTGGTGCGTGCGGGGCTGACGCGGCTGGAGGTCGACTCGTTCGACAAGGACGGCCAGGTCATCTCCTTCCAGCGCCTGTCGCTGACGGACGAGGGCCGCCGCACGCGCGTGGTGGACCCGCAGCAGGTCTTCCTGCCGCTGGCGCTGGAGAAGGCGTCCAAGAAGAAGCGCGGGAAGACGACCAGACGCGCGACGAAGAAACGCGCGGGCTCCAGTCGGAGCGAGGCCGGCGGCCGACAGTGGCGGGCCTCCTCTCCCTCGGACGACTTCGAGCAGCGCTCCTCATGGAATGCGTCCAGGACCGCGCTGTCTCCCGAGTCTCGCATCCCCGTGGGGCGAGGCACCCCCGAGGAGCCCGTGTCGCGGGGGGCTCGCTCCTCGCGGAGCCGTGGGGTGACGCAGGAGGAGGCCCCCGCGGGGCTCGTGGATGCGCTGAAGGCGTGGCGGCTCGCCGAGGCGCGCAAGCGCAAGGTGCCCGCGTTCCGCATCCTCACGGACCGGGTGCTGGGCGCCATCGCCGCCGCGCGGCCGGAGAACGGCGCCGCGCTGATGGCCGTCCACGGCGTGGGGCCCGCGCTCACCGAGCGCTACGGCTCCCAGATTCTCTCGCTCGTGGCTCGCAAGCGCTGAGGGACGCCCACGCTCGGAGCGGGGCTCGCGCCTGGGTGCCTGCTCCAAGCGCCGCGCCCCTCCCGAGCCATGTCTCGAACCGGGAGGCCCTGGTGTCTCCACTCGCGAACATCGTCGACGTGGACGCGGGTGGCTGCCTCCTCTCACGCGAGGGCGGTCGACCCGTCCGCCCGCGCCGTGCACTTGTCACCCGTGACGGTGTGTCCCTCGCGCGCGGCGACCCCTCGCGAGGCTCCATCGCGCCGTGTCCGTGCCGTTCCGGCTCCGCGGGAGGGCGTGCCCGACGCCGTGCCCGGGGAAAACATCTTCCCTTCCACCGGGCCTCGGGCAGCCTGCCGGGCGTGCAGTCCTTTTCGCTGCACGCGGGGGCAGTGGGTCTCTCCCCCGTTGCGCGTCACCTTCCGGCCTGTGACCGCGATGGCGAGCAACCGCGCGGGCCTGAGGGGGGAGCGGAAGATGGAACTCGGATTCGAGACAATCGGAAACGCCACACTCATCTGCCACGACAACGGACCGGTGCTGGTGACCGACCCGTGGACTCACGGTGCCGCGTACTTCGGCAGCTGGACCCTGTCCCACGACATTCCCGAAGAGCAGCGCGACACCATCCAGCGCTGCCAGTACGCGTGGCTGTCCCACGGACACCCGGACCACCTGAGCCCCGAGTCCCTGGAGAAGCTGCGCGAATTGACCATCCTGGTCCCCAACCACTTCGGCGGCCGCATCCGCGATGACCTGCGCGAGCAGGGCTTCAACGTGCACGTGCTGGTGGACCGCGTGTGGACCCAACTGTCGCCGCGCATCCGCGTCATGTGCATCCCCGACATGAACCAGGACGCGGTGCTGCTCGTCGACGTGGGCGGACGGCTGCTCGTCAACCTCAACGACGCGGGAGACCGGGGCTGGGGCCGCTTCGTGCGCGGCCTGGTGCGCCGGTATGACCAGTCCTACCTCCTGGCCCTGTCCGGTTACGGCGACGCGGACATGATCAACTACTTCACCGAGGACGGGCAGCGAATCGCGCCCTACGCCGCGGCGAAGACGCCCGTGGGGCGCACCATCGCCCGGCAGGCGGAGTTCTACGGCGCGCGCTACTTCGTGCCCTTCAGCTCCATGCACAAGTACCAGCGCGCCGACAGCATCTGGGCCTCCGAGTACACCACCACGCTGGAGGACTACTCGCGCGGCTTCGAGTCCCCGACGTGCTCGCTCCTGCCCGCCTTCGTCCAGGTGGACTTCGCCCAGGACGACGTGCGGCTCATCCGCCCCACCGAGCGCGCGCTGACGCCCGTGGACCCGACGGAGTTCGGGGACGACTGGGGCGAGATGCTCGAGGCCGACGAGTCCCGCATGCTGCGCGAGTACTTCGGCGCCATCGAGCACCTGGGCTCGGTGCTGGACTTCCTGCGCTTCCGCGTGGGCGGCCAGGACCACGTCATCGAGTTCCACCGCCGCCGCTTCCGCCGGGGCATCACCTTCGAGGCCCCGCGCCACTCGCTGATGACCGCGGTGCGCTACCGCGTCTTCGATGACCTGCTCATCGGCAACTTCATGAAGACGACGCTGCACGGCGACTTCGGCGAGGGCCGGCTCTACCCCGACTTCAGCCCCTACGTGGCCAAGTACGCGGACAACGGCAAGGCGCGCACGCGCAACGAGCTGCGCACGTACTTCTCCGAGTACCGCCGCAGGGACCCGGTGGGCTTCCTGCGCGGCCAGGTGGAGGCGCACTGCGTGCGGCCGCTCCAGACGCAGTCGGCGGAGCTGTTGCGCTCGTTCCTGCCGCCGGACTCGCAGGCCTTCCGCACCGCCAAGGAGGCCTTCTGGAAGGTGCGCCGCGTGCTGCTGTAGCGCGGCGCGCGTCGCTTCAGAGGTACGGGGACAACAGCCGCGCCAGCCCATCCCTCAACCGGATGGGCAGGGGCCGCGCGTCCACCTGCTCCCGGGTGAGGGGACGCGCGCGCGACAGCCGCTCGTCCACCACCGCATCCAGGCGCCGGGCCAGCCCGGCGTCGTAGCACTCCACGTTCAGCTCGAAGTTGAGCCGCAAGGAGCGCGGGTCCCAGTTCGCCGAGCCGATGAGGCCCCACTCGCCATCCACCACCATCAGCTTGGTGTGGTCGAAGGGGGGCTCGGTGAGGAACACCCGGCACCCGTCCGCCAGCACCTGCCAGAGCTGCGCGGTGCTCGCCCACTGCACCACCGGCAGGTTGCCCTTCCTGGGCAGCACCACGTCCACCCTCACCCCGCGCAGCGCCGCCACGTTGAGCGCGGTGATGAGCGACGCGTCCGGCAGGAAGTACGGTGTGACGATTCGCACCGACGCCCGCGCGGTGGACAGCGCCCCGAGCAGCACCGTGCGCAGCGTCTCGAAGTTCTCGTCCGGCCCGTCCGGCACCACCCGCGCGAGCACCGCCCCCGCCGACTGCTGCTCCGGGAACCACGCGTCCCCGCTCAGCCGCTCGCGCGTGGTGAACACCCAGTCCTCGGCGAAGGTCTCCTGCAGCTGCGCCACCACCGGGCCCTCCAGCTTGAAGTGCAAGTCCCTCGCGGCCTGCTCCCCCGGCCAGAAGTGCTCGCGGATGTTCATGCCCCCGGTGAAGCCCACCTGTCCGTCCACCACCAATATCTTGCGGTGGTTGCGCAGGTTCATGAACGGCAGCCGGTACGGCATCAGCGAGGGCAGGAAGCGCGCGGCCGTCACACCCTCACGCGACAGCCGCCCGAGAATCGTCGGCCACGTGTAGCGCGCGCCCACCGCGTCCACCAGCACCCGCACCTGCACCCCACGCCGCACCGCCTCACCCAGCGCCCCCGCGAAGTGCCGGCCCGCCACGTCGTTGTCGAAGATGTAGCTGCACAGCGAGATGGAGGTCCTCGCCCGGGCAATCGCCTCCAGCATGGCGGGGTACGCGTCCGTGCGGGACTCCAGCACCGTCACCTGGTTGCCCGGCAACAGCGGCCGGTGCAGCACCGCGTCCCCCAGCCGCGCCAGGGGCGCCAGGTGCGCGGCCTCCGGCTTCACCCGGGACACGCCCTCGGCCACCACCGCCTCCACGCCGCGGATGGGCGGGAACATCCCGTGCCCGCGCCGGGGCGTCAGCGAGCGCGCGCGCCGTCGAATCCGGTTGATGCCCAGCACCAGGTACAGCGCCGCGCCCAGCACCGGCACCAGCCACACCAGCCCCACCCAGCCCACCGCCGCGCGGACGTCCCGCTTGTGCAGCACCACGTGCGCGCTGGCCAGCACGCTCACCAGCACCGTCAGCCCCGCCGCCAGGTGCGGCCACACCGCCTCCAGCCAGGACAGCCACCACGCCATGTCGAACGGAAGAGGGCCCACGACGCCTTCGGCTATACACGACGCCACGGCGCGGCGCGCCGCGAGCTGTCCGCCGCGCCGCAGCTGCTTGACGCGCTCCGACGGTGATTGCATGGTGCGTGGCTGATTGCGCCCCCAAGCGTGTGCGGGGAAACCCTGACCCGGTTTCCGACAGCCCCTGGGCGACTGACTGATTCGCAGACAGAACCGTCTGATTCCCGAACAGTCCCGGCGCGAAACGAAAACCCTCACCGCCACGCCGACTTCCACCGGACTTTGTCAGGCCCATTTACAGTCGGTCTGTTTTGACCTGGAGTGCTGGCTATCCAGTTTGTGCTCGAAAAACAGTCTATCCAGCTATGTGGGCGTCGTTGGCCCGACAGTTGCTCAAGGCCGGGGCGCGCCGTTGCCGCGGCTGGTGGAGGGACCAGGTGGGGCGGCGCATCCCCCGCAGTCGTGTGTTTCCGAGGAAAGACCGATGCTCAAGTTCCGCTCCATGGCGCTGCTGGCTGGTGTGACGCTCCTGGGTTCCGCGTGTGGTCCCGAGAGCGCCGAGACGCTGGCGCCGAAGATGACGTGGGAGGAGTTCAAGGCGGGCGCCGTGCAGGATCCGGAAGGCAAGTGGATCTTCGACATGGACCAGGCCGTGGACAGCGAGGAGGAGCTGCGCGCCTACTACGACAACAACGTGGTCGCGGACCATGGCAAGACCCAGAACGGGCTGGCCGTGTACAACAGCGGCGGCACCGCGGCGGGCGACATCAAGTGGAGCTCCGCGCAGAAGGGCAACCTGACGTACTGCATCAGCAACACCTTCGGCACCACCAACAAGGCGAAGATGGTGACGGCGATGAACAGCGCGACGGCGGCCTGGGAGGCCACCGCCAGCGTGAACTTCACGCACAGCACCAGCTACGACGCCAGCTGCACCGCGTCCCAGACGGGCGTGCTCTTCGACGTGCGCCCGGTGAACTCCGGTGGCCAGTACCTGGCGCGCGCGTTCTTCCCGAACTCGGGCCGCTCGGGCCGCAACGTGCTCGTGGACAACACGGCCTTCGGCAGCATCGCGCCCTGGACGCTGGCGGGCATCCTGCGCCACGAGCTGGGCCACGTGCTGGGCTTCCGCCACGAGCACACGCGCGTCAACGGCTCCTGCTACGAGGACGCGAACTGGCGCGCGCTGACGTCCTACGACCGCTCCTCGGTCATGCACTACCCGCAGTGCAACGGCACCCAGACGGGCGACCTCATCCTCACCACCCTGGACAAGCAGGGCGCCCGCGCGCTGTACCCGTGATTCGCGCTTGAAGCACCGGCCGACCCCCATCCCCGTCGCGACGGCGGGGACGGGTGAAGGCCACAGGCCGGAAGGTTCCTTCTCCCGCGGAGGGGGGTGCCTTCCGGCCTTTCTGATATGGGCGCGGGGGGGCGCCCTCCCAGGCTCAGTCCATCTTGCGCGCGCCGGCCGTGGTGGCCTGGCCGAAGTAGATGAGCGTCTTGGTGTTGTCCTCGCTGCTCTCGATGTCGAGGCACTCCAGCTCGCCGCTCTCGCTCTCGTCCGCGTAGATGTGGTCCGGCTTCTGGATGCGGTGGGTGATTTCGCCGCCGGGGCCGCCGACGATGATTTCCACCACGCCCCGGTCGCTGCCCTTCTCCTCCAGGCTGATCTCCACCAACGGCAGCCCCGAGGCGAGCGGCTGGTCTCCCAGCTCCATCCCCTCCACCTCGATGCGGACGGGCTGCTCCTTCTCCATGTTGCTGAGCAGGGCCAGATAGTCCGCCCAGCCCTCCCGGGGAATCTCTCGCGTGTGGTCCGTGTGCGCCATGTGTGCGACCCTCCGGTGTTCGTGTTCCCGCTCAAACCGTAAGGTGCGTGCGGGCGGGATGGAGGCCGGACCCGGTTCCCCGCTCGGTGGGGGAGGGAGCGTCGGGCGCTATTCCGTGCAGGAGCGCACCCGGTCACCCTCCAGCACCAGCCGCACGGTGGAGGCCGCGTCCGGGCGGCCGAAGTGCTCGTAGGCCGCCTGCTCCAAGAGCGGCGCCAGCGTGGTGCGCAGGCCGCGCGCGCCCGTCTCGCGCTTGAGGGCGCCAGCCACCACGTGCTCGCGCACGGCCGGCTCCACGTGCAGGCGCAGGCCCTCCTGCTCGAACTCGCGCTCGTACGCGCGCAGCACGTTCTGCTGGAGGATGTCGCCCAGCGTGGCCGCGTCCAGCGGGGTGAAGGAGACCAGGCGGTTGAAGCGGCCGATGAGCTCCGGGATGAAGCCGTAGCGGGCGAAGGCGGTGGTCTGCTCCAGCTGCTCCTGGGTGACGGCGGTGGCGATGGACTCCTCGGGCTCGCGGCGGGGCTCGCGGCCGAAGCCGAGCCGCTCGGTGCGCGCCATGCCCTCCGCCGTCGCGCGCAGGCCGCTGAACGCGCCGCAGGCGATGAAGGTGACACACGCCATCTCCATGGAGTCCGGCGGCATCCGGCTGGTGAAGCCGAAGTCCGGCGGGAAGTCCGCGTGCGCCGCGGACAACAGATGCAAGAGGCTGCGCTGCACGCCGAAGCCGCTGACGTCCTTCGTCGTCTGTTGTCCGGCGAAGCGGCTGTCGGAGCGGCTGGTGGCGAGCTTGTCGAACTCGTCCATGCAGATGACGCCGCACGCGGCCCACTCGGTGTCGCGGTCGGCGGCCTCGTACAGGCGCGACAGCAGGGTGTTGACGTCGTCACCCACGTAGCCCGTCTCGGAGAACTGGGTGGCGTCCGCGAGCACCGTGGGCACCGCGAGGATTTCGCGGAAGAGCAGCTCCACGAGGAACGTCTTGCCGGAGCCGGTGGGCCCCAGGAACAGGCAGTTCTCCCGCAGGCCCGGCTCGGGGGCGAGCCCCTCCAGGTGGAGGCGGCGGATGCGGCGCAGGTGGCGGTAGGCGAGCACGGACGCGGCGCGGCGCGCCTCGGGCTGGCCGCGGTAGCCCAGGTCCGTGAGGCGCGCGTCGATTTCGCGCGGGGACAGGACCTCGATGGCGGCGACCCGCTCGACGACATCCTCGCCGCGGGGAGAGGGCCGGGGCTCCAGGCCATGGCGGACGACAGTCATCGAGGATGGCTCCGGGGGCGTCGGGCCGGAGGACCCCGGACCCGAGAGGCCGCATCATCCCGGCGCTCCGGGGTGTCCACAAGCAGCCCGGCGAGCTCGAGCCCCCTCCCGAGCGGCAGGGCCCGGCGCCCAGCCCCCGGGAGGGCGGACGGGCAGGTGCGCGCGGGCGCGGGGCGTCCGGCTGCATAGCGTGGGGGAATGAGCCTCCCATCCCTGTCCCTGCCCTCGCTCGTGCCCGTGACCCAGCCGCGCCGGTACGGGGAGTGGCGAGCGCTGTTCCGCACCCTCCCCACCCCCGCGCGCGACACGCTGCCGGGGCGCTACCGGGGAGAGCTGCTGGGGCCCGCCTGGTTCCAGGGCCTGGTGCGACAGGGGCTGGGGCTGCTGGGCTTGCGTGGCTGGTGGGGCAAGGACTTCGCGGCGGGAGGGCGCGACGGGGTGAACCTGGTGCGGCGCGAGGGGGGGCTTTCGCGCTCGGTGCCGCTGGTGCTGCGCGACGGCGTCTCTCGCGTGGACGGACGCGCCTCGCTCCAGGTGGAGTACCCGCGTGGGGCCGGCTGGCAGTGGCGTCCCTTCGTGGACGAGGTGCGCTGGCTGGAGGGGCACACGCTGCTGGCGATGACGCACCTGGAGCTGCCGCTGCTCCGCCACGTCATCATCCCCTTCCTCCTGCACCGCGAGCCCACGCTGCACTGAGGCGGACGAGCGGTGGCCCCGTGTCGGGCGGGAACGCCCACCCGTGAACATCCGCGGGGGACGGCTCGGACCTCCTCGCGCGCAAGTGCTCCCCAGGCAGGCCCGAGCGCATTACAGGGATGCCCCTCATGGGTGCTCTGTCGGAGAAGCGGAACGTGAAGCCGTCTCAAACCTCTTCGTTGGGTGCATGGGTGGAGGCGGGCCCCCGGGTGCGCTGGCGGGTCTGGGCTCCCAGTCACTCGCGGGTCGAGGTGGTCCTGTTCGACGCGAAGGGCGCGCCGGGTCGCGCGCTGCCCATGACGCCGGAGGCGGATGGCTGCTTCGGCGCGGTGCTGGAGGGGCAGGGCGCGGGCGTGCGCTACAAGCTGCGCGTGGACGGGGAGGGCCCCTTCCCGGACCCGTGGTCGCGCTCGCAGCCGGAGGGCGTGCATGGCCCGTCCGAGGTGGTGACGGCGGACTTCGCGTGGACGGACGCGGGCTGGGAGGGCGTGGAGCCCCGCTCGCTCGTCCTGTACGAGGTGCACGTGGGCACCGCCACGCCCGAGGGCACCTTCGAGGCGCTCATCCCCCGGCTGCCCGAACTCAAGCAGCTGGGCATCACCGCGCTGGAGCTGATGCCGGTGGCGAGCTTCCCCGGCCGTCACAACTGGGGCTACGACGGCGTGGACCTCTTCGCGCCGGCCCAGGTGTACGGGGGACCCCAGGGGCTGCGCCGCCTGGTGGACGCCGCGCACGCAGCGGGGCTCGCGGTGATGCTGGACGCCGTCTACAACCACTTCGGCCCGGACGGGAACTACCTGCGGGCCTTCTCGCCGCACTACTTCACCGGCCGCCACCACACGCCGTGGGGCGACGCGGTGAACTACGACGGCGAGCACAGCCGTTTGGTGCGGGAGATGGTGCTCGCCAACGTGGAGATGTGGATTCGCGACTACCACCTGGACGGCCTGCGGCTGGACGCGGCGCACGCCATCGTCGACGACGGCACGCCCCACCTGCTCACCGAAATCTCCGAGCGCGCCCGCGCCAGCGCTCCGGGCCGCCGCGTGGTGCTCATCGCCGAGGACGAGCGCAACGAGCGCAAGCTGATGCTGCCCGCATCCGAGGGCGGCCACGGCCTGGACGGCGTCTGGGCGGATGACTTCCATCACCAGATGCGCCGCGCCTTCGCGGGGGACTCGGAGAGCTACTACCAGGACTACACGGGCAGCGCGGAGGACCTGGCGCGCACGCTGGTGCGGGGCTGGTTCTACGAGGGCCAGCCGTCGAAGAACCTGGGCCACGCGCGCGGCACGAAGGCGGAGGGCCTGGAGCCGTGGCGCTTCGTGTACTGCATCCAGAACCATGACCAGGTGGGCAACCGCCCCCTGGGCGAGCGGCTGGGCCACGACGTGTCCCCGGCGGCCTTCCGCGCCATGAGCACGCTGCTGCTCGCGTCGCCGTACACGCCGCTGCTGTTCATGGGCCAGGAGTGGAACGCGAGCACGCCGTTCCTCTACTTCACGGACCACCACGCGGAGCTGGGGCGGCTCGTCACGGAGGGACGCCGTCGCGAGTTCGCCGGCTTCTCGCGCTTCGCGGGCGAGGAGGTCCCCGACCCGCAGGCCCAGGACACCTTCACGCGCTCCCGGCTCGACTGGAGCGAGGCCCAGCGGCCCGAGCACGCGGGCGTGCTGGCCCTGTACCGCGAGCTGCTCGCGCTGCGTGCCTCGGATCCCACGCTCACGGACGCGCGCCGGGGCACCTATGACGCTCGCGCGGTGGGCCCGGACGCGCTGGTGCTGGAGCGGCGCGGCGGAGGCCAGGTGCTCCAGGTGCTGGTGGCCCTGCGCGGCGAGGTGGAGCACGCGGTGCCCGCCGACGCCCAGGTGGTGCTGTGGAGCGACGCGCCGCGCTTCGGCGGGGACGTGTCGGCCTCGCCGCTCACCGGCGGCACGCTCCGGCTGCGCGGCCCCGGCGCCGTCGTCGTGCGATACGCGGATGCGAAGCGGGGCTGACCGCCCGTGAAGTCCCACGGGGGCACCGCGCGCTGACGCGGTGCTTCCTCGTGTGGGCGCCAGGGAAGCAGGTGACAGGCGCGCCGATGGGCCCCATCAGGGCGGCGCGTCATGGCCTTACGAGGGGCCTTGCCGGTGTCGACAGGGGGGCCCTCCCGTGCTCAGCATCGCGGCCATGAACGTCCTGAACGTCCAGACCGCCACCGAGTCCTCCGACCGCATCTGGGAGAAGGAGATCCTCCCGGCGCTCGAGCGCTACATCCGCATCCCGAACAAGTCGCCCGCCTTCGACCCGGACTGGGTGAAGGCCGGACACATGGAAGCCGCGGTGCAGCTCATCGTGGAGTGGTGCCGCGCGCAGGCCCCGCACCTGCCCGGCCTCACGCTGGAGGTCATCCGCCTCAAGAACGAGCAGGGCGCGGAGCGCACGCCGGTCATCTACATGGAGGTGCCGGGCACCAAGGGGGACGACACCGTCCTCATGTACGGCCACCTGGACAAGCAGCCGGAGATGACGGGCTGGCGCGAGGGCCTGACGCCGTGGACCCCCGTGCGCGAGGGCGACAAGCTCTACGGCCGAGGCGGCGCGGATGACGGCTACTCGGCGTTCGCGTCCCTGGCGGCGCTGCGCTTGTTGCGCGAGCAGGGCGTGGGCCACGCGCGCACGGTCATCCTCATCGAGGCGTGCGAGGAGAGCGGCAGCTATGACCTGCCGGCGTACATCGAGGCGCTGGCGCCGCGCATCGGCAAGCCGTCGCTGGTGGTGTGCCTGGACTCGGGCTGCGCCAACTACGACCAGCTCTGGATGACCACGTCGCTGCGCGGCATGGTGGCCGGCAACCTGCGCGTGGACGTGCTCACGGAAGGCGTGCACTCCGGTGACGCCAGCGGAATCGTGGCGTCGAGCTTCCGCGTGCTGCGCCAGGTGCTCTCGCGCGTGGAGGACGAGTCCACGGGCCGCGTGAAGGTGGACGGCCTGCACGTGGAGATTCCGAAGGAGCGCCGCGAGCAGGCGAGCGCCGCGGCGAAGGTGCTGGGCGAGGAGGTCTTCGGCAAGTTCCCCTGGGTGTCCGGCATGAAGCCCATGTCCGAGGACGGCGCGGAGCTGGTGCTCAACCGCACCTGGCGTCCGGCGCTGTCGGTGACGGGCGTGGACGGCCTGCCGCCCCTGCAGAGCGCGGGCAACGTGCTGCGGCCCTTCACCACGGTGAAGCTGTCCATGCGCATCCCCCCGCGCCTGGAGCCGAAGGCGGCGCAGAAGGCGCTCAAGGACGCGCTGGAGCAGGACCCGCCGTACCAGGCCAAGGTGTCCTTCGAGGGTGACAAGGCCAGCATCGGCTGGGACGCGCCGCCGCTGGCCAGCTGGCTGTCGCGCGCGGTGGAGTCCGCGTCCGGCACGTACTTCGGCCGGCCCGCCATGGCCATGGGCGAGGGCGGCACCATCCCCTTCATGGGCATGCTGGGCGAGCGCTTCCCGGAGGCGCAGTTCCTCATCACCGGCCTGCTGGGCCCGGGCAGCAACGCGCACGGCCCCAACGAGTTCCTGCACATCCCCACCGGCAAGAAGCTCACCTGCTGCGTGGCCAGCGTCATCGCGGACCACTTCCAGCGCTAGGCCCCGCCTCCGCCGGCGCGTGGCCCCCGCCGCTCCCCGCACCTGGGAGCGGCGGTGCGGGGCCCGCCTCGCGAAGCCCGTCCCACGCCGACTCCAGGGCGCATCGATACATCCACCGAGACATCCGCCTCCGACCCGGGGGAGGGGCGTCGAGGTGTGTCTGTCTTCCAGCGCCCGTTCCACGAGACACGCGTGGATGCGTGGTTGCGAGGGATTGTCCCGAAGTCCTATCACCCGGCCCGCGCATCCAGATGGATTCACGGCGTTCGGGTCCGTGCTTCCCGACGAGCAGCGGTCTCGTCGGAGTCTGGTGGCGTGTGTCTTTTCACCCGAATGGACAGTCATCCAAGCAACGGAGCCAAGCGAATGAACGCCAGCAGGTCGCCCGTGGTCAGCACGAAGGAAGGGCAGGTGCAGGGTCTGGTGGAGGGCCCGGTCTTCGTCTTCAAGGGGATTCCCTACGCGCAGCCGCCGGTGGGCAACCTGCGCTGGAGGGCGCCGCAGCGGGCCCAGCCGTGGCGTCACATCCTGGATGCATCCGAGTACGGCCCGGCCTCCATGCAGTCGAGGCAGGCTTGCATCGAGTCCGGCGGCGGGGACCCCGGGGAGCCGGACGAGAACTGCCTGCACCTCAACGTCTGGACGCCGAAGCTGGACGCGGACGCGAAGCTGCCCGTGGTGGTGTGGCTCCACGGCGGCGCCTTCGTGCTCGGCGCCTCGCGCTTCGAGGCCTACGACGGCTCGCCGCTGGCGATGAAGAACGTGGTGGTCGTCACCCTCAACTACCGCCTGGGCCACCTGGGCTTCTTCGCGCACCCGAAGCTGCAGGAAGAGCAGCCGAACGGCCCCGCCAACTTCGGGCTCCTGGACCAGATGCTCGCGCTGGAGTGGGTGAAGGACAACATCGCCTTGTTCGGCGGGGACGCCGGCAATGTCACCCTCATGGGCGAGTCCGCGGGCGCCAAGAGCGTGCTGGCCCTCTACTGCTCACCGCTCATGCGCGGCCGGGACCTGTTCCACCGGGGCGTGGCCATGAGCTCGTATGTGCTCGCGGAGAAGCCCCTGGCGGACGCGAGATACTGCGGCGAGGCCACCGCCCAGCGGCTGGGCCTGGACTGGCACGAGGTCTCCATGGAGAAGCTGCGGGCCCTCCCCGCGGAGCGCTTCTGGCCGCTGCCGTCGGACGTGAACAACGCCCCCTGCCCCATCGCGGGGGACTCCGTGCTGCCCCTGGGCATCCGGGAGACCTTCCTGGCCGGGGAGCAGCTGGACCTGCCGCTCGTCATCGGCAACACCAGCGATGATTCCAGCGTGGTGGCCTCCTTCGGCATCGACCCGGGCACCATCCTGGAGAAGCTCGGCGGGCTCGCGGACACGGTTCGCGCGCTGTACGGAAAGCAGCTGGGGGACCGGGAGATTGGCCGGAGGATGTGTCGCGACTTCGTGTTCGCCGTGCTGCCGCGCTACCTGGCCACGCTCCACGCGTCCCGCGGCAACCCGGTGTGGCGCTACGCCTTCGACTACACCGCGGAGATGCTGCGCCCCCGCAGCCCGAACGGTGTGCCCCACGGCCAGGAGATTCCGTTCTTCCTCGGGACGACGGAGCTGGGCCCGCCGAACCAGGGGTTCATGAATGACAAGGACAGGGCCTGGGCCGGCCACATGCTCGACGCCATCGTCCGCTTCGCGCGCGACGAGAAGCCGGGGAGCGTGGGCGGCGTCGACTGGCACGAGCACACCCAGGAGGCGGACCGGCTGCTGCGGCTCGCGCCCACGGTGACGGCGGAGACGGACTTCGACAAGGCCATCCTCGACGTGGCCACGCTGTGCATCCCCCTCATCGATGCCTTCGCCAAGCCCAAGCCCCCGGCGATGCCTCGGGGGGCCGCGGGCGGCTCGAAGGGCGCCACCTCCACCGCCGCGAAGAGCAAGGGGCGGCCCCAGGCCACCCCTTGAGTTTCACGCGGGGATGAGGCGGGCCGTCAGCGGCCCGTCTTGATGCCCAGGTTGCCGCTCGGGGTGCCCCCGGGCGGCCGCTTCGTGGTGCCAGGGGACTTGCCGCCCTGGCGCCGCAGCTCCAGGCGCAGCTCGTCGTCCGCGGCGGAGACCTCGCGCGTCACCGGCTCGTAGCCCGCGAGCGCGAGCGTCACCGACACGATGGGCGCGCCCTTCTCCAGCGCCAGCTTCATGGGCGTCACGCCGCGCTCCTCGCCGGCGATGCTGACCGTGGCGCCGGGCGGCTCGGTGATGACGGGCAGCTCCACCGTCTTCACCGGCTCCACGGGCGGCGGCTTCGTGGGCTGCGCGGGCGGCTTCTCCGGCTCCACCACCACGGCCTGCACGGGCGGCTTCTCCGTCGGCGGGGTGACGCTCGCGGGGCCGCGCAGGAAGACGATGGCGGCGCCGGCCACCAGCAGGGCCGCGCTCACGACGATGACGGGCACCCACGGCACGCGCCTGGGCTCCACCACGCGCTCCATGGGCGAGGTGCCCCGCGTGCGGTCCTGCACCACCGGCCCGCCCACCGCGGCGGCCACGGCCTGACGCGAGCGCGTGCCCGGCGTGACGTTGCGCTGCTGGCGCGAGGCCGACGTGCGCGCGCCCTGCGCGGAGGGGCCCACGCCGCTCAACGACGAGTTGGAGCGCGAGTCCAGGTCCGCGTCCTCGGCCAGCTGGTCCAGCTTCGCCGGGTCCGTCTCCGTGGAGATGCGCTCGTTGTAGAGCTCGCGCAGGTACGCGGACAGGTGCGCGCTGCTCGTGGGCAGCCGCAGGTTGAGCGCGTAGTCCTCCAGCGCCAGCCGGAACGCGCCGCAGTCCGGGTAGCGCTCCTCGGGCGTGGGCGCCAGGGCCTTGAGCACCACCTCATCCAGCCCGGGCGGCAGCTTGGGGTTGAGCTGCGAGGGCCTGGGCACCTGGCAGTCCTTCACCAGCCGCAGCGTCATCAGGTCGGAGTCGCCCTTGAACAGCCGCTTGCCGGTGAGCAGCTCCCACATCACCACGCCCAGGGCGAACAAGTCGCTGCGCGCGTCGATGGCCAGGCCGCTCGCCTGCTCCGGGGACATGTAGGGGTACTTCCCCTTCAGCACACCCGTGGCGGTGTTGGCGCTGCTGGTGGCCGCCTTGGCCACACCGAAGTCGATGACCTTCACCCCGCCGTCGAAGCCGACCAGGATGTTCTGCGGGGACACGTCGCGGTGCACCAGCCGCATGGGCCGGCCTTGCGGGTCTCTTGCCTGGTGCGCGTAGTGCAGCCCCGCGGCCGCGTCCGCGATGATGCGCAGGATGAGGCCCACCGACAGGGGCTTGCCCTGGGTCCGGGAGAACTTCTCCAGCCGCCGCACGTCGTCGCCCTGGACGTACTCCATGGCGAGACAGTGACGCCCTTCAATCTGCGTCAGGTCGAGGATGGTGATGAGGTTGGGGTGGGTGAGACGGGCCACCAGCCCGGCCTCGTCCAGGAACATGGACAAGAACTCATCGTCCTCCGCGAGGTGCGGGAGGATGAGCTTGAGGACCACCAGCCGCTCGAATCCCGTGCCGTGCTCACGGGCCAGGAACACCTGGCCCATTCCGCCCGACGCAATCTTCCGCAGCAACTCGTACTTACCGAATGGCACCGCCATGATGTGTCCGGGAGGATATCTCCCTTTCTCACCGTGCGGGAAATGGCCAGTCGTCTGTCACCCCACATTGACGGAATGGGGTGAAGGTCCGGGTGGGTCTCATGCCTTCATCCGGTAGCCCGAACGGAGCACGAAGTAAACGGCGGCGGTGGCCACCAGCGCGACGCCCGCGAGGATTCCGGCGCCCAGCGCGGGGGAGAACATGCTCTTGCCGAGCATGCCGTAGCGCAGCCCCTCCACCATGTAGACCATGGGGTTGAAGAGGCTGATGGTGCTCCAGGGCGCGGGCAATTCGCGCACCGAATAGAAGACGCCGCCCAGGAACGTGAGGGGCAACATCACGAAGGTGGGGAAGAAGTTGATCTGCTCGAACTTCTCCGCCCACACGGCAGCGAGCAGGCCCAGCACGCTGAAGACGTAGGAGGCGATGAGCAGGAAGTAGGCGGCCACCCACGCGTGCTCCAGGCTGAAGCCGGTGAACAGGCCGGCCACGGCCCAGGTGAGGCCACCGACGACGAGGCCGCGCACCATGGCGCCGCCGATGAAGCCCGCCATCAGCTCGCCGGGGCCCAGCGGGGCCACGAGCAGGTCCACCACGGTGCCCTGGATCTTCGTGATGAACAGCGACGAGGAGCTGTTGAGGAAGGCGTTGTTGGCGATGCCGAGGAAGACCAGGCCCGGCACGATGAAGTGCAGGTACGGCGAGCCCTCCACCTCGGCGACGCGGCCGGAGATGGAGTAGCCGAAGACGATGAAATACAGCGTGGTGCTGATGAGCGGAGAGAGGACCGTCTGCCCCGGCACGCGCATGAAGCGCCGGACCTCCTTCACGAACAGCGTCTGCATCCCGAGGACGTTCATGGTGGTGTCATGGCGGCGCGGCCCCGAGGCGTCGCCTTGGGAAGGCGCGTCCTCGTGGGCGGGCGCGAGAAAGGGGTGGGGTCAGGCGGCCTGGGGCGAGGGACGACCGCGGAGCACTTCCAGGAGGACATCCTCGAGGCGCGAGCGGCGCGTCTCCACGTCGGCGATGGGGAGCCCCTCCGCGTACAGCACGCGCAGCAAGTCCCCGGCGGGGGCGGCGCCCTCGCGCTCGACGTAGGTGAGCGAACGGCCGTCCTCGGACAGGCGCGAGGTGAAGCGGCGCGCGGCCTCCGACAGGCTGGACTGCGGCTCGGTGAAGCTGACGACGACGCGCTTCTCGCCGAAGCGGCGCAAGAGCGTGGCCTTGTCCTCCACCATGAGCAGGCGGCCCTCGTTGATGATGCCCACGCGGTCGGCCAGCTCCTCCGCCTCCTCCAGGTAGTGGGTGGTGAGGACGATGGTGGTGCCCTCGGAGGCCAGCTTGCGCACGTACGTCCAGAGGTCGCGGCGCAGCTCCACGTCCACGCCCGCGGTGGGCTCGTCGAGGAACACCAGCCTGGGCTTGTGCACCAGGGCCTTGGCGATGAGCAGGCGGCGCTTCATGCCGCCGGACAAGGCGCGCGTGAGCGAGTCCTTCTTGCCTTGGAGGTTGAGCGCGGTGAGCACCTCGTCCACGCGGGCCTCGTCCTGCTTCTGGCCGTAGAAGCCCTGCTGGATGCGCAGGGACTCCGCCACGGTGAAGAACGGGTCGAAGTTGATTTCCTGGGGGACGAGGCCCACCTGGTAGCGCGGGCCCACGCTGTCCTGGTCCAGGTCCTGGCCGAAGACGCGGATGGTGCCGGCCGTCTTGCGGACCAGGCCGCACACGCTGCCGATCATCGTCGTCTTGCCGGCGCCGTTGGGGCCGAGCAGCGCGAAGATCTCCCCTGCCCGGATGGTGAGGTCCATCTGCTGCAAGGCGGTGAAGTCGCCGTAGCGCTTGGTGAGTCCCTGGAGCTCCAGGGCGGGGGTGGGGGTCGACATGGCGCCGCCTCGTGTAACACCTTCGATGGCGGGGCGCTTGGCTTGTGAGAGCCCGCATGCGCCCGGGGATGACGAGATGTGTCGTGTCGACCCTCACCCCGCGAGGAGGCGGCGTGCCTTGCGCCCTCGGGAGAGGGACCGCGCGTCCGGGCGCCCTGTCACACCGTGCAGGGGAAGAAGACGTCCGTGGTGACGGAGGCGCCCGCGGAGTCCCAGACGATGTACTGGACGTGGGCCTGGAGGCCGGCGGTGCAGCGGCCGTTGGCGCGCGACAGCACGTCGCCCATGGGCAGCATGGTGAGGATGGTGGCGTTGCTGACGCCGACCCAGTTGAAGCCGTAGGGCGGGGTACCGCCGCTGATGATGCCCTCGCACGTGAAGGTGGGGCGTCCGAAGCCCTGCATGTTGCAGGAATGGATGGTGCCGGTGAGCGTCGTCAAAGGCTGCTCGCCCTGGGTGGGGGCGGGCGTGTCCTGGGCGACCTCGGGGCCTTGGCAGGCACACAGGAGCAGGGGGACGGCGAACAGGGGAAGGCGGCGCATGGCGACCTCGGGGGGGCGAAGTGGGTCGTGGTGCCGGACGCGATGAGCCTGGGAGCCAAGCACGGCGGGGTGGAGAGGGGAAGGTGAGGCGGGCAGTGGACTTCCGCCGAGGGGCGGGACGCTCTCGCCTTGAGTGCGTTGTTCCACCCTGGTATCCGCGAGCCCCCACCCGCTCAGAGCAGGAAGCCCCAGATGGCCCAGAATTTCATCTTCACGATGCAGGACCTGCGCAAGGTCAAGAACGGCAAGGAGATCCTCAAGGGCATCTACCTGTCGTTCTTCCCCGGCGCGAAGATTGGCGTCATCGGTCCGAACGGCTCCGGCAAGTCGACGCTCCTGCGCATCATGGCGGGCGTGGACACGGAGTTCTTCGGCGTGGCCAAGCCGGACCCGGGCGCGAAGGTCGGCTACCTGGCGCAGGAGCCGCAGCTGGACCCGTCGCTGGACGTGAAGGGCAACGTGGAGCTGGGCTTGAAGGAGATTCGCGCCTCGCTGGACCGCTTCAACGAGGTCAGCGCGAAGTTCGCCGAGCCCATGAGCGACGCGGAGATGGAGAAGCTCCTGGCCGAGCAGGGCCGGCTGCAGGACTCCATCGACGCGGTGAACGGCTGGGAGCTGGACCGCACCATCGAGATGGCCATGGACGCGCTGCGGCTGCCGCCGGGCGACGCGGACGTGACGAAGCTGTCCGGTGGTGAGAAGCGCCGCGTGGCGCTGTGCCGCATCCTGCTGGAGAAGCCGGACCTGCTCCTGCTCGACGAGCCCACCAACCACCTGGACGCGGAGAGCGTCGCGTGGCTGGAGCAGGCGCTCAAGGAGTACAAGGGCACCATCGTCTGCATCACCCACGACCGGTACTTCCTGGACAACGCGGCCGAGTGGATCCTGGAGCTGGACCGCGGCGAGGGGGTGCCCTGGAAGGGCAACTACTCCAGCTGGCTGGACCAGAAGCAGAAGCGGCTGGAGCTGGAGGAGAAGTCGGAGAGCCACCGCCAGAAGACGCTCAAGCGCGAGCTGGAGTGGGTGCGCCAGTCGCCCAAGGCCCGCCAGGCCAAGAGCAAGGCGCGCATCGCGGCGTACGAGGAGCTGCTCAACCAGGGCCAGGAGAAGCGCGACGCCACGGGCGAGGTCATCATCCCGCCCGCGCCCCGCCTGGGCGGGCTGGTGGTGGAGGCCAAGGGCCTGCGCAAGGCGTACGGCGACCGGCTGCTCATCGACGACCTGAGCTTCAAGCTGCCGCCGGGCGGCATCGTGGGCGTCATCGGCCCCAACGGCGCGGGCAAGACGACGTTGTTCCGGATGATGACGGGCACGGAGAAGCCCGACGCGGGCGAGCTGAAGATTGGCGAGACGGTGGTGATGGCCTACGTGGACCAGAGCCGCGACGCGCTCAACGGCGACAACAGCGTGTTCGACGAGGTCAGCGGCGGGCTGGACCACCTGGACCTGGGCCGCGCGGGCCAGGTGCCCAGCCGCGCGTACCTGGCGGGCTTCGCCTTCAAGGGCCAGGACCAGCAGAAGCGCGTGAAGGACCTGTCCGGCGGCGAGCGCAACCGCGTGCACCTGGCGAAGATGCTCAAGAGCGGCGGCAACCTGTTGCTGCTCGACGAGCCCACGAACGACCTGGACGTGGAGACGCTGCGCAGCCTGGAGGACGCGCTCTTGAGCTTCGCGGGCTGCGCGGTGGTCATCAGCCACGACCGCTGGTTCCTGGACCGCATCGCCACGCACATCCTCGCGTTCGAGGGGGACAGCAAGGCCTTCTTCTTCGAGGGCAACTTCGAGGACTACGAGGCGGACAAGAAGAAGCGCCTGGGCCCCGACGCCCTCAATCCGCACCGCATCCGCTACCGCCCCGTCTCCAAGTCCTGAGCGCCGGGCCGCGCGTGGGAAGGTCTCCCACTCTCTCCTGGTAGAGAGGGTGTGGAGACCTTTCCGTTCTTGATGTGGCTTCACGGGGGGTTCTAGCGTCCCGGCGCATGAACCTTCGAACCCGTGGGCTGTTGAGTGTGGTGGCTGTCGTGATGTTTGGACTGACGGCGTGCAACGCCGGGGACCCGAGCGAGGAGCAGGGCGTGCTCGAGTCCTCCGAGGCGGCGCTGTGCAGCGTGGAGCAGTCCTGTCCGAGCGGGATTCCGGTGACGTGCTCGTCGGCGGGCAGCACGTGCACCTCCAGCCCGGACAACGGCGGCTGGGTGGAGTGTGATGGCATTCGCACCTATTGCCCGCCCGCGTGTACGTGCGGGAGCACGCGCTACACGGCGACGCGCTCGGGTGAGGGCGCCACCTGCGGCGCGGCGATGAGCCAGGCGCGCACGCTGCTGACCTCCACGGTGGCGGCGAACTGCCCGGCGGGCGGCTGCAACATCTCCGACACCCTGGGCCAGTGCATCCCGCTGGGCCCCAACCGGACGGATGGCTTCCGCGCCAGCGTGACCCGGACCTACTCGTGCAAGGAGCCGGCGAACTGCCAGTAACCCCCGTGGCACCGCGACGGTCCCGGTTTGACTCATTCGTGACATTCATTGAAGTCGGAAACTTTGAATGTCGTGGGATTGAGTCGCCGGGACCTGTCGCTGGCTGTGGCGTCTTGATGCGCCCGTGAGTGCTCGACGCTGATTTCAGTCAGACAGAACCTTTCGGCTGCTACTGCGTCACGGGCCTCGTCCGTCCGGGAAGCGTCGGCGTCCAGACAGACTCACTGTCGGCCAGAGCAGACACCCGACCCGCAAGTGATTGCAGGTGATTGGGTCAAAAAATAGTCGTGAGGCTGAAAATTGAGTGTGGCAATCAGGTCACGGGCTGTCCGGAATTCCCCAGATAATGCACCGCATTAACAGGCGGACAGGGGGTGCGGGAGCGCGTGGTTTCCCTCTGTAGGGGAAGGTGAATTTGGGTGGGTTCGCAACTTTGGGTGGGTGATCTGGAAAATCCGTTTGGCGTCTGTTGATGCGCTTTCCCGGCTGACAGCCATTGGGGAGGGGCGCGTCGGACCTCATAGGGAGCCATCCACATGTCTGTCAGGAACGTCAGCAACCGCGAGCGCGACACCCGCAGCTACAAGATCCAGGAGCGGGACACGCTCACGAAGATCGCCAAGCGCGAGGGCACCACGGTCGACGAGTTGGCCCGTCTCAACAACCTGGCGGACCCGAACAAGATTCGCGCGGGGGCCACCCTGCGGCTGCCCGGCCAGCAGGACGGCTTCGAGGCGGCGGCGTCCACGCAGAACAACCAGGGCCTGCGCCGCCAGCAGACGCAGACCCCGGGCGACACCTTCGACGCGGGCACCACGGCGGCGGCGGGCATCACGTCCAACAACGTGTCCGGCACGCAGAACGGCTACCGCAACATCCAGGACCTGGGCGCCTTCACGCGCGGCGGCTCCAACTCCGAGGCGGCCATCATCGTCGGCACCTCCGAGGGCAACCGCCGCCCCGACGGCTCCACCACCTCCAGCTACGGTGGCCACACGGACCCGGGCAACGCGAAGCACAACCGCGGCTCGTTCTCCTACCAGGGCGGCGGTGCGCGCTCGCCCGAGCACGCGGACCAGATCTGGAACCGCGAGCTGACCAACGCCACCCCCGCCTACGAGCGCGCCGCGCGCGCCGCGGGCCTGGACCCGAACAACGCGCTGCTCGCGTCCACGTTCTTCGACCTGCACACCCAGTCGCCTCGCGCCGCGCAGAACTTCATCAACCGCGAGATGCCCAGGCTGGCCCAGGACCCGCGCGGCGTCACCCGCGACTCGCTCATCGACGCGCGCGTGAACGCGTACCGCAACGACCAGGGTGTCCTGCGCGCCGCGGGCTTCGACCACAGCGAGAGCCGCCTGCGCGCGGACCAGACGCGCCGCGAGACGGCGCTCGTGTCGGCGCTCGACGCGCGCGGCTACCGCACCGGCAACACCGACCAGGCCCAGCCGAGCAACGTCCCCATTCCCCAGCCGCGCCCGGTCTCCGAGCGCCCCACGTCGGACACGGTGCTGCCGGACAACGTGCCGATTCCCCGCCCGCGCCCGTCCTCGGAGCGCCCCGTCACCACGACCGGGGGCGCGACGCCCACGGACATGAGCGACACCGCGCAGGTCGCGGCGGCCACGGACCGCGCCGCGGTGCAGACGCGCACCCCGTGGATCAGCCAGTACGACGCCTCGCAGGTGGAGCGCGCGGGTGACAAGGCGTGCTTCCGCGCCGCCACCGCGATGGCCCGCCAGGCCGGCGCCAACGTGACGAGCGTCGACCAGCGCATCCAGGTCGCCACCAGCGAGGGCCCCAACGGAATCACGGTGGACCGCGCGGCGGCGGAGCGCGGGCGCAACTACATTGACCAGCAGCTGGCCGCGGGCAAGCCGGTGGTCGTGGGCGTCAACCACAAGACGGGCCGCAACGTCGGCAACGCGGACGGCATCACGGACCACTTCGTGGTCATCACGGGTCGCGGCACGGACGCGCAGGGCCGCACCTACTACACGTTCAACGACCCGGCGACCCGCAACCAGAGCCGCGGCGCGGACACCAACGCGAACAACCGCTTCTACGTGGACCCCAACACGGGCAACCTCACCCGCCCCGGTCCTCGCGACGGCTACGTGGTCGGCCGCCAGTTCGACGTGACGATGGTCCGCCCGAACGCGTAATCACCCGCGTCGCATGGACGAAGACAGCCCGGCGGCCCCTGGTGGGTCGACCGGGCTGTTCCATGTCCAGGGCCGGGGGACGAGCCTCGCCGCGAGTGGCCTGGCCCCCGCCTCGCGCCTGGTGTGGGGGCAAGCGGCGCGGCACGAGCTCGGCTTGGCTCCGCGGGAGGGCCTCGTCGCGAGAAGCTCGACCTGGCTCAGGGCGAGCGCCGCGCCGCGACGAGGCCTGGTTCCTGTCTCGCGTCCTGATGTGGGGCAAGCGGCGCGGCACGAACTCGGCCCGGCTCAGCAGGAGGGCCTCGCCGTGAGAAGCTCGACCCGGCTCAGGGCGAGCGCCTCGCCGCGACGAGGCCTGGTTCCTGGCTCGCATCCTGAAGTGGGGGCAAGCGGCGCGGCACGAGCTCGGCCCGGCTCCGCGGGAGCACCTCGCCGCGAGAAGCTTGACCCTGCTCAGGGCGAGCGCTTCGCCGCGAGGAGGCCCAACGTCGGGGCCCGACGCGCGCGCCGTGCGGCTCGCCTCCGTCACCTCGGGGAGGGTCGCCGTTCCGGAGCGGGCGCGACCTGCTCCCTGGACTCCACGCTCACGGCGAGCGGCGCGAGGCGAGCGTGCCCCTCAGCTCCCGCACCTCCGCGAGCAGCTCCTTCGCGGCCGCCACGGAGGACGTCGTGGCGACGGGCTCCTCGGGCCGCGTGATGAGCTCCGAGGACTCGCCCAGGCCCGTGTCGCGGTGCATCCGCACGCGCTCCAGGATGGCGTCCCGAATCGCCTCGGGGTCGCTCACGCCTCGAAATCGCGCCTCGTGCAGGTGCTCGGCCGGGTCCAGGTCCGCATCGTTGCCACGCGCGCCGCTGCCGCCACCCGCCGTCTCCACCTTCACGTCCGCGATGCCCAGCAGCCGCTGGAGCGGGTTCTGCTGGATGGAGATCTGCTGGATGTTGGCGAACGTCATCGTCTTCTCGCGCAGCGACATGACGCCCTCGTGCACGCGCAGGCTGCGGTCCGTGAGCGCGTACCAGCGCAGCTCGTAGTCCAGCCGGATGACGAAGAAGCTCACCGGGAACATCACCAGGTAGCCCACCCACACGAACGCCTCGAGCGCGTACATGACCGGCCGGGTGTACGGGAAGTCGAGGATCATCGGCACCCAACGGCTGATGAACAACCAGCCCACCACCGTGCCCGCGAGCACGCCCACCTGCTTGAGCGCGAGCAGCACCCGCCGGTAGTTCAGGTACGCGGGCGCCGCGTTGAACACCCGCACCGTGCCCTCGGGGAGCTGGCGCTCGGAGGGCACCTTCAACCAGCGCAGCAGCCATGCATGGGGCACGTCAGCCATTCGTCTTCTCCGGGGTGACGGCGGGCGTGCCCAGCTCCTGTCGCAGCGCGCGCACCTCGGCGGCGACCTCGCGCAGCGCGGCGGCCAGCGCCTCCGACTCACCGGACACCAGCGCTGCGGGCTTCACCTGCGCGTCCGCCTTCGTGTCCCGGGCCCCGCGCATCTTCGAGTAGAGCAGGTCTCTCATCGCCTCGAAGTCCTGCACGCCCTCGATGGTGATCTCCGCCTGGGCGCTGCCGCTGGCCGTCTGGATGAGGATGCGCGCGAGCCCCAGCCATCGCTCCACCACGTGGCTGGACAGGTGGATGTCCTGGATGCGCGCGTACGTGAGCGACACCTCGCGGCGGAAGAGGATGCCCCACCGCATGGTGATGCCCTCCTCGTCCAGCTCGTAGCGCAGCGTGCGGTACTTGAAGTACCGGATGAGCGCGAGGATGGGGAAGCCCGGCCCCGCCAGCAGCGAGCCCAGCAGGTAGTTGGCCAGGAGGTTCTGGTGGGGCTGGAGCACCACCGGCAGCTTCCACGGTGAGGCCGCTTTCGCGGGCGTCATCGCGTGCTGGGGCGGGCGCGAGGAGGTGGCGGGTCCGCCAGGAATCATGGATGGCTCACCAGGGTGTCTCGGACGGTCACTGTCTGTTCCCAACGCGGGAACCCGACACCCATTTCATACACCGGTCCACCCCCCCGTCGTCATGCCCCCGCCCCCGCGCACGCGCGGGCAGATGGATGCCCGGGAAGACAGGGGAAATGCTCCTTTCCGCCAGAGGTCGGGACCGCCGTGCGAACACCCCGGAAGGCAGCCGCGCGTCGCGCCATCGACACCGCGCCGCGGGTGCTTCCGCGGGGAAGGGGAGGCTGACCACTCGGTGACGCGCGGGCTGTGGAGCACGTCACGCTTGCCGAAGCGTGCTGACGTCTCAGAGACAACCTCGCGGGTTTCCACGTATCGGGCGCTTGGTTCAGCGCCGCGCGACCCTACCGTGGCGCCGCATGAACGTGATGCGCTGGTTGGGTCTCGAGGAGATGTTGTCGGGTCTGGATACGCCGGTGGGTTGCACGGCCGAGCAGCTCTCTCGAGACGACATCCCCCGGCTCACCACGCTGCTGTCCACCTGGTACCCGGACATCCGCGTGGGCACGGAGAGCCGTCACCTGGACCCGTCCTTCTACGAGCGTGAGGTCTATCTGCGCGGCGAGTCACCCGAGCGGCCGCTGTACGCCATCGTGTGTCGCGAGCAGCGCAGCGGGGACATCATCGGCCTGCTGACGCTGGAGCGGAACGTGCGAGGGCTCCAGCTCTCCGCGGCGCTGGGCGTCGTGGAGCCGTCGCGCCGGGGTGTGGGCATCGGCTCGCTGGGCACCTCGGCGCTGGAGGTGGTGGGGCGCAACATCGGCGCGGAGGTGGTGCTGTACTACTCCACGCTGAAGACGCCGCTGGGGCAGCGCAACGCCGAGGACCGCGGCTACACGCTGGTGGGGCTGGTGCCCGCCTTCGACGTGGACGCCATCGCCCCGGGCACGGTGAAGCGCGTCTACGAGGCGCTCTACGCGAAGGTGCTCGTCGCCGAGGAGCGCGTCCACGTGCCCGCGTGGGAGATGCTCACGCCTCCGACGCGGGCGCTCTTCACGCACCTGTTCGGTCCCCACCCCGCGCAGACCGCTGTCACCCCGGAGGTCCGGGAGCAGTGCCATGGTTGAGGTGCGGACGTACGAGGGCGGCGCCGAGGACGCGTCCCGCTTCATCAACCGCGTCTGGGGCGAGTACTACGCGTCCCAGGGGCCACTGACGGACTTCCAGCCGCGCATGCTCGACTGGGTGCTGTTCGGCAACCCGCTCGCCACGCCCGAGTACCGGCTGGGTGCGTACGTGCATGGCAAGCTGGCGGGGGTCTTCTTCGCGGAGCCCATCCGCCTGCGGCTCGGGGGCCAGGACGTGGATGGCACCTATGGGAGCTGGCTGAGCGTGGACCCGGCGTTCCGGGGCCATCGCGTGGGCCACAAGCTGGTCGAGGAGCTGGGGGCCCGTCAGCGCGAGCGCGGCGCGGCCATGACGCTGGCGTGCGTGGGGCTCGGTTCGGTGGGGGAGCGGTTCTGGAAGAGGGTGCGGGGCACCCGCGCCTTCGGCTCGCTGGGGCTGTGGCTGCACGTCTTCGACCCGGCCGCGGTGGCCCGCTGGGCGGCGTCCTTCCCCGAGCGCGCCTTCTTCTCGCTGGCCAGCCGGCTGCCACGAAGGCGGCCCGTCGACCTGGACACCCACGGCATCCGTCCCTACCGCCCCGAGGACCTGCCCGCCTGCATGGCGCTGGTGGAGCAGTCCATGGAGCACGTGAGCCTGGGCTACGGCTACACCGCGGAGCGGCTGGCCCATCAGCTCCAGTACCGCGACGTGCCGCGCACCCTGGTGCTGGAGCGGCACGGCGCGGTGCGAGGGCTGGTCAACTCCTACCTGTTCCAGATGAACGCCCGGGACACGCTCACCATCTCCCTCGTCGACCTCCTGGCGCTGGACGCATCGGTGCCGCGCGAGGAGCGCAAGCGCTTCCTGCGTGTCGCCATGCGGGACATGGCCACGCGCGGGGCCCACTGCGCGGCGATGGTGCGCAGCCCCTGTGTCCCCGCCGGGCTGATGCTCGGCTCGGGGTGGGTGCCCTGGTCCGGAGGCATGCGCATCGTCTGCGCGCTGGCCTCTCCCGAGGTGGCCTGGCCCGCCTCGCCCCGCGTCTTCACGCACCTGCGCTGAAATTCCCTCGGGGAGCGTCCCCTCGCGCGGGGGGCCCGCTCGGCGACGGTAGAATCTACCGTCGCCTGGGGCCTCGAGGGGCTCGACAAGGAACTGGGAGAAGGCGCCCGGCGCGCTATGGTTCATGGAGAGCCGGGACTGTCGCCCCGAGGAGCCATGAACTTCGTCTTCATCTCTCCGCACTTCCCGTCCCACTTCTTCCACTTCGTCACCGCGCTGCGCGAGCGGGGCGTGACGGTGCTGGGCATCGGTGACGCGCCCTACGAGTCCCTGCGCCAGGAACTGCGCGACTCGCTGCGCGAGTACTACTTCGTCCCCAGCCTGCACGACGAGGACGCGCTCACCCGGGCGGCGGGCTACCTCACCTGGCGGCACGGGCGGCTGGAGCGCATCGACTCGCTCAACGAATCCTGGCTCGAAGTCGAGGCGCGCCTGCGCGAGGACTTCCACGTCCCCGGCCTCCACCCCGCGGACATCCACCGCATGCGCTCCAAGTCGGGCATGGCGCAGGTGTTCCATCAGGCGGGCGTACCCCATCCGGACCTCATCCGCGTGCGCGACGCGGCGCAGGTGAAGCAGTTCGCCGCGCGCGTGGGCTACCCGCTGGTGCTCAAGCCCGACGTGGGCGTGGGCGCCGCCAACACCTTCAAGGTCGCGAGCGACGCGGACGTGGACACGGCCCTGGCCCACCCGCTGCCCACGACCTACGTCGCGCAGCCCTTCGTGCGCGGCACCATCGTCACCTACGACGGCATCGTGGACCGCCACGGCGTCATCGTCTTCACGCTCAGCCACGAGTACAGCGACGGCGGCATGGAGACGGTGGTCGAGCGGCGCGACATCTCCTTCTGGAGCCACCTGGAGATTCCCCCCGCGCTGGACGTGCTCGGCCGTCAGGTGGTGGAGGCCTTCGGCCTGCGCGAGCGCTGGTTCCACCTGGAGTTCTTCCGGCTGCCCGACGGCCGCTTCGTGGTGCTGGAGGCCAACCTGCGGCCGCCCGGCGGCTTCATCCCGGACATGATGAACTACACGTGCGACATCGACGTGTACCGGCTCTGGGCGCGGGTGATGACGGGGGACCCGGTGGCGGACTTCCGCTACACGCCGCGCTACCACGTGTGTCACAGCGCCAGGCGCCACGGCCGGCGCTACCTGCACTCGCACGACGAGGTGGTGAAGAAGCTGGGGCCCGCGCTCCTGCTGCACCGCGAGCTGCCGCCCATCTACCACAGCCTCCTGGGCGAGGAGATGTACCTGTCCCGGCACACCGACCTGGACGCGATGCGGGAGGCGGTGCGCTTCATCCAGGCCACGAAGAAGTGACCTGGCTCAGCGCTCCTTCCAGGTGAGCAGGTACGTGGTGTGGCCCTCCTCCACGGACAGCGTCGTCACCTTGGGGGACTCGGCGCCGCCCACGCGCAGCATGTTCTCGAAGAGGGACTCCGCGTAGCCCGGGGTGTCGAGCACGGAGTTCATCCGCATCTCGAACTCGGTGGGGCTTTTCTCCACCAGCTGCACCTCGGTGTAGTTGTCCGTGGCGCGCAGCGTCTGGGGCAGCCGCAGCACCAGCCGCCGGGGACCGAGCAGCCTCATGACGCCGAACACCGCGCGGCCGATGAACGTGCGTCCGTAGCCCTCCACGTGCGCGGCGGCGAGCTGGCGGAAGCCCTCCTCCAGCGTGAGACCGGGCCAGGTCTCCTCCACGATGACGCGCAGGCAGCGGCTCCACATCACCACCGGATAGGTGGGGTTCAGCGGCCCCTTCACGTTGATGCCGGCCTGCTCGAGCCGCTTCTGGAGCCGGGGGGAGATGCGGCCGGAGAGCCCGTGCTGCAACAGGCCCTCCACGACCTGCGAGTAGACGATGCGCTGCTCGAGGGGGACGGAGGTGCCGGACTTCACGCCAGCAGCCAGCGCATCGCCAGGGGCAGCCGACGCTGCCAGTCCCGCTCGTGGTGTTCACCGCCCGGCTCCAGCACCAGCGACACCTCGTGGTCCGCGTAGCCCAGCGTCTTGAGGTGCTCGTAGAACGCGCGCGTGCCGCGCCCGTAGTCGAGCGGGACGCCGTCGGCGTGGATGAACTCCTGCTCGCCGGCGTCCAGGTAGATGCGCGTCCAGCGGCGCGGGTGGGTGCCCCACTCGGAGAACAGCCGGCTGTTGCTCCACATGACGGTGGGCGACAGCGCGCCGATGCGGCCGAAGATGTTCGGGTAGCGCGAGCCCAGGTACAGCGACATCAGCCCGCCGAGCGACGAGCCCATGGCGCCCGTCCACTCGGCGCCCTCGCGGGTGCGGTAGTGCTGGTCGACCAGGGGCTTCAAGTGTTCGACGAGGAAGCGCGCGTAGGACTCGCCGCGCGCCTTCACCCGGCCCGTGGTGTCGTCCCAGGGGGAGTACTCCTGGAGCCGCCCCTGGCCCGAGTCCACCGCGACGATGATCCACGGCTCCAGGTGGCCCGAGTCCACCGCCTGTTCGAGCGCGAGGTTGGCGCACCAGGTGTCGAAGAGCGCGGACTCCGGATGGGCGAAGACGTTCTGCCCGTCGTGTATGTACAGCACGGGGAAGCGATGCCAGGGCATCGAGTCGTACGCGTCCGGCGTGTAGATGCGCACGGTGCGGGAGAAGCCCTCCTGGGGGGAGGGAAGGTCTCGGACGATGTGGACGTGGCCCATGTGGATGCGGCCGACAGCATACATGGATGGGCCCCCGGCGCCCGCTCCGGCGCGGCCAGGGGTTCTGGGGCGCACACCCGAGGGGTCATCCGCCTGACAGGACGGCTGGCCTCGGGAGTGCAGCCCGACACGGGGACCTGGGGTCGTTGGTGCTTCCTGTCATACTGGGAAGGCAGCGGCCGCCCCCCTCCGGAGTCTCCCTTGTTGGAACTGAACCGACTGCACCTGTCCGCGTTGTTGATGTTGACCGAGGCCGACCTGGAGCGCGCGAGGGCGGCGCTGGATGGCAGTGACGAGGCGCGGCTGCGCTATGCGGCGGCGCTGGCCCGGGCGGTGGCGGCCCGGTCCGTCATGGAGGAACTGCTGCTGGTGGACTCGCGGCATCAGGTCCTCGCCTGAGGCCTCGCGGGGTGTCCGGAGGCTGGACGCTCAATCCCAGGTCCGGATGCGGGAAGCGTGGGGCGCCACTGTAGGGAAGCGTGGTCTGTGGCGTGCAGTGCCGGCGCCGCGTGCATCGGTTCCTGGGGTGGTGGGGGTGGTTGTGGCTGTGGGGGATGTCGTCGGCCTGGGCGGCCCCGTACGAGGTGGAGCCCGACGTCGACGGTGAGCTGGAGCTGTTCGGGCTGCTGGAAGAGGGGACGCTCTCCGCCGAGAGCTGGGCGGCGCTGGTGGCGCTGCGCCGGGCGGGGGTCGAGCCGGAGCGGGCGACCCGGGACATGCTCCATTCGCTTCCGGGTCTTACGTACGCGCAGGTGGATGCGTGGTTGCGTGCGCGTGACGCCGGTGACGCGTCAGCGCTCCTGACGGAGGCGGAGGCGCGGCGGCTCGCGCCGTTCCTGGTGGGGGAGGAGTCGGGGCGCGTGACGGGGGACGCGAGGTTGCTGACGGCGTTCGCGCTGTCGGACTCGCGAGGGCCTCCGGTGGCGCTGCAGATGCGGGCCGGAGGGCTTCGGGGGCTGCGCGTCGGAGTGCTCGCGGTCTGGGCGCGTCGCAGGGTGGGGACGCCTCGGCGGGATGCGCGGAGTCGGGCGCTCGTGGTGGAGGCGCCGGGCTCGGCGGTGTTGCTGCCCAAGTTCCATGCGCGGTGGACGGGGACGCGGGCCTCGGTGCTGGTGGGCACGTATCGGCTGGGGTTCGGTCAGCGGCTCACGCTGGACACCACGGCGCTGCCCTCGCCGGAGGGTGTCCTTCCGGATGATGGCGTGCGTCCTCCAGGCGCGCTCGAGCGGGAGTGCCTGCTGACGTCCTCGGCGTGTGACGAGGACGCGCGCGACGCGGACATCACCCCGGACTTCCGTTGGGACGAGGCCTTTCGCGGGGTCGCGGGGAGCGTGCGTGGGGCGCTGGGTAGCGGAGTGGAGCTGACGCTCACGGGCTTCGGTTCGTATCAGGGGCGCTCGGTGCGGCGCTCGGAGGTGTTGGACAGGGGCGGGTGTTCCTCGGGGGCGTGCGCGGCGCCGGAGGTGCTGGTGGCGGGGGCGCGCAGGGAGAAGCTCCGGGCTGGTTCGTTGCCAGGGGTGTTTCGTGAGTGGGCGGGAGGGGGCAACGCGACGCTGGCGGTCTCGCCGCGAGCGCGGCTCGGGGTGACGGGGTGGGGGGCGCGGCCCGGGTTCGCGGTGGAGGGCGCGGTGCTCGACTTCCAGCCGGGCGCTCGCTACCCGTCGGGCGGGGGCTTCGGCGCGGTGGGCGTGGATGCGGCGTGGGGGGCGGGGCCGGTGGATGTCTTCCTGGAGCTCTCGCGCAGCTTCGACTCCGTGCCGGGGGCGGGTGGGGGTTGGGCGGCGCTTCAGCGCACGGTGGTCTCGGGAGTGGGGCGAGAGCTGGAGGTGTCGCTGCGCTACTACGGACGGGGCTTCGTGAATCCCTACAGTGGCGCGACCTCGGGGGCGGACGTGTTGGAGGGGCAGCGGGTTCGCAACGAGCTGGGCGTGCGGCTGCGCTACCTGCACCGCGACGAGGGCGCGTGGCGGCTTCTCGGACAGGTGGATGGCTGGACGCTGCCCTCGGATGGCGTGGTGGAGGGGACCGCGGGGCTGACGCGTCTGAGGGCCTCGGCCCTGGTGGATGTGCTGGCCTGGACGTGGTTGCAGCCGTCGCTCCGGCTCGATGCGCGCTTGTCCGGCGCGGGGTTGTCCACGCTGTGCGCGGAGGTGGAGCGGGACGGGGACGCGGAGCCGGAGGAGATGGCGGCGTGCTCGAACGGAGGGCGGCAGGGAGCCACGGCGCGGGTGCGCTCGGTGTTGTCGGAGCAGGTCGAGGTGGCCTGGGAGTACGGCCATGCGCGCGTGGTGGAGACGGGGGCGACGACGGCGCGATGGGATGGGCGGGCGCTCGTCGAGCTGAAGCTTCGGCCGGCGGAGTCCTGGCGAGTGGGAGGTCGGGTCCAGTGGAAGGACGAGGACCTGTCTGAGAGGACGCGGCTCCGACAGGAGGTGCGCACGACGGTGGACCTGCGCTGGAGCGTCCTGGAGAGGACGACGATGCGAGGGCGCTACGCGTGGGTCGTGGACCTGAAGGACGCGCGGACCGCGCGCACGCCGCCGGATGAACCGCGCCACCTGTTCCAACTGGATGTGGAGACGCGGTTCTGACGTGGCATGCGCTGAGCACCTTCGCGGGAGGACGAGGAGGGGCTGGTGGTGGAGACGCGGTTTCTGAAGCGTGGAGTGGTGGGGAGGGGAGTCGGTGATGAGGAGGGGTGACGTGAGGCGCTGGGGATGGTGGTTGTGCGTGGTGGGGTTGAGCGGCTGTGGGGCGCCGGCGGAGGAGTGGGCAGAGGACGCCTGCGCGGACCTGTTGCCGGGGGACGTCGTCATCACCGAGTACCTGAACGACCCCGACGGAACGGACACGGGGCGCGAGTACGTGGAGCTGCACAATCCGCTCTCGGTGCCGGTGAGCCTGGAGGGACTGACGCTCCATGCCTCGCGCTCGGATGGCTCGCAGGAGAAGACCTTCCTGTTCGACGCGCCGCTGTCGTTGGCACCCGGTGACTACCTGGTGCTGGGCGACGTTCGCGAGGGAACCGTGCCCGCGCACGTGGACCTGTCCTACGGCGATTCGCTGGGCGCGCTGGGGAACTCGTCGGGACGGCTGGGGCTGCGGTGTGGTTCCAGGGTGGTGGATGAAGTCCCGCTCACGGCGCCCGCGAAGAGTGGTGTCGCGCGTGTGTATGACGGGCGACTGGTGCCGGACTCCGCCGGCAATGACGACCCGACGCGCTGGTGTGATTCCGGAGGCTCCACCGTGGGTGGTGGGTTCCAGGGGAGTCCGGGCTCGGCGAACGCGCCCTGTGCTCCGACGGAAGGAGCCTCCGGAGGCGAGGCGGGCGTGGAGCGCTGTTCCCCGCTGGAGGGCCTGGCAGCGCGTCCGGTGCGGTGGCCCCGCGTGGGTGAGCTGGTCATCACCGAGCTGATGGTGAACCCCATCGGCGATGACACCTCGGCCGAGTGGGTGGAGGTCCTGGCCCTGGCTCCGGTGGACCTGAATGGATTGACGGTGGGCTCGGACACCTCGGGGACACGGCTGCAGGGGACGCAATGTCTGTCGCTCCCCGCGGGAGGGTCCGCGCTGCTCGCCCGTCGCGCGGATGCGGTCCTGAACGGAGGGCTGCCCACGCCGCTGGCCACGTTCGGTGTGGACCTCCGCAACGCGGGCGGTGTCGTGCTCGTACGAGCAGGGGACGTGGTCGTGGACGCGGTCGAGTACGGCCCCGCACGCGAGGGCGTGGCGACCCAGGTGTCGGTGGAGCGAGCGAATGCGTCCGACAACGATTCACTGTCGTCATGGTGTCCCGCACGGGAGCGCTATGGCGAGCGTGGCAACCTGGGGACTCCGGGACGCGGGAACGCCCGATGCACCGAGGGGGACACAGACGCCGGGACCGCGGATGGCGGCGGAGGGGACGCCGGTGCATCGGATGCAGGGCGCGACGCGGGCTCTTCAGGTGGAGGCTCCACGGATGGCGGGCGCGATGCAGGTTCGACCTCGGACGCGGGGCCTCGCGACGCCGGTCCGCCGGATGCTGGACCGCCAGATGCCGGTCCCCCAGGCTCCACCTGCATCGACCGGGTCACGGGACGCGCTCGCGCGGTCCGCGTACCGGAGGTCGGCTCTCTCGTCCTCACGGAGCTCATGGCGGACCCGACCGTGGTCGCCGACGGCGTGGGCGAGTGGGTCGAAATCCTCGCGACACGCGAGGTGGACCTCAACGGCGTCACGATGATGAACGAGAGCGGAGCGAGCACGCCGCTCGACGCCGCGCTCTGTTTGTCGCTGAGGACTGGCAGCCGCGCGGTGCTCGCGCGCAGCCTGGACCCGGCGCTCAACGGGGGCCTGCCGGCGGTGCTGGCCACCTTCTCCTTCAACCTCGCCAACACCGCGGGAGCCCGCTCGCTCCGGTTGATGAGGGACGGCCGGGTGCTGGACGCCATCAGCTGGTCGAACGCCGCGACGCCGGGCGTGTCCTGGCAGGTGGACCCCGCGAGCAGTGATGCCCAGCGCAATGACCTGCCAGGCAGCTTCTGCGCCGCGCCTTCGAGCGCGCGCTATGGCCTGGGAGACCGGGGCACGCCGGGACTGGAGAACCGCGCATGCCCGCGCTGAACCCCATCCCCGCGACCTGGTGGTTCGTCCTCCTGACGGCATGGCTCGTCACGAGCGCCCTCGGGTGCGGTGCGGACCCGGGTGGCAGGTGTGGTCCCTCGACGGGGCTGGTGACGGAGGTCCTCGACGGTGACACCCTCGTCCTGGAGGGCGGCGTGCGTGTCCGCTATCTGCTCGCGGACACCCCGGAGCTCACGGTGGGCAGACGCGAGTGCTTCGGCCGCGAGGCGCACGCGTTCAACCGGAGCCTTGTCGAGGGCCGCCAGGTGACGCTCGTCGACGCGGAGGCGTGTGAGGACCGCTTCGGTCGCCGGCTCGCCTACGTCTTCGTCGATGGCCGCGACGTGAGCGCGCTGCTCGTGGAGCGGGGCCTCGCCTGCGTGCTCCATGTCCCGCCCGCGGGTGACTCACGCCGTCGGGAACTCGAAGCCCTGGAGGCCCAGGCCCGGCGTGCCCGACGTGGCTTGTGGGGCGCCTGCTCGCCGGTGCCCTGCGCATGAATCACGCAGAGCACACGCAGCGCCCTGATGCCCGCCTCCCGAGCGGGGCTGCGTCCAGTCGGCACGAGAGGGCGAGGAGCCCGCAAGCCTCGGGCGCAATATCCCATTGCTGACGGCCATGCCTCCGCGCGAATCATCCAGCACGGTCCGCTCCCACGAGCGACCGGCCAAGGGCGGGCCAGCACGAGCGCGCCCCCGGGAGGACGCGCGCTGCGTGGCTGGGACGTGTCGGTCCTGGCCTCGCTCGAGACGGGGGAGGAGGGCGTGCCCATGAACCCCTGCCCCATGCCCACCAGCCTCCTGCTGGACCTCCTGTCCTCGCGACGGGAGGACATCGCCCGGCGCTGGGAGGCCCGCGCGGGCGCGGCGGCAGACGCGGCCCCGCGCCGACGCCTCGAGCAGCTGACGGGCTCCCAGGCCTGGGTGGACTCGGTGGTGGAGCTGCTGCGCGTGCTCAGCGTCTCGCCTGATTGGAGCGGTCCGCTGGCCCTGGGCGGGCGCGGCGCGGAGCATGCCCGGGAAGGCTCGGACATCGCCGCGGTGGTGCGCGAGTACGGCCTGCTGCGGGAGGTGCTCGTGGAGGTGCTGGAGGACGCGGGGTGGGCCCCGGACTTCGAGGGCATGCGCGCGCTCAACCGCGTCATCGACGTGTGCATCGCGGACGCGGTCCAGCGCCACTCCCACCAACGGGAGCGGACGCTGCGCGAGACGGAGACGAAGCTGCACGACATCCTGGAGCACGCGCCCGCCGCCATCTACGCGAAGGACGCCTCGGGGCGTTACCTCTTCGTCAACCGGGCCTTCGAGGTCCACGGCAGCGTGCGCAGGGAAGAAGCGGTGGGGCACTCCGATTACGAGCTGTTCTCCCGCGAGGTGGCGGACGTGTTCACCGCCAATGACCGCCGCGTCCTCTCGACCGGCCAGCCCCTGGAGTCCGACGAGCACGTGCGGCGCCCGGACGGCTGGCACACCTATCACTCGCTCAAGTTCGCCCTGCCCGGCGTGGGCGGACAGGCGCATGCGGTGTGCGGCATCTCCACGGACGTCACCGAGGCGCGCCTGGCGCAGAAGGAGCGCGACGAGGCCCGGGAGCGGCTGCGCCGGGTCATCACCGAGCTGCCCGTCGTGCTGTGGGCCACCGACGCCGTGGGCAACATCACCCTCTTCGAGGGACAGGGCCTGAAGGCCATGGGCGTGGAGCCCGGCACCATGGTGGGCCGCAACACCGCGGAGGTGTACGCGGGCCGGCCGGAGCTGCTCGACGCCGCGCGCCGCGCGCAGGCGGGCGAGACGTTCTCCCTGGAGATGGAGGTCGGCGGCGGGTGGTTCATGGCCTACGTCTCCCCGGACCTGGGCCCGGACGGGCGGGTGCGCGGCGTGTCGGGCGTGTCCCTGGACATCACCGAGCGCCGCCGCGCCGAGGAGGTCCTGCGGCAGTCGGAGATGCGCTACCGGCTGGCCACGCGCGCCACCAGCGACGTCATCTACGACTGGGACCTGGCCACCGGGCGCATCGAGTGGAGCGAGCTGGCCCTGCACCAGTTCCGCGTGGCGTCCCACGACGCGCCGATGGACATCGACTGGTGGACCCTCAGCATCCACCCCGATGACCGCGAGCGCGTCGCCCGGGACATGCAGGCCGTCATGGACCAGGGCCAGGAGCACTGGCGCGACGAGTACCGCTTCCGCCGGGGTGACGGCACCTGGGCCGTCGTCGAGGACCGGGGGCAGGTGGTGCGCGACGCGGCCGGCCGGCCCCTGCGCATGGTGGGCGCCATGCAGGACGTCACCGAGCGGCGCGCCACGGAGGAGGAGGCCCGGCGCCGCGCCGAGTTCGAGCAGCTGCTCATCGGCATCGTCGGCCACGATTTGCGCAACCCCCTGTCCGCCATCACCATGGCGTCCACCACGCTCCTGCGGCGCGAGAACCTGGACGAGCGCCAGCGCAAGGTCATCGACCGCATCCTCTCCAGCGCCAATCGCGCCACGCGCATGCTGCGCGACGTGCTGGACTTCACCCAGGCCCGGCTGGGCGGGGGCATCCCCATGCAGCCCCGTCCCCTGGACCTGCACGAGCTGACGCGGCAGGTGCTGGACGAGGTGCGGCTCGCGCACCCCGAGCGCACGCTGGAGCTTGAGTACGGCGGCAGCGGCGCGGGCCTGTGGGACGCGGACCGGCTGGCCCAGGTCATCACCAACCTGGTGAACAACGCCCTCAGCTACAGCCCCAGCCACTGCCCGGTGCTGGTGCGCACCCATGGCACGCGCGACTGCGTGGTGCTCTGCGTGCACAACATGGGCGACCCCATCCCCACCGAGCTGCTGTCGCGCCTGTTCGAGCCCATGAAGCGCGCCGAGCGCCCCGAGTCACGGGACGGCCGCGGCGGCCTGGGACTGGGCCTCTTCATCGTGAAGCACATCGTCGATGCCCACGGCGGCCGGCTGCGCGTGCGCTCCAACGCGCGCGACGGCACCCTCTTCATGGTCCGCCTGCCGCGTGTGCTCTCCGCCCCGGCGCATGTGGCCGCCTGGCCCTGACGCCTCGCCTGCCCTGGACGACTCCACGGGGTATTCCGGACCTGCCGAGCAGGCATGGCGCACTTGCTCCTGGGGACGCACCCGGATAGCACGGGGGGCATGACTCGTTTTTCTCGGAGGGGTGAATGAAGAAGGTCCTCATCGGGGTGGGAATCGGCTGTGGCGTCATCATTCTCGGCATCGTCGGGTTCATGGTGGTGGGCGGGCTGTGGGTCGCGAACAAGGCGAGCGACGGCCTGGCGGCCGTCAAGAAGATCGAGACGCAGCAGAAGGAGCTGGTGGAGCTGAACAAGGCCCACCCCTTCACGGTGCCCGCCGACGGTGAGGTGCTGGCGCTGAAGGAGGACCGGCTGACGACGTACCTCTCGGTGCGCGAGTCGTCGCTGCCCGTCTTCAAGACCTACGAGGAGAAGTCCAAGGCCTTCGGGGACAAGCACGGCTCGGGGGCGGACGCGAAGCCCTCCTTCGACTCCGCGATGGAGGCGATGAACCTGCTGGGCAGCATGATGGCGGACGTGCGCGCCGCGTACATCGAGAGTCTGAAGAAGCACGGCATGTCGCCCAACGAGTTCCAGACCATCACCTCCACCGTCTACGCGTCCATGGTGGCGGAGAGCTCGGCGGCGGTGCAGCAGATGAGCGCCAAGGCCGTGGAGGCCATGGAGAAGCAGGTCGCGGAGCTGGACAAGAAGCTCGAGGACGGCTCGCTGTCCGCCGACGCGCGCGCGCAGCTCGAGGAGGCGCGCACGGGCCTGGAGGAGCAGATCGAGGCGCTGTCGGACACCGCCAACGGCACCGGCGAGACGCTCTCGGAGGCGTCCAAGAAGGCCGCCGCGGCGAACATGGCGCTCATCAAGAAGCACGAGGAGCGCGTGAAGGTCATGGCCAACGCGGCCTTCGACGGCTTCGTGCTCGGCGACGCCACGGACGACCTGTCCGGCGCGGGCGCGGGCGTCGAGGACTGACGCCGCGCTGTCGCGTCCGGCTCCGGCCCCTCCTCATTGGGGGGTGGCCGGGGCCTCCCGGCGGCGGGCGATGACGCTGGCCACGACGGCGGTGCCCACCAGCGCGACGATGACGAGCACCGACGGCAGCGGCGGCACGTGGAACCAGGGCGTCACCACCATCTTCAGCCCCGCGAACGCAAGCACGCCCGCAAGCCCGTAGTGCAGGTAGCGCAGCTTGCCCAGCGTGCCCGCCAGCACCAGGTACAGCGCCCTCAATCCGAGAATCGCGAAGGCGTTGGAGCTGTAGAGGATGAAGGTGTCCTTCGTCACGGAGAAGGCCGCCGGCACCGAGTCCACCGCGAAGAGGATGTCCGTCAGCTCCAGGCCCAAGAGCGCCAACAGGAGCGGCGTGGCCACGCGGCGGCCGTCCTCGCGACGGACGATGAACTTCTTGTCATGCAGGTGCTGCGTCACCGGCAGGTGTCGCGACAGCCAGCTCACGGCCCGGTTGCCCTGCTGCTTCGCCGGGTCCTCGCGCAGCACGCGCCAGGCGGTCACCAGCAGGATGGCGCCGAAGACGTAGGACACCCAGGACCAGCGCTCCAGCGCGGCCGCCCCCACGAAGATGAAGAGCGCGCGGAAGATGAGCGCGCCGAAGATGCCCAGGAACAGCACCTGGTGCTGCGCGCGCACGGGGACCGACAGGCTCTGGAAGATGACGAGGAAGACGAAGGCATTGTCCAGGCTGAGGCTCTTCTCGATGAGCCACGCCGCCAGGTACTCCTGGCCCGCGTCGGCGCCGAGCACCGCCCACACCAGCCCTCCGAAGGCCAGGCCCGCGGTCACCCACACGCCCGTCCACATCCAGGCCGCCCGGCGGGACTCGCCGTGGTGGCCCCGGTGTCCGAGCAGGTCCACCACGAGCAGCGTCAACACCGCAGCCCAGAAGACGCCCCAGAGCCATGTGGGAATCGGGTGCATGGTCGTCGCCTGAACCTATGCATCCTCTCCTGCGGGAGGCCCGGTGTCCCGCAGACAAGCGTTGACCAATGGGGCAGGGCAGACACCCCCGGGCTGTCCGCTGTGGCCTTACCAACCCATACAGACAGACAAGGGCCTTTCCGCTCTCTTTGCGAGCATCCCTTCACGGGATGTGTCAGTTTCCGCGCGGGGCAGCCCATGAGGGGATGCCCTCATGACGAGCGTCGCGCGGGGGAGGGGCGCGGCGCGGCCAGGGACCAGGAGGAGTCGTAGCGATGAACAAGGTCATCTTCGCCTGTGTGCGGAACGCGGGTCGCTCGCAGATGGCGGCGGCGTTCTTCAACGTGCTGGCGGACCCGGACAAGGCGCGGGCCATCTCCGCGGGGACGCAGCCTGGCGAGCAGGTGCACCCGGAGGTGCTCGAGGCCATGCGCGACGCGGGCCTGGACCTGACGGGCGCCCGACCCCAGCGGCTCACGGACGAGCTGGCGAAGGACGCGCATTGGCTCATCACGCTGGGCTGTGGCGAGGCCTGCCCGAGCGTGCCGGGGCTCAAGCGCGAGGACTGGCCGCTGGATGACCCCCAGGGCAAGTCGGAGGTGCTGGTGCATCGCATCCGCGACGAGGTGGCCGCCCGCGTGGTGGGGCTGCTGGAGCGCGAGGGGTGGCTGAAGGCCGGTCAGCCGGGGACGTAGGCCGGCCAGGTGGCGCGGGCGACCGCTCGCCCGCTCCGAAGCCCCGCGTGCACGGGCAGGACGCATCCTGCGGACGTCTTCAGCCGACGTCCGTCCGGGGTGCGCCGTCATGTCATCGTCCTTGCCTGCTGTTCCCACGACCGCCAGGAGCGCCGCTCCCGTGGAGCCCGTCGTCCGGCCCCGGGTGAAGCCCTTCGCGCCCCGGCGCACGCTCGGCGTGGCCCTGGCAGTGGGTGTGCTCGCGGAGGTGCTCCTGGGGCGGGAGCACTGGGGTGTGTCGTTCCCGTTGGTGGTGCTGGCGCTGGTGGGCGCGCTGCTCGGGGTGGGGGGCCGCGAGGGCTGGCAGCGCGCCGCGCCGAACACGTGGCTCCTGACGCCGCTGCTGGTGGTCGCGGGCTTCATGGCGGTGCGCGACAGTCCGTGGCTCCAGCTGTTGAACCTGCTGACGGTGGGGGCGCTGTTGGCGCTGGTGGCGCACTTCTGGGCCGCGGGCCGCGTGGAGCGGCTGGCGTTGGGGGACTACCCCGGCGTGGTGGTGTCCACGGTGTTCCGCAGCCTGGTGCAGCCGCCCGCGATGGTGCGCGAGGCGGTGGACCTGCGCGGAGCGATGGCGAGGGCGCCCGGGGTCTTCCCGCTGCTGCGCGGGTTGGTGCTGACGCTGCCGGTGGTGGGGGTGTTCCTGCTGCTGCTCGGGTCGGCGGACGCGGCGTTCGCCTCCGCGCTGGAGCGGGTGATGGCGCTGGAGGTGGGGGCGGTGCTGGAGGAGGGGGTGGGGCGGGTGTCGGGCGTGCTGTTCTCGGCGAGCGCCACGGCGGCGCTGGTGGGGCACGCGCTGCGGCGCCGGACGAGGAGGGAGCCAGGCGAGGAGGAGGTGGGCGAGGGGCGGGCGTGGCTGGGGCTCACCGAGGCGCTGACGCTGCTCATCGCGGTGGATGTGTTGTTCCTGGTGTTCGTGCGCTTCCAGGTGGCGTACCTCTTCGTGGGGGACGCGGTGGCGCCGGCGCCGGGGTACTCGTATGCGGAGTACGCGCGCCGGGGTTTCTTCGAGCTGCTGCTCGTGTCGATGCTGACCTTGTGCCTCATCATGGGGCTGGCGCGGTGGACGGTGCGCGGGACGGCGAAGGCGAAGGTGGCCTTCCAGGTGGCGGCGAGCGTGATGACGGTGCTGACGGTGGCCATCCTCGCCTCGGCGATGAAGCGGCTGGGGATGTACGAGGATGCCTTCGGGTACACGCGGCTGCGGGTGTTCACGCACGTGTTCATGGTGTTCCTGGGCGGGGTGCTCGCGTGGCGCGGCGTGACGCTGTGGTGGCGGCCGGAGCGCTTCGCGGTGGGGGCCTTCGCCGCGGCGCTGGGGGCGGTGGTGACGGTGAATGTCATCAACCCGGACGCGCTCATCGTCCGGCACAACCTGGCGCGGGAGCTGGCGCGCGAGTCGGTCGAGGGCGCGCCGCGCGCGGAGGGCGTGGTGGACGTGGGGTACCTGTACGAGCTCTCGCTGGACGCGGTGCCGGAGCTGGCGCGGGGGCTGTCGTCGACGCAGCAGCTGAGCGACGAGTTCAGGGCCCGGGCGTGCGCGGACGTGTCCTGGCCGGAGTGGAGCCTTTCGCGGTGGCGTGCGTGTCGCGCGCTGAGCGCGTTGGCGCCGGAGCCTGTCAGCGCAGGTGGTAGTTGAAGGGCAGCTCCACGGTGACTCGCGGGCCGAGCGCGGACGGAGGAGGCGGGAAGGGGGCAGCCTCGCGCACGGCGGCCATCGCGGCGTCGCAGAGGACATAGTGGGGGCAGCGGCCGACGATGGAGAGGGCGAGGAGCTGGCCTCGGGCGCCGACGGTGATGCGCAGCGCGAAGCGGCCCTCGATGCCGGCCATGGCGGCCTGGTGCGGGTAGCGCACGTTCTCGAAGCGGTCGCGGAACATCACCTCGAAGTAGTCCTCCTCCCAGGCGGCGCGCTGCTCGGCGGTGGGCGGGGGAGGGGTGACGGGCAGCAGGCCCGCGCTGCTCGCGACGAGCACGCTGTTCACCATGCCGCCGATGATGCCTCCGGCGACGCCACCGGAGACGCCGCCCGGCGTGGCGGTGGCGACGGTGTCGGGCGCGGCGACCTGGGATTGGGCCACGGCCGGGTCGATGACGGGCGGTGTCTCGGGCCGTGAGTGCTGGGGTCGAGAGAGGGTGGGCTTGGGGAAGGGGCGGGCGCGCCGGGCGCTGGCGAGGCGCGGAGCGGAGGGGGTGGCGGGGGCCGGCGGGGGCGGAGGTGGCGCGGCGAGGAGGCGCAGGACGAGGGTGTCCTCGTCCTTCGTCGTGAGCGTGGAGGCGCGGGTGGCGCCGTGCCAGATGCTGTCGAGGCCGACGAGGAGGAGGGCGTGGAGGGCCACCACGAGAGGGGCCACCCAGAAGGTGCGTGTGGTGTCGGCGGTGCTTCGCGAGCGAGCGTCGACGACGGAGGCGAAGAGCCTCGTGTCGGCGGCGCCGTCCTTCGGACTTGCGTCCGGCATGACCATTCCCCCTTCCCTCACGCGGTAGACCGGAGTCTAGCGAAGGGCCCCATCCATCCGACACGTGTTAGTGGCGGGCCCCTCGTTCGTGAAGGGAAGCTGCCCTCCGAGGCGAGGGGACGATATCCTCCGCACGCGCTGGCGGCCCCCGGGGCCTGTGCCCGACGAGTCGCTGCGGGCGAGCGCGGAGCTCGCGTTGCCTCAGCTTCCAGCGGACACGCGCCACGCTTCGACGAGCCCCTTCCCATCGTCGCCGTATCGCACGGTGTAGACCTCACGCCGGAGCGCGCCCGACGCCTCGCGCGAATGGTGGACGATGAGCGGCGCCACGGGGAGCCCTGGAATCGCCTCGCGCAGCTTCTCGAGCACCCCCTCCGGGCTCGCCGCCTCGAGCACGAACGCGGTGGCGTGTCCGGTGAGCGCGCAGTTGAGCAGCAGCTCCAGGTCCTTCACCGTCCGCGCCTCGTCCGCCAGCACCACATCCGGGTCCTGCCGCAGGAACGCGCGCAGCACCTGCGCGAGCGGCATCGACTCCCCCACGCGCGCCGTCCCCAGCCGCGCATCCGCCGACCTCGGCTGCTCCAGCGCGGCGAGCACATTCGTGAAGTCCGGCAGCACCTCCATCACCGCGTGCAGTGACGTGCTGCGCCCCGTGCCCTTCTCTCCCGAGAACACCACGGGCGTCCCCTGGAACAGCGAGTCCAGCCGCAGGAACCGCTCCGAGAGATACACCGCCTCCTCGCGTCCCATGCTCAGCGTGGAGAACGCCGGCTGGTCCGCGCGCAGTTGCCGGCTTCGCGCATGGGCGACGATGCTCGGCGCCACCTCGCTGTCCGCGAACGTCACCCAGAACAGGACCTCCGGGTCCGTCTCCACGTCGAACGGAGATGTCACCGTGCCGCGCGCGGGACGCGCCGTGTCCCGCCCCCGCTTCGACAGCTCGGCGATGGCCCGCGCCAGCGGCGCATGCAGCTGCCGCGCGAACGGCTGACGCACGGGCTTGCGCTGCTGCCCGAGCAACCCCTCATGCCCAGGCGCGTCCGCGACCGGGAGGAAGAACGACGCGCCCGCCTCATCCGTCTCCGCGTCCGCCCACACCGAGAACACCAACGTCCCCGTGCGCGCAGCCAGGGAGAACAGCGCCGACGCGGCCTCGGCGGGGGACTCGGGCCAGGCCGCGGGCTCGGGGACGGCGAGGCCCTCGGCGGTGAAGCCCGCGTGCAGACCGGAGAGCAGCTCGACGAAGGAGGTGGCGGGGTTGCTCAAGGACGCTCCTGGGTGGGCAGCGATGATGACACGGGCGAGGGTGACGAGGGGACGGCCCCGGGTTACGAAGGGACATGAGCCAGGACTGGAACGCCACCAACGCCCCCACGACGCAGTTCGACGCAGGGCCGCAGCACCAACTGCTGCACCGGATGACGGGCGACTGGGAAGGCCCCACGCGTACCTGGTTCGACCCCACCGCCACGCCCGAGGAGTCCCGCACGCACGCGCGCATCGAACCGCTGCTCGGCGGCCGCTTCGTCCGCGTCGACTACCACTCCACCGCCATGGGCAAGCCGCACGCGGGCCAGCTCATCCTCGGCTTCGACAAGACCGAGGAGCACTTCACCGCGGCCTGGGTGGACAGCTTCCACATGAGCGCCAACATGATGCTCTCCACCGGCGCGCCCCGGGAGGACGGCCACGTGTCCGTGCTCGGCGGCTACACCGCGAGCATGTGCGACGAGCAGGGCGTCACCCAGAAGCAGCAGTGGGGCTGGCGCACCGTGATTCACCAGCCCGACGCGGACACCCTCGTCCTCCAGTCCTTCAACATCTGGCCCGAGGGCCGCGAGGACCGCGCGGTGGAGACCCGCCTGACGCGCCGCCGTCAAGCCTAGCGCCCCCAGCCCCGGGAGCGTCGACGCCCGACACTCGGGGGAACAGACGTGCCCACGCGGGCGCGAGGGCATGGGATAACGAAGGGGGACGGGTGCCCGTGATGGGAGGGACGCGTGGGCCGGAAGGCCCGCGGGTTCCGGGAGAGGACGTGCATGAAGCTGGATGACCTGGTGCTGGCGTTGACCGTGTCGCTGCTCCGCGTGGAGAAGGAGCGGTGGCTGGACGTCCTGACCCGCCTGGAGACGGAGCTGGGCTCGGGGTGGACGCTGCGGCTGTTGGAGGTCCCAGGCACGTACTCGGTGGGCGCCCGCACCAGGGAGGGACGCGAGCTGCCGCTGGAGGCGTGGCGCGAGGTGCTCGACGGCGAGGAGCTGGTGAGCGTGCGCGCCATGGACCTGGGCGGCATGGGCCCCGGGGAGATGCCGGACCACGTGGCCGCGGCCTTCGTCAACTCGGAGGCGCTGGTGCTCGACGTGCGCACCCAGCGCGGCAACAACCTGTACCAGCTGGAGGTCGTCTTCAGCAGCGCGTCGCTCATCACCCCGCGGCAGTTCGTGGACTTCGCGCGCGCCCAGCCCCACCCCGAGAAGGTCCTGGAGGCGCTCTCACGCGTCATCACGGACTCCAATCTATTGAACCAGCGCCCCGCCGTCGCTCCGTCCCAGGTGGCCGACTACCTGGCCTCGCGCGAGGGCTCCGCGCTGTTCGACCTGCTCGGCGGAGACCTGCTCAAGGAGCTGCAGTCCGCCGTGCTCCGCGGCGGCGCGCAGGTGGTGCTCACCGAGGCGTTCCAGCCGTTCTTCCGCACGCTGGACCCGGACGACTTCGAGCGCGGCCTGCTGCCCCCGGAGCGCCTGTCGGAGTTCGTGCCCTCCGACGAGCGCGTGTACTTGGCCAGCCCCGACGCCGCGAAGGACTTCGCCACGCTGACGGACGCGCAGCCCTTCGCGGAGCAGGTCTGGGCGCGCGCGGCGGAGAACCTCAACCGCTTCCTGCCGGAGGGCGAGTCCCCCCACACCGGCGAGTCCCTGCGCGTGCTCCTGCGCGAGGGCCCCGAGGAGAAGACGCAGGGCATCCCCATGGGCAACCTCGTGGAGGAGCTCCAGATGACGTGCAAGGCGCGCGGCGCGGAGCTCCTCATCCCGGACGGCTTGCGCGAGCGCGTCAAGTCCATGGGCCCCACGAAGGAGGAGCGCGCCCGGGACCCGGGGATGATTCCGGAGCGCGAGCGGCTGCGGCTGGCACCCAATGACGCCCGCTACCAGATGTATCTCTTCAACGCGCTGAAGGTGGCGCGCTCGCCGCTGCTGTCGCCGCGCGCGACGACGGACACCCGCGCGGAGCTGCTGTCGAGCCTGAGGGACACCGAGGAGTTCGCCGCGCGCAAGGGCTCACCCTTCGCGGAGGCGTTCCGGCTGGCGCGCTTCGTCCTGGAGAACACCGGCTTCCAACTGCGCGACGCCACGCCCGAGCGGCTGGCCGCGGTGCGCGAGGCGCTCCGAGCCGAGGGCCTGGGCGAGCGCGCGTGGGACGTGTTCGAGCGCCGCTTCTCCCTGGTGACGCTGTTCCAGGTGTTCCCCTCGTCGGAGGAGCGCCTGCGGGGACTCTTCGCGTGCTCGCTGGCGGACGTGTTCGGCGGCATGGGCTCGTGGAACGACGAGTTCTTCGAGTCCGACGAGGACCAGGCCTGGTACGAGCGCGTCACGCAGCGGCTGTTCCGCGCGCTGCGCGAGTTCTTCGTGACGATGGTGAACGCGCGCTGAAGCGCTCAGTCGTCGCGGTGGACCGTCTTGGGGGAGAAGGCGGGCAGGCAGATGGCGACGTACTCGGCGCCCTCGGCCTCCGGGGTGCTGTAGCGCACCCACTCGCCGGGCTCGCAGATGACGGCCTGTCCGCCGCGCACGTCGAGCACGCCGCCCTTGTGCTCCACGCGCAGCACGCCCGCGAGCACCAGGGTGATTTCCTTGAACTCGGGCCGCTGCCCCGGCTCCTCCCACCCACCGGGGCTGTTCATGTGAGCCACGCTGACGTCACCCGTGCGCGTGGTGGCCTTGCCCACGAACTCGTGGATGAGCTTCGGCTTGTTGCCCACGGCTGTCACGCGCAACGGGGCGGGAATCAGGGTTGGCATCGAGCGCTCCGGGTCGGGGTTCTCGGCGAAGGCCGCACACTACCGCACGCGGCGCGCCTCACCCACCTCTTCGCTCTCGCCCAACAGCCCCCACACGTCGAGTCCAATCTGGGCCGGCGGCCGGTAGTCCGCGAGCCGGGGCATGGGACTGGGCTGTCCGGGCTCGCCCATCATGTCCGCGAACTCCAGCCAGCGCCCGTCCGGCGCGGTGACGCGGATGATGTAGTCCCACTCGAAGGCGTCGCTGAAGATGACGAAGCACCATCCGTTCGAGCACACGAAGGGCACGCCCCCGCTGGGCGCCTCCTCCGCGCGCAGGCGCTGCGCGGTCGGGATGGTGACCTCCTCCTTCTCCAGCGCGTACAGCACGGCGAGCACCTCGTCCTCGGTGAGCTTGTGCTCGCTCGGGTGCTCCTGGAACTCCAGCCGGTTGCCGAACGGGTCCTCGCCGTGGAAGCGCCGCACGTCGGGCACCTCGTGGCTCCACTTCACCGGCGCCTTCGCCTGGGACAGGCGCTCGGCCAGCAGGTCCAGGGTGAGCACGCGGAAGGCTGGGTGCGCCTTCTTCGCGGGGACGAAGGGCTCCTCCACGCCCAGGTGCAACCCGCGCCCGTCCGGGAGCTCGAACCAGAGGCCGCCGCGTTTCGCGAGTTCTGGCGGTTTGGGAATCTCTCTCAGTCCCAACAGCTCGCCGTAGAAGGCGCGGGCGCGAGGCTCACCGCCCGGGGGCATGGCGAGTTGGATGTGATCAAGCCCTTGAATCATCGCGTCGCTCCCCCTGTCGAGGGGCATGAGTCTGCCTGGACTCCGGGTGCGGCAGAAGGCCCTCGTCGGCGCCTGCGCGCGTGGTTGCCTGCCCGCGCCCATGACGCGCATCGACGGAAATCCGCGAGGTTCCGCCCCTATTGACGATTGGCAGGCGACTTGAAATGGAAGGTGGAGGGGGCGCAGTCTGCCCGTCACCGACACCTCTGTCGGGCCCATTTCCTATCAAGGACGCGTGATGCTTCCCGTCATCCTCGCCCTGCTCTTGTCGCAGACGCCGCCCGCCGCCAACCCGCGCCAGCAAGGTGTGCCCATCGGCAAGGGCAAGACGCTGCCGACGGTGCGCCTGAGCGCGCCCTCCGGCGGCTGGACGGTGGACCGCATGATGCTCATCGAGGGCACGGTGAGCGACGCCACCATCGACCCCGTCGTCGTGTCCATCAACGGCGACCGCTACCTGATGCGCACGTTCAACGGGCGCTTCAGCCGCAGCTTCCCCGCGGCGAGCGGGAAGAACGTCGTCACGGTGATGGCCACGAACCAGGCGGGCACCGCGCGCGCGCAGGCGACCAGCTACGCGCAGGTCCCGCCCGTGCCCTTCAAGGTCATCCTGACCAGTGACACGGATGGCGTGTACACGGACCTGCACGTCTACGAGCCCACGGACTCGAGCGTGAAGGATGGCCAGCTGACCATCTCGTCCATGGCGCACGTGTACTGGGCGGACACGGCGAGCCCGTCGGGAGGGACGTTCTATCTGAACTCGCAGGGCGGTGACTTCGACCAGCCCGCGTACGGCCCGTACCTCTACATCCACCGCGCGCCGCCCAAGGGCGTGTACCTGGTGGCGACGAACTACTGGCCCAGCGGCGACAAGGCGCACACCGTGGCCACGCTGAACCTGTCGCTGTTCGAGGGCACGCCGCAGGAGGTGCGCCGCATGGTGCGAATCCCCCTGGCGACGCCGGGCACCACGCGCGTGCTCGCGTGGGTGAACGTGCTCGGCGACGGACAGGCGGAGGTCTACGTGCCGTCGGCGGACCCCAAGCCCACGCGCGCCGGCTGGCCGAAGAACCTGGCCGAGGCGCTCAAGGAGCTCCAGTCGAACGGCGACAGCGGCGGCGGCGAGGGCGACTACTGACGCGTCCGTGTGACGCGCTCCGGTCCTCCGTCATGCTCGCCCTGCCTCTCATCCTGCTCGTGAGTTCCTCCGCGCCCGTGTCCCTCGGGGCGCCGAGGGATGTGTCCGCGCTCGCGCCGCAGGCGGGCTCCGCGTCGCACGCGGCACCGTGGGAAGCGGCCGCGCTCGTGGCGCACGCGGCACCGCGAGAGGGCTTTGCGTCGCATGCGACGTCGAGGGATGCCTCCGCGCCGCTCGTGGCGCACGCCGCGCCGCAGGCGGGCTCCGCGCCCGTGGCCACCTCGGGGACGCAGGCCGTGCTGGTCCCAGCTCCCGAGTCGCGCGACGTGCTGTTGCGCCGCCAGGTGGCGCAGGTGGCGCTCGCGCAGGTGCGCAAGCAGGACCCGGCGTGGCATCCGGACCAGCGTGACTGCGCGGGCCTCATCCGCTTCGCCGTGCGCACCGCGTACAAGCGCATCGCCCCCGCGCGGCTGGAGACGCCGCTGTGGACCGACGCGCGCGGCACGCCCACCGACTTCGCGGACGCGGAGACGCTGGTGCGCCGCAACCTGGTGCTGCTGGGCCGCGACGACGCCACGCGCGAGTCGCTGCGCACCGGCGACGTGCTCGCGTTCCTCCACGAGCATGACTCAGGCCCCGTCTTCCATCTCATGTTGGTGGTGCGCCCCGAGGACCGGGCCCACGCGCCAGCGCGTGTCGTCTACCACCCGGGGGAGAAGGGCGCCCAGGTGCGCACCGGGCTCCTCCACAATCTCGCCGACGAGGCGCCGCGCGAGTGGCGCCCCGTGCCCTCCAACAACGCCTTCGTCGGCTATTTCCGTCTCAAGGAGTGGATGCCATGACGTCTGTGTCGAGCCCGCCTCCGGGCACGCCGCCGCCCCCGGCGAGCCCTCCGCCCCGCTCGGGCCCTCCCAAGGGAGTGCTCATCGGCGCGGGTGTGGTCGTCGTCGGCGCGCTGGTCGCCGGCGCGTTCCTGATGGGCCGTCGCACCGGTTCCACCGGCGGCGACGGCACGCCCCACACGCCCCTCATCACCGGCGCGAGCGCCAACGGCTCCGTGCCGCCTCCCGAGGTGGACGGCCTGCCGGAGCCCACCACGGCCGACATGGAGGTGCCCGGCTCGGGCGCGCCCCCGGCCGTGTGGCTGGACGTGCACCACCCGGCCAAGGTGCGTGACGCGCTGGCGCGCAACGCGTGGCTGCGCTCGCAGCTCTCCCAGCCCCTGGGCCAGGGCTTCGTCGGAGGCTGGGCCGCGTTCTTCGGCTCCACCGGCGAGGACCTCAAGGCCGACTTCAAGGGCGCGGTGCTGGACCTGCTGCTCGGCAAGCTCGGTGACACGCCCTTCCGCGTGACGTGGTTCGCCGGTGACGCGCGCGCGAGCACGCCCGCCTTCATCGTCCCCGGCTCGCGGACCTCCATGGTCTCCGCCTACGACGTGCTGGACTCGGTGGCGAGCCGCGGCACGCTGACGGCGAAGACGTGCCCGGGCGGCACGCCCGCGCCGAAGGCGGACGGCGTGGAGCTCAAGCGCTGGCTGGTGGCGGAGCAGACGCTGTGGGCGGCCAAGGTCGCCGACCGGGTCGTCTTCGCGCGCCACCCGGTGGCGGTGCTCCAGGGCCTGTGCGCGGACCTTCCGAAGCTCGAGGCCAGCGACGGCGTGGACGTGGAGCTGGGCTTCCAGCCGCAGACCTTCGGCCGTGACGCGCACCTCTTCACCCACGTGCTGGGGCTGTCCGAGGACACGCGCCTGCAGTTCGGCGTGGAGGGCGACCGGCTGGTGGGCCGTGGCATCGCGGGAGCGCTGATGGAGGGCACCGCGCGCCTGGACACGGCGCCCCTGTCCGACGAGCTGCTGAAGCTGGTGCCCGAGGAGACGCCGGTGCTGCTGGCCATGCAGCTGAAGCTGCCCGAGACGCTGACGGCCGAGTCGCTCAAGGCGTTCTGGGCGTCCGGAGGCGAGGGGCCCACGCGCACGCGTCAGGTGGCGGTGACGTGGACGCCGCGGGGCGACGCGTCGCTGCCGCAGGAGGTGGCGGTGCTGTGGGGCCGCGCGGAGGACGCGCCGGCGCTGGAGGCCATCTTCACCGGCGGCAGCCACACCGTGCAGCGGGCCACCCTGTGCAATCACGTGGTGCTCGCGTCGAGCGAGTCGGAGATGAACACGCTGCGCATGTCGTGCTCGGGCAACAAGCCCAGCATGCTCGCGGCGGCGGGGCCGGTGGTGGCGGGGCTGCGTGAGCCCACCTCGCTGTCCTTCGGGGTGAACCTGGGACGGCTGTTCGGCGGGCTCACCATGGACGGGTACCTGTCCGAGTCCCGCGTGGGGCGTGGCGCGCCGATGCAGAAGGCGACGCCCCCTGAAATCGAAGCGGCGCGGCGCGACCTGGAGTCGCTGCCGTACCTGGGCCTGCGCGGCACCGTGCGCGGCGATTCGTTGGTTCCTGGAGGTTTCGGGTCATGAGGATGGTAGCTCGACTCGCGGTACTGGCGGCGGTGGCGCTGTCCGGCGTGGCGATGGCCAAGCCGCTGTACATCACCGTGCCGCGCGCCTATGGCAGCGGGGAGCCGGTGGCGGTGGACGTGGCCTTCGAGGACAAGGGGCCCGTGGAGCTGCGCGTGCTCAAGCCGGACAACCTGGACGCGTTCATCCGCGCCCAGGGGGATTTGCGGCGCGCGTACCAGACGCCGCCGACGATGAACAACCCGGGCCGCGCGCTCAGCCGCGGCGTCAACGCGGTGACGCTGCCGGGGCACTGGCTGCTCAACTCGCTCAACGTGGGCTTCCGCGACACGGTGAACGACGCGCTGCCCGAGGCCGCGGACGTGCCGGGCTCCAGCGAGCCGCTGGCCAAGGTGTCCGAGGGTCCCAAGAAGCTGGTGGGTGTGCCGCCGGGCTTCACCGTGACGCGCAGCCAGTGGCTCAACCTGGACCTGGGCGGCGCCGAGCGCGACTTCAACGTGCCGGGCTTCAGCTCCGGCGGGGGCTACGGCTTCCAGGAGCGCCGCGTGTTGCTGGCGCCGCTGCCCGCGGGCACCTACGTGCTCCAGCTGGTGCAGGGCCTCATCGAGGGCCAGGTGGTGCTGGTCGTCACGGACCTGACGGTGCAGCTGAAGCAGACGGACAACGAGGTGCTGGTGCGCGTGGCGGGCAAGGACCAGAAGCCCGCGGTGGGCGCGCAGGTGCAGGTGTTCCTGTCCAAGGGCAAGGGCCCCACGGGCAAGACGGACGCGAAGGGCGAGGTGCGGCTGGAGGTGACCGAGCCGCGCATCATCGCCACGGCGTCGGCGGGCGGGGACACGGCGATTGTCGACACGGACTTCTACTCGACGCTGGCGGTGACGCCGGACGTGTTCATCTACAGCGACCGTCCCATCTACAAGCCGGGCCACGAGGTGAAGTTCCGCGGCGTGGTGCGCCAGCCGGACACGTTCCTGGCGCGGCTGTTCACGCCGAAGAAGCGCGAGGTGACGGTGAAGCTCATCTCGCAGGAGGGCCGGGCCCTCACCACGCGCGCGTCGGTGGACGAGTTCGGCGCGTTCAACGGCACGCTCAAGGTTCCGGACGACCTGGGCACGGGCGTGCTGCGCGTGTCGGCGGAGCTGGACGGGCAGCCGCACCAGGGCGAGGCGCGCGTGCAGGACTACGTGAAGCCGACGTTCTACCTGGAGGCGGAGCCGGAGTCGGAGACGGTGGTGCCCGGCCAGGCGCTGCGCGTGAAGGTGCGCGCGCGTCGGTACGCGGGCGGCGTGCCCGACGGCGCGAAGTACGAGGTGTTCCTCTACCGCAGCCTGCTGGACGCGCCCGCGTGGGTGGATGACGCCGGCAAGGGCGGGCAGGGCAGCGACGTGACGTACGGCTCGGCGTCCAGCACCGAGGGCAAGCTGAGCGTGCCCGAGCGGCTGTACTCCTCCGTGGCCGAGCGCGGCGCGAGCGAGGACCCGTGGGCGAGCGCCACCGCGTTCAGCGCGGAGGGCGAGGCGCAGATTGAAGTGGCGGTGCCGGAGCTCAAGCCCGGTGAGGAGCGGCTGCCGTACCGGTACTCGCTGACGGTGCGCGCGCGGGATGACCAGGAGACGTTCGCCAACTCGACGACGTCGTTCTTCCTGTCGAAGGTGGAGGTGCTGGGCACCGCGCGCTACTCGGACGCGGTGGTGTCCAAGGGCGGCGAGGCGACGCTGTCGGTGCGCGCCACCACGCTGTCGGGCAAGGCGTACGGCGTCACGCAGGGCGAGGTGGAGTTCGTGCTGCGCCGCGCCGACGGCTCGGAGAAGAGCCTGGGCAAGCGCTCGTTCACCACGGCGGCGGACGGCACGCACCGCGAGAAGGTGCCCACCTCGGACGTCGGCGCGGTGCTCTCGCGCGTGACGGTGAAGGACAAGCGCGGCGAGGTGTGGCAGGGCGAGGAGTCGCTGCTGGTCATCGGCTCGGCGGACGAGGCGGTGGCGCAGGTGCCCAACCTCACGCTGGCCTCGCTGTCGGGCACGCTGGAGCCGGGCGACACGGCGCGGCTGGTGGCGCTGATGCCGGATGGCTGGGGCGCGGGGGGGCGCGACGAGGGCCCGGTGTGGGTGACGCTCGCGGGGGCCACGCTCTTCGACACGCAGGTGGTGGCGCTCAAGGGCCGCACGCTGGTGCACAGCTTCAACGTGGAGAAGCGCTTCGGCGGCGCGGTGTACGCGTCCGTGGCGTACCCCACGTCGACGGGCCGCTGGGAGGAGCGCACGGTGGCGTTCCGGGTGATTCCGCGCGAGCGCACGCTCACCGTGGAGCTGCAGCCGCGCCGGGCCGAGGCCACGCCGCTGACGGAGCAGACCATCGACCTGCGCGTCACGGATTACGAGGGCAAGGGCGTGGTGGCCCAGCTCTCCGTGGGCGTGGTGGACAAGGCCGTCTACGCCATCCAGTCCGAGTTCCGTCCGCGCGTGCTGGACTTCTTCTACCCGCCGGCGCGCAACAACGTGTCCAACTTCTACTCGGCGGAGTTCCAGGGCTACGGCTACGGCGAGGCGCTGGCGCGCAAGATGGCGGGCCTGCCCGACCATGCCTTCGCGTCCATCAAGCCTCCGAACCGTCAGGCGAAGGACCTGGAGAAGGACACGGCGCACTGGGACCCGTCGGTGGTGACGGACCGCGATGGCCGCGCCACGGTGCGCTTCACGCTGCCGTCCAACCAGACGCTGTGGGTGGTGACGGCGGTGGCGGCGGACACGTCCGGTCGCTTCGGTGAGAGCACCTCCGAGTTCGCCACGCGCGGCGGGCTGAACCTGTACGCCGCGCTGCCGCAGTTCCTGCGCGAGGGGGACGAGGCGCTCGCCTCCATCCGCCTGTCCGCGGGGGAGAAGTCGCCGGCCAGCCAGCTGCTCGACGTGAAGCTCGCGTCCGCGGGTGCGCTGAAGGCGGACCAGTCCCAGCACAAGGTGGAGCTGGCCAAGGGCGGCGAGAAGGTGGTGCCGCTGACGCTGCGCGCCTCGGCGACGGGCGACGCGCAGCTGCTGGTGGACGTGGCGGGCGCGAAGGACCCGCTCAAGGACCGCAAGCTGTTCCAGGTGGAGCCGGCGGCGGTGCAGGACGTGGTGAAGGTGAGCGCCTGGGGTGGCGGCGCGCTGGAGGTGCCCGCGGCGAAGGAGGCGACGCTCGCGAGCGTGGAGCTGGTGCTCCAGCCGTCCATCGTCGACGCGGCGCTGTCCAACGTGCGTGAGCTGCTCACCTACCCGTACGGGTGCCTGGAGCAGCTGGTCTCCACGACGGTGCCCAACGTGGCGGTGTACCAGGTGCTGCAGCAGGCGGGCGCGGTGGCGAAGCTGGACACCGACACGCAGGCGCTCTTGGCGGAGGCGCGCAGCCGCTCCGTGCAGGGCACCGCGCGCATCCTCAACCTGTCGGTGAAGGGCGGCGGCTTCACGTGGTTCGGCGGCTACGAGACGCCGAGCCTGCCGCTCACGCTCATCGCGCTGGACGGCCTGGCGTACGCGGCGGAGGCGGGGCTGGTGGAGCGCACGGATCCGCGGCTGGTGGAGAGCGCGCGCTGGCTGGAGGCGCAGCAGGACCTGTCGCCCGAGTACGACGCGACGCGCGCGTACGTGCTGGCGCGGCTGGACGGTCCGAAGCAGGCGGCGCGGGTGCGCGCGCTGGTGGAGTCCTCCGAGTCCGGGGAGCTCTACCCGCTGGCGCTGGCGGTGCTCGCGGCGGAGAAGGCGGGCGTCATCAAGGAGCCGGCGCTGCAGGCGCGCATCAACGCGCTGGTGAAGCGCAGCTCCGAGGGCTTCACCACGCTGGCCGCGTACAAGCCGGGCCAGCAGCTGGAGCAGTCGGAGGCGTTCTTCCGCTTCCCACTGCGCCGGGTGGGCCTGACGGCCATCGCCGCGCATGCGGCGTCGTTCGGCACGCTGGACATCACCCGCGCGCGCCGTCGCATCCTGGAGATGCTGTCGGAGCCGGACCTGTCCACGTTCGACCGGAGCACGGCGCTCTTGCACTCGCTGTGGCTCCTGGAGCGTGACGCGAAGGCGTTCAAGGGCATGACGCCGCCGGAGGTGAAGGGCCTGAAGGGCGCGGTGAAGTTCTCGCCGCGCGGCATGGGCCTGGTCGCGACGCTGCCCGCGGGGACGCGGACGGTGGACGTGGGCGGCTTCGACGGCGTGGCGACGCTGCAGGCCACGACGCTCACGCCGCTCTCCGCGGTGCGCGAGCAGTCCGAGGGCATGTCGCTGCAGCGCGCCTACTACGTGCTGCGCGAGGGCGGGAAGGTGAAGCTGGGCGCGGGCGACACGGTGGCGCAGGGCGAGGAGGTCTACGTGGAGCTGACGATGGACGCTCGCGGCGGCAACAAGGTGCGCTCGGCGTACTACGTGGTGGAGGACGCGGTGCCCGCGGGCTTCGTGGCGCTGCAGGAGGACAAGGCGTTCCGCGGTCCTCCGCACTCGCTGCCCCTGGTGCCGGAGGCGCTCAAGCGCCGGGTGCTGAGCCCGGAGCGCGCGACGTTCTTCTTCGAGGAGCCGGCGTGGTGGAGCGACAGCCCGCGCACGGTGGGCTACGTGCTGCGCGCGCAGTTCCCCGGCACGTTCTCCGCGCCGCCCGCGCGCATCGAGGACATGTACGCCGCGAGCATCCGGGGCCGCACGGCCGCGGACTCGCTGAAGGTGGTCCCGTCGAAGAAGGGCACGGGAGACCTGTAGTCGATGGGGTGGGCTTCCATGGTGGCCGTGTTGCTGGCGGCCACCCCCACCTTCGTCACGCGAGGTGACGTGACGCCCGAGTCGGAGCTTCGCCGCGAGGCGGAGGCCGGCTGGGCGTCGCTGGAGGCGGTGTATTCCGCGGAGGCGGGTGGGGCGCCGACGAAGGCCCCGGTCTCCATCCTCCTCCAGCGAGGCGCGGCCCTGTCCCCCGAGCGCAACGCGCAGGGCCGGCCGGGGCTCGTCGAGCTGCGGCAGAACACGCCCGGCGTGTTGGATGAGCGGCTGCGCGTGGCGCTGCGGCACGAGCTGGCGCACCAGCTGCTGTGGTGGGCGTGTCCGCAGTCGAGCGAGGACCGGCTGTTCCACGAGGCCTTCGCGGTGGCCGTGAGCGGTGAGCTGCCGGCGTGGCGCGAGGGCGGCTATCAGTCCCTGTCCCGCGCGGCGTCGGAGCTGGCGTCGTCGCCGGCGGTGGACTCGACGCGGGCACGGCGGGCGCTGGCGCGGCTGCTCAGTGAGTCGGTGGGGTTCCCCAAGGCGCTGTCGCGCCGGCTGCGTCAGTGTCACGACGGCGCGCGGTGGGTGGTGCCGCTGTCCATCGACGAGCTGGCGGAGGTGGAGGTGCGCGCCGCGGGGCCGGCCACGGTGGTGGTGAGCCGGCACTCGGGTGAGGTGCTGTTGTCGGAGGGCGAGGCGCGGCGCGCGCTGCCGTATGGCTCGGTGCTCAAGCCCTTCGTGTACGCGGCGGGCGTGGGGCACCCGGTGCTGGCGCCGCGCGTGGACGTGCAGGAGTGGAGCTGCGGGCCCGGTCTGCCGGCGAAGGTGGACGCGCGCACGGCGCTCCTGCGCTCGTGCAACGGGTACTTCCTGGACTGGGAGGCGGCGGGCTCGGCGCCCAGGGCCTTTGGTGCCTGGGGCCCGGTGCTGTCCGCGCTGGGGCTGACGGGGACGCCCGCGGACATGGCGGACATGGTGGGGCTGCGCTCGACGCTGTCGCTGTCGCCGTGGGGCCTGGCACAGGCGTATCGGCTGCTGGCGGAGGCGCGGCCGGACGTGCTGGCGTTGCTCGCGGACAACGCGGACCGGGGGACGCTGGCGGAGCTGCCCGCGTCGAAGGCGCTGTCGGGCGTGGCGACGAAGACGGGGACGGTGCGGGACGCGGCGAGCCGTCCGCAGTACGGCTGGATTGCGGCGGTGGACGAGGACCTGGTGGTGGTGGCGGTGCGGCCGGGGAAGATGCCTCGGCATTTCGCGGAGGAGATTCCGGCGGCGCTGGCGCGCGCGCGCAAGCAGGCGGGAGTGGAGGCGGCGCGGGTGCAGGTGCTGGGGTTGGTGCCCTCGCGGGAGGTGGAGGCGCGGTGTCCGGGCGTGGCGTTCTCGGTGGACGGTGGCGTGCCCAGGCCCTCGCCGGGGGAGTGGGCGCGGCTGGAGGCGTTGACGACGAAGGGCGCGGCGGTGTGCCTGGGCGCGCCGTGGCGCGTGCGCTTCCCGAAGGGGCCGGAGGAGGGGCGCGACTATGCGGGCGTGTTCTCCTGGTCCCCACCGCCGGCGTACCGGCCGCCCGAGGGGGTGCCCACGTCACCGAGCGCGATGAAGGCGCGGCGGGGCTCGGACTTCGTGTTCCGCACCACGCGGCTGCAGTACACGGCGGGCGTGGTGGCGGCGGAGGACGTGACGCTGAAGGGCGAGCCGCGCGTGGCGCTGGCGCGGGTGGTGGCGCACAACGAGCGGCACAGTCGACACCCGGGCCGCGCCGTCTGCGACACGACGCACTGTCAGGCCTTCCGGGGCACGGTGCGCGTGCAGCGCGATGACGCAAAGGCGCTGGGGATGCCCGCGCTGAAGTGGAAGGAGTGGCTGCTCTTCTCGCAGGGCGGCGAGGAGCCGTGGAAGCAGGAGCGTCCGCGTGGCGAGGTGGAGCGGCTGCTCGGGCGCGGGCTGGTGTCGCTGCGCTTCGAGGCGGGTCGGGTGAACTACCTGCTCACCGAGCGCGATGGGACGGCGACGTACGAGGAGGGGCGCTCGCTGCCGTGTGAGCTGTTGCGCTCGGGGTTGAAGCTGCCGTCATGTCCACGCACGGCCTCGTTCAACGGGAGCGTGCTGGTGTTCGAGGGACGCGGACGGGGACATGGCGAGGGGCTGGACGTGGAGGCGGCGAAGGCGAGCGGCCTGCGCAGCGATGCGATTCTCGACGCCGCGTACGGGAAGAAGCGCCCGGAGCCTCGCGACGTGGATGGGGAGTAGGAATGGATGCGAAGACGTTGGACGGGATGGGTCGGGAAGTGTCCTTCGAGGAGCTCGCGGATCGCTTCAAGGGCCACGACATGCGGGACTGGCTGCTGGAGAACCGCACGCTGGTGAGCGCGGAGCCCAGGCCTCGGCTCATCGAGGGCGGCCTCCACGTGGACCACGACCTGATGACGGGGGATGGGCCCTGGGTGCTGGTCATCGACGGCGACCTGGTGACGACCGGTGACCTCGTCTGCACGACGGACGACTACGCGGTGAGCACGTTGTTCGTCACGGGCCAGCTCCGCGCCCGCAACATCCGTTTCCAGAGCAGCGCGCGCGTGTCGGTGGACGGTGACGTCGTGGCGTCCGGAGTCATCGTCGGCACGGGTGGCGATTCCGAAGCGAGCCTGGGCACGAGCAGCACGCTCACCGCGAGGGCCGTGGTGCTCGACTCGAACACGGCCATCTGGGCCAAGGCCGGTAAGCCTCGCTCGGTGCCCGAGGCCTACCGCACGCTCCTCGTGGGCGGCAAAGGCTGGCAGTCCTTCACTCCGGACGTCGACGTCGGCGACCCGGAACATCACAAGCAGACCTTCGTCCCTGAGGTCATCCGGGGCGGGGTCCTGGATGCGTACAAGACCTGGTCTCATGTGCGGACGGGCGGCGGCCCGTTCCTTCCCGAGGTCGAACAGGCGCTGAGGCAGAAGAAGGGGCTCTGACCTCAGGCCGCGGACTGGAGGCCCGGCGACTTCGGAAACACGAGCGTCGCGCGGGTGCCCTTCTCGGCGGCGTGCTGGAACGACAGCGTGCCGCCGTGCGCCTCGACGATGCGGCGCACCAGCGTGAGCCCCAGCCCGACGCCGCCTGTCTCCCGCGCGCGGCTGCGGTCCGTGCGGAAGAAGGGCGTGGTGAGCTGAGGCAGGTCCGTGGCGCTCACGCCGATGCCCCGGTCCTCGACCTCCAGTCGCACGGCGTCCCCGTCCTCGGAGGCCCGCAGCGTCACGGCGCTCCCCGGCTCCGAGTACTTGCGCGCGTTGTCGAGCAGGTTGTGGAGCGCGCGTCGCACCAGCACCGGGTCCACCTCCAGCGTGGGCAACGCTTCGGGCAGCTCCAGCGCGAGCGGGCACTCGGGCGCGGTGCGCTGGAAGCGCTCGGCGGTGTCCCGCAGGAAGTCCGGCAGGGACACGCTCACCCGCTGGACGCGCGGCCCTGGCTGTCCCGCCTGGTTCGTCTCCAGGTCCAGCCGCGCCATCTGCATCACCCCGTCGACCAGCTGCTGGAGCTCGCCGATGTCCCGACGCAGCTCCGGGAGTCGGGTCGCCAGCTCCTCGGGCTGACCGTCCTCGACCAGGTCCAGCGTCACGCCCAGGCGCGCCAGGGGCGTGCGCAGCTCGTGGGAGACGTTGGCCATCAGCTCCTTCTGTCCCCGGATGAGGGCCTCCTTGCGCGCCGCCATCTCATCGAAGGCGTGGCCCAGCATCGCCACCTCGTTGCGTCCCTTCAGGTTCGCGCGCGCGGACAGTCGACCCTGGCCGAACTCGCCCACCACCTTCGTCAGCCGCTCCAGCGGAGACGCGATGGCGCGCGCGAGCGGAATCGACAGCAGCGCGAGCACCAGCAGGACGACGGTCACCACGAGCCCGAGGAACATGTAGCTGCGCCGGGTCGCGGAGGCCTCGCGGAGCATGTAGCCATCCAACGTGGAGCCTCGCCACGTGAGCGTCACCCAGAACAGGGTCCCCTCGCGTGTAATCCAGCTGTAGCCCAGCCGGAGGGTCTGCCACTCGGTCTCATCGAGCATGCGCGGGGGAGGATTCGCCGTGCTCCGCCGCAACCGCCCCTGGACGTCGAACAGGGTGATGTGGTGCCCATGCTCCGCGACGATGGACTGCATCAGCGGCTGGAGCTCGGGAGCATCCGTCGGCGCGAGCTTCACCACCTGCTCCAGCTTGTGGTCCAGCTCCTTGATGCGTCCGCCGCCCTGGGCCTCGATGGCCTCGGCGACGATGGCCAGGGCGATGACGGAGCCCCCCAGCATCAGCAGGCCATACAGGTAGATGCGCCAGAACATCCGGCGCGGGCGCAGCTGCTCGGAGAGCTTCATGACTCCTCACCCTGCTCCAGCACGTACCCCACGCCGCGCACCGTCTTGAGCATGCGCGGGTTGCGCGCGTCGTCCCCCAGCTTCTGGCGCAGCCGGGACACGTGCACGTCGATGGCCCGGTCCACGGGGCCGTCAGGGTCGCCGCCCTTCGCCAGCTCCAGCAGCTGCTCCCGGGACAGTACCCGGCCCGCCCGCTCGGCGAGCCCCAGGAGCAGCGTGAACTCGTGCCGCGTGAGCGACAGCGCCTGTCCGTGCAGCGAGGCCCGCATGGCGCTCCGGCTCAGCGAGAGGCCACCCACGCGGACCACGTCGCGCGTGGGGCCCAGGTGCCCCCGGCTGCGGCGCACCAGGGCCTGGATGCGCGCGAGCAGCTCCCGCGAGGAGAAGGGCTTGGGCAGATAGTCATCCGCGCCCAGCTCCAGCCCCATCACCCGGTCCGCCTCCTCGCCGCGCGCGGTGAGCATGAGGATGGGGACCGCCGAGCGCTCCCGCAGCTCCCGGCACACGGTGAGCCCGTCCTTCCGGGGCAGCATGATGTCGATGAGGATGGCGTCGAACGCGCGGCGCGAGGCCTCCACCAGCCCCTGCTCCCCGTCCCGCGCGAGGCAGGTCTTCACGCCCTGGCGCTCCAGGTACTCGGCGGTGAGCCGCGCCAGGTGCGCGTCGTCCTCGATGAGGAGCACTTCGATGGCGGAGGCGGGTGACGAGGCCATGGGTCCAGTCTAGTTCCGCTCGGCGCGAGCGCCCGAGGTCAGCAGCTGCTCCACCCACGCCCTGGGATGCAGCCTGCGCAACTGCCACACGCTCCCATCCACCAGCCACTGCCCCCACTGCGCCGGGCTCGAGGGGCGGCGCCACAGGTCGACCAGGGCGTGGTGATGCACGGACAGGTCCGTCAGCGGGGCGCGGGCCACCGCTTCGGCCCAGGCCTCGGCGCGGGGACGCTCCCGCAGGGCGGCATACGTCGACGCCGCCACCAGCAGGCAGCCGGCGAGGGCCAGGAGCACGGCGCGGGACACATCGGTACGGCAGGTCTGACACAGGGACATCGCGAACCCCCAGGAACCTTCGGACCGCTCGGGATGGTGCGTACTCAAGACGCGCGATGTCGCGTGGGTATGTGGCGAATGTAAACGATTGTAACGACGGGACGGGCACACCCTGTCTCCGGATGGGGATTGGCGCGTCGGAGCGGATGGGCCCTGGTCGCGCGCAGAGGGGCAGTCCATCCGTCTTGGGGAAGGCGACATGCCAGCCCATCCGCTTCGAGTCTCGCGAGTCGGGCAGGCCGTGGGGCGGGTTGCTCCTCGGCGCGGGAGGTTCGGCGCGGCTGGCATGGGTGGTGTTCTCGGGGGGAGGGGCACCCGAGGCGGCGCAGGCCACGGTGCGGGTGAACGCGGGCGCGGAGCTGCCCGGTCCCCGGCCGCTGTTCGTCCAGCACGTCACCATCGAGAGTTCGCAGGGACCCGGCATCGTGCTCAACGGCACGGCGGGGTTCGCGGAGGGCTCCTCGGACCTGACCATCCGGGGCGCGGGGAACGAGGCGCGGCCCCATCCGATGATGGTCAACCCCAACGCCCTGGGGACGCTGCCCGCGGGGACTTATACGGGCAACGTGGAGGACGCCGTCTACGTGGGGCCGTCCATCGCGTCGTCGTCGGTGTACTACCTGGGGGCGGACGCGACGTTGAGGGATTTGGGGGTGCCGTATCGGCTGGAGGGGCTCCAGGTGGGTGGGCCGGACGCGCCCGCGAAGCTCACCATCGAGGCGGGCGTGGAGCTGCGCTTCGAGCCGGAGACGCTGCTGCGCGTGGTCGACGCGAGCAGCACGCTCGTCTCGGCGGGCACGGCGGTGGAGCCCATCGTCTTCACATCGGCGAGGGAGCACCCGACCGCGGGTGCCTGGGCGGGCATCGCCTTTGACGAGCTGAATCCGGAGGACCGGCTGGAGTCCGTGGTGGTGCGGTACGCGGGCGGGCTGTGTCAGTGCTCGGGGTTCGGGTGCAACGACCTGCCGGACTCGTTCGACGTCAGCTCGGCCATCCTGGTGTTCAAGGAGCCCGCGGCGCCGTTCCTCGCGAACGCGCGCATCGAGGACAGCGCGGGGCACGGCATCCTGCGCGGGTGGGATGGCGCGGACGTCGACTTCGCGGCGAGCACCACGTTCGCGCGCATCGCGGAGTGCACGCAGACGGCGCCGAAGGACGCGGGCGGCCGCTGCCCCTCGGAGCCGCCCGCCTGCCCGCGCAGTCCGCGACGGAGGGCCGGGCTCAGGGGCAGGGCGTGCCGGGGTCCGCGTACTGGCAGCGGTCCGCGTACGGGTACGTGTAGGCGTGGCAGGCGGTGGGCAGCGGCACGGTGCGGCTCGCGAGGAGCGGGCGCACCTGCCGGCCCCGACACGCGAGCCAGGAGCCCTGGCTCCGGTCCGTTCCGAAGGCCACGTCCCGGGCGGCGGTGTCACCGGTGAAGGCGTAGACGGCGAGCGCATGCAGGGGTCGCCAGACGGCCTGGCGGTCCTGGCTGTTGAGGACGTTCTCCGGGTTCTGGGTGAGGCTCGCGCGGGACATCGGCACGGTGTGCGTGGCGTTGAGCCCGCAGCCACACGCGTCGCTCACCACCGTGTGCCACGCGCGCTCCAGCCCCGTGGGCAACTTGTTCCAGAGGTCCTGGACGGCCGTCGCGTGGTCGTTGACCTCGTCGTCCGCGTACACCTGGATGACGGCGCGCACGTCGGGCGGCAGCGTCGCGTAGTCGCGGCCCCACGAGTACCAGGGGGCCATCGAGAAGAGGAACCGCCCGTTGCTTCCCCAGCCACGGTCGACGAAGCCCCGGCGCGCCATGTCCGGTGTCGCGGCGCCGCCGTAGCTGTGACCGAAGAACCCCACGCGCGTCAGGTCGAAGCGGCCCTGCTGCTGGGCGACGGCGGCGAGGAAGCCCTGCCACAGACAGTCGTAGCGGGCTTCGTTCGGACGCTCGACGTCCGGGGTGAGCGGGTAGGGGACGAAGACCACGGCGTAGCCCTGGCTCGCGAGCATCTGGAACAGCTCGGCGTACAGGTCCGCGTCCGTTGCGCCGAACGCGTGCGAGAAGAAGAGCACGGGAACGGAGGTGAGCCCCGTCGGGCGATAGGTGATGACCTGTCCGCGTGCCACCGGGTGCGGATTGGCCACGCGCTCCACGGTGACGGCGTGGGGGCCAGGGACGCCCCAGTCGCTCACCGCGGTGACGAGTGTCCCGGGCTGCGGCTCGACACAGGGCGTGGGGAAGGGAAGGGTGGAGCAGACGCCCGCGGTGATGTCCTCGCCCTCCGTTCCGGCGTCAGCGGTGGGGTCCACGGGCGTGCCGCCGTCCGTGGGGAGGCCTCCATCCTCCGGGAGGCCGGCATCCGGGCCCGTGAGGACGACCTCGTCGGGAGGAGGGCCCTCCGAGCCATCCGCTGACGAGGAACACGCCGAGACGAGGGACACACCGAGGAGGGCAAGCAGGCGAAGGCGGGACATGTCGGGGCTCCGGATGTCCCCATCAACCCGCGTGCACCCGATTGGTTACATGCGACCCGGAGGAATCGCACGCAACCCGACACGACGACGCCGGAGCCTCCCCATGGGAGACCCCGGCGTCGGGTCCGACAGGCTGTCCGTCGAACGTCGTCGCGACTAGCGGTACGCCGCCGCCATGTCGTCGGCGCGCGTGACCTGGCCGGCGCTGAAGGTGTTCATGCAGCTGTCGTCGGTGTAGTCCATGAAGTTGGTGATGGGGTCCAGACCGCCACCCGAGCAGGTGTCGCGGCCGGTGGGGCAGCCGTACGCCGGCGAGGCCTCGGCCGGGGTGTCGCTCACGCTGTCGCCCGTGGCGGTGCAGCCGCCCTGGAACGTGTGGTACAGGCCCAGCCAGTGGCCGACCTCGTGCGTGCCCGTGTCACCCTCGTTGTAGGGCGCCGCCGTGCCGCCGGGGACGCTGCTGTAGAGGATGACCACGCCGTCCTGCTGCGGGTTGGACGCGTAGCTGGAGGGGAACGTCGCCCAGCCGAGCAGCCCGCCGCTCAGGTTCGCGGAGTAGATGTTGAGGCTCTCCTTGCCACCCTGGCGCAGGGCCTTCTTCATGGCGCGCTCGTTGGCGCTGCCGCTCTTGAGCGCGTACCACTTGGAGTTCGTGGTGCGGGTGATGCCCTGCAGCACGAAGCGGAACGGCGTGTTCTGGTAGGCCGCGTTCAGCACCGCCATCTGCGCGTTGATCTGCGACTCGGGGATGTCACCGTTCGCGATGCCCGTGCCCTTGTTGACGACGTGGAAGTACGTCGGCACCGTCACCGAGCCCACCGCGCGCAGCTGGCTCTTGCGCGAGGCCAGGAACGCGTCGATGGCCTGACGCTCCTCCGTCGACGGCTCCTCCGCCGCGCAGCCGCGGTGCGCCGCGACCTGCTCCGTGGTGTCCGCCGGGGCCTCCGCCTCCGGAGCCTCGTCTCCGCGACACGCGGCCAGGCTCAACAGTGCACCCGCGACCACGGCCAGACGACCATTCCTCTTCGCGACGCTGCCAATCATTGTCAACTCCAGGGAAGTTGGTGATTCATTGGATACTCGAATGATTCAACCAGAGTCAATCCCTGCCCAGACGGAAGCTCATGCGGGTAGGTATGTGAGACATGGATGCACCAATGGAAAATCTGTATGTAAAATGTCTTTAATTGACGCGAAAATACCCGGAGAGCGGCCACGGGAAATCGACGGCGCCCGGAGCGGGAGCGTCGGGCGGCGCACGCGGGCGCGGGGCCCGGGGGAGGGGCTGACGGGCGGGCGACGTTTGCCGGGGCGCGGGGGCCGGACCACTTTGCGGCAATCCCTGTCCAGGAGGACGGCATGGCTCGAAGGATTCGTGGTGGTGGGGTGGCGGCCCTGGCGGCGGCCCTGGTGTTCGGCTCGATGACGGGCTCCGCGCTCGCGGACGACGCGAAGAAGGACCGCAAGGAGCAGAAGCGCATCGGTGAGGCCGTGGCCGAGAAGGAGCTGTATGTCGGCAAGCTGGCGCTCTTCGATGCCAAGCAGATTGCCCTGGGCAATCTGGCGTTGGAGAAGACCCAGGACGAGCAGGTGCGCACGTTCGCCCAGAAGCTGGTGGATGACCACAAGCAGCACCTGTCGGGCCTGAAGGCGTGGGCGGACAGCAAGCAGATCGAGGTGGCCACCATCGACCTGAACCAGCCCGCGTCCGGCACGGGCGGCTCCGGCGCGATGCAGGAGGGCTACGACAAGAAGATGGAAGGCGTCGACGAGCGCCTGAACAAGGCCATCACCGAGGCCGAGAAGGACCTGGACAAGCTGCGCGAGAAGAGCGGGAAGGACTTCGACAAGGACTTCCTGTCGCGCGTCGCCGATGACGGCAAGAAGGGCCAGGACATGGTGGCCGATGGCATGAAGAAGTACGAGACCGACGCCGCCTTCAGCGAGCTCTTGCGCCGCACGCGCCAGGGCATCGCGAGCAACGAGCGGCAGGCCAAGGAGATGGAGAAGGCCCTCCGCCGCTAGGACTCGCGCGCTCGACGCATGACAGCACCCGCGCGGTGACCCGGTGCTTCCGGCGTCACCGCGCGGTGTCGTCTCGGGGAGGCGCTGTGTGCGCCGCTGGGCGCCTTTCGCGCTCCCGGGTTGACGCGGTGGGCGGTGGGTGTTTATCCCGACGCATGGCGAATGCCTGGAAGTGGGTAGCTGCCTGGTGGTGTGTCGTCCTGTGCTCGTGCGCGACGTCCGCGCCCCAGGTCCCGCCTGTCCCGCCGGAGGGCGCCACGCCCGTGGGGCCGTTCCTGCCGGCGGCGCGCGCGCTCTTCGCGGGGTGCACGCCGGTGCCCGACGGCCCCACGTCGCGTGTCTATCAGTGTGGCGACTCCACGGTGTGGCTCGTCGAGCGCAAGGCCGTGACGTCCGAGCGTGTGCTGGCGCTGGCCCGGGCCCGGCTGGTGGAGCGGCTGGGCGAGCGCGTGGTGGTGGCGGAGGGCGCGCTGCCGTTGGCGGACCGCTCGTGGCCCGCGGCCCGCTTCGCGGTGTGTGACGCGGAAGGGGGAGGCACGGAGGCCTCGACGCCCTGCCGCGCGGGCGGCTACCTGGTGTCCGTGGCGGGGCCGCTCGGCCGGCAGCGGGAGCTGGGCTGCGTGGCGAAGAACAACGCCCAGCCCGCGGTGGCGCGCTGCCTGGAGCTGTTCGAGTACCTCGCGGCGAAGGGCAATCCCGAGGGGGAGCTGCTCGACGAGCAGGCGATGTTGCTGCCGCCGCGCCTGCCCTGGCGCTCGCTGGCGGTGCCCGAGAAGTGTCAGCCCTCCGAGTCCACCAGCCGCGCGGGACGCATCCGCTGCGACGACGCGTCCTTCGTGTGGAGCGTGTATCGGCCCGCGCGCACCGAGGTCACGGTCCGCTGGAGGGACCAGAGCGTGTCGGAGCTGCGCGCCGCCCTGCCCGGCGCCGGGCCCGTGAAGGAGGTGGCCTGCCTGCTGGAGCAGCAGCCCGCGCGGTGCCTGCGCTTCACCGCGCCCACGTCACGCGGGCCCCTGGTCGTCTGGGCGGGGGCGACACACTGGGATGACCGCGCGGTGTTCGCGGCGTGCAGCTTCCTCGAGTCCGAGGAGCCCGCGTTCCCCGCCGTCTGCAATGGCGCCTTCTCCGTCCCCTGAACGCAGCGAGGAAGGAGCCCGCCCGTGTACGCGTTGCAGCAGGTCTCCAAGCGCTTCGATGACACCCTCGCGCTGGATGCGGTGACGCTCACGCTCCAGCCCGGGCGGACCACGGCGCTGCTCGGGCCGAGCGGCTGCGGGAAGTCCACGCTGGTGCGCCTGCTCAACGGGCTGCTGCGTCCGGACACGGGGCAGGTGCTGTACGCGGGACAGCCGCTGCCCACGGAGGAGAAGGCGCTGCTCGCGCTGCGCCACCGCGTGGGCTACGCACTCCAGGGCGGGGGGCTCTTTCCTCATCTCACGGGTGAGGAGAACGTCGTGCTGATGGCCCGGCACCTGCGCTGGCCGGAGGCGCGCATCCGGGAGCGCCAGGAGGTGCTGGTGGAGCTGACGCGGTTCCCACCCGAGGCGCTCGCGCGCTACCCGGCGCAGCTGTCGGGAGGACAGCGGCAGCGCGTGGCGTTGATGCGCGCGTTGATGCTGGACCCGGAGGTGCTGCTGCTCGACGAGCCACTGGGCGCGTTGGACCCGCTGGTGCGGCATGAGCTCCAGGCGGACCTGCGCGCCATCTTCGCGCGGCTCGGCAAGACGGTGGTGCTGGTGACGCATGACCTGGCGGAGGCGGGGTTCCTCGGGGATGACATCGTGCTGATGCGGGACGGGCGCGTGGTGCAACAGGGCTCGCTGACGCAGCTGGAGACCCAGCCCCAGGACACGTTCGTCACGCGCTTCATCCAGGCCCAGCGGCTGTCGCCCGGGGGAGGCGTCACCGGATGAGCGCTCGCGCGAGGTGGACCTTGCTGGTGCTCGTGCTGTCGATGGGGGCCTGCTCCCGCGCGTCGAGCACGCCGGAGGGCACGGCGTCCGTGCGCGTGGGCTCCAAGAAGTTCACCGAGTCCGTCATCCTCGGGGAGATGGTGACGCAGCTCGCGCGGAGCACGGGGGCGAGCGTGGGGCATCGGCGCGAGCTCGGCGGCACCGCGGTGCTCTGGGAGGCGCTCAAGCGGGGCGAGCTGGATGTGTATCCCGAGTACACCGGCACGCTGCGCCAGGAGCTGCTCTCCGGCCGCGCGCTGCCCGATGACGCGGCCCTGCGCGCCGCGCTCGCCGAGGTGGGCCTGCGCATGAGCAAGCCCCTGGGCTTCAACAACACCTATGCCCTGGGCATGAAGGAGGCGGAGGCCGAGCGGCTGGGCATCCGCCGCATCTCGGATTTGCGCGAGCACCCGGAGCTGCGCTTCGGCTTCAGCAACGAGTTCATGGAGCGCGCCGACGGGTGGCCCGCGCTGAGAGACACGTACAAGCTCCCGCAGCGCGACGTGCGCGGCCTGGACCATGACCTCGCGTACCGGGGACTGGAGGCCAGCTCCGTGCAGGTGACGGACCTGTACTCCACGGACGCCGAAATCGCGGCCTACGGCCTGCGGGTCCTCGAGGACGACGCGCGCCACTTCCCCGCCTACGACGCCGTGCTGCTCTATCGCGAGGACCTGGAGTCGCGCGCCCCCGACGCCCTCGCGGCCGTGCTGCGCCTGCAGGGCCGTCTCTCGGAAGACGCGATGGTGAAGCTCAACGCCCGCGCCCGACTGGAGCGCGTGCCCGAGCCGCGGGTGGCCTCCGACTTCCTCGCCGCGAAGCTGGGCGTCTCCACCGAGGTCCACGGCGAGGGGCTCGTGTCGCGCGTGCTGCGCCGCACCCGGGAGCACCTGTTCCTCGTCGGCGTGTCGCTCCTGGCCGCGCTCGCGCTCGCCGTCCCGCTGGGTGTGCTCGCCGCGCGCAGCCCTCGGCTGGGGCAGGGCGTGCTGGGGCTCGCCGGCATCATCCAGACGATTCCCTCGCTGGCGCTGCTGGTGGTGATGATTCCGCTGCTGGGCATCGGCTCGCGACCGGCCATCGCCGCGCTGTTCCTCTACAGCCTGCTGCCCATCGTCCGGAACACCACCGCGGGCCTCACGGGAATCCCGCTGGAGGTTCGCGAGTCCGCGGACGCGCTCGGCCTGCCTCCGCGCGCCAGGCTCTGGCGCATCGACCTGCCCATGGCCTCGCCCTCCATCCTCGCGGGCATCCAGACGGCCGCCGTCATCAACGTGGGCACCGCCACGCTGGGCGCGCTCGTCGGCGCGGGAGGCTACGGGCAGCCCATCCTCACCGGCATCCGGCTGGACGACACCCGCCTCATCCTGGAGGGCGCCGTCCCCGCCGCCGTGCTGGCCCTGCTCGTCAGCGGCCTGTTCGAGGCCCTGGGCCGCGCGCTCATCCCCAAGGGGCTGCGCCTGCGCGCCGAGTCGGAGTCACGCTGACGCCTCAGGCGGCCGAGGCGTGCGTCGGCACCGGCTCCGACACCCGCTCCGCGCGGGGCGCGTCCTTCGACAGGCCCGCCGCGCACAGCCGCACCACCGTCATCCACACGAAGTCCGCCAGCAGCAGGTGCACCAGCTGCAGCCACACCGGCGCGAGCAGCACCACGTTGACGAGCCCCGCCCCCAACTGTAGGACGTAGAGGCCGGTGAGCAGCATCGCGGACTGCTTCACCTCCGGCGACGGCCGCAGCCGCGACATCCACCGCCCCACGTACACCAGCGCCGCGCCCATCAGCACCGCGATGATGGGGTGATAGATGCGCCGGCGCACGAAGAGGTGGGCCTGGTCGTTCGCGTGCTGCGCCAGCCCCTCCGCCAGCGTCTCCGAGGGGAACAGCGTGTCCCCCAGCGCCGCCACCGCGCCGCTCACGCCCAGCAGCATCATCCCGGCCACGCACACGCCCACCAGCACGCCCACCCAGCCCTGGCCCCGGAAGGCCAGGCTCGCCCGGCCCTTCGAGAACCACACCACCAGCGTCTGCGCGCCCACCAACAGGAACGTGTTCACCAGGTGCACGCCCATCCACACCGCGCGGCCGACGGACGCGTTGTCCGCCACGTACTGGAGCAGCACGATGCCGGCGCCCACCAGCGCCTCCGTCATCATGAAGAACAGCGCCCAGTTCGCCGCCTTGCGCACCGGGTGGCCCTTGGCGTGCGCCCGCATGGCCCACACGCTCAATGCCACCGCGAGCAGCATCACCACGCCGCTGGTCAGCCGGTGGGTGTACTCGATGAGCGTCTGGACCGTCGGCTCGCGGGGCACCACCTGCCCGTTGCACACCGGCCAGTGGTCACCACAGCCCGCCCCGGAGCCCGTGGCGCGCACGAAGGCGCCCCACAGAATCACCCCCAACGTGAAGACGAGCACGCCGAGGCTGAAGCGCTGGAACGAGCGGGTCGAGGCGGGATGAGTCATCGCGCTCCCCCCTTATCGCAACCGGGCTCCACCCGCCGCCCACGCACCCCATCCAGCGTCACCCCGCCCATCAGCCCGCCTGCTCGGCGCCTCCCTCGCTCGGCGCCGGGGCATATCCGGATAGGGCCCGCCGGATGTCCCACCCGGCCCATTGGATATGTCTGCTCCCTTTGACTACCTCATTGGATGATGTCCATTGGACACTTCCCTGCCCCTAAGGGCTGGCACGTAGAGTGCTTAGCGATCGCTCAGTGCGCGACGGACCTCTCCGGAGGCTGGCGACACACGGTTTGAACAGGTGACCGCCCTCGGGCGGTCCCGGCACCCAGGGTCGAAGCTTCCCCCCTCTTGGGCCCATGGGTGTGTTCTTTGAGAGGCAACAGTCGGAAGCAGTACCGCGCTTCGGGCCGGGGTTCCCCCCCTCCCCGGCCCGGAGCGGACCTCTTCCGACGCGCGCCTCATGAGGTTCCCACAGGGGTGTGGGGAAACAGGGCGGGGCGCATCGCGGGTTGGGGTGGTTCCTCGACTTCAGCCCGCGATGCGCATCTGCTTTGCCCCCAGCACCGCCGGCAAGGGCCCGTACGCCATGGAGCGCTCGATGACGTTGCGCAGCTCGCGCACGTTGCCGGGCCACGGGTGGGCCATCAGCGCCTCCAGCGCGTCGGAGCCCAGCTGCGGTGGCGGCTGTCCCTCGGGCGTGAGCTGCCGCACGAAGTGCTGCGCCAGGGCCACCACGTCCTCGCGCCGCTCGCGCAGGGGCGGCACGCGCACCGGCACCACCTGGAGGCGGTAGTAGAGGTCCTCGCGGAAGCGGCCCTCGCGCACCAACTGGCCCAGGTCCCGGTGCGTGGCGGCCACCACGCGCACGTCGACCTCCACCGGGCGCGTCTCGCCCAGGGGGAAGACCTCGCCGTTCTCCAGCACGCGCAGGAGCTTGGGCTGTACGTCCAGCGGCAGCTCGCCAATCTCATCCAGGAACAGGGTGCCGCCGTGGGCCGCGCGCAGCACGCCGGGGTGGTCCGTGGCCGCGCCGGTGAAGGCGCCCCTGCGGTAGCCGAAGAGCTGTCCCTCGAAGAGCTCCTTGGGGACGGCCGCGCAGTTGAACGCCACGTAGGGCCGCTGCGAGCGCGTTGAGAGCAGGTGCAGCGCCCGCGCGACGACCTCCTTGCCCGCGCCGGACTCGCCCGTGACGATGACGGTGGAGCGGCTGGCGGACAGGCGCGAGAGCTCCGCGCGCAGCCGCTTCATCGAGGGGGACGCGGCGATGAAGCCCGGCAGCTCCGTCTCGCGCCCGGGCTCCTCGGACGCGGGCTCGCTCGTGCCCGACACGCCCGCTTCCACCGCCGTGAAGCCGCGCAGCGTCGCCACCTCCAGCGCGAAGCCTCCCAGCCGGGACAGGAGCGTGAGCAGCGCGCGGCCATCCACCGGCAGCGGCCCCACGACGCCCAGCCGCAGCCTGCGTCCACACCCGTCGCCGAACTCCACCTCGTCCGTGGCCGGCCGCGCGTCCAGGCCCGCGAGCACCGTGACGCGGCCCTGGGAGTCCACCTCTTCCAGCCGGGGCGCGCAGCCGGGGAACAGGCCCTCCAGCACGCCGAGCAGCTCGCGCTGGATGAGCGGCGCGCCCATGCCGCGCACGGACAGCCGCTCGAAGGGCACCACCAGCGCCTCGGAGCCCAGGCGCGTCGTGGCCCCGGGCTCGGAGGCGGGGCTGCCCGAGCCGGCCGGGCGCGCCGTGGCGGGGATGAAGTTGGGCTGCGGCGCCATGCCGATGCGGCGCAGCTCCGCGTCGCTGGCGGCCAGCAGCTCGTCGGCGGCCGGGTCTCCCTCGTGCTTGGCCAGCCACGCCAGCAGGCTGCGCGTGAAGGCCGCCATGCACACGTCGCCGGAGAGGCGGAAGGTGCCCAGCGAGGCCTCGAGCAAGTCGCGCGCCTCGCGCGTGCGGCCCTCGACGACCAGGAGCATGCCCTCGAAGCGGTGGAGCAGCGCGGAGTGCCACGCCGACGGCATCCGCTCCAGGAAGGCGCGCGTGCGGCGCAGCACCACCCGGCCTTCCTCCCGCTGCCCGGCGTAGGCGCGCGCGGCCGTCTCGTACAGCAGACACTCGCGGCGCAGGTAGGGCCAGCCGCCCAGCTCCATGCCGCGCGCTCCGGCGGCGGCGAAGCCCGCGGCGGCGCGCTGGGCGGTGCCCTCGCTCAGGTCCGCCATGGCCTCCACGAAGAGGGCGTACGCGCCGGTGAGCGAGCGCTGGATGTTGCCGTCGTACGAGGACAGGCGGGAGGCCAGCTTGCGCAGCTCCGCGGGCCGGTTCACCGTCAGCCACAGCTTCGCGCGCGTCACCGCGAGCTGCAGCGGCGTCCAGCTCAGCTCCTCCACCACGGCGTCGGCCTCGTCCAGCGCGGCCTCCGCCTCGGCGAAGCGCGCCAGGCGAATCAGCGCCTCGGCCTCTGCGCGCGCCGCGAAGATGAACGAGAAGCCGCGCGCCATGCGTCCGCCGTACGCGGCCTCGCGCGCGCGGCGCACCAGCAGCAGCGCCTCCTCTGGCTCGCACGCCTCGTCCAGCCGACGCTGCGCGAGGAAGGCGAGGTTGCGCGCCTCCAGGAACGCGTACCCCAGCCGCGCCGCGCCCTGGGCCACTTCACGGAAGCGGCGCGTGGCCTGCGTCGTCTCGCCGCGGATGGCCTCCTCGTGCGCGCACACGTCCTCGGCGAGCAGTCGCAGCGCCGGGTCCGTCACGTGGGTGAGCGCCTCCGCCACGCGCCCCGAGTAACGCGCCACCCGCTCCGTCTCACCCAGGTAGAAGGCGCCCGCCGTCTGCGCCATGCGCAAGAGGCAGCGCGCGTCCGAGTCCGGGTCCTCGACCAGCAGCGCCTCCGCGCGGGCCACGTGCGCGTCACTCTTCACGGCGTCGAACAGCTTCCCATCTGGCGACGCGTAGAGGTTCGCCGCGAGCGCGTGCACCTGCAGCTCCACGCCCCGCGGCAACAGGCCCATCTCCGCCTCGCCCAGGTGCGGCAGCAGCGTGGCGAGCGCGCCCCGGCTGTCCTCGCGTCCCCAGCGCTGCAGGTGGGACAGCCCCACCGCGGCGAGCGCCCTCGCGCCCGGGGTCCGCAGCACGCCCGACGCCAGGAGCGTGAGCAGCTCCTCCTCCGCCGCGCGCCACTCGGCCCGCTTCAGTCGGTCCAGGGCAGGCTGCAGCCGCTGGCTCTCCTCGGGGCGCAGCTCCTGGCGGGACAGGGAGGGCAGCTGAGCGCCCGTGAGCCCGCCACCCTGCAGCTGCTTGAGCGCCTGCGCCACCCGACCTCGGGGACGCCGCGCCTGGGGCGCGTCTTCCGGCAGCTCCCAGCGATACACCGTCAGGGGGGTGACTCCCAGCATCCGGGCGAAGGCAGCACGACTCTGGCCCCCACGCAGCGCGCGGATGGCCTCGGGGCTCAGCTCCCCGCCTTCCCCCTTTTCCTCGATGCTCTCCACGACACCGAACCCCTTGTGCCCCCCGCGAACACAATCTCATGGGCCTTTTCCAGGGGGAATGCAAACGATTGAGCATTTCCCCGGATTACCCACGAGTATCACCCGTCTCGACTCGGTGCGGGGGAGCACGAAGCGCCCAACATGATGTGGGATTCACCTCCCCGATGGCGGGGGAGGTCGTTATCGTATCGCGTGCCCCGAGCCTCCGAGCCACCTCCTCCGAGCGCGCCTCCCCGCCAGCAGGACGAGCGCCTGCGCCGTCTGGAGGACGCCTTGTCGGAGGGCCAGGCCCGCGAGGACGCGGCGGTGGAGGCGTGGGTGCGCAAGACGGGGCGCCTGCCTCCCCGGAAGGTCCGCCGGCAGTGGGAGAAGCAGTGGCGCAAGGAGGCCCGGCGGGACGCGCGCAAGGCGACGCGGCCCCGCTCACGGCGGCGCTCCTCGAACGCCTCCAGGGACCCGGTCAAGGCGGCGGCCTTCATCGCGCCGGCGATCGTGTGCCTGCTCATCGCCATGGGACAGCCCCGTCGGCTGTGGTGGCTCGTCTTCGTTGCGCTGGGACTCTTCCTGGCGTCGGCGAAGTACCTGAGGCGCCCCACGGAAGAAGAGGAGGCGCAGGCCACCGGGCTCGGGGTGAAGCCCGCCACGTCCGCCGAGCCCGTGGACCCCAAGGTGGCGCGCGTGGACGCGGTGTGCGCGAAGCTGCTGGCGGAGCTGGCCCAGGGGCCCGCGGTGCTGCGCGAGGTGGTGCACGCCCCCGAGCGCACGGTGGAGGCGCTGCGCCAGGGCTGTCACGCGCTGGCGAGCCGGGAGCGGACGCTGCGCGCGCTGGCCACACCCGAGGAGGCGAGCCGGCTGGAGGAGGAGCACCGCGCGCTGTCCGCGAGGGTGGCGACGGAGCAGGACGCGGTGGTGCGTGAGCGGCTCCAGGGCGCGCTGTCCGCGCTCGAGTCGCAGCGTCAGCAGCGCGCGGAGCTGTCCACGGCGGCGGACCGGCTGGAGGCCGAGTACACGCGGCTGTTCTACACGCTGGAGGGCCTCTACGCGCAGGTGCTGCGGGTGCGCACGGCGGACGCGTCCGGCGAGGACGTCGCCGGACTGGGTCTGCGCCAGAGCGTGGAGCAGCTCGGCGCCGAGGTGGAGGCCGTGACGGAGGCGCTGGAGGAGGTCCACCGCCCGCCGGACGGCCGGGTGCGCACGCGCTGAAGCGCTACTCGCTGAGCGCGCCGCCGCGAGCCGCAGGCGCGTCCCCACCGGTCGCGACGCGCACCGTCTTCGCGTTGAGGAACTCGTGGATGCCCAGGTCCGCGAGCTCGCGCCCGTGGCCGGAGTTCTTCACCCCGCCGAAGGGCAGCCGCGCGTCGGACACCACCATCTGGTTGACGAACACCATGCCGGACTCGATGCCGTCGATGAAGCGGCGCTCTTCGCCCGCATTGCGCGTCCACACGCTGGCGCCCAGGCCGAAGGGCGTGGCGTTGGCCAGCTCCACCGCGTGCTCCACGTCGCGCGCACGCAGCAGCGTGGCCACCGGGCCGAACAGCTCGTCATGGAACGCGGGCGCGGAGGGCGGCGGGTCCGCGAGCACGGTGGGCGGATAGAAGTTGCCGGGCCGCTCCAGCGGCTTGCCGCCGAGGAGCAGCCTCGCGCCGGCCTTCACGCTCGCCTCCACCTGCGCGTGCAGGCCCTGGAGGATGCCCTGCGTGGCCAGCGGGCCCAGGTCCGTCTTCGGGTCCATGGGGTCGCCCACGGTGACCTTCTTGAGGCGCTCGACGAAGCGGCGCTCGAACTCGGCGGCGATGGGCTCGGCGACGATGAAGCGCTTGGCGGCGATGCAGGACTGGCCGTTGTTGATGAGCCGCGCGGACGCGGCCGTCTCCACCGCCTTGTCCAGGTCCGCGCTGGGCATGACGATGAACGGGTCGCTCCCGCCCAGCTCCAGCACCACCTTCTTGAGCGACTTGCCCGCGGACTGGCCCACCGCGCGGCCCGCGCCCTCGCTGCCGGTGAGCGTCACCGCGCGCACGCGGGCGTCCTCGATGACGCGGTTGACGTCGGCGGTCTCGATGAGGAGCGTCTGGAACGCGCCCTTCGGGAAGCCCGCGTCCAGGAACAGCGTCTCCAGCGCGAGCGCGCACTGGGGCACGTTGTGCGCGTGCTTGAGCAGGCCCACGTTGCCCGCCATCAGCGCGGGCGCGGCGAAGCGCACCACCTGCCAGAAGGGGAAGTTCCACGGCATGATGGCCAGCACGGGCCCCAAGGGTTGGTAGCGCACGAAGGCGGTGTCTCCGCCCACGTCGATGGGCCGGTCCTTGAGCAGCCCCTCCGCCTTGGCCACGTAGTAGCGGCACGCCGTCGCGCACTTCTTCGCCTCGGCCTTGGCGGCCTCCAGCGGCTTGCCCATCTCCTCGGTCATGATGCGGCCGTAGTGGTCCGCCCCCGCTTCCAGCAGCTCCGCGGCGCGGCGCATCCAGCGGGCGCGCTCGGCGAAGGGCGTCTGGCGGTACGCGCGGAACGTGTCCGAGGCGAGCTGGAGCCTCGACTCCAGCTGCTCCGGAGTGAGGGCGTCGAACGTGCGCAGCGTCTTGCCGGACGTCGGGTCGATGGTGGCGATGGCCATGGGAGGCTCCTTGCGGGAGCGCGGTGATAGCAGTCGGGCGCGCGCGCACAATGCCCGGTGGTGGCCAGCGTCAGGGCCCGCACGCGCCGGGGCCCCCGTGTTCCTGATATGCGACACATGTCGCCCGCGTCCGCCATGCCCCAATTCCTCGTCCTGCCCGACGGCCACCGCCTCCCCCTGGACAAGCCCGTCCTCTCCCTGGGCTCCGACGCCACGTGCGACGTGGTGCTCACGGGCACGGGCGTGAAGCCGAGCCACGCGCTGCTGTTTCGCGACGCGCGCGGCTGGAGCGTGTCCCCGGCGGGGCGCGGCTGTGACGTGCGCGTGAAGGGCCGGCGCGTGGACCTGGCGCCGCTGGAGCCCGGTGACCGCATCCGCCTGGGCACGGTGGAGGTGGAGCTGGTCGAGATGGGGGAGGGGCGCGCGGAGGGCTCGCGGACGCCCGAGCCCCGGCGCCTGGTGGCGGTGATGGCGGAGCTGTCCTCGCGGCTGCTCGCGCAGCGGCCACCGTTGGAGTTGCTCGACGTGGCGATGCGGGGCCTCGCCGACGTGGTGGGCGCGGACGTGGGCTTCCTGGTCGCGGCGGACTCGAGTCAGGGGCCCCGGCGCGTGTTGTTCGCCACCGGCGCGAAGGCCGACGCTGGGGTGGTGGACAGCCTGGTGGACCGGGTGCTGACGTCGGGCGCGCCCGTGCTCGTGGCGGACGTGGCGGCGGACGCGGCCTTGGCGAGGGCTCCAAGCCTGGAGGCGCTGCGCTTGGGCTCCGCGCTGGTGGTGCCGCTGCGCGTGGAGCTGGTGCCGTTGTCGGTGGTGTACCTGGGGCGCAAGCTCGGCGCGCCCGCTTTCACCTCGGCGGACCTGGAGGAGGCGCTGGCGCTCTGCGCGATGACGGCGCTGCTGCTGTCGACGCGGCGCGAGCTGACGGAGCTGCGCTCGCGCGTGGAGGGGCTCACTCGGCGCATCGAGGCGGCGACGTTCGAGGGGCTCATCGGCGAGTCCCCGGCGATGCGCGCGCTGTATCGCCAGGTGGAGCGGCTGGGCCCCACGCCGCTCAACGTGCTCATCCAGGGAGAGACGGGCACGGGCAAGGAGCTGGTGGCCCGCGCGCTCCATCGCCGCGGAGGGCGTCCGGGGCGGCTGGTGGCCATCAACTGCGCGGCGCTGCCGGAGAGCCTCATCGAGCGCGAGCTGTTCGGCCACGCGCGCGGCGCCTTCACCGGCGCGGGCGCGGAGCGGGCGGGGCTGGTGGAGGCGGCCGACGGAGGCACGCTGTTCCTGGATGAGATTGGCGACATGCCGCTGTCGCTCCAGACGCGCCTGTTGCGCGTGGTGCAGGAGCGCGAGGTGACGCGGCTGGGGGAGCACACGCCGCGCAAGGTGGACGTGCGGGTCGTCTCCGCGACGCACGTGCCGCTGGAGGAGGCGGTGCGCAAGGGCACCTTCCGCGCGGACCTGCGCTACCGGCTGGAGGAGGTGCGCGTGGACGTGCCGCCCCTGCGCGAGCGCGGTGACGACGTGCTCCTGCTCACGCACCACGTGCTGACGCAGGAGTCGCGCAAGGCGCGGGGCCTCACCCAGAAGGCCATGGAGGCGCTGCGAGGCCATCCGTTCCCCGGCAACGTGCGCGAGCTGGTGTCGCGCGTGCGGCGCGCGGCGGTGCTGGCCACGGACGAGCTGCTGCGCCCCGAGGACCTGGAGCTGGGCGCGGAGGACGGGCCCATGGTTCCGCTGGAGGAGGCGCGCGAGGCCTTCGTCCAGCGCTACGTGCGTGAGGCGATTGCCCGCTGTGGCGGCAGCAAGAAGGACGCGGCGGCGGCGCTGGGCATCGGCCTGCGCTCACTGTTCCGCTACCTGGGCGAGGGGGACTGACACGCCGCCTCCTCGGGAGGCCCTGTCCGCGTGCCAGTCCTGGCACGTTTCCCCCGTCGCTGCGCGGCTGTGAGCGCCGTTCTTCGCGCAACCCCTCGGAATCGCGGGGCTTCGCACTCGCATGAGCCCGCGGCACGGCGGTTGCGATGGGGCCTGACCATACGCCGCTGACGGAAAGGGCCGGCGCGCGGCGAGAACGACCTTCACGGAGACGAACATGAAGCGATGGCTGATGGCGCTGTTCCTGGCGGTGGTGGTGACGGGCTGTGGCAGCACGAGCGAGGACGACGACAAGAACCCGAACAACCCCGACCCGAACGACCAGGAGAAGATGCTCTGCAGCGCGAGCAAGGCCTGTCCCTCCGGGCAGTTCTGCTTCAACGGCTTGTGTGCGCTGGGCTGCCAGTCGAACGCGAACTGCGCGGCGGACCAGTACTGCGACACCGAGGACACGGGCGCGCTGGCCTCGTACTGCAAGAACAAGAAGGTGCCGACGTGCACCTCCGACACCCAGTGCCTGAGCAACCAGACCTGCATCGAGGGCCTGTGCAGCCTGCGTCCGCCCGCGAACCCGCCCACGTGCGACCCGAACACGTCCGACTTCAAGGATGGCTGCGACACCTACTCGGTGTGCATGGACCCGGATGACGACGGGGCGCGCCAGCCGTACTGCGCCAGCTTCGCGCCGTGCGCCGAGGACGGGGCCTGCCCGGTGGGCCTGGGCGGCGCGGTGTGCAACGACGGCTACCTGTCGAACAAGGGCCGCTTCTGCATGCAGGGCCTCTGCCGCGACAACTCCAACTGCCCCTCGGAGTGGAGCTGCGTGAAGCCCTTCACGGGCTCGGTCATCGGCTTCTGCAGCCCGGGCGCCTTCGGCTTCCCGTGCCAGGAGAACTCGCAGTGCAAGAGCGGCCAGTGCTTCGGCGCGCCGGGCTTCATGGGCACCTGCATGTAGCAGGGCGCTGAAGTCGGTCCTCGTGCTTCCAGGGAGCACGAGGGCCGTGCCTCGCGGGGGCTCGCGCTCCCGCGGGGATTTGCGCGTAGAGTGGCGAGGCCTTGTTGATGCGTCGCTTCCTTTCCTGCTGTGGGCTGGTCGTGCTCGTGCTGCTGTTCGCGCCGGGCTGTCCTCTCGACATCCGTGTCCGCTGTGACGAGTCACACGCCTGCGCCTCGAACGAGGTCTGCGTGCGGGGAGGCTGTGAGCCTCGGGCCGTGGAGCGGGTGGGGGAGGACTGTGACGGGGACTCGGAATGCGGCCCCGGGCTCACCTGCGGCCTGGGCTTTCCGGGGGGGTACTGCCTGCTCGAGTGCTCCGCCGACGCGCCATGTCCCTCGGGCACCGTGTGCGCGAAGGACCTGGGGGTCTGCCTGCTCGGGTGCGGCGAGGACTGCTACCGCCCGGGCTACGGCTGTGGCCCGGTGCCCGACTCCTCGGGACTGCTGAACGCCTGCGTGCCCGTCGCGACGCAGGCGGATGGGGGTGGCTCGGACGGCGGCGGTGGCGCGGATGGGGGTGGCGGCCTGGATGCCGGGTGCACGACCGCGGTTTGCGAGGCGCCGGACGCGGGCTGCTCGGGTCCGACGTGTGGTTCGTCGGATGGGGGCTGCGCGGCCACGGTGGGGATGGGGGGCGCGTGTACTCGCGCCTGTGAGTGCCTGGAGGCAGCCGCGGCCTGCGTGGAAGGGCGGTGCGCGGAGACGTGCACGTCCGACTTCACGTGCCGGGATGGGCGACGTTGCAACAACGACGAATGCGAGGTGGGGCCCCGGTTGGGTGAGGCCTGCAAGGACCCGTTCGACTGCGCGGACACCGCGAGGTGCCGTCCGGAGCGGCCCCGGTGCGAGGAGTCCTGCAACCCGAACGCGGGAGGCGGCATCTGTCCCGCGGGCTACCAGTGCGCGTTGGATGGGCTGTGTGTGCGGGAGTGCACGGGAATCCCTGAATCGACGGGGGAAGTCTGTGAGAACTCGTGGGACTGCGCGACGTGCGCGGTGTGCCTGAGCTCGGGGGCGGAGTCGCGGTGTCGGCGCACCTGTCGGCTGGACAGGGACTGCCCCGGGGGGGCCGTGGGAGCGTGCGAGCAGGTGGGCGAGACGAAGGCCTGCCGGCTGTAGCACTTGGGTTGCTCGCGGGAGGCGGCTCCCCGAGAATGCGCCCGTGATGAAGGGTGAGGTGGTTTCGGGCCGCTACCGACTCGAGCGGGAGCTGGGGCGTGGGGGGATGGCCACGGTCTTCCTGGCCGTGGACCTGCGCCTGTCCCGGCCCGTGGCGTTGAAGCGGATGCACCCTGGCAAGGACCCCGGGCGCGTGGAGCGCTTCCGACGCGAGGCCGAGCTGGCGGCCTCCCTGCACCACCCCAACATCCTGGAGGTGCACGACTTTGGTGAGGACGCGGAAGGGCCGTTCCTCGTCTGTGAGTGGGTGCGGGGCGAGGACCTGCGCAGCCTCGCGGCGAGGCTCGGGCCGGTGCCGCCCGAGGCGGCGCTGGTGCTGGGCTGGGAGCTGGCGCGGGCCCTGTCCGCGGCGCACGCGAGCGGCGTCGTGCACCGCGACGTGAAGCCGGACAACGTGTTGGTGGCGGAGGGCGGGCCGCTGAAGCTGGCGGACTTCGGGCTGGCCGCGCTGGAGGACCAGGAGCGGCTGACGAGCACGGGCGCCGTGACGGGCTCGCTGGCGTACATGGCGCCCGAGCGCATCGACACGGGCGCGTTCACCCCGGCCTCGGATGTGTATGCCGTGGGGGTCATCCTGTTCGAGCTGGTCTCGGGCGGGACGCCGCACGCGGGCAAGGGCGCCGCGCACCTGGCGGCCTCGGTGATGACGCGGGATGCGCCGTCGTTGACGGAGGTGGTGCCGGGGACGCCCGAGTCCCTGTCGGCCCTGGTGTCGAGGTGTCTGGCGAGGGATGCCCGGAACAGGCCGACGGACGGCGGCGTGCTGGCGGCGGAGCTGGAGGCGCTGCTGCGGCAGGAGGTGGGGCCGCCCGCCGAGGTGGCTCGCGAGTTCTTGAGCAACCCCATGGCGGGTGCCATCCAGTGGCGGAAGTCTCGCTTCCAGCGATTGCTCGCGGAGGGGCGTACGCTGCTGGCGAAGGGCGAGGGTGCTCGCGCCGCGAAGGTGCTCAACGCCGCGTTGGCGTTGGAGCCTACGTCGTCCGAGGTGGTGGCCTTGCTGCGGGAGCGGCAGCGGCCCAGGAACTCGCGGGCGTGGTGGGCCGCGGGGTTCGTGCTCTGCGCGGCGACGGGGTTGGGTGGATGGACGTTGTCTCGCCATCGCGAGGCGTCGCGAGCCGAGGATGTGCTTTTGGTGCCAGGGGCCGGGGACTCGACGCTGTCCCCGGATGACGCGACACAGCTCCGTGAAGGTCCGTCGGGTGCACGCGCCGACGACGCGACGTCGCTCCGTGAAGGTCTTTCGGGTGCGCGGGCCGAGGACGCGACCTCGTCCCGGGATGGACAGGCAGGCGCAGAGGGCGAGGGCTCGACGCCGTCCCGAGGGGAAAGGGCGGGCGCACGAGCCTCGGACGTTGGAGAGGCAGGCGCGGGGAAGGCGTCGTGCGCGGAGGGAGGCTCCTCTTCGGAATGTCTGAAGGCGCTCGCGCGAGGGAGCGAGGACGCGGGGCGCGGAGCCGAGCCCCTCCTGGATGATGGGCTGGGCGGCGAGAGTGTCAGCGCGGCGCGCGAGGCTCTCGCCGAGCTGTCGCGGACGCAGGCGAAGAAGTCGATGGGTGCTCGGTCCACCGGAGGCCCTTCGGGGCGCGCTGGGAGCGCCTCCGTGCCTACGGCTCCGCGTCCGAGCACCGTGGGCGAGACGACCGTGGGGGCTTCGACGCAGCCGGAGCCGACCCCGGACACGGACGTCGCGGACGCTGGCGAATCGAATACACGGGGAGACGTGACGTCGGTAGCGCATGCCCCCGTGGGAGATTCAGTGAAGCCGGAGTCGATGGAGGGCTCCCCTGTCGTTCCCGTGACGGGTGACCCCGCGCCGACGGCGAGTTCGGACGCGAGTGCCGCCGCGCCCGCGAGCCCCGGGGTGCTGAAGCTGACGGCGCGCCCGTGGGCGGAGGTCTTCGTGAACGGAGAGAGCCGGGGGTACACGCCTCGGGTGCGCGAGGTCTCGTTGCCCGCGGGGACGCACCATCTGCGCTTCGCCAACTCGTTGTGCGACGAGGTGGAGATGCAGGTGTCGCTCGCGCCTGGGGAGACGGTGACGCGGGACGTGGTGTTGCCGTTGCGCAAGGCGGAGGTGCTCATCCTCGCGCCCGTGGGCTCGCGGCTCTTCGTGGACGGCCGGGAGGTGGGCGTGGCGCCGCTGGCGAGCGCGGTGAAGGTGGAGCATGGCCGCCACACCGTGACGGCGCGGCGCGCGGGTGCGCCCGTGTTGCAGCGTGAGGTGGACGCGGTGGCGGGACGGCAGCTCGAGGTCTCGATGGAGGGGCCGCCGTGATGATGGGGTTGGCCCTGGTGCTCGGGGTGCTCGCCGCGTCGCCGTTGGATGGCGCGCGGGAGGCCTATCAGTCCGGTGAGCTGTCCCGGGCGCGCGCGGAGCTGGAGTCATTGCTCTATCCATTGCGGCTCGATGGCGACGAGCTGGAGGCGCATGCGCACCTGCTGCTCGGGGCGACGTGGCATGCGCAGGAGGAGCTGGCGCGCGCCGAGGACGAGGTCGTGCGCGGGCTGGCCGCCCACGAGGGCGCGGCGTTGGACCCGCTGTTGTATCCGCCGGACTTCCTCGCCTTCGTGGAGCGCGCGAGGACCCAGCATGCCTCGCGCATCGCGGAGCTGCGGGCCGAGCGACGTCCGCGCCTGATGCCTCCGCCGACGCCCATCGCCACGCCGGTGCGCGAGGTCGCGACACGAGAGGCGCATCCGACGATGTCCCGGGCCTGGTACCTGGCGCCGATGGGCGTGGGGCACTTCAAGCAGGGACGCTCGGGGATGGGCACGGCGCTGGCGGTGAGCCAGGGCCTGGGGCTCGCGATGGCGGGTGTGTCGCTGGGGACGTCGCTGTCGCTGCGGGGCCCGGATGGGCGCTACAGCGCGAAGGACGAGGGGACGGCGCGCACGCTGAACGTGACGTACCTGGTGGGCGCCTATGCCTTCGCGGCGGCGTATGCGTATGGTGTGTTCGACGGGCTGGTGCTGACGCCCGAGCCGCCCGCTCGCCCGGTGCCCTGAGGGACGGGCGGGATTTTCGTGCCGCGCCGCGCCCTTTTAGGGAAGGCAGGAGGACTGGAGACCGCCATGACGACCGACATCATCCGCGAGCGCCGCTTCAACCCCATCATCGCTGGTGTGTTGTCGTTCTTCTTCCCGGGGTTGGGGCAGCTCTACAAGGGGCAGCTCTTCCGGGCCATCCTGTGGTTCTGCTTCGTGGGCGCGGGGTACTGGTTCTTCGTGTTCCCCGGCATCGTGCTGCACTTCTTCTGCGTGCTGGGCGCCGCGTTCGGCAGTGCGGGGCAGGACCGGTTCCGGCTGTCGCGGTAGCGGCGCGCCGTGACGGAACGATGACCGCTCGCGGGACGTCCGCCCGCCAGCCGCGTCTCGCGTCCGTGTACCCAGGTGACTGTCCCTTCCAGCAAGGAGCAGCCGCATGGGTATGTCCGTCGGTGGTGGCCGGGGTGGCGTGAAGAGTGAGATCAACGTCACGCCCCTGGTCGACGTGGTGCTGGTCCTCCTCATCATCTTCATGGTGGTGACGCCGATGATGCAGCGAGGCCAGCAGGTGGCCCTTCCTCCGTCGCGACAGCCGGACGAAGAGAAGGCGACCCCGAGGGATCCGCTCATCCTCTCGATGACGTCGGACCGCCGTCTGTTCGTGGAGGCGGAGTCGTACGCGGACGAGAAGGCCTTCCAGGCGAGGCTCCAGGCCGCGATTCGAGCGGAGCCAGGCCGGGGGCTGTTGCTCAAGGCGGACCAGTCGCTCACCCACGGTGATGTGCTGAAGGTGATGCGACTGGCCCAGGGCGCCGGGGCGAAGCAGGTGGCGCTCGCGGTGGTGAAGCCCGGAGAGGGCGCTTCACCGTAGGCCCGTGTGTCGAGCGACTACTCCAGCTCCAGCTCGACACCGCCTCCGAGGCGCAGCGCGAGGTTGACCAGGGCGCCGGTGATGAGGCCGAGAACGAAGCCCGCGAGGCCGTAGAGGATGACGGCTCCCACCATCAGGAGGAGCCCGCCGCCCAGTCCCAGCTCGCCCAGGTGCAGGCCCTTGCCGAGGATGGCGTAGGTGCGAGACGAGCCGAGCAGCAGCACCGCCATGCTCGTCAGTGTTCCCACGGTGACGCCAATCAACGCATAGAAAGCACCCAGACACTTGCCGAGCGAGATGGCGCCGACACCGCGAATCACTGTCATTCCAAGTCCCCCCCTCCGCCAGGACTGGCGGCACTTCGCTCCCCTCTAAGGGGCCGTGGACCTGGACGAAAATGGAGGACATCCCGCTGTCAGTCAGATTCGTCCTCCGGGTCCACGGCGCCTGGTTGTCAGAGCGGTCTGCTATGGCCTCTGCGCTCACCGATGCTCTGGCAGCCGAAAGTAGGGTGACATGAGGCCTGCATGCATTGCCGTGCTGTTTCTGTTGGCGGGCGGATGTGCATCGACCCGCGTCGTCCATCTCGACATGGGGCAGGGCGAATCCATCGCGTATACGCCCGTTGAGTCTGGCCCGGTCGAGGTGAATGAAGACTCGTTCAAGCGCGCGGTCACGCAGCTCGTGCTCGGCATGCAGCTGGACGTGGCCTTCCGCGAAGTCGAGCAGGACGACCGACGCTCATTGCTTGCTTTCTCGGGAGGGCTCGTTGAGGGTGTCCAGGCTCGCCCTGGTCCCTCGGCATATGAGCGAATCTGTCAGCGGCAGGAGGAGCCCCTGGCCTGCCTGAGCATGATAGCCGGCGGCCTGACGCTCGGACCCATGGAGCGGCGGATGATGGCGCTCTACTTCGCCCTCGACACGGTGTGGGAAGGCGTCGAGGAAGCGATTCGCGGCATGGTGAATGCCGCGGCGTTGCGCGCGATGGTGACGACGATGATTGGGACGGCGCTCGTGATGCTGGTAGCCCCCGAACCCGTCACGAAGTTGCTGGCGGTCGCACTCACAGCATCCCTGATTGCCTATCTCGGGACAGGGCCTGTCTGGAATCTCGGGCAGGGATTCTTGCGGCTCATGGACGAGTCCCGCGACGCAGTACGCTTGGACGAACTGGAGCGCGCGGGGCATCGCTTTGGAAAGGTGCTGGGGGATAACGGCGCACGTGTCCTGGTGGTCGTGGCGCTGGCTGCCCTCGGTGGGAAGAGTGCGCTGGCCGCCCAGGGGCCGAAGCTGCCGGGCTTTGCCCAGGCCGCGAGCCGAGCGCAGTTGGAGGGAGGCTTTCAACTCGCGAGTGCCATGGCTGGCGAGGTCCAGGCGATCTCCATCGTGTCAGCTGGGGTGCTGAATGTGACGCTCGCGCCAACGGCGGTTGCCGCGACCGCGATGGGGGCAGGGGAGGCTCCTGGGGCGGCTACAGGCGTTGGCGCGGGCATTCAGGGAGACCCCGAGGGCAATGTTCATCACATCTGCACGGACAAGAACTACGTCTCCGATGCGAACGGAGGCCCCTGGACACCGGAGTTCGAGCGAATCTTCAACAGGGCCGGAATGAAGCTGAGTGACCCGGAGAACCTCGTGCGCATCAGGGGCCATCAAGGGCCTCACCCTCGCGAGTACCATGAGGCTGTCTCGATTCGTCTCAACACCGCGATGCGGAAGTGCAGAGGTATCGCTCAGTGCAGGGGCGCACTCACTGCTGAGCTTGCCAAGATTGCGCGGGACCTCGTAAGGGAGGGGACGGATTTGCGGAGATTCATCACGAAGGGGCTCGAGGAGTAGGTCGTGGAACGACGCTTCTTTGCACTGAGTGCAGACATGTACGTGAAGGGGCGTTGGTATCTGTCGGACCCCGTCGATTCAGAGGGTGCGGAGATCGACGACATCTGGCAGTTCACCGAAGGACGCCCCTTGGAAACTCAAGAGCCGTTGCGAATACCGATTCAGCGCCCCGGAGAGCCGCTCGATATCGAGTTCGCGGGTGCTGGCAAGGCGCCGGTTGTCAGTGAGCGGGTGGCCGCCGTCTTCCGTGAGCAGGCCTCCGACGACGTGCAACTCTTCCCTATATGCGTCGATGGAAGAGCGGAGCCCTACTTCATCCTCAATGCCGTTCGGACGCTCCGCTGCATTGACGAGGCTGCCTGTCGTGAAGTGCAGCACTTCACCGCGGACGAAGAGATGTTCGCGGAGCGGGCAGGTCAGTATCGCTATGTGGGCGGTTTGCGCATCGACAAGTCGAAGGTCGGTGGAGTGCGGGTGTTCCGCCTGTGGGGCTGGCCCTTGCCGCTCATCGTCGACGAAGAGGTCAAGGAGGCTCTGGAGGCGAACGGCATCTTCGGTGGGAAGTTCGAAGAGGTCTGAAGACCCCCGGGCATCCCGCCGTCAGTCGGACTCCTCCTCGTCGAACAGGCCGGTCGGCAGGCCGTCGATGCTGTGCGCGTTCTTCTTGCGCCGGTACTCCGTCAGCCCTTCCTCTCCCTTGCTCTCCGCCCATCGCGTGAGCGTGGGCCTGTCACTGGTGAACTCGTACAGGGGCACGCTGTAGCCACAGGACTTCTGCACGAGGTCGATGTCGAGCTTCACCATCTGCCGCGCCCCCAGCGGCTCCACGCCGCCGAACTCGTGGGCCAAGAGCCGCGTGTACTCGGCGCTGCCCCGACGCAGCACCTGTCCCCGCCCATAGAGGCGCAGAATCATCGGCGGCCCCTCGAAGGCGCAGAACATGAGCGTGAGTCGCCCGTCGGCGCGCAGGTGCGCGGCCGTCTCGTTCCCGCTGCCGGTGAGGTCCAGGTAGACGACCTCGTTGGGCCCGAGCACGCGCAGCGAGTCGAGCCCCTTGGGGGACAGGTTCACCCGTCCCGTGCTGGCGGCGGAGGCCGTGAAGAACATCCGCTGGCGCAGGATGAAGTCGCGGTGGAGGGGCTCGAGGTGCGGATACTGGGTGGCCATGAGGAGTCCCGAGGGCAGGCGCGTCGAAGGCGTGGAGGACAGCGGACACTCAGCGCTTCCCAGGAGTCTCGGGGCGCACATCCATGCATAGTGTCACGAACATGTGGCGTGGCTTGTGGGCTCAGTGGGCGCGGATGTCGGACCGGAACGTGGCGGTGACGCGGCTCTTCGGGATGCTGCTGCTCCTGGCGGTGTGCTGCCTGGGCTTCATCGCGCTCTCGGACGAGGTGACGGAGGGCGAGACGCAGGACTTCGACGAGCGCGTGCTGCGCCTGCTGCGCAGCCCCCAGGACCCGTCCCTTCCCCGAGGCCCCTGGTGGCTGCGGCTCACCGCGGAGGACGTGACGTCGCTCGGCGGCGCGCCGGTGCTCTTCCTGGTGACGCTCGCGGTGTGCGGCTTCCTGCTCCTGGTGCGTCGCTACCGGACGTTGCTGCTGGTGCTCGTGGCCACCGTGGGCGGCACGCTGCTCAACGGCCTGCTCAAGCAGTTCTTCTCTCGCCCCCGTCCCTCCGTGGTCCCGCATCTCAAGGAGGTGATGACGACCAGCTTCCCGAGCGGCCACGCGATGCTGTCCGCCATCGTCTACCTCACCCTCGGCGCGCTCCTGGCGCAGCTCACCGAGCGCCGACGCCTCAAGGCGTACATCCTCACCGTGTCGCTCCTGCTCCCGGTGCTCGTGGGCCTGACGCGCGTGTACCTGGGCGTGCACTACCCCACGGACGTGTTGGGCGGCTGGGTGGCGGGGCTCGCGTGGGCGCTGCTCACCGCGCTCTCCGCGCGGGGCCTGCGCCGTCGCAGCCCGGCCCTGCGTGAAGAGGCCCGGCGTCAGGTGGAGTGAACGCCGCCCTCGTCCACCAGGGCCGCTTGGTCGCCCGGTCGCCGACTTCCGGACCCTCTCAGCGGCTGAGAGCAAACGACCCCCGTCTGCGCGCCCACGAAAAAGCCCCCATGGGCCTCCCGCTGGGCGAAAGTCGCGCTCCCGTGCGCCGTCCATCCCGCTGCCCTCCGAGTCGTCCGCTCCCACCTCGCGCGAGGTGCGCGGCATGAGCGTGTGGCGCTGGCTGGGCCGGTGGCTTCCCTTCGCTCGCGGCGAGCACGTCCCCATCTTCTACGACGAGGACTACCGCCTCCCGCTCACCGGCATCGAGACCACCGTCGGCGTCGAGCCTCGCGGCGTGGACTTCACCACGTGGTATCTCCTCGAGAAGCACGTCGTCCGCCCCGAGGACGTCTACCACCCCAGGCAGGTCAGCTACGCGGAGCTGTCCCGCGTCCACGACGCCGCCTACCTGGAGTCCCTCGGCCAGCCGGAGACACTCGCTCGCATCTACGCGGTGGACCCGTCCGAGGTCCCCGTCGACACGCTCCTCTCCAACGTGCGCCTCGTCTGCGGCGGAACCCTGGGCGCCGCCCGGCTCGCGTTCGGCCGCAGAGGCCCCGTGGTCAACATGGCCGGCGGCTTCCACCACGCCGCCCCGGGACGCGGTGGCGGCTTCTGCGCCGTCAATGACATCGCCGTGGCGCTCGCCGCCCTCCAGGCCGATGGCTACGAAGGACAGACGGTCGTCCTCGACCTGGACGCCCACCCACCCGACGGCACCGCCGAGTGTCTCGCCGGCCACCCCAAGGTGTGGATCGGCTCCCTGTCCGGCAGCGACTGGGGCGCGCTGCCCGAAGGCGTCGACGAGACGCGCGTCCCCGAGGGCGTCACCGACGAGCAGTACCTCGCCCTCCTGGAGGCGATGCTCGAGCGCATGCCCAAGCCTCGCCTCGCCTTCGTCATCGCGGGCTGCGACGTGCTCGCCGGAGACCGCTTCGGCCGCGTGGGCCTCACCGTGAAGGGCGCGCGGCGCAGGGACGAGCTCATCGCCCGGGCGCTGCGCGGTGTGCCCAGCGTGTGGCTCCCCGGTGGGGGCTACCACGCCGAGTCGTGGAAGGTCTTCGCCGGCACGGTGCTCGTGCTGTCCGGCATGGCGGGCCGTCGCATCAAGGCGCGCTATGACCCGATGAGCGCCCGCTACCGGCGCATCTCGCGGATGCTGTCCCAGGAAGGCGCGCCGCTCGATGAGCCGCTGACGCTCGAGGACCTGGAGGGCTCGCTGGGCCTGGGCGGCGCCGTGCAGCCGCGCGTGCTCGGCTTCTACACGGCGCAGTCGCTCGAGTACGCGCTGTTCCGCTACGGCCTGCTGTGGCAGGTGGAGCGCCTGGGCTACAGCCGCCCCCGCGTGGAGGTCAGCTCCACCGGCGCCGGAGACCGCATCAAGGTCCTGGGCCGCGCGGGCGGCGAGGAGCACCTGCTGGTGGACGTCGTCGTGGAGAAGCGCTCCATCACCGGCGCGCCGTACTTCTTCGTCAACTGGCTGAGCCTGCGCCACCCCCGCGCGCGCTTCAGCGAGCGGCGTCCCCAGCTCCCCGGCCAGGACGTGCCCGGCCTGGGGCTCGCGCGCGAGGCCACGGAGATGTTCGTGCTCATGGCCAGGCGCCTGGGGCTCGCGGGCGTGGCCTTCCGCCCCATGTGGTACCACCTGGCCGTCGTGGCCCGCGCGCGCTTCCGCTTCGCCGACCCCGCGCGCCAGGGGCGCTTCGAGGCGATGATGCGCGACCTCGCGTCCATGCCGCTCCTGGAGGCCACGCGCGCGATGGCCGAGGGCCGCGTGATGCTCGACGGCGAGCCCTACCGCTGGGAGGCCGACGACATGGTGCTGCCGCTCGAGCCCATCCCCGTCGACACCGACGCCATCACCGCCGAGCGCGAGCGCCACCACTTCACCGTGGCGCCCCGGTCCGGCTGAGCCCCCGCGCCCCCGCGCGGACATGGTAGGCAGTGGGCGTGGACCTGGACGCGCTCCGCCGTGAGCAGCACAAACGCCGCCTCTCCTGGATGCCGTGGCTCTACTTCGTCCTCAAGCCCCGCCACCGGGGCTGGGCGGAGGCGTGGCAGCAGGAGGTCCAGGCGCTCCTGATGGAGCTGGAGACCGTCACCATCGCCCAGGGCTGCTTCGTCGCCCCCGAGGCCCGCATCTTCGCCGAGCCCGGTCGCACCGTCGCCCTGGGCCCCGGCTGCAGCATCGCCGCGGAGGCCTTCGTCCACGGGCCCGTCACCCTCGGTCCGCGCGTGAGCCTCAACGCCCGCGTGAGCCTGGATGGTGGCGCGGCCGGCATCCGCGTGGGCGAGGGCACCCGCATCGCCAGCGGCGCCACCCTCTACGCCTTCGACCACGGCCTCGCCCCGGACCGTCCCGTGCGTGACCAGCCCGTCACGTCCCGGGGTATCAACGTGGGCGCGGATGTATGGATAGGTGCCAACGCGGGCGTGACGGATGGCGTCACGATTGGCGACCACGCGGTGGTGGGCATGGGGGCCGTCGTCACTCGCGACGTGCCGCCCTGGGCCATCGTCGGAGGGGTGCCCGCCCGCGTGCTCGGCGACCGCCGCGAGCGCCCCCGCTCGGGGATGCCGGGCGGGTGGGAGCCAGGCGACCAGGGGTGAACCTTCTCCGCCTTCATTGACTTCCCGACATTCGCCGCCCCTATGCTGGAGGGGAGGTCGCCACCGGGAGGGGCACAGGGTCTGGAGCGGTTTTCACCCGACCCCCCGACGCGGGCGCAGGAGGCCGAAGTGGCAGACGAGCGGCGGGACGTGGGGCGCGTCGAGGCCCTGGCACAGGTTCCCGAGGCGAGCACGAGCGGCCTGACCGCGCGGCCCGCGTCCACGGATGGAGGGGCCGCGGTGGCGCGGCGGCTCCAGTCCCTGGATGGGCTGCTCAGCGAGGTGGTCTTCCAGCTCGACGCCCAGGGGCGTGTCACGTGGCTGGGGCCCGGGTGGGAGAAGCTCACCGGGACGCTGGGTGTGGTGTCGCAGGGACATCCGCTGACGGACGTGGTGCATGGGCTGGACCGCGAGAGCGCGCGTCACCTGCTGGAGTCGGTGGCCACGCAGCAGGTGTCGGACGCCCGGCAGGAGCTGCGCCTGTTCGTCGGCGGCGAGTCGCGCTGGGTGGTCCTCACGGCGCGCGGCGTGCCGGGGCAGCTCGGTGAGGTGGTGGGCACGCTGCTGGACATCGACTCGCGTCGGCGCGCCGAGGAGGCCGTCGCCACGCGCGAGCGCTACCTGGAGACGATGGTGGAGGTGCAGCGGCGGATGATGCCGCACCAGGACCCTCGGGACTTGTACACGTCCGTCGTCGAGCCCCTGGGGCGCGTGTCCGCCGCCTCCCGCGTCTACGTCTTCGAGATGCACCGCGCGCAGAACGGGGCGCTGCTCGCCTCGCAGCGCGCCGAGTGGTGCGAGCCGGGCATTCCTCCCAACCTGGAGGACCCGAACATGCACGGGCTGCCGCTCCTGGAGGCGCTGTGGCCCGAGCAGGCCGCGGACCTGATGCGCGGCGAGCCGGTGCAGGGCTTGCCCCAGGACTTCACCGAGGTGCTCACGCCCATGCTGGAGGCGCAGGGCGTGCGCTCGGTGCTGCTGTTGCCGCTGCACGTGCACGGACAGCTCTTCGGCGTCATCGGCTTCGACAACTGCCGGGAGGCGCGGCCCTGGGGGCCCATCGAGGTCAATCTCCTGTCGGGCGCGGCGGGCACGCTGTCGCTCGCGCTGGAGCAGCGCAACGACAAGGCCCTGCGCGTGCGCACGGAGACGACGCTGCGGCGCACCGAGGCGGGCGTGCACCTGCTGCTCGAGTCCTTCCCGGACCCGGTGATGGTGCACGTGGGGGACGGGGTGTTGCTGTCCGTCAACCCCGCGCTGGTGCAGTACCTGGGCTATCGGGACGCGTCGGAGCTGCTCGGGCGGCACGTGCTGGAGCTGGTGCGCGAGGAGGACCGGAGCGCGGCGCAGCTCTACCTGGGGCAGGCGCTGGAGGGGAAGGGCGCGGCGCGCGCGGTGGAGGTGCCGCTGGTGCGCCGCGACGGCGAGACGGTGGTGGCGGACCTGGTGACGCTGGCCGTGGTGTTCGACGGGACGCCCGCGTGGGTGACCATCGCGCGGGACTTCACCGAGCGGAAGCGCTCGCAGGCGCAGCTGATGCTCGCCGACCGCATGGCGTCCATGGGGTTGCTCGCGGCGGGCATCGCGCACGAGCTGAACAATCCGCTCGCGTATGTGTTGTCCAACCTGGACTTCCTGCACGCCACGGTGGGCCCGCGCGCGCGGCCGCTGACGCCGGACGACCTGGTGGAGTGTCGCCAGGTGCTGGACGACGCGCGCGAGGGCGCCGAGCGGATGCGGCAGATTGTCCGCCAGCTGCGGGTGTTCTCGCGGGTGGACGACACGCGCGAGGAGCCGGTGGACGTGCACCGGGTGCTCGACTCGGTGGCGCAGATGGCGGCCAGCGAGGTGCGGCCCCGCGCTCGACTGGTGAAGAGCTACGGCGAGGTGCCGCCGGTGCGCGGCAACGAGGGCAAGCTGTTCCAGGTGTTCCTCAACCTGGTCATCAACGCCGCGCACGCGATTGAAGAGGGCCAGTCGGAGACGAACGAGATTCGCATCACCACGCGGCCGGACGACGGCGCGCGCGTGCTGGTGGAGGTGAGGGACACCGGCGGCGGCATCCCCCCGGAGCACCTGCGCCGCATCTTCGACCCGTTCTTCACGACGAAGTCCGCGGGCATCGGCACCGGCCTGGGCCTGTCCATCTGCGACACCATCGTCACCGCGCTCGGCGGACACATCTCCGTCGAGTCGTCCGTGGGCGTGGGCACCACCTTCCGCGTGGCCCTGCACGCCGCGCCCCCGGGCATCTCCGACGCCCACCGGGGGCTGTGACGCGCTGTCCGGTGACACGCCACCGGGTGTGGCGTGTCGTCGAGACCTGAGCAGGCCTGTCCGGTGAGTCGTCACCTCGCGCGGCGAGTCGTCGAGACCTGAGCAAGCCTGTCCGGAGATTCTTCACCTCGCGCGGCGTGCCGACACGGCTTGAGCAAGCCCGTCCGGTGACACGCCACCTCGCGCGGCGAGTCGTCGAGACCTGAGCAAGCCTGCCCGGTGATTCGTCACCTCGCGCGGCGTGCCGACATGGCTTGAGCAAGCCCGTCCGGTGACACGCCACCTCGCGCGGCGAGTCGTCGAGACCTGAGCAAGCCTGCCCGGTGAT
>NZ_JAIQDH010000017.1:0-245654 GCF_020037095.1 Myxococcus sp. XM-1-1-1
CAGCCCCGTCGACCAGCCGTCCGACACGATGTGGTGCAGCACCACCACCAACACGTGCTCCTCCTCGGAGAGCCTCAGCAACGTCACCCTCAGCAGCGGCCCTCGCGACAGATCGAACGGGAGCAACACCTCCTGCTCCACATGACGACGCGCCTCCGCCTCACGCGCGGCCTCCGGGAGTCCCTCCAACTGGACCACGCGCAGGGGCACCTCGACTTCGGACAAAACACTCTGCACGGCCACGCCGTTCTCACTCCGGAACGTGGTGCGCAGGGCCTCATGACGGCGGACGAGATCCTGGAACGTCCTCGCCAAGGCCTCGGTGTCCAGCGGACCACGCATCCGCACGGCACCCGGCATGTTGTACGAAGCGCTGCCGGGCTCCAGTTGGTCCAGGAACCACAGTCGCTGCTGCGCGAAGGAGAGCCGCGCCGGCTGCCCCTTGTCCTCGCGAGGCTTCAACGGCGGCACCGCCAACGACGCCCCCGCTCGAATCAACCGGTCCACGCGCACCGCGAGCGACGCCACGGTGGGCGAGACGAACAGCTCCCGCAGCGGGACCTCCAGGTTGAACGCGCTCCGAATCCGCGAGATGGCTCGCGTCGCCAGCAGCGAGTGTCCGCCCAGCTCGAAGAAGTGGCTGTGAATCCCCACCCTGTCGAGCCCCAGCACCTCCGCGAAGATCCCCGCCAGCAACTGCTCCGTCGCGGTCCCCGGCGCGACGAAGCCGACTCCCGCCGTCGCCCCCAGCTCCACCGCGGGCAGCGCCTTGCGATTCACCTTGCCACTCGGAGTCAGTGGCAATGACTCCAACACCGTCAGCGCGGAGGGAACCATGTACTCAGGCAGCCGGCCCACCAGATGCGCACGAAGCTCCGTAGGGTCGGGCCGCTCGGGATGCTCACGCGAGGGCACCACGTACGCCACCAGCTTCGCGCCCGCGGAGCCCTCGTCACGCACCACCGCCACCGCATCCCCCACCGAGGGATGCGCGCGCAGCACGGACTCGATTTCCCCCAGCTCGATGCGGAAGCCACGCAGCTTCACCTGGAAGTCGAGGCGGCCGAGGAACGCGAGCTCACCGTCGGGGAGCCAGCGCGCCTTGTCTCCCGTGCGGTACATGCGCGCACCCGGGACGGTGCTGAAGGGATTGGGAACGAACCGCTCCGCTGTCAGCGCTGGACGTTCCAGATAGCCACGCCCCACACCCTCGCCTGCCAGGAACAGCTCCCCGGGCACACCCACGGCGACAGGTTGGAGGTTCGCGTCCAGGACGTACGCCCGGACATTCGCCAGCGGGGCTCCAAGCGAAGGCCGCGCTGCTCCACGCACGGCACGCACCGTGGAGTCCACCGTGCACTCGGTGGGCCCATAGACGTTGAACGCGGTGATGCGCGGGTGGAGGGAGAGCTGCTCCCAGAGCGCCTCGTCCACCGCTTCGCCGCCCACGAGGACTCGCAGCTCGCGACGTGACGCCAGCCCCTCACCGAGCAGCAGACGCAGGTGGGACGGCGCACAGTCGAGCACGTCGACGCCGTGTCGCTCGACCCACGCCACCAACAGGGCCGCATCCTGGCGAGCGGCCTGCGGCACCACGCACAAGGTGTGTCCATCCGAGATTTGAACGAGCTGCTGGACGGACGCGTCGAAGGCCAGCGGCGCGCTGACACTGAAGCGCAGCGGACCGTTCAAACCCACGAGGGCCGTGGACGCGAGCGCCGCGCGCAGGTTCATCACCGACGCGTGCTGAATCATCACGCCCTTCGGTTGGCCCGTGCTCCCCGACGTGTAGATGACGTAGGCCAGGTGCTCCGGAAGCGAGACACGCGGCGGCGCGCCTTCCGACTCCGAGGCGAGCGCCTCCACCATGCCTGGATCATCCAGAGGGATGACCTCGACGCCCTGTGCCTCCACTCGCTCGGCCAGGGCACGCTGCGTGAGGACGAACGCGGCGCGCGCGTCCTGGAGCACGAAGGCCAGTCGCTCGCGAGGATGCGCCGGGTCCAGGGGGACGTAGGCACCGCCCGACTTGAGGACACCCAGCACGGCGACGACCATGTCGACGCCGCGCTCCAGGCAGAGGGCCACGCGGGACTCGGGCCCGACGCCGCGAGCGCGCAGCCACCGGGCGAGCCTGTTCGCCCGATGGTCGAGCTGGCTGAACGTGAGCGACGTCTCGTCATCCAGGACCGCCAACGCCTCGGGCGTGCGCGCGACCTGCGCCTCGAAGCGCTCGTGCAGCGTCTGGCCGGGTGACGAGATCCCGCTCCGCCCGCTCCACTCCTCCAGCAGCCGCCGCCGCTCGTCCGCGCCCATCAGGTCGAGCGTCGACAAGGGCTGTTCGACCTTGCCGCGCAGCTCGGACAACAGGTGGCGCACCTGCTCGAGCATCCGCCGCACCGCGAGCGCGTCGAAGCGCGCGGCGTCATGGTTCAGCTTGAGCACCCACTCGTTCCCCGGCATGACCACCAGGGAGATGGGGTGGTGGTCCGCCTCCACCGCCATGGGGTTGCGCACCACGAGGTCCTCCGACGGCGTGGAGAGCCCTGCCTCCATCGGATAGTTCTCATAGGTGAACAGCGTCTCGAACAACGGCTCGCCCGAGGGCACCTCGCTCCAGCGACGCACGTCGACCAGCGGCGTCGACTCGTACTGGCGGGCCTCCTGCATCCATCCCTGGAGCTCCCGCAGCCACGTGCCCACCCTCGCCTCGGAGGGCATCCGCACGCGCACGGGGATGGAGTTGATGAACAAGCCCACCATGCTCTCGAAGTCCGTCAGCTCCGCGGGACGTCCGGCGACGGTGGCGCCGAAGACCACGTCATCCCGACCGCTGTAGCGCCCCAGCACCACGGCCCACGCGCCCTGGACCAGGGTGCTCTGGGTGATGCCCTGCTGCCTCGCGAAGGCCACGAGGGCCGCGGTCTCCTCCGCTCCGAGCCGCAGCTCCTGTCCGCCTCGACCCGACGGGCCCCGCGCCGCCGCCGCGACGTCCACGCGCGTGGGCTCCGAGTACCCCACGAGCGCCTTGCTCCAGAACTCCTTCGCGGCGCGCGGGTCCTGTCGCTCCAGCCAGGCGATGAAGTCTCGATACGGCCGGACCTCTCCTCGCGGCGGCGTCACACCGCGCCGAAGCGCCTCGTACCGGGTGAACACATCTTGCGTCACCAGCTGCGTGGACCAGCCATCCAGCAAGAGGTGCGAAAAGCTGAACACCACGCGCCAGACCCGCTCGTCCGTCCGCAGCAGCCCCAGCCGGAACAGCGGCGCGACGGAGAGCTCCACGCCGCGGCGACGGTCCTCCTCCAGGAACGCCGACACCCGCGCCTCCACCTCGCCCCGAGGCACCGCGCGCCAGTCCTCGACCTGGACCGGGGGCTCCACGTCACGCATCACCGCTTGCAGCGGCGCGTCCAGCCCGTCCCAGTAGAACGCCGTCCGGAGGATGGAGAAGCGACGTGCCGCCTGTCGCCACGCCTCGGTCAGCGCCTTCACGTCGAGCGCGCCCTCCAGCTCGAACGCCATCTGGTTGAAGTAGGGCCGGGACGCTTCGTCCTGGAGGATGTGGAACAGGATGCCCTGCTGCAACGGAGACAGCGGATACAGGTCCTCCACGTCGCGCAGGCGCAGGCCCTTCGAGGCCATCCGGTCCGCGAGCCCCTCCAGCGCGCCCTGGCCCAGCTTCGCCAAGGGGAAGTCCGAAGGTGACAGTCCGCGCGGATCCTCCGACGTCGCATGCGCGATGAGCTCACGCAGCGCCGAGCTCAACCCGCGAGCCAGCGTCTCCACCGTCCCGGTCCGATGAATCCCCGGGCCGTGGGTGAACATCAGCCGCATCCGGCCGCCGCTGACGATGCAGTCCACGTCGAGCAGGTGCTCGCGCATGCCCTCGGGCGCACGCGTGGGCCCCACCGAGCCTTCGGACATCCGCAGCGGCGCCGTGGCCGGCAGCACGTTGTCGAACTGTCCCAGGTAGTTGAACCCCACCTCCGGCGCGGGCAGCGCACGCAGGCGCTCACGCAGCGCCGGGTCCGGTGACAGGTAGCGCAGCACGCCGAAGCCCACGCCCTTGGACGGGATGCGCCGCATCGCCTCCTTCGCGGCGCGCACCCACGCTCCGGGCCCCTCCCCCGTCGCCTCCACCAACACCGGGAACATGCTGGTGAACCACCCCACCGTGCGCGAGAGGTCCACCTCGCCGAAGACGTTCTCGCGCCCGTGGCCCTCCATGTCCACCCGCACGCACGACGCCCCCGTCCACCGACGCAGCACGTGGGCGAGCGCCGCCAGCAGCAGCTCGTCCGGCTTCGCGCGCAACGCCTTCGCCACGTCCTGGAGGAGCAACTGCGTCTCCGCGGGCTCCAGCGCCACCTCCACCACCTTCGACGCGCCCTCCGTGTTCGAGGGGCCGCCCTCCACCTCACGCGGCAACGCGCCCACCCGCTCCCACGGCAGCCCGAGCCAGAAGGTCGCCTCCTCCTGTGCGGCGGGGGTCCGCGCGTGCTCCACCAGACGTGACGCCCAGGACTGATAGGACACCGTCTTCGCGGGGAGCTTCACGGGCTCGTCCGCGCGGAGCCGCTGGTAGCTCGACAGCAGGTCCTCCACCAACACGCGCCAGGAGACGGCATCCACCGCGAGGTGATGGATGGCGATCAACAACTCCTGCGGCACGTCCGGTCCCGACTCGAACAGCACCGCTCGCGCGACCTCTCCCGTGGAGAGCGTCAGGCTCGCCTGGACCCGCGCGGCGTGGGCCACCAACTCGGCCTCGCGCGCCTGGGACTTGCTGAGGTCCACCGTCTCCAGGGGCAGGACGCCGTCCAGGCCCAACAGCTCCTGCTGCCAGCGTCCCTCCGCGTCCTTCGTGAAGCGCAGCCGCAGGGCATCGTGGTGCTCGCGCACGAGCTGGAGGGCGCGGCCCAGGTGCTCCGGCACCATCCGCTCGCGCAGCGTGAGGCGCAGGGCCTGATTGAAGTGGTGCACTCCCGACCGCTCGTGCTCGAAGAACCCGTGCTGGATGGGCGTCAGCGCCACCGGTCCCGTCACGGGGCCCTGGGCGATGACCTCCCGGGGCGCCTCGGAGACCACCGCCGCGAGCCGCGCCACGGTCGGATTCTCGAAGAGCTGCTTCGCGCGCAGGTGCAACCCCGCCTGCGCGGCACGGGAGATGACCTGGATGCCGAGGATGGAGTCTCCTCCCAGCTCGAAGAAGTCATCGTGCACGCTCACCCGGGGGCGTCCGAGCACCTGGGCCCAGATGGCGGCGAGCGTCTCCTCCTTCGCGTCGCGCGGCGCGACCTCGTCGGTGCGCTCCACCACCGATATCTCGGGCGCCGGCAGGTTGCGGCGATCCACCTTGCCGCTGCTCGTCCTGGGGAGCTCATCCATCGCGACGAAGGCCGCGGGCACCATGTACTCGGGCAACTGCTCCAGCAGGAACTCGCGCAGCACGGCGGGCTCGCGTCCCCGCTCGCCGGAGGACACCACGTACGCCACGAGCCTCGGCGCCGCCCCCGCGTCCTCGCGCAGGAGGACCAGGGCGTCGCGAACCTCGGGGTGTCGGCAGAGCGTGGCTTCGATCTCCCCCAGTTCGATGCGGAAGCCACGCAGCTTCACCTGGAAGTCGATGCGCCCGAGGAACCGGAGCTCGCCATTCGGGAGCCAGTGCACCTTGTCTCCCGTGCGGTACATGCGGTCGCCCGGGACGGTGCTGAAGGGATTGGGGAGGAAGCGCTCCGCGGTCAGCGCGGGGCGGCCCAGATAGCCACGCCCCACGCCCTCGCCCGCGATGAACAGCTCGCCGGCGACACCCACGGGGGCGAGCTGGAGGTTCGCGTCCAGGACATACGCCCGCACGTTCGCCAGCGGTGGGCCGAGCGAGGGTCCCGACGTGCCGCGCACGAAGCGCACCGTCGCCTCCACCGTGCACTCGGTGGGCCCGTAGACGTTGACGGCGGTGATGTGCGGGTGCGCGGCGATGCGAGCCCAGAGCGTCTCGTCCGTCGCCTCGCCTCCGAAGAGGATGCGCAGCGGGCGATGCGCTCCCAGCCCCTCATCGAGCAGCACGCGCAGATGGGACGGCGTGCCGTCGAACACGTCGACGCGGTGTCGCTCCACCCACTCCACCAGGAGGGCCGCGTCCTGGCGGACGGTCTGCGACACCACGCACAAGGCATGGCCATCCGAGATGTGGACGAGCTGCTGGACGGACATGTCGAACGCCAGCGGCGAGTTGAGGCTGAAGCGCAGCGGGCCGCTCAGTCCGGCGAAGACCTTGGACGCGAGCGCCGCGCGCAGGTTCATCACCGACGCGTGCTGAATCATCACGCCCTTCGGCTGGCCCGTGCTGCCCGACGTGTAGATGATGTAGGCCAGGTGCGCCGGGAGCGAGACCCGCGGCGGCGCGGTGTCCGGCTCCGCGGCGAGCGCCTCCACCATGCCCGGGTCATCCAGGCAGATGACCTCGGTGCCCTGGCTCCGAGGTCGCTCGGCCAGCGAGCGCTGCGAGAGGACGAACGTGGCGCCCGCGTCCTGGACCACGAAGCCCAGTCGCTCCGGTGGATGGGCCGGGTCCAGGGGGACGTACGCACCTCCCGACTTGAGGACGCCGAAGAGGGCCACCACCATGTCGACGCCGCGCTCCAGGCAGAGCGCGACGCGGGACTCGGGCCCGACGCCGCGAGCACGCAGCCAATGGGCGAGCCTGTTGGCCCGACGGTCCAGCTGCCTGAACGTGAGCGACGTCTCGTCGTCGAGGACGGCCAGGGCCTCGGGCGTGCGCGCGGCCTGCTCCTCGAAGCGCTCGTGCAGCGCGCCTTCCCACGGAAGCTCCCGGTCCGTGTCGTTCCAGCGCACCAGGAGCAGCTCCCGCTCCGCGGCGGACACCAGGGACAGCTCGCCCAGGCGACTCTCCGGCCGCGTCGCGAGGGTCTCCATCACGAGGACCATGCGGTCCAGCTGCGCCTGCGCGAACTCCCGCGTGAAGCGGCTCCGGTCGTAGCGGAAGTGCAGCGGGAGCCGCGCCTCCGGGGACGACGTCAGCGTGAGGCCGAAGTGGTCCTCCTCCTTCGACTGGACGCGGTGGACCTCCAGTGCTCGCGAGGCCGACGTGAGCGCGGAGTCCAGGGGGTAGTTCTCGAAGACGACCAGCGTGTCGAACAGCGCCGTCCCCGCGGGGACTTCGCTCCAGCGCTGCACCTTCACCAGGGGCGCGTGCTCGTGCTGGCGCGCGTCCACCTGCTGCTCCTGGATGCGGCGGAGCCAGGTGGCCCACGTGAGGTCCCCCGACCAGCGCACGCGCACCGGCTGGGTGTTGATGAACAGGCCGACCATCTCCTCCACGCCCGCCAGGTCCGGAGGACGACCGGAGACGGTGGTGCCGAACACGACGTCCTCAGAGCCCGACAGGCGCCCGAGCACCAGGGCCCATGCGGCCTGCACCACGGTGCTCAGGGTGACGCCGTGGCGACGCGTGAAGGCGTTGAGCGCGGCCGTGGTCTGCTCGGACAGGTGGCCGATGAGCGTGGCCCGGCCCTCGCCTTCGCCAACGCCCGCGCCCGTCGGAGTGGGCTCGTGGAACCCCGCCAGCTCCCGGCGCCAGAAGTCCTCCGAGGTCTTCAGGTCATGCTCGGCCAGCCACCCCAGGTAGTCACCGAAGGGACGCGGAGGCGCGAGCCTCGGAGCCCGGCCCGCGACCGTCCCCTCGTACAGCGTGAAGAAGTCCTTCACCACCAACGGCACGGACCAGCCATCCAGCACCAGGTGCGAGTGGCTGAAGACGAAGCGATACACCCGGTCCGCGGCGCGCAGGAGCGTCAGGCGGATCAGCGGCGCCTGCGACAAATCGAAGCCCTCCTGACGGTCCTTCGCCAGGAAGGTCTCCAGCCGCGCCTCGAAGCCCTCCGGGGACAGGTCCCGCCAGTCCTCCTCGCGCAGGGGCAGGTCCACCTCGCGCAGCACGACCTGGACCGGCTCGTCCACGTCGTCCCAGACGAGCGCGGTGCGCAACACGGGATGCGCCGCCACCACGCCACGCCACGCGGCGGCGAAGGCCTCCACGTCCAGCGCGCCTCGCAGCTCACAGACGAGCTGGTTGAAGTAGAGGCCCTTGCCGGGCTCGGAGATGGCGTGGAAGAGCATGCCGCCCTGGAGGGGCGACAGCGGGTACAGGTCCTCGATGTTGTCGCTCATCGCGTCTTCTTTCCGAACCGGGCCGCCAGCTTGTCGAGTTGCGACTGCTTCACCTTCGCGAGGGGGAAGTCGGACGGAGAATGCCCGCCCGCGTCCGGAGCGCTCGAGGCCTGGATCAAGGCCAGCAGCCGCGCCACGAAGTCCTCCGCCACTCGCACCACCGTCTCACGACGGTGCACCGCCTCACTGAAGGTCCACGTCACCTCCAGCCGGCCCTCTCGCACCACGCTCGTCACATCCAACAGGTACGGCCGACGCGAGCTCGCCGCGCGCTGCCGCAAGCCCTCGCTCTCCGGCGCGAGCGTGAAGGGCCCCTCCGCTCCGACCAGGCCGTCCACCTGTCCCAGGTGATTGAAGCCGACCTCCGCCCGGGGCAACTCCGCCAGCGCGGCGTCCCGCGCCACGTAGCGAAGGAGGCCCCAGCCCATGCCCTGCGTCGGCACCGCGCGCAGCGACTCCTTCACGCCGCGCAGCGCCTCACCGGGCCCTCGTGCCTCACGCACGTCCAGCAGCGCCGGGAAGACGCGCGTGAACCAGCCCACCGTGCGCGACACGTCCACTCCCGGGAGCACCTCCTCGCGACCATGGCCCTCCACGTCGACCAGCGCGATGCCCCGCTCCGTCCACGCGGACAGCGCCTGCGCCAGGGCCGTCAGCAACGGGTCCTGGGGCTGCGTGTGCCAGGCCTTCGGCACGTCGTGCAGCAGCGCCTTCGTCTGCTCCGAATCCAGCGCCACCTGCACCGTGCGCGCCGTGGACTCGGTGTTGCCGCCCTCCTGGAAGTCCCGCGGCAGCCGCGGCACCTCGGACCACGGACGCTCGCGCCACCACGTGCGCTCGGCGCCCAGCTTCTCCGAGCCCGCCAGCGTCTCCAGTCCCCGCGCCCAGGCCTGGTACGAGGTCGTCTTCGGCGGCAACCGCACCGGCGCGCCCTCGGCGAGTCGCGCATACGCGGTGGACAGGTCCTCCACCAGGATGCGCCACGACACCGCGTCCACCGCGAGGTGGTGGACCGCCAGCACCAGTCGCACGGGCTCGCCATCCCCGGGCTCCAGCAGCGCGGCCCGAATCATGGCGCCGTCCAACGACAGCGACTGCTGCAGCGCCATCGCTCGCTGCTCCAGCGTGCTCGCCAGGGCCTCGCGCGGCACGTCGGACAGGTCCACGCGCTCCAGCGGGATGGGCGCCCCGGGAGCCTCGGACGTCTGATGCCAGCCGTCCGCCGTCCTGGCGTAGCGCAGGCGGAGCGAGTCGTGGTGCTCCACCACGTGCGCCAGGGCGCGCTCCAGCAGCGCCGCGTCCAACGGCGTGCGGGACTGGAACATCAGCGACATGTTCCAGTGGTCGGGGTCCTCCAGCTCCAGCTCGAAGAACCAGCGCTGGATGGGCGTGAGGGCCACGGGGCCCACCACGGGCCCCTGCTCGGCCTGCACCGTGAGCCGCGTCCCCGCCACCGCGGCGAGCCTGGCCACCGTGGGGTTCTGGAAGAGCTGCTTCGGTGACAGCTCCAGTCCGGCGGCGCGCGCCCGCGTGACGATCTGCAAGCCGAGGATGGAGTCGCCTCCCAGCTCGAAGAAGTCATCGTGGATGCCGACGCGGTCCACGTTGAGCACCTCCTTCCACAGCGCCGCGAGCCGCTCCTCCACCTCGGTGCGCGGCCCCGTGCTCGACGCGCTCGTCGACTTCGTCACCTGGGACTCGGGCACGGGCAGCGCGCGCGTGTCCACCTTGCCGTGCCGCGTCCGAGGCAGCGACGCGAGCGTCACGTACGTCGACGGCACCATGTAGGGCGGCAGCCGCGAGAGCAGCCAGGACTTCAGCGCGCCCGAGGACACGGCCTCCCCCGGCTCGACGGCCGAGGCCACCACGTAGGCCACCAGTCGCTTGGGCCCACCGTCCGCTCGCGCGACCACCGAGGCCTCGCGGACCTCCGGATTCGCGAGCAGCGCCGCTTCGACCTCACCGGGCTCGATGCGGAAGCCACGCACCTTCACCTGCGAGTCCGCGCGCCCCAGGAACTCCAGCGTCCCGTCCCGACGCCAGCGCGCCACGTCGCCGGTGCGGTACATGCGCGCTCCGGGACGCGCGTCGAACGGGTCCACGCCGAAGCGCTCGGCGGTGAGCTCGGGCTGACCGAGGTAGCCTCGCGCGACACCGCCGCCGCCGACGTACACCTCGCCCGGTGCGCCGGGCAGCGCGAGCCCTCGCCGCGAGTCGAGCAGGTACACCCTCGCGCCCGGCACCGCGCGGCCGATGGGCACACTGCCCTGCTCGTCCTTCTGGACACGGTGCACCGTGGTCCAGATGGTCGCCTCGGTGGGACCATACTCATTGAACAGCGGAACCGTGGGCAGGGCCTCATGGTGCGCCTGCGCCAGCTCCACCGCGCACGCCTCACCGCCCACGCTCACCGCGCGCAGGCCCGACAGTCCACCCGCGGGCGCCGCCGCGAGCACCTGCGCATAGAGCGCCGGCACGGAGATGAGGTGCGTGACGCGCGCCCTCGCCACCAGCTCCGCCAGCCGCCTCGGGTCCTCGCGCTCCTCCACGTCGGGATAGCGCAGCGTTCCGCCCTCGAAGAGCGACCAGAACAGGCCCGCCAGGGAGGCATCGAAGGTGAACGGCGCCAGGGACAACACGACGCCCGGAGCCCCGTAGACCGCCTGTCGGGCCCGCGTGGCGGACACCAGCTGGCGATGCTCGATGACCACGCCGCGCGGACGTCCCGTCGAGCCCGACGTGTAGACGACGCACGCCGCGTGATGCGGCTCGGGCATCGCCGGCAGCGCTCCGACAGTCGTCGGCAGCGACTCCACCGTCACCACCGACAGGCCCTCACGCTCGGGCACCCGCGCACGCCAGGCGCCCGACGTCACCACCACGGAGGCCTTCGTGTCCTCGAGGATGCGCGCGAGCCGCTCCGCCGGGTGCTCCAGGTCCAGCACCACCACCGCCGCTCCGGCGCGCAGCACGCCGAGCATCGCGGCCACGACGTCCGTGGGCTGGGCCAACGCGAGCGCCACCACCGCGCCCTGCCCCGCCCCCAGCGCGCTCACCGCCGAGGCCAGTCGCGAGGAGAGCGACTCCACCTCCCGGTACGTGAGGCGGCGCGAGTCGTCCTCCACCGCCACGGCGTCCGGCACACTCGCGGCCCGCGCCGCGAAGCGCGACGACACCGTCTCCGCCGCCGTGGGCTCCGGCAGGGGCGTCGGTCCCCACTCCACGAGGAGCTGATGACGCTCCGCCTCGGACAGGAGGCTGAGCTGGGAGACCCGCTGTTCGGGACGCGCGGCCAGCTGCTCCAGCAGCCGCACCAGATGACCGGAGAGGCGACGGATGGTCTCGGCGTCGAAGAGGTCGGTGTTGTACTCGATGCCTCCGGAGAGGCCGTCCTTGGACTCCACCAGCTCCAGCGTGAGGTCCAGCTTGGTGAAGCCGGTGTGGACCACCTGGCTCCCCAGACGCAGGCCCGCCATGGACAGCTCGATGGGCGGCGTGTTGTGCAGCACCAGCATCGTCTGGAAGATGGGCGTGTGGCTCAGGTCGCGCGCCACGTGCAGCGCGTCCACCAGCTTCTCGAACGGCACCTCCTGGTGCCCGAAGCCACCGAGCGCCGCGCGGCGCACCCGCCCGATGACCTCCGTCAGCGTGGGGTCCCCCGACAGATCGGCGCGCAGGGCGATGGAGTTGATGAAGCAGCCGATGAGCGGCTCCACCTCCGGCCGGTTGCGGCCCGCCACCGGCGTGCCCACCGCGAAGTCGTCCTGCCCCGAGTACGCATGGAGCAGCGTCTGCCACGCGGCCATCAACACCATGAACGGCGTGGCGCCCTCACGTCGGCCCATGGACGTCAGGGACTCGGTGAGCGCGCGCGGGATGCGGATGGCGTGACGCGCCCCCGGGTACGTCTGCACGGGAGGACGGGGACGGTCCGTCGGCAGTCGCAGCACGGGCACGTCCGCGAGGACGTCACGCCACCAGGCCTGCTCGGCCGCGAGCTCGGGGCCCCGCATCCATTCGAGCTGCCAGGCCGCGTAGTCCGCGTACTGCACCGGCAGCGTGGGCAACGTGGCCTGCCGGCCCTCGATGTTCGCCGCGTACAGCGTGGCCAGCTCGTGGAACAACACGCCCGAGGACCAGCCGTCCGAGACGATGTGGTGCATCACGATGAGCAGCACGTGCTCCTGCTCGTGGACGCGCAGCAGCGACGTGCGGAACAGCGGTCCCTGCTCCAGGTCGAACGGCTTGCGCGCCTCGGCCCTGGCCCAGGCCTCCACCGACACATCCTCCTCGAGGGTGGAGAGCGGGAGTGGCAGCGGGCCCGGCGCGGTGATGTGCTGCACCGCGCCCGAGTCGGACATGGAGAAGGTGGTCCGGAGCGCCTCGTGGCGCCGCACGACCTCCTCCAGGGCCCGCTGGAGCGCGGCCGCGTCGACCGGGCCGCTCAGCGACAGCATCACCGAGTTGTTGTACGCGACGTTCCCCGGCTCCAGCCGGTCCAGGTACCAGAGGCGCTGCTGCGCGAACGAGAGCGCCAACGGCTGCTCGCGCGAGATGCGCGGGATGGGCGGAGGGCCCTCGCGCTTCGTCGGTGCCGAGGACTGCGGGGCGACGCGGGGTGGCTTCGGTCGACGTGAAGGCCCCCGGACGGGTGCCAACAATTCCACCGTTCCATCCAGGCGACGGCGCGCCCTGCGTCCCAGGGAGAAGCCCGTGACGGCGCCGGAGAGCGCGCGCAGCGCGGAGGTCGCGGGTGCATTCCAGAGCCCCCGAGGCGCGCGCTCCCCCGTGACGGCCAGCTCACCCACGACGCCCACCGGCACCGGGCGGCCCTGCGCATCGACCACCTCCCAGCCGGAGTCCTCCATCGCGCCCGCGCGAATCCAGGCGCCCACGCCGAGCAGCGGGTCACGCCGGGACACCTGGGCGGAGAGCACGTGCGCCAGCGCGGCGGTGACGTCCTCCTTCGCCTCCTCGACCAGGACATGACGGACCGGGCTCAGGGCCTCGGAGGCGTCCGGCAGCTCCGCCAGCGCTCGCGCCAGCGACGCCGTCACATGCAGGTGCGTCGCCTGCGTCTGCCGCACCAGCGACAGCAGCGACGCCGCGGCCCCAGGCCCCTCCTGGATGGCCATGCCCGGAATCGCGGCGGAGGGCCTCGGTGAATACCGACGCCGCAGCGTGTTCAGGTGCACGAGTCCTTCGAGCGTCGCCTCCACCTCGACGCCGAAGTCCACGAGGCACGCGAGCTCGTCCACGTCGAGCTTCCGCACCCGCTCCACCACCGGCCCGCACGTGTCCGGCGTACCGAACAGGCCGCCCTCCTCCACGTAGCGCGTGAGCCCGTGCTCCAGCAGGGCATCCACGTCCGCGTTCGTCAGCGTGCGCAGGTCCCCCTTCAAACCGAGGCTGGACGCGAAGGCCTGGAGGATGTCCACCGAGCTGCGGAAGTAATCGAGCAACGGCTTGCGCACGCGCCGACGGACCTCGGCCTCGTCCGTCCCCAGGTACGCATGCATCATGAGGCTCACATGGCCCCGGCCCGGGTGGCCATGCTGCCGCCACGCCTCGCGGTAGAGCGCGACCTTCGAGGCCAGGTCCTCCAGGTTCTGCCCCATCAGGTTCGTGAGGACGTAGGCCCCCAGCTCGCCCGCCATGCGGAACGTGTCCGGGCTCCCCGCCGCCGTGAGCCAGAAGGGCAGCTCCTTCTGCACCGGCCGCGGGCGCAGGAACACCTCCACCTCGTCCCCCGCGCCGTTGCGTCGGAGCACCGAGCCGCCACGCCACAGCGTGCGCACCTCCTCGATGCCCTTGAACATGACCTCCTTGCGCTTCGCGTAGCGGTCCGGCGCGAAGACGAAGTCGTTCGCGTGCCAGCCCGAGGCGAAGGACACACCCACGCGGCCGTTGGACAGGTTGTCCAGGACGGACCACTCCTCGGCGACGAGGACGGGGTCATGCAGCGGCAACACCACGCTGCCCGCGCGGATGCCCAGCCGCTCCGTCACCGTGGCCACGCCCGCGCCCACCACCGCGGGTCTCGGGTACAGGCCGCCGAAGGAGTGGAAGTGCCGCTCCGGCGTCCACATCGCGGAGAAGCCGTGCGTGTCCGCGTACTTCGCGCCCTCCAGCAGCAGCCGGTACTTGCGCCCCCCCAGCGAGTCCTCGTCGTTCGCGAAGAAGGACAGGCTGAAGTCCGGACCGGGCCGCTCTCCCGCGGAGCGCGCCGAGGAGAACACCAGGCGCGCCCGCTCCGATGGCAGCACCACGCGCAGGCCCCGCGTCAGCGCCCACAACAACTCCAGGCCCGTCCCCGGTGAGCCCGTCTCCTCCGCGGCCAGCCATGTCCCCTCCCCGGCCACGCCGTCCCCATCGAGACGTCGGAACAGCGCGTCCACCGTCCGCACCGTGTGCACGGCGCGCAGCCGCTCACCCGAGGGCGCGACGAGCGTCTCCAGGCAGACCATCGTCTCCGGCGGCATCCGCGACGGCAGCACCGGGAAGAGCTTGAAGGCTCGCGGCATGTCGAGCTGCGAGGACAGCCGGACCCGGATGACGCGGTCCGGGTCCAACGGGACGCTCGTCTGCAACCGCTCGTGCGTCAGCAACACCGGCGGCAGGCTCCCCTCGGGCGCCAGCGCGGACAGCTCCTTGAGCTGCGGCGCGCCGAGGAGCACGTACGCGCCTCCCGCCTCCATCACCGCCCAGAGCGCCACCACGCGCTCCACCGACGGCTCCAGGCAGAGGGCCACCAGCACCTCGGGCTTCACGCCCTTCGCACGCAGCTCCGACGCCAGTCGCTTCGCCTCCGAGCGCAGCTCCCGCCACGTGACGTCCGCGCCACCTTCCACCGACAGGGCCACGCGGTCGAGCGCCTCCGAGGACCGGGCATCCAAGAGCGCCGCGAGCGTGCGCGGCTCCTCCCGCGCGGGCACGAGGGGCTTCGGGGCCACGTGCTCCAGCGGGAGCGAGGAGAGCCGCTGCTCGGGGTCCTCCACCGCCGCCGTCAGCAGCGACGTCCAGTGCGCGACGAGCCGCGCCATCGTCTCCGGCGCGAAGCGCTCCGACGCGTAGTCGAGCGTGCCGGTGAAGCCGCCCGCGTCCTCGCCCATCGACACCGACAGCGGCGACAGCACGTTGCCGAACTGCGCCGGCCCGTCCTCCACCTCGACGATGCGCATTCGCAGCCCGGGCAGCTCCAGGTTCGCATCGAAGCGGGGATGCAGGATGAAGAGCGTGTCGAAGACGCGCTCGCGTCCCGGGTTTCGCGTGGGCTCCACCTCGCGGATGAGGTGCTCGTAGGGCACGTCCGGCTGGGAGTACGCCTCCACCACCACGTCCCGCACCCGGCCGATGAGCTCACGGAACGTCGGGTCTCCCGACAGGTCCGTGCGCAGCGGCACCGCGTGCGCCACGTAGCCGATGAGCGGCTCGAGCTCCGGGCGACTCCGGTTGCCGATGGGTGTCCCCACCACGATGTCGTCACGCCCCGCCCAACGGGCCAGCAACACCTTCCACGAGGCGAGCAGCACCATGAACGAGGTGACGCCCTCACGCTTCGCCAGCGCATGCACCGCGCCCGTCAGCGCCTCGGGGAAGCCGACGTTCCTGCGCCGACCACTCAGCGCGGGCCCGTCGGTGGGAGGCAGGTCCACGGGCAGCTCCAGCGGCCCGGGCAGCTCCACCAGTCGCTCGCGCCACGCCTGCGTCTGCTCCGCGAACGCGCCCGACAGCAGCGCCTTCTGCTGCCAGGCCGCGTAGTCGATGTACTGGATGGACAGCGCGGGAAGCGGCGCGGGCTCACCGCGCTGGAAGGCACCGTAGAAGGCCCCCAGCTCGCCGCCAATCACCACCAGGGACCACGTGTCACACACCACGTGGTGGACCGAGACGACCAGGACGTACTCGCGCTCCTCCAGCTCGAGCAACAGGGCGCGCACCACCGGCCCCTGGGCCAGGTCGAACGGCCGGGCCATCTCCTCGTACACCCGCTCACGCCACTGCGTCTCGCGCGCCTCCGGGGAGAGCGCCTTCAACGAGTCCACGACGAGGGGGACGCGAGGCTCGGCGGAGACGCGCTGCACGGTGCGACCACCGATGAGGGGATACGTCGTGCGCAGGGCCTCGTGCCGCTGCGCGATGGCCTCCAGGGAGCTCTTCAACAGCGCCACGTCGAGCACCCCGGACAGTCGCAACGTCGCCGACATGTTCAGCGCGGGGTTGCCGGGGAGCGCCTGCTCCAGCGCGCAGACGCGCTCCTGCACCACCGACAGCGGCAGCTCGCCATCGCGAGGAATGGGGACGAGCGGAGGGAGCACGCCCACCTTCCCCGCGACGCTCTGCGTCCCCATCCGCGCCTGGATGCGCGCGGCCACGCCCGCGACGGTGGGCGCCTCGAACAAGTCACTCAGCGGGAGCTGGACCGGGAACGCCTCGCGCAGCCGCGTGAGCATCTGCGCCGCCATCAGCGAGTTGCCACCCAGCTCCAGGAAGTCGTCGTGGATGCCGAAGTCGGCGCGGCCCAGCCGCTCGCGCCAGATGGCGAGCACGCCTCGCTCCACCTCGGTGCGCGGCGCGGCCTTGTCGCCTGGCACCGCGACGTCCTCCCGAGGGGGCTCGACACGGACGGGCTCGGCGACGGGAACGGGCGCGACGGGCTGCGTGGCGACGGCGGCCACGGGCAGCCTGGGCGCCTCCAGGGCGAAGCGCTGCCGCTGGAAGGGGTACGTCGGCAGGGACACGCGGCGTCGCCGCTCGTGCGCGTAGAACTGCTTCCAGTCCAGCGCCAGCCCGGACTCCCACAGCGCGCCCACGGCCGCCATGAGCACGCCGTGCTCGGACACCTTCATGTTCAAGCGCGGCAACGAAGACACCACGCGTCCCGAGGGGCCCGTGAGCGCCAGTCTCGCCAGCGCGGTGAGCGCCTGGTCCGGTCCCACTTCGAGGAACACGGCCACGCCGTCCTGCTTCAGCGTCTCCATGCCATCGGCGAAGCGCACCGGCGCGCGCATCTGGCGGGCCCAGTAGGCAGGGTCCGTCGCCTCCTCCGGACGAATCCACGTGCCGGTCACGCTGGACACGTACGGCACCCGAGGCGCCGAGAGCCGCAGGCCCGACACGACCTTCTTCAGCTCGTCCATCAGCGGCTCGACGGCCACGGAGTGGAACGCGTGGCCCGCGGGCAGCCGCATCACGGCGATGCCGCGCACGAGCAACTCCTGCTCCAGGGCCTCCACCTCCGACGTCGGGCCCGAGACGACGCAGCGCTCCGCCGCGTTCACGGCCGCCAGGGACAGCGTCCCCGTGATGAGCGGACGGATGACCTCCTCCGCGCACCCCACCGCCGTCATGCTGCCCGGAGGCATGCGGGCCATCAGCGTCCCGCGCGTCACCACCAGCGTCAGCGCGTCCTCCAGCGGAAGGACACCCGCGAGGCACGCCGCCGTGTACTCACCGAAGCTGTGTCCCAACAGCGCGTGCGCCTGGACGCCCCACGACTCCCAGAGCTTCGCCAGCGCGTACTCCACGCAGAACAACGCGGGCAGCGACAGGCGGGGGTCCTTCAAGGCCTCACGCGCGGCGGCCTCCTCGCCCGCGACTGGCAGCAGGACGCCCCGCAGCTCCTTCTCGAGCACGGGTCCCAGCTGCGTCAGGCACGCATCCACCGTCTCGCGGAAGCGCGGCTCCGCGCCGTACAGCTCCCGCCCCATGCCGAGCGACTGCGCGCCCTGCCCCGGCAACAGGAAGGCCACGCGACGCTCGCGGGCCGCGGCCACGTCCTCCAGGACCCGCGGGGTGTTCTTGCCGCGCAGCTTCTTGATGAGCTCCGCGCGGTCCGTCGCCGTCACCGAGAGCCGGTGCTCGAAGGCGCCGCGCCCCCGGTTGCGCGTGAAGGCCACGTCCGCGAGGGACACGTCCGGCGACGCGGTCTCCAACCAGTCCGCCAGCTCGCGCAGGGACGCGGAGAGCGCCTGCTCGCTCCGGGCGGACAGGGTGACGACCTGTGAGGGCCGGGTGCTCGCGGCCGAGGGCTCGCGTCGAGGCGCCTCCTCCAGCACCGCGTGCGCGTTGGTGCCGCCGATGCCGAACGAGCTCACGCCCGCGCGCCGAGGCACCTCGCCCCGGGGCCAGGGCTTGCGCTCGGCGACGACGGTGAACGGGCTGTTCGCGAAGTCGATGGAGGGGTTGGGCGTCGTGAAGTGGAGCGTGGGCGGCAGCTCCTCCTCCGACAACACGAGGGCCGTCTTGATGAGGCCCACGAGCCCGGCCGCCGTGTCCAGGTGACCGACGTTCGTCTTCACCGAGCCCAGGCCACAGTAGCCCTTTCGGTCCGTGTCGCGACGGAACGCGCGGGTGAGCGCCGCCACCTCGATGGGGTCACCCAGCGCCGTGCCGGTGCCGTGCGCCTCGACGTAGCCGATGTCGTCCGCGGTGAGCCCCGCGTAGGCGAGCGCCTCGCCAATCGCATCCGCCTGGCCCTCGACGCTGGGCGCCGTGTAGCCGACCTTCAGGCCACCGTCGTTGTTCAGCGCGGAGCCTCGGATGACGGCATAGACGTGGTCCCCATCCCGGAGCGCGTCTTCCAGCGGCTTGAGCACCACCGCCGCCGCGCCATTGCCCGGAACCGTGCCGGCGGCCTTCGCGTCGAACGCGCGGCAGTGCCCGTCCGGGGAGAGGATCATCCCCTCCTGGAAGAGGTAGCCCGTGCGCTGCGGAAGCGAGACCCGCACCGCGCCCGCGAGCGCGATGTCGGACTGGCGCAGGAGCAGGCTCTGGCAGGCCATGTGGACGGCCACGAGGCCCGTGGAGCACGCCGTGTAGACCGCGAGGCTCTCGCCGCGCAGCCGCAGCTTGAACGAGGCCTTGGTGGCCAGGTTCTCGCCCGAGGTGCCCATCACCTCGTAGAGCGAGGCCGGGTCCAGCTGCCCCTGCCCCAACATGCCCATCGTGTGCAGCGACGGCCCCGCGCCCGCGTACAGGGAGATCTTCCCGGTGTAGCGCGCGGGGTCATAGGCCGCGTCCTCCAGGGCCGCGTGGGCGCACTCGAGGAACACGCGCTGCTGGGGATCCATCCACAGCGCCTCGCGAGGAGGCACATCGAAGAAGCCCGCGTCGAACGCGTCCGCGTCCTCCAGCACGCTGGCCATCGGCACGAAGTCCGGGTGACGCCGCAGGGACTCCGGCACCAACGGCGAGACCTCCAGCTCCTCGGGTTTCAGCAGGGAGATGGACTCCACGCCGTCGAGGAGGTTGCGCCAGAAGTCCCGCACGTTCGCGGCGCCGGGGAAGCGGCCCGCCATGCCGATGATCGCGATGTCGTTGCCGCTACCGCCCGTCTGGTCCTGGTCAGCCATGATCTCGGTTGTTCCTTCCGCCGCGACGCTGGAGGGCCTGACGACGGGCCTCCGCGCGCTCCTGGTGCTTCACGGCCTGCGTCCCGGGCTCCGACTCGGAGGACAGCCTCCGAGCCAGGGCCTGGACCGTGGGGTGTTCGAAGAAGTGGGTGATGGGGACATCACGACCGAGCGCCTCGCGCAGGCGGGCGCACGCGCGCACCGCCGACAGCGAGCTGCCGCCCAGGTCGTCGAAGAAGTGCGCGTGGATGCTGACCGCCGGGAAGCCGAGCGTCTCCGCCCAGGCCTTGGCCAGCGTCTCCTCCAGCGGCGTGCGCGGCGCGCCCTCCTGCGGCGTCGCGCGCGTCGGCGGTGGCAGGGCCCGCGTGTCCACCTTGCCGCTGGACAACACGGGCAGCGCCTCCAGGACGACGAAGTCCGCGGGGACCAGGTACTCCGGCAGGCGCGCCCTCAAGCTCGCGCGCACCTCGCCCGGCGGCGGCATCCCCGCGTCCGGAGGGACCACGTACGCCACCAGTCGAGGCTCACCACCCGACGGCGGGCTCCACACGCGCACGTGTGACTGGCGCATGCCAGCGAGCTCACGCAGGGCGGACTCCACTTCGCCCGGCTCGATGCGGAACCCACGCAGCTTCACCTGCGCGTCCACGCGGCCGAGCAGCTCCAGGTGACCGGAGGCGCGCCAGCGCGCCACGTCTCCCGTGCGATACAGCCGCGCCCCCGGCTCGTCGGCATAGGGGTCCGGAACGAAGCGCTCGGCCGTCAGCTCCGGGCGCCCCAGGTAGCCGCGAGCCACCAGGGGACCGCCCACGTACAGCTCGCCCGCGACGCCCGAGGGCACGGGCCGCAGGGCTTCGTCGAGGACATAGGCGTCGACATGAGGCAGCGGCCGACCGATGTCCGGCGCCCCCTCCCCGGCCCGACACGTGGCGCAGGTGGAGCACACCGTGGCCTCGGTGGGGCCGTACGCATTGACCATCTCCCGACCCGGCGCGAAGCGCGTCACCAGGTCCTCGGGACAGGGTTCTCCCGCGGAGATGAGCATCCGCAAATCGGACAACGGAGTATCGGGCAACAGCGCGCAGGCCGACGGGGGCAGCGTCGCGTGGGTGATGCGTTGCTCACGGAGGATGCGGTGCAGGGCCTCTCCCGCGAGCACCTCGCCCGACGGCGGCAAGTGCAGCGTCGAGCCCGTCATCAGCGCCTGGAGGTACTCCGACACGGAGGCGTCGAAGACCGGCGAGGCGAACTGGAGCACCCGCGCGCCAGGCCCCAGGTTGAAGCGCTGGCCCATCGCCTCCGCGAGGTGCAGGGCCCCACGATGCGGCACCAGCACCCCCTTGGGACGCCCCGTGCTCCCGGAGGTGTAGATGAGGTACGCCGCGCCCTCCAGCGTCGGCACGGAGGGGGTCCGCTCGGCGGAGGGTTCGGCCTGCGCGTCACGAGCGCCGTACTCCTCCCAGCGCAGCGACATCACCCCCGCGGGGACCTCGAGCCTCCGCGCGAGTCGGTCCTGCGAGAGCAGCCAACGTGCCCCCGAGTCCTGCAACAACCAGGAGATGCGCTCGGGAGGATGCGAGGGCTCGCACGGCATCACCACGCCGCCCGCCTTGAGCACCGCGAGGAACGCGATGACCGCCTCGGGTCCACCACGCTCGAACAACGTCGCGACGCGCCCCTCCGGCCCGACACCCTGATGACGCAACCTGCTCGCGATCCGGTCCGCCCATTCGTTGACCTCGCGGTACGTCCAGCTCGTGGCGCCCGCGACCAGCGCCACGGCGTCGGGCGTCTTCACCGCCCAGGCCTCGAAGGCCTCGTGCAGCCCTCGCGGTTCGGGGGGCCGGGTCGCCGCGGGCCTCCGCCCCAGCGCGAGCGTGGCGCGTCGCTCCTCCTCATCGAGCAACGGCAGGTCCAGCACCGGCGTCTCAGGCGCTCGCGACACCGCGTCCAACAGCCCGCGAAGGTGCCGGGCCATGCGCTCCGCGAGCTCGGTGTCGAAGAGGTCCGAGCAGTACTCCAGGCTGGCCTCGAAGCCGCCAGACGACTCGGCCATCGACAGCGTGAGGTCGAAGGCCGAGGCCTGGTTGCGCAGCGGCACCGACTCCAACTCCAGCTCGCCGAGCCTCACGCGGGCCCCCGCGCCGCCGAGCGCGAACGGCGCGAGCGCCTCGCGCCCCGGACGTCCCGAGTGCAGCACGAACATCGTCTGGAAGACGGGTGGACGGGACGCATCACGTCTCGGCTGGAGCCGCTCGACGAGGCGCGCGAAGGGCAGCTCCTGGTGCTCCAGTGCCTCCAGCACCGTGCCTCGCACCTCCGCGAGCAAGCCGGAGAAGGACACCCCGCGTGCCACCCGCGCGCGCAGGGGCACCGGGTTGACGAAGTACCCCGCCTGTCGCGCCAGGTCCGCGCGCGACCTGCCCGCCGTGGGCGTGCCCACCACCAGGTCCTCCTGTCCCGTGTAGCGACGCAGGAACGCGAGGTAGCCCGCGAGCAGCACCATGAATGGCGTGGCGCCTTTCGCCTGTCCCAATGACACGAGCCGCGACGCCGTCTCCGCCTCCACACGGAAGGACACCGTCCCGCCACGGAACGACTGGAGCCGGGGCCGGGGACGCGAGGTGGGCAGCTCCAACACGGGCAGCTCGCCGCTCAGCCGCTCACGCCACCAGGACTGGAGCGCCTCGCCCCGGGCCCCCGTGTATCGGGCCTCCTCCGCCCGGAGGATGGGCCCCACCGCGGGAGCAGGCGCGGGGAGCAGAGGGGGCACCCCGCGTCTCCCCGCCGTGTAGAGCACGCCCAGCTCCTCGGCCAACACCTCCAGCGACCAGAAGTCGGTGACCAGGTGGTGGAGGACCATCAACAACACCGGCCCCCCTTCCACGTCCGTGAAGACACGCAGCCGCAGCAGCGGCCCACGCTCCAGGTCGAACGGCCGATGTGACTCCGACACCAGTCGCTCGTGGAGCACCTGCTCCGTCCAGCCTCGCGCGGACTCCTGCTCCAACACCGGCGCCGTCGCGGCGCGCCACACGGGCTCGCCCTTCTCCTCGGGGAACGCGCACGCGAGCACCGGGTGACGGGCGACGAGCGCGTTGAACGAACGCTCCAGGACGGCCAGGTCCACCCGCGGCGAGAGCCGCACGGCCCTCGTGATGTGGTACGCGGTGGCACCGGGCGCGAGTCGCTGGAGGAACCACAGCGCTCGCTGCCCGTCCGAGACGTGGGGCGTCGAGTCCTCGGCACCCGCGGTCGCGGACGACGCCTCCGCCGTGCCCCGCATGCGCTCCACCCACGCGGACACCTCGCGCAGGCTGGGCCCCTGCAGCAACAACGTGGGCGGCAGCGACACCTTCCACGCCTGCTGCACGGCGTGCATCACATCCAGCCCGCGCAACGAGTCGAGGCCGTAGCGTGTGAGCGGCTCGTCGGCATCCAGCCCACCCGGCGCGACACCGAGGCTGCGCGACAGCTCCTCCCGGAGCCACGCGAGCACGTCTCCATCCTGCGTCGTCGACACGGGCTCGCGCGGACCGGCGTCCGGCGCGTGCGCATCCACCCTCCCCTCCCGCCAGGCGTGCACCACCTCCAGCCCGTCCTCCAGGAACGTCTGCCGGGTGACGCGCCGCTGCACCTTGCCGCTCGAGGTCTTCGGCAGGCTGCCCGCGGCGATGAGCACCACCGCGAGCGCCGCCACGCCATGCTCCTCCGCCACCGAGGCCTGGATGCGCGCCACCGCCTCCTCGACGGCCCCGGCCTCCACCGCCTTGCCGGAGACCTCCTGGACGACGACGAGCCGCTCCTCGCCCTTCACGTCCACCGAGAACGCGACGCCACAGCCCGGGCGCAGGCCCGGGTGGCTGCGCTCCACCGTCAGCTCCACGTCCTGCGGGTAGAGGTTGCGGCCGCGCAGGATGAGCACGTCCTTCAGGCGCCCCGTGACGAAGACCTCGCCACCGTCGACGACGCCCAGGTCTCCGGTGCGCAGGAAGGGTCCTTCACCCGTGCCCGCGATGCGCGCGTGGAAGGTCCGCTCCGTCTCCTCGGGGCGCTGCCAGTAGCCCTCCGCCACGCTCGACCCCTGCAACCACAGCTCGCCCACCTGCCCCGGGGCCTTCTGCTCCCCCGTCACCGGGTCCACCACGCGCAGCACCTGCGTGCCCAGCACCTCGCCGCTGCCCACCAGCGTCACACCCTCGGCGCCCGGCTCCGGGCGGCGCGCCTCCCCGCGCTCCAGCGCCTCGCGCGAGAAGTCTCGCACCACCAGGTCCACGGGACGGGCCGCGACGCGCTTGCGCCCCGTGACGATGAGCGTCCCCTCCGCCAGGCCATAGCAGGCATAGAGCGCCTCGCGCCGGAAGCCCGAGGGCGCGAAGGCCTGGACGAAGCGCTCCATCGTCTCCGCGCGCACCGGCTCCGCGCCACAGAACGCCACCTCCCAGCGGCTCAGGTCCAGGGCGGCCCGCTCCTCGGGCGTGCTCTTGCGCACGCAGAGGTCGAACGCGAAGTTGGGCCCGCCGCTCACCGTCCCACCGTGGCGGGAGATGATTTCCAGCCAGCGCATGGGCCGCTGGAGGAAGAACATCGGCGACATCAACGACACATGCATGTCCCGGTACAGCGGCTGGAGGATGCCGCCGATGAGCCCCATGTCGTGATACGGCGGCAGCCACGAGACGACTCGCGGGTACGGGCTCGCGTCGAAGCCGTGCGCGATGAGCTCGCTGTTGTGCATCAGCTGGCGATGCGCCAGCACCACGCCCTTCGGCGTGCCCGTGGAGCCGGACGTGTACTGGAGGAAGGCCACCGTCGCGTCGCTCAGCGCCGGCGCGCGCCAGCCGTCCGCCTCCGACAGCCGCACCGCGTCCGTCGACAACCAGCGCAGCGCGCGCAGGTCGTCCAGGCCCTCGGTGAGCGGCCCCACCAGCTCCGAGATGCCCGACGTGGTGAGCGCCAGCTTCGCGCCGCAATCCGACACCAGCGCCTGCAAGCGCGGCAGCGTGCGGCCCAGCCGCATCACGTCCGGCGGATACGCGGGCACCGCCACCACGCCCGCATACAGGCACGCGAGGAACCCCACCACGTACTCACGCCCCGGCGGATACATGAGGAGCGCGCGCTCCCCCGGAGCCAGCTCCCGTTGGAGCCGGGCCGCCACGGCCCGCACCTGCGCATCCAGCTGCGCGTAGGTGACGGTGTGCTCCCCCTCCTCATCGACGAACGTGTAGATGGGGTCCGTGGGCTGATCGAACGCTCGCATGCGACAGACATCCACGAGCGTGGCGGAACCTGGACGGACGAACGCGGAGGCGGGGGCAGCGCGAGTCGGCAGATACATGTCGATGTCCCGAGGGGGGATTTTTTCAGCAGGACACCAGCCGTTTCAGCTCGGCACACACGCGTCCCAGCGACCCGGGGGCGTTGTCTTGGCTGCACCGACTGGCGTCCCCTGGATGCGCCTATCTTTTAATGGATTCGGAGCATCCAGAAAAGGCGTGTCATCACGAATGACCCAGCACATCGGCGCTCGCAGGTTGCATATTCACGGCCCGCGTCACCGACGAGAGGAGCACTTCATGAAGTTCACACAGCTGGGCCGCACCGGCCTGCGTGTCTCCCGCCTCTGCCTGGGCTGCATGAGCTACGGCACGCCTTCCTGGCGACCCTGGGTCCTGAACGAGGAAGCCTCCCAGCCCTTCTTCCGCCGCGCGGTGGAGCTGGGCATCAACTTCTTCGACACCGCGGACATGTACTCGCTGGGAGTCAGTGAGGAAGTGACGGGTCGTGCGCTGCGACGGTATGCGCGCATGGAGGAGGTGGTGCTCGCCACCAAGGTGTACTTCCCCATGGGGGACGGGCCCAACATGCGGGGCCTGTCTCGCAAGCACATCGTCCAGGCGTGCGAGGCGAGCCTCAAGCGCCTGGGGGTGGAGACCATCGACCTGTATCAAATCCACCGGATGGATCCGCACACGCCGCTGGAGGAGACGCTGGCGGCGTTGGATCAGCTCGTGAACCAGGGCAAGGTGCGCTACCTGGGCGCGTCGTCCACGTTCGCGTGGCAGTTCGCCCGCGCGCTGGGCGTGGCGGACCTGCACGGCTGGTCGCGCTTCGTGTCCATGCAGGACCACTACAACCTGGTCTACCGCGAGGAGGAGCGGGAGATGCTGCCCCTGTGCGAGGCGGAGGGCATCGGCGTCATCCCGTGGTCTCCCCTGGCGCGCGGGCTGCTCGCGGGCTCCCGCAAGTCGCTCACGGACCGCAGCTCCACGACGCGCGCGAAGACGGATGCGTACGCGCCCGTGCTGTATGACCAGCCGGGTGACTGGGAGGTGGCGGAGGCCAACCGGAAGGTGGCCGAGGCGCGCAACGTGCCGCCCGCGCAGGTGGCCCTGGCGTGGCTCTTGTCACGGCCGGTGGTGACGGCGCCCATCATCGGCGCCACGAAGCCGGAGCACCTGGAGGACGCCGTGCGCGCCGTGGACCTCAAGCTCACGGCGGAGGAGCTTCAGCAGCTCGAGGCGCCATACCAGCCCCACGCGCTGCGCGGCATGTGAGCCGCGCGCGGGCACCTCAGAGGTCCATCTGAGGTGCGGACCTGGGCGCCTCCATCGGGGTCATGGGGCCGTCCAGGAACGCGGCGCGCGGTCCGGCGCCGCCATAGGCCATCGCCTCGATGCGGTTGACGCCGGGAGAGGCCGGGTCCCTCGGGTAGCACTCCGCCTCCGTCTCCTGGAGCTTCAGCTCCGGGCGGTGCTCGCCCATCCGCTCGATGCGCGGGGGCACGTAGCCGACGGCGTCCTCGAAGGCGTAGCGCGTGAGCAGGCGCAGGGTGGCCACCGGCCCGCAGCGCACCTCTGGACGGCGCACCATGTTGCCGCCGATGGTGAGCTCTCCCGGGTGCGCGCCACCCACGTTGGACACGCGGACGGCCTGGGGAACCATGGTGACGGCCCACGTCTCCTGGCAGCTCACCACCACGTCCGGCACGGGACGGCTGACGAGCTTCAGCGGCGCGTACTCGCCCGCGGCCATCGCGGTGCGGATCAGCGGCTTCCACGGGGGGATGGTGCCCTCCGGCATCAGGTTCGTCCGGCACTCCATGGACGTGCCCGCGTCGTCCGCGACGAACACCACCTGCACGTTGCTGAGGTAGCGCGCGCCGGACGCCTCGGCCCGCTCCAGGAAGCGCAGCACCAGCGCGCTGCCATCCTGCGCGAGGCCGAAGGGCATGGAGATGGCCCAGGGCGAGTCACCGGACTCGAGCGCCAGCTCCGGTGGGACGACGGTGACGGGGGGGCCGCGGCGCGGCACCACCGACGAGGTCCGCGCGCACGCGGCGCACAACAGCAACAACAGGGTCAGGGCTGAACGACGCATGGCGTCCCCTCCGAGAAGCGCACCTGGGCCAGGTCGAGGCTAGCACCGCGCTCACGCGCCCGGCTGCAGTGCCCTCCGGAAGGCAATCATCCAGGAGCCCTGTCGATATGGAGGGCGGCTTCGCGCGTTGTCGAGGCCGCCCGCGTGCGCCCGCTCAGGAGCCCAGGGCCTCCGGGCTCTTCAGCCACTGCGCCGCGGCGCGCACGTCCGCCTCGAAGTGGATGCGGGCCTCCGCGCGCTCGCGAGGGTCCTGCCGACGCAGCACGTCCCACGGCGCGAAGGTGGCCAGCGCGCCGGGAGCCCATTCGGAGGGCACCAGCCGCCCCCGCCCCACGTCCAGCCGGAAGCCCGGTCCCAGCAGCACCTGCCCCGCGGCGCCGCCCAACGCGAGCAGCAGCCGGGGACGCACCCGCGCCGCCTCCGAGGCCAGCTCCTCCCGCAGGGCCCGGGTCTCCGGCCAGCTGAGCGCGCCCGAGCGACGCCCCGGCCAGCGGGCCCGGGACACCCGCAGGTCCGAGCTCCGCAGCCCCGCGCGCGAGAGGACCAGCTCCAGCAGCCGGCCCGAGGGCCCCACGAAGCACGCCGCGTCTCCCTCCTCCCGGGTGCCGGGCACGTCCCCCAGCAGCAACACCCGCGGCCGCGCGTGGACCGGGTCCGGCGACGCGGCGCGGGCCGGAAAGGGCCCAGGCTCCGGGAACACGAGCCCCGCGCCGAAGGACAGCCTCGCCCGATCCCAATGCGCGCTGGCGTCCGGCGTGAAGAGGCTCCAGTGGAGCGAGGGGAAGCGCCCCACGAGGAAGGGCGCGGCCAGCCGGACGACGAGGTGCTCCGGCCGGTACCACGCGACATGGCGCGCCTCTCCATCCGAGGCGGCGCGATGGAACCGGACGCGAATCACCAGCTCCCGCAGGTCCCGCCGCACCGCGCGCTCCATGCGCCGCAGCCGCTGGACGTCCCGGTCCGCGTCCTTCTCCAGGAGGCGCCGCTCACCGTGCGTCAGCCGCCACAGCACGCGGTACAGCAGCGCGAAGCGCTCCGGATCCCGGTGACACACCACCTTCTCCGCCAGGGACAGGAAGTCCGCGGGCAGCGCCGGGACGGCCCGGGCGCCACCACCGGACAGGAGCGGGTCCACCCACTGCGTCCACGCCCCCTGCCCCTGTTCGAACTCCACCCGGTCCGGAGGCATGCCGCGCACCAACAACCCACGCGCCACCTCCCGGAACGACGACAGCTCCGGCGCCACGCTCACTCGCACCTGGACCTCCTGGTCGCTCGACCACCCGAGCGACGCAGGCTACCTTCCAGGTCTGACACCGCCAGCCCACCCAGGGCGTCGTCGCGCGCTACTCCTCCTTGGCGAGCGCGTCCACCTGCTCCTGGAGCCCGTCCAGGTCCTCGAAGAAGGACTCCACGGGCTGGGCGCGGGCCACCCGGAAGACGGGCGGCAGCAGCGTGCGGGAGAAGTCGAGCGACGTGCTGAAGGGCTCGTTGCCCAGCAAATCGTTCGCCCGCGACACAGCGCCGAAGGCCAGCGTCACCACGACGAGCACCCGCACCAGCCGCGCCGGCTCCCACCGCGCCACGTAGCGCAGGTGCCAGAAGAGCCCCCAGCCCATGAGGAGCAGGAACGTCGCGTGGTACACCCAGGAGAGGCTCGCGCCCAGGCCCAGGCTGAAGCCCAGCGCGGCCACCAGCAGCGGCAGCGCGACGGCGCCCAGCAGCACCAGCGCGCCGATGGTCGCGTGCGCGCGGTAGTGGAAGTGGCGACGGGAGATGCGGCTGGCCACCGCCCAGCCTCCGGCCCACAGGAGCGTGAGCGTCAGGGGCATCACCAGGGCCACCGTGAGCTCGCCCCAGTCCGTGCGCGCGTAGTTGCCCAGGTAGGACGCCAGCGCGCTGAACAGCAGCAGGGACAGCATCGCCACGGGGAAGGCGCGCGGGTGCTCGAACACGCGCTCGCGGGGCTCGCCGGACACGGTGCTCACCACCGTGGGCGGCACCGCGTGGTTGCGGGCCCGGAAGCGCAGCACCGTGTCCCCCACCGCCACGCGGGTGTCGGGCGCCAGCTCCAGCTCCGCCAGCTGCGTCCAGGGCTGCACGCGCCATGTGCCGTTGTCGCTGCCGACGTCGCGCAGCACGAGCGCGCCGTCCTCGCGGCGGTCGATGCGCAGGTGCTCGGCGGAGACCTTCGGGTCATCCAGGATGACGTCGTTCGAGTACGCGCGGCCCACCGTGGCCGGGAAGCGATCCAGCCGGTGACGCGTGTGGACGGAGTCACCCTCCAACACCTCCAGGAAGATCACTTCGTCCACGACAGCCCCTCCAGGTAGCGGCGCGCCAGCTTGCGCGCGTTGTCCGCCGTGAAGCCGCCCAGCGTGAGGCTGGTGTCCACCCCGCTGGTGCTGGCGTTGAGCGCGGCGGCGCGCAGCACCAGGTCATAGAGCCCCGGGAAGCGCTTGTACGCGCGCAGGCACATGGCCGCGCGCACGGGCAGCCCGCCCACGTCCACGAACTCGGAGGTGCACCGGAAGTTGGTGACGTCCTCGCGCGAGGCCTCCACCGTGTCCGGGTCCTGCGAGAACAGCGCGGTGTAGAGCGCGGAGAAGCGCAGCGCGCCCAGCTCCTGGCTGGAGGCCTGCTGATGCAGGAAGGCCACCACGCCGGTGCGGTGCCGCGAGGACAGGTAGATGTCCTCCTCGGACGAGCACTGGTAGTTCGTCACGGTGTACGGCACCTCCGGGTCATGCGGCGTGTCGCCCCAGCACTTGAGGAAGGGAATCCACCGCCCCGGGACGTGGTAGCTGCCCAGGGCCTGCTTCGGCAGCGAGGCCGCGAGCATCTGCTCGGTGAGCCGCTGCTGGTTCTCGATGAGCTGCGCGCGCACCGTCTCCAGCAGCGCGGGCGTCGCGTCCGGCGCCATCTTCAGCGCCCGGCCGAGCAGCGTCCTCGCGCGGTGCACCGGCACCAGGAAGCCCAGCTGGTTGCCCATGGTGGCCACGTTGACGCCCACCACGGTGCCCTGCCCCGTCAGCGTCGGGCCGCCGCTCATGCCCGGGTTGATGGCGCCGCTGAAGTGCAGGCGCTCGTAGAGCGAGTCCTGGATGAAGCCGTTGTACGTGCCCTCGACGATGGTGGTGCCCAGGTCATGGGGGTTGCCCATGGCGAACAGGCGCGCGCCCTGGGGCGGCTCGCGGTCCTCCAGGACGAAGTAGTCCTTCACCGGTTCATCCATGCGGATGACGGCCAGGTCGTGCACCACGTCCACGTCCACCAGGCGCGCGGGCACGGGCTCCCCGCCGGTGCGCAGCACGAGCTGCGCGGTGTAGTCCTCCGGGTGGAGCACCACGTCGGAGACCACGTGGTAGTTGGTGATGGCGTACCCGTCGCCCGAGACGAAGAAGGCGGAGCCGATGGAGGAGCGCGTGCCCGAGCGGCGCTCGATGATGCGCACCTGGGCGACGCGGTTCTGGATGCGCTGGAAGAGCTCGTGGGTGGCCGGGGGCAACACGGCCGGAGGCGGCTCGGGCGCGGGAGCGGGCACGACGTCGGGTTGGCTTCGGACGGCGGAGGGCGCGCCCGGTTCGGATGGGGCGACGGCCGGCGCCTGCCCCAGCACGGCGACGAGGAGGAAGACGAACATGGATGCGGCGCACGCTATCCCAGCGCCGCGCGCGCGGGGGTACCGAGTGGCGGGGCATGAGGCCTCCGGTGCGCTCGTCGACCCACCTGCCCTGTTGGCGACGCGCCGGGCAGCGGGTAGGGTCCGCCCCGCCCGAGGTGCCTCGTGGGGGTCCACGAGGTTTAGCAAGGGAATCCGGTGTGAATCCGGAGCTGCCCCGCAGCGGTCAGTGGGAACGAACGCCGTCGAACGCACTGGTCCTCGGCAGACGAGGGCTGGGAAGGGACGGCGCCTAGGACGCCAGCACGCGCCGCGATGAGGGGCGGGTGGTGGGAGGCCCACGGAGCCCGAAAACCTGCCTCGAGCCCATCTGGGACGCGGACAGCGCCCCGGGTGGCGCTTCGCCCCCGGCCTTCGCGGGAAGGTCAGGCCATCCCTCGCGGCCCACCGCCGCCCTCGGAGGTCTTCATGTCCGGGGAGGCCCGTGGGCCAGGAGTCCGTCCATGAGTCACATGCAGCCGTCCCTCCCCTCCTCCGCCACCGAGACGCGGATGGTGGACATGGTGTTCCCCGATCAGACCAACCACTACGGCACCCTCTTCGGAGGTCAGGCCCTGAGGTGGATGGACATGTCCGCGTTCATCACCGCCAGCCGCTACACGCGCCGCACCGTGGTCACCGCGTCCAGCGAGCGCGTGGACTTCCACATGCCCGTGCAGCAGGGGCAGCTCGTGGAGCTGGTCAGCCGCGTGACGGCGACGGGCCGCACCTCCGTCACCGTGGACGTGGAGATGTTCGCCGAGGACCTGCTCACGGGCGCGCGGGAGCTGTGCACGCGCGGGCGCTTCGTGCTCGTGGCGCTGGATGAGCACCGCAAGCCCACCGCCGTGCCCCCGCTCTTGCCCGAGCCGGGTGCGCAGTGACGTGAAGCCCTGAAACGCAATCCGCGCCGGGGCCGGCTCCTCGGGCTCCGGCGCGCACTCCAGCAGATGGCATCACGCGGGGACCCGCCCGCCTCCGAGGCGGCCCGCTCGCGGCGCCGCCCAGGGCGCCACCGGGGATTCATTCGTGCGCGAGCCGCGCGGTCGTCACGACTCGGAGGCCATCCGCCCCGCGCGCCCCCGGCGCCACGCCGCGTATGACGCCACCAGCGCACCGGCCAGCGCCCCCGCGAGCGCGCCCAACAAGCGCCGGGGAACCACGCCAGGCGTCGTCGTCGGCTCCAGGCGGAACGTCTCCAGCGAGGCTCGGACGCTCGGCGCCAGCACCTCCCAGCGCACCGCGGGCGCGCTGACGACGACCACCGCGTGCCGCCCCTCGGACGCGAGCCCCGCCACCAGCACCGTGCGCGTCTGCCCCGCGTCCCGCAGCGTCCCCAGCACCTCCACGCGCGGCGCATCGCCTCCAATCCGGTCCACGCGCTCCGGCGACAGCACCACCCCCAGCTCCCGCTGGAAGTGCTGCATCACCGCCGACGCGAAGTCGTCACGCTCGGACGGGCTCGCGGAGAAGCCGCGCTCCACCACCGACACCAACATCGTCGCCGCCTCCGGGCCCTCGCCATCCGCGAGCGCCGCGGACAAGGACCTCGGCGTCTCCGCGTCCAACGTCACCGCCCCCGCCACCGAGCCCGTGTACGGCTCCCACCGCACCATGTGGAAGCCCTCGGGCGGACGCAGCACGTAGCCGTCGCGCCGCAGCTCGGTCCCGAGCGCGCCCGACAGCAACAACCACCCGCCTGCCACCCACGAGAGGCTCACACCGCGCAGCATAGGCCCCCCGAGCCCCGGACGCGGCCACTCACGCGCCAGGCCGCATGAACCCATGGATACCCAGAAGACACGGCTTCACGGGCATGAGGCCCACCGGCCCGGCTCACCGTGAAGTCAGGCCCGCGCGCCTTCGTTGTGACATCCCCGTCGGGCACGGGTAACCTCGCGCCGAGATGAATCCTGCAGCCCGGGTGGAGATGGAGGCTCGCGCCGACCGAGCGCTGCGCCGTGGAGAGCTGGTCGAGGCGCTCGACCTCTATGAGGCGCTCCTCCTGGCCTTCCCGGACGACGGCGCGCTCGCCGACAAGCTCGCCAACCTCCGCGAGTCCCTCCAGCCCCTGGAGCTCCAGAAGCTGGAGGCCTCCCGACCGCCCGAGGAGCCTGAGCTCCCGCTCGGCCCCTCCTCACCCGCCCAGGAGGGTGAGCGCCTGTTCGCCCTCGGGGACTACGTGGGAGCGGCCGCCGCCTACCGCCGCGCCGTCCAGGAGCGCCCCGACAACGAGCTCTTCAAGGAGCGGTTGATCGAGGTCTACCGGATGGCGAAGGAGATGCCCCTACAATCTCCGACAGACAAGGCGCTGCCCAAGGCGCCCCAGCCCCGTCTGCAGGCCCTGCTGGACCGCGTCGCCTCTCGTCGCCGCCTCAAGCGGGACTGATGGAAGCTCGCGTTTCCACTCGGAAATCCGATCCGTGAGGTGATTCGCGCGTTGCACCCCAGCGCGGGGGCCTCCTATCATCAGGTCCGACGTCGCTGTCATGGTGGGCACTCCTGCCTCTGACACCCGCGTCCGACCCCTATGGCCCGTTCACTGAGACTCGGAGTCCTCACCGGTGGCGGAGACTGCCCCGGGCTCAACGCGCTCATCCGCGGCCTCGTCAAGCGGGGCACGCACGAGTTCGGCCACGAGTTCGTCGGCATCGAGAACGGCTACATGGGCCTGGTGGAGCCCGACCTCACGCGTCCCCTCACCGAGGAGGACACGCGCGGCATCCTCCCCAAGGGCGGCACCATCCTGGGCACGTCCAACCGCGCCAACCCGTTCATCTACGCCTTCAGGGAGGGGGAACGTTGGGTGGAGCGCGATGTGTCCGACGCCGTGCTGCGCCGCTGCGAGGCGCTGAAGCTCGACGGCGTCATCGCGGTGGGCGGCGACGGCACGCTGTCCATCGGCCACCGGCTCAGTGAGAAGGGCCTCAAGGTGGTGGGCTGTCCGAAGACCATCGACAACGACTTGAGCGGGACGGACCAGACGTTCGGCTTCGACACCGCGCGGCTCATCGTGACGGAGGCGTTGGATCGGCTGCACTCCACGGCGGAGGCGCACGACCGGGTGATGCTGGTGGAGATCATGGGCCGGCACGCGGGCTTCCTCACGCTCGAGAGCGGGCTTGCTGGCGGAGCGGACGTCATCCTCATCCCGGAGATTCCCTACCGGGTGGAGTCCATCGTGGAGAAGCTGCGCCGCAGGGCCACGCGCCGCCGCAGCTTCTCCATCATCGCCATCTCCGAGGGCGCCTTCCCCGTGGGCGGCACGCTGGCCGTGCTGGACAAGGCCGAGGACGTGCCCGGACGCGGCGTGGTGCGGCTGGGCGGCTCCGGCAAGGTGTGCGCGGACCTGCTGGCGCAGCACGTGGAAGCGGAGATCCGCGTGAACGTGCTGGGCCACCTGCAGCGTGGCGGGAGCCCGAGCGCGGCGGACCGCGTGCTCGCCACGCGCTATGGTTGCAAGGTGCTGGACCTGGTGCGCGATGGACAGTGGGACCACATGGTGGCCCTGCGCGCCGGAGAGATTGTCGCGGTACCGCTGAGCGAGTCGCGCAAGGAGCGCCGGGTGGACCCTTCCGGTGAGCTGGTGCGCTTCGCGAAGAGCATGGGCATCAGCTTCGGGGACTGAGGGAGGGGGAAGGCACTTTCGCCGCACACGTCATGACGCTCGTCGGCCGCCATATCGGTCGCTATCGCATCCTCGAGCAGCTCGGCTCGGGGGGCATGAGCGTCGTGTACAAGGGGCTCGACACCGCCCTGGACCGTGAAGTGGCCGTGAAGGTGCTGCATCCCCACCTGGCGGGCAAGGACGAGTCGCGGCGGAGGCTCGCGCGCGAGGCCCGCGCGGTGGCCAAGCTGCACCACCCCAACATCCTCGAGGTGTTCGACTTCTCCGCCGCGGACGCGCAGGACGCGTTCATCGTCACCGAGTACATCCGCGGCCAGACGCTCAAGACGGTGCTCGACGAGGGGCCCATGGATCCGCCGGAGCTGGCGGCCATGGTCATCCACGAGCTGGCCGCGGCGCTCGCGCATGCGCACGAGGCGGGCGTCATCCATCGCGACCTGAAGCCCGAGAACGTCATGGTGCGCGAGGACGGCATCCTCAAGCTCATGGACTTCGGCATCGCGCGGCTGCTCGACATCGAGGAGCGGATGACGGTGACGGGCACGCTCGTGGGCTCGCCCGCGCACATGTCCCCCGAGATCATCGAGGGCCTGGAGGCCGGCCCCGAGGCGGACGTCTTCAGCGTGGGCATCATGTTCTACGCGGCCATGACGGGCCGGCTGCCCTTCTCCGCGCCCAACACCACGGCCACGCTCAAGCGCATCCTCGACGGCGACTACGAGGACCCGCGCCGCCGCGTCCCGTGTCTGTCGGATGAGCTGGCGGACATCTGCGCGCGCTGTCTGCAGAGGGACCCGAACCAGCGCTACCCTGACGCCGGCAAGCTGCGCGACGCGCTCGCGGACTACCTGGCGGGCCTGGGCTTCGCCCGCGTGGGCGAGGAGCTGGTGTCGTTCTTCGCCGACCCGCCGTCGTACCGGAAGCTCGCGCGCCAGCGCATCGTCGCGTCGCTGCTGGAGCGCGGTGAGCGACTGCTCGCGGAGAAGCGCACGCCGCGCGCGCTCGGCTGCCTCAACCAGGTGCTGGCGCTGGACGCGCAGAACGCGCGGGCGCTGGGGCTGCTCAAGGGCATCCAGCGGGCGCAGCGCGCGCGGAAGTGGCGACGGCGCGGCATCCGGCTCGCGGTGGGGCTCGCGTCCCTCACGGCCGTGAGCCTCGGCGGCTACAAGCTGTACCACGCGCCCGCCGACGCCGCGTTCCATCCGCCCGAGGCGAGCACGCCCTCCACGCCCCCGTCCATGACGTCCGGAGGCCGCGAGCCGAGCGGCCCCGAGGCGACGGCGCCCTCCTCCACCGACCCGACCGGGGCTGGGCCCGCCGCGCCCACGGGCACCGGCGTGGCCCCCGGCGCGCTGCCGCGAGCCCCCGAGGGTCCAGGCACTCGCACGCCGTCGCCCCGGAGCGAGGGCTCGCGCGGCATGGCGTCGAAGAGTCCTCCCACCGAGGCGCCGGGCACCCGCGCCGACGCGCTGTCCCTGGTCCCCGGCGGGCCCTCCCCGCGCACGGGCGGTCCGCGCGCGGTGGGCGGCACACCTCGCGCCGCGGACGATGCGCGCGCGGTGGGAGGCCCTGGTGAGGAGCGCGTCGCCGGACGGCAGCCCGGGGCGAAGAAGGTCTTCGCCACCATCCTCGTGCGGCCCTTCGGGGTCATCCGCGTGGGCGACGGCGCGCCGAGCGCCCAGGCCCTGTCGAAGCACGACGTGGAGCTGTCCCCGGGGCGCCACACCGTCACCATCTCCTGCGACTACTGCCTGGACGTGAAGGAGGACATCGAGGTCCAGTCCGACGGCGAGAACCGCTTCCACCTGGGGGCCCAGCCCAAGCCGTCACCGCTCTCGCTCGAGTACACGCCCGCCGAGGCCACCGTGCGCGTGGGCGACCAGGTGCGCACCGCCCGCGACAGCGTCCAGCACCCGTTCGAGATTCGCGCGCCGCGCGGCCCCGCGGGCTTCCTCCACACCGTCGCGGTGGAGATCTCCCACCCCGGCTACAAGACGGAGCGCCGCGTCGTGCAGCTGCGCCCGGGAGAGCCGACGCTCGTGGCCGGGAGCCTGTCCCCCGAATGAACCGTGGGCTCGCGCTCATCTCGCTCTGGCTCGTGCTGTGGACGCCAGCCGCCTCGCTCGCGCAGGAGGACACCGGGGACCCGGAGGTGACGGCCCTGCGCGCCAGCTTCGAGTACGGCAAGTACGCCGAGGTCCTGGACCGCGCCGGCGCGCGCATCGACCGGGGCGGGCTGGGCGAGGACGAGCTGGTGGAGCTGCACAAGCTGGCGGGCCTGGCCGCGTTCAACCTGGGCCGCACCGAGGAGGCCTCGCGCCACCTGCGCGCCCTGCTCCGGTTGGACCCCGACTTCAGCCTGGACCCGTTCGTCGTCCCGCCCCCCGCGGTGGCCTTCCTGGAGGGCATCAAGGACGACATGACCAACGAGCTGGAGTTCCTGCGTCAGGAGCGCCGGCTGCGCCAGGAGCGCGAGAAGGCGGAGACCGAGCGCCGCGAGCGCGAGCGCGTGGAGGCGGAGGTGCTGCGCCGCCGCGCCGAGGAGCTGGCCAGCCAGGTCAACGTGCGCACCGTGGAGAAGCGCAACTTCCTGGTCAACTTCGTCCCGTTCGGCGCGGGCCAGTTCCAGCAGGGCCGCAACAGCCTGGGCATCGTCTTCGCCGCCACCGAGGGTGTGCTCGCGGTGACAAGCGTCATCTCCTACTTCGCCTACGAGTCGCTCTTCGAGGAGCGCACGCTCGAGCTGGACAACGTGCTCGATGACGACGGCAAGGCCTCCATCACCATCCGCTTCATCCCCACCAGCCGCGAGCGCCAGCGAGACACCTGGCAGTTGCTCAAGCTGGCCTCGGCCGCGGGCTTCTACACCATCTACGCCCTGGGCGTGGTGGACGCGCTGTACCACCACGAGGACCAGGTGGTGCGCACCACCGTGGAGACGCGCGAGCCTCCGGCGCGAAACACGCCGCGCTCCGAGGTCCTGACTCCCCGCGCCACCCCGCCGCGCACCACCGCGCGCGTGGGCGTGTACCCCACCTCCGGCGGCGGCGGCGTCGCCCTGTCCCTCACCTTCTGAGCCCCTCAACCTCCAGGTATGTGAAGCCCTATGGCCAGCCTCACCGTCCGCAGTCCTGATGGCAAGGTCCGCGAGATCGCCCTGCACAAGCGCATCACCAGCATCGGCCGCAGCGCGGACAACGACATCGCGCTCGACGACCCCGGTGTCCCCGACAGCGCCCTGCACGTCACCTTCGACGGCACGCGCTACGAGGTGGGCACCCTGGGCGCCACCGTGCAGGTCAACGGCAAGAAGCGCGACACCCACGCGCTCGCCACCGGCGACGTGCTGCGCGTGGGCAACACGGAGCTGAAGTTCTCCCGCGAGGACGCCCCGCGCGCGCCCCCGCCCTCCACGCTCGCCCCGGCGCAGCGCGAGGCGCCGGCGACCAGGGACACGTCGGACTCACACACCACGGAGCTGCCCGGGGTACCCGGCCGCGAGCTGGCCATGCTGCGCCGGCTCACCGCCTTCAGCGAGCGGCTGCTGGCGCTCTACGACGTGGAGCGCATCCTCGAGAGCCTGATGGACGAGGCCATCGAGGTGACGCGCGCCGACAAGGGCTTCCTCATCCTGATGGAGAGCGGAGACCCGCGCGTGAAGGTGGCGCGCAACGTGGCGCGCGAGAACATCGAGGACGCGGTGGAGAAGCTGTCCGACTCCATCATCGCCAAGGTGGTCAAGGAGCAGCGGCCCCTCATCGTCGCGGACGCGGTGGACGCCCCCGAGTTCAAGGCCAGCGAGTCCGTGGTCAACCTGCGCGTGCACTCGGTCATGTGCGTTCCGCTGATGCACAAGGGCGACCTGTTCGGCGTCATCTACGTGGGCAACGACCGGCTGGTGAACCGGTTCGAGCCCAAGAGCGCGGACATGCTCACCATCTTCGCGGCGCAGGCGTCGCTCGTCCTGCAGAACGCGATGCTGGTCAACGACCTCAAGCTGGACAACACGGAGCTGCGCCGCAAGCTGGAGGACCAGCGCTACGGCGACATCGTGGGCGCCTGTCAGGGCATGCGCGACGTCTACAAGCGCATCGACAAGATCGCGCCCACGGACATCTCCGTGCTCATCACCGGCGAGACGGGCACGGGCAAGGAGCTCATCGCCCGGGAGATCCACCGCCGCTCGCCGCGCCTGAAGGGCCCGTTCATCACCATCAACTGCGGCGCCATCCCGGAGAACCTCCTGGAGAGCGAGCTGTTCGGCCACGTGAAGGGCGCCTTCACCGGCGCGGTGGCCACCAAGGCGGGCAAGTTCCAGGCGGCCATCGGCGGCACGCTCTTCCTGGACGAGATTGGCGAGATGCCGCTGCAGCTCCAGGTGAAGCTCTTGCGCGCGCTCCAGGAGAAGATCGTCTACAAGGTCGGCGACAACCGGGGCGAGCCGGTGGACATCCGCGTCGTCGCCGCGACCAATAAAGTCCTCGAGGACGAGGTGAAGCGGAACACCTTCCGCGAGGACCTCTACTACCGCCTCAACGTCGTCACGCTGAAGCTGCCCCCGCTGCGCGAGCGCGGCGAGGACGTGGTGGTGCTGGGCCGGTTCTTCCTCCAGAAGTACTCGCGTGAGTTCAGCTCCCGGGCCAAGGGCTTCACCCCGTCCGCCGCGGTGGCCATGAAGAAGTACGGCTGGCCGGGCAACATCCGGGAGCTGGAGAACCGCATCAAGAAGGCCGTCGTGCTGTCCGACAAGCCGCTGCTGGGCCCGGACGACCTGGACCTCAAGCCGGAGAACCTGGACCCCATCATGCCGCTGCTCCAGGCCAAGGAAGAGTTCCAGAAGCGTTACATCAACGAAGTGCTGGCGCGAAACAACGGCAACCGGACCAAGACGGCCAAGGACCTGGGCGTGGACCCTCGCACCATCTTCCGGCACCTGGAGAAGCTGGAGGCGGAGAAGACCGGCCGGCCGCTGCCCCCCGAGGAGGGCGAGGAGCTGCTCTGACGGCGGCGCCCGACACACCGCGGATGGATTCGACGACGGCGCGAGCACCCAGGGACAGGCCGCCCGGCCAGGGACGGGCGATGTGTGTCCTGGCCTCGGCCCTGGGCCTGCTGCTCGTCGGCTGTCTGTTGCCCCAGGACGACACCCTGCTCGACGACGTGCCCCGGTTCATGAACCGCTCGCCGCGCATCATCGAGTCGCTGGTGCTGCCCGAGGAGCGCATCATCCGGGACTTCGGCGCCACGCGGTGCGAGCTGACGTTCGAGGTCGCCGTGGAGGACCCGGACGTCGATGACCGCATCAAGGTGCACTGGTTCATCGACTACAACCCGCAGGACCCGCGCGGGCCCTACCGGGAGATCGCCCTCACCAACAACGGCGAGGCGCGCCGGCCGGACCGGGGCACGCTGCGCATCAACCTGGCCTCCGCGAACTCGGAGCTGAGCGCGCCGGGCCAGCATCTGGTGGAGGCCCTGGTGAGCGACGCGGAGCTGACGGACCGGCAGCCCGAGTCGCGCGTGGTGAACCTGCCCGACGGAGGCACCATCATCGACCCGGGCTTCGTCATCAGCTACACCTGGGTGGTGAACACGGTGCAGGGAGACTGCCGATGACCCGCGCTCCCGCCCGGCTCCTGGCCGCGCTGGTGCTGCTGTCCGGCAACACCCGCTGCGCCCTGTTGGACGAGCCCCCGGCGGACTCGCTCCTCGTCTGCACCTCCGACGCGGACTGCTCGGCCAACGAGACCTGCTTCGTCGACGGCTGCGGAGACCCGGGCCAGGACATCGTGGTGGAGGTGACGCCCAACCCGGCGCTGGGCCTGTACGCCCAGGACTTCCCGGTGGGGCGCCTGCGCGCCGAGCAGAACCTGCAGCTCTTCGGCGAGGCGTCCGTGCGGGGCCTGGTGACGCGCGCCACGGTGACGCCGCCCACGCCGTCGAGCAGCGCCACCCGCCCCTATTCGGATCCGCTCTTCGTGCGCGCCGTCGGCACCAGCGCCCTCATCCCGGGCGTGGCCCGCTACCACCAGGCGTTGCTCGTGCCCGACAACGGGCAGTGGACGCTCCCCGTCGCCAGCGGCCAGTACGCGGTGACGCTGCTGGCCGAGGACCCGGACGTGCCGCCCGTGACGAACACCGGCACCGTGTCCCCGGGCGAGACGCTCGCGATGCAGTGGCTGCTGCCCGCCTCCAACGCCGTCGTGCGGGTGCAGGGCCAGGTGGCGCTCCATGATGGCGCCCCCGTCCCCGCGGGGCTCGCGGTGGAGGCCCTGGACGCCCAGCTGCGTCCGCTGTCCCAGCGCATCCCGGTGACGGCCTCCACCGGGGCCTTCTCGCTGGCGCTGGCCCCGGAGGCCGCCAGCGCCAGCACCGTGCTCCTCCGGGTGACGGCGCTGCACGACGACGCGCTCATCCCCCAGCAGACCTTCCCCGTGGACCTCACGGCTCCGGTGGAGCTGGAGCTGGGAGACTTCGGCGCGCCGGTGCGCGTGACGGGCCGCGTGGTGGCGCAGGATGGCCGCCCCGTCGCCTCCGCCACCGTGTCGCTCCAGGGGCGCGTGAGCGGAGGCGGCACCTTCGCCAGCCCCCTGGCCACCACGGACCTGGAGGGCCGCTTCGAGCTGCGCTCACTGCCCAGCCCCGCCGAGGCGCCCCTGGAGCTGGTGGTGGTGCCGCCGCCCGGCGCCGCCTCCGGGCTCACCATCACCAACGCGGTGGTGCCGCGCACGGACACGGTGCTGCCGGACGTGGTCTGCGCCGAGCGACGCCTGGTGCGCGGCCTGCTGCGGCTGCCGGATGACACGACGCCCGCGGCCGGCGTGCGCCTGGTGGTGGAGCCCGTGGACACCGTCTCGGGGCGACGGCTGCCGCCCGACCTGGCCACGGAGACGATCACGGACGGCAACGGCGAATACACGCTGCGGTTGGACCCGGCGCTGTACCGGCTGGACGCCGTGCCCGGGGAGAACCTGCCGCGCATCGCCCGCTTCGTCTCGGTGGTGCCCGGCAGCGACGGCGTCGAGCAGGCGGTGTCCACCTTCTCCCTCCAGCGCGGGCGCACGCTGCGCGGACGCGCGCTGTCCTTCGCTCGCGAGCCGGGCGTGCCCCCGGGCCTGGCCTTCGCGTCCATCCGCTTCTACCGGGTGGTGAACGTGGAGGGCCGTCCCACCTCGGTGCTGCTGGCCCAGTCCGTGACGGACACGCTGGGCCGCTACACGGCGCTGCTGCCCATCCGCTGAAGGCCGCTCAGGGCGCCGAGGACTTCGCCGCGGGGCTCGCGCTCGCCGCCTTGAAGGCCGCGTGGAACGAGTCCACCGTGCCGCCCACCTCGTCCGCGTACTGCACCGCGTGCGTGGTGTAGAGGTCCAGCACCGCCTCCAGCCGGCGGTACACGGTGCGCAGCGGGGCGCGCTCGCGCGTCTGCAGGTCACACTGGGACTCGCGCTCACGCAGCCGCGTCAGCCACTCGGTGCGAAAGCGCATCCATTCCTGGTCCACGTCGCGCGCGGGCGACACGCGCACCAGCTTCTCGCGGCCCAGCTCCAGCTCGTCCCACAGCGCGCGGGCGCCGGCCAGACACTCCGGGAAGCCGAGCGTCACGGAGGCGGGCGGCAGCTTCTCCGGCGTCATGGCCGCCACCGAGCGGCTCACGTTCACGATGATCCACACCGAGAACAGCGAGGTGAGCGCGATGTAGAGCCCATACGCGGCACCACGGTAGCGGCGGAAGCGAGGGTCTTTGCGGGGGTCGGGAGCGGACACGGGGTCCAGGTCTTACGACCGTGGACCCCGCGTGGCAACGCTTCCGTGGTCTCCCCACCCGGCTGAGCGGGCGGGGGTGCGGCCGGGACTACTGACCGGCGGGGCTCGCCACCTGCTGGGCGGGCGCCGCGGCGGGGGCCACCGGGGCGGGCCCCGCGGCCTCCGTGTTGCCGCTCATGGCGCGCTTCACCATGGCGATGCGGCTGCGGAACTGCTGCTGGTACTGGCTGTTGAGGTAGCTGCCCGCGGCGTCACGCGCCGTCTCCAGCGCCTTCTCCATCTGCCCGACCTCCTGGTACGACTGGGCCAGCAGCAGCATGGCGTAGTCGCGCGTCTTGGAGGTGCGGTCGCCCTCGACGAAGCGCGCCAGCAGCGGCACGGCCTTGTCGTGCTTGCGCAGCTGGTTGTAGGCCGTGCCCAGGAAGAAGGACGCGTCCAGCGCCTGCTCGTTCGGGGGGTTCATGGCCAGGAAGCGCTCCATCTCCGCGACGACCTGGTCCATCTCGTTCTTGCGGAAGGCGATCTTCCCGCGCTCGAAGGCGACGTCGCCCGTCTCACGACGCAGGGACGAGGCCCGGTCGTTCAGCGCCTGACGCTCCAGCGAGCTCAGCCGGGAGGTGTCCAGCTTCATCAGCGCGTCGATGCCCTTGAGCCGCTCGTCGCCGGGCAGCGAGGTCATCATCTTGTAGACCTCCGCGGCGCCCCGCTGGGCCGTCTGGTGCGCGGATGTGTCCGCGCGCTGCTTCTCCAGCTGGCCCGTCAGGTCCGCCACCATCTTCTCCAGCCGCTCGCGCTCATTGGTGGCGCTGGAGGAGCGGGCGCTGGTGATCATCACCGCCGCCCCCACCGCGATGACGGCGAACAACACATACGCCGCCGCGGAAGAAATCCACTGACGCTTCTGGAAGTCCTCGTGACGCTTGCCTACCGCCTTGACCTCCGCGTGGAGGTTCTTCAGCAGGTTGTCACTCTTGATGACGAGGTTGCGGGCCTCGACGACTTCGCGGCGGAGGTCCGCCAGTTCCTTATCAATCTCGGTCTTCGCCTGCTCTGGCATGGACATCTTCCTGGGCCCGGTAACGATCTCGGCCGACTCACGCATCGTAAGGAGTTCTCCCGGTCATACGGCGACAATTTCCGCAGCGGAACACCGCAATCGTTCCACCGCATTTCCGGAAGCGTTCAACCTGCTCGGCGCATGCCTGCTCGGGCTACAGGCCGCCCGTCAACGAGCGGGATGGCTCGGGCGGAAAAGTGTACGTCACGCCCAGGGACATCCAGCTGCCTCCGAGGCTGAACGAGGCGATGCGCTTGTCCTGGTCGTTCAGCGCCGGGCCCACGGGTCCGCGAAGGAACATGAACCGGTACTCGGCGGAAAGGCCCCAGCGGGGGGACAGCCGCCAGGTGGCCCCCAGCGAGCCCGCCCAGGCCTGGGTGGTCTTGTCCTCCAGCTTCTCTCCGGACAGCTTGGAGCTGGCGATGGCCGGCCCCGTGGCGAGCCCCGCGAAGGGCACCAGGCCATACGGGCCGATCTCCGGGAGCACCGTCTGGAAGCGCACGCCCACCAGCGCGCCGTAGCCCAGCGTCTCCAGGCTGCGCTCGACGGGCGCGGCGCCCTCCAGGCCGGGGCTGTTGAGGTACAGCTTGGAGCCGGTGAAGAAGAGGTCGATGCCCAGCTCCACCAGGTCGGAGATGGAGTAGGCGAAGGTCGCCACGCCGAGCGGACCACCGTCCGTCTCGCGCGCCCGTGGCAGGCCCCTGTTCGCCTCGACGTCGTACCAGGTCTTGTAGAGCGTCTCGTTGGAGGTGACGCGCCAGCCCCCCTGCACGGTGATGCGCCCCACTCCCGCCAGCGACGTGGGGATGGGCTCCTCCTCGTCCTGGGCGACGGCGGGAGTGGCGAAGAGCAGGACGAGGGGCGGCAGGAGGCGACGGAGCATCGGACTCGGAGGCGAAGGTCAGGTGCGCTTGGAGCAGCGCACGGCGATTTCCAGGAAGGTCGTCCGCTGACGACACAGCGACGCGACCACGCAGCGGACGACACACAAGGCCCCGAACTCGCGGAGCACCACGCCCAGGTTGGACACCACGTCTCGCAGGGTGATGACACCGCGCATGTGGCCGCTCCCGTGTGCGTTGCCGTGAGGGGTGCTCGTCCTGGACGTCCGTGCCGGGGAACGCCCGGTGCTACAGGCGTGTGGCCCACCGTAGCAGTGACCTCCCACGGGTCAACTTTCCGGCCAGGTCAACGGGCGCGGCGCTCCAGCTCCAGCAGCGGCATCTCCAGCACCACCACCGTGCCGTGGCTGCACGGGGGATGGAAGTCGGCCCGGTCCAGCTCGCCCAGCAGCGCGCGCAGCTGCGCGTCCGTGAGCGGCACGGTGTTCGCCTTGCGCGCGGCGTGACAGGCCAGCACCCGCACCGCCTCCGCCAGCGTGACGGCGTCCAGCGTGGCGCCCCGAGGCGGCAGCGCGCGCGCCAGGGCCTCCAGCAGCGAGCGCGCATCGGCGCCCTCGAGCCCCGGCGGCACCGTCTTGAGCGCCACGGTGGTGCCACCGAAGGGCTCCACGTCGACGCCCAGCCGGCAGAGCGCCTCGCGGCCCTCGACGAGCGCCTTGGCCACCGCGACGGGGAACTCCAGCGTGGTGCCGAACAGCGACGGCGCCGGAGGGCCCTTCTCGTCCTCGAGCGCGCGCAGGTACGTCGTCAGCCGGGCCCGCTCCAGCGCCGCGTGCGGGTCCAGGACCACCAGCGTGCCGCCCGGTCCCTCGCAGATGTGGAAGCGGCCGCCCAGCATGCCCATGGGCCTGAGCGCGGCGAAGTAGCCCGGCGGAGGGGCCTCGTTGAGCTGGGGCTGGGCCTCGCCGAACGCGGGCGGGCGCATGCCGGTGTGGGCGAAGGGCAGCGGCGCGGGAATCCCGGCCATGGGGCCGGGGGCGCCGGACAGGGGCGCGGGGCCCGGACCGGGCGAGGCGGCGTCCAGCGTGGTGGGCAGCGGGCCGCCCCACGACGCCTCCTGCGCGCGGGTGAGGAAGCGCTCCACGGCGTGCGCGTAGTGCGCGGCGTCTCGCGGCGTGTTGCCCAGGGCGGCCTGGGCGTCGGCGCCGGTGCCCAGCCAGGGGGCCGCGCGCAGCATGCGGTTGAGCGCGGCGCTGATGGCCTCGTACACGCCGCGCGCATCGGAGAAGCGGACCTCCAGCTTCTGCGGGTGGACGTTGACGTCCACGGCGACGGGGTCCACGTCGATGTTCAGCACCACCACCGGCTGGCGTCCGGCGGCGAGGAAGTCCTGGTACGCGCGCTGGATGGTGCCGATGAGGCCGCGGTCCCTCACGAAGCGGCGGTTGACGAAGGTGTAGAGGCCGCGCGCGTTGGGGAAGGTGAACTCGGGCGAGGCCGCGTACCCGGTGACGCTGACGCCCAGCCGGCGCTCCTCGACGGGGAACAGGTGCGGGTGACAGGCGGGCCCCAGGGCCGCGGCGATGCGCTCGCGCGGGTCCTCGGGACAGGCCGCGCTGGAGAACAGCTCGTTGCCCTCGTGGGTGGCGAAGAAGCCCACGTCCGGGTTGGCCAGGGCCAGCCGGACGACGGCCTCCTCGGCGTGCTTGAGCTCGGTGTCGCCCCGGCGCAGGAACTTGCGGCGCGCGGGCACGTTGAAGAACAGGTCCTCCACGGTGATGATCGTGCCGGTGCGCGGCGGGGCGTCCTCCACCACCACGTCCACCCCACCCTCCAGCGTCACCCGCGTGCCCACGTCCGCGCCGACCTCCGCGGTGTGCAGGCTGAAGCGGGACACGGAGGCGATGGCGGGCACCGCCTCACCACGGAACCCCATGGAGTCGATGTGGAACAGGTCGTCCAGCTCGCGCAGCTTGCTGGTGGCGTGGCGGTCCAGACAGAGCGTGGCGTCCTGGCGGCCCATGCCGTGTCCATCGTCGGACACGATGATGCGGTCCACGCCCCCACCCGACAGGTCCACGCGCACGGTGCTCGCCCCGGCATCGAGCGAGTTCTCCACCAGCTCCTTCACGACGGACGCGGGCCGCTCCACCACCTCGCCGGCGGCGATCTTGTTGATGAGGACGTCACTGAGACGGGCGATGCGTGCCATGGCAATCGTCCACCCTCCGCCACCCGGACGACGTTGTCCAGCAAGACAGAGCCGTGCAGGCTGACATTCGAGAGCGGCTGGGCTAACAGGAGACCTCGCGTATGGACGAGTCACGACCAGGCAAGGGACGGCTGCGTGTCGCGGTGACGGGAGCCAGCGGCGAGTACGGGAAGCTGTTGCTGCCCCGGCTCGAGCGCGATCCGGAGGTGGAGAGCATCGTCGTGCTGGACGTGAACCGTCCCGAGGGCGCCAAGGTGGAGTTCCACCGGGTGGACCTCACGCGGCACGACGCCGAGAGCGAGCTCACCGACGCGCTGACCGAGCGCCCCGTGGACGCGCTCTACCACCTGGCGTTCCTGTTCGGCCCCATCCGCAACGGCTCGCTGGCGCACGAGCTGGAGGTCATCGGCACGATGAACGTGCTGACCGCGGCGGGCCGCGCGCGCATCCCCCGGCTGGTGGTGCCGTCGATGACGGCCGTCTATGGAGCGCGGGGGAACAACCCGGCGCTCCTGCGCGAGGACTCGCCGCTGCAGGGCTGTCCGCACAGCCGCTTCGTCACCGACAAGGTGGAGGTGGAGGGACAGGTCCGCGCGTTCCGTGAGCGGCACCCCGAGATGAAGGTGCTCGTGCTGCGCTTCGCGCCGGTGCTGGGGGCCGCGTTCGAGAGCCCCGTCACGCGGCTGCTGACGCGCACCTCCGTGGTTCCCACCCTGCTGGGGTTCGACCCGCTGTGGCAGGGGCTGCACGAGGAGGACGCGGGGCGGGCGCTGCACCTGGCGCTGCGGGCGGAGGCGTCCGGGGAGTTCAACATCGTTGGCCAAGGCGTACTCCCGCTGTCCGGCCTCATCCGACAGGCGGGTGCCCGGCCGCTCCCCCTGCCCGGCCCATTGTTCCGTGGCGCACTCCACGCGCTGGATGTGGTTGGAGCGGACACGTTGCCCGTAGCCCTTCTCGACTACATCCATTACTCGTGGGTGGCCGACGGCGAGCGCGCGGAGACTGCCCTCGGCTTCATCCCCTTCCACCACGTCAGGGACGCCGCGGCGGCGCTCAAGAGGAGCTAGAGATGGCCAAGGGTGTCCTCGGGAACGATCCTTTCCAGCGCGGAGCCGCCTCCCGCGAGGGTGAGCGCACGAAACCCGGCACCCCTCCGCGGGACCGCCCGCCCTCCGAGCGCGAGGGCACGGCGACGCAGAAGGCCCACTCGAAGAACGGGGCCGATGCGAAGAAGCAGCCCGCTCGTGGAAAGCCCGCATCCGGGAAGGCGAAGTCCCGTGGTCCCGAGGCCCGGGGCTCGGAGCAGAACGGGCGCGTCCAGCCGAAGGACGCGAAGAAGTCCGCGCCTTCTTCCGCGCGCGACGCCGACAACCGGAACAGCACGGCCGCGCGGAGTGCGGCTCGGAACAACAAGGGCGCGAAAGGTGAGTCGAATGGAGAGCAGCGCCCCGCCAACACGAGGCCTGCCTCGACGTCGCGAAACAACAAGGCCGCACGCGGCGCCCCGGCCCGGGGGAAGCCGCCGTCCACCTCCACGCAGGGCTCGCCTTCACGAGGCTCCGCTGGCGAAAGGGATGGCCTGAAGCGGCCCCTCACCACCACAGCACGTGGCACGCCCTCTGAAACCAACAAGGGCGCCTCCGATACGAGCGAGCGCGCGCTCCACGCGGGCGCCACCCCGGGTGAGAGCAGGCCCCGTGGAGAAGCCACCACCGCTGCGGGCGACTCCCGTGGAACTTCGACGCCTCCGCTCGACCCATCTCACGCGGCCAGCGCTCAGGCTCCGGTCGCCGCCAGCCACTCCTCGCGTGGTACCGGCACGTCCGCCAGCAGCCCGCTCGCCGCGACGGAGAACGAAGTGGAGCCGCTGCGCGAGCCCGCGGCGCCGGTGACTCCGCGAGCAGCCCCACCGTCTCGGCCCCCCGCGGTGCTCGAGGAGCGCGCCGCGGAGCGGACGCCCCAGCAGCGCAACGTGGACCACGCGCTCGCGGAGGCCCTGGCCGCCGAGGTGGCCGAGGTCACCGCGAAGCACGCCGTGGACGAAGCCATGGACCGACGCGCCGGCCGCGAGGAGGCCACGGACCGGCTGCTCGCCACGGAGATGGCCACCGGACTGGCGGAGGCCGCAGTGGAGGAGGTCCTCGACCACAGCCCCGTCACTCGCAAGCCGGAGCACGAGCGCGAGCTCGCCGCCACCGTCGCCGCGCAGGTCGCCGAGAGCGCCGCCGAGCTCGCCGTCGCCGAGGTGATGGTCCACCGCTCCGCCGAGCCGCCCTTCACCGACTCCTTCGAGGAGCGCGCCACGGTGGGCTTCCTCGACGAGCTGGCCGAGGACGAAGAGGTCTCCACGCTGGAGCTGCGCGAGGACCTGGCCATGGCCGGCGCCGTGCTGGAGCTCGAGGACCTCGACGAGACCCCCGAGGAGGTCGAGGACGGCTGGGAGCGGACCATCTCCAGGCCCGTGGTGGACAGCACCTTCCAGGCGCCCGAGGTGGAAATGCCAGACACGACGCGCGACGAGTTCCCCCCGGGTCGCCGAGGCCCGCTGTCCCTGGTGCCCCCCTCGCGAGACGACGCCTTTCACGGCGCCTCCTCCGAGCCCGCTCACGACGCCGGGTCCCCCCGTCCCCTCGCCCAGCGCGCCAGCGGCATGTTCGCCCTGGCCCGGGAGATCGCCGGACAGGCGCTGGCCAGCGAGGGACTGGGACGCGCGTGGGGCGCGATGAACGGCATGCTGGACGCGGTGCGCGCGGGCCTGGGAACGGGCGGCGGCGCGCACCTGGACGAGTACGGCAAGGACCCGTCCCTCGTCGAACGGCTGGAGCCGGTGCTCGAGTTCCTCTACGGCCAGTACTGGCGGGTCTCCGCGCAGGGGACGGACCACATCCCCGGCGGCGCCGTCATCCTGGTGGCGAACCACTCGGGTGCCCTGCCCTACGACGGCCTCGTGATGTCGCTCACGCTCGGTCGTGAGCGGCCGGACCTGCGCGAGTCACGCTGGCTCGTGGAGGACCAGGTCTTCCACGCGCCCATGCTGGGCACGCTCTTCAACCGCCTGGGCGCGGTGCGCGCGTGCCCGGAGAACGCGCTGCGGCTGCTCGACGAGCAGCGCCCCCTCGTCGTCTTCCCCGAGGGCTACCAGGGCCTCAGCAAGCCCTTCGGTGAGCGCTATCGCCTCAAGCGCTTCGGGCGCGGCGGCTTCGTGAAGCTCGCGCTGCGCACGGGCGCGCCCATCGTCCCGGTGGCCATCGTCGGCGCGGAGGAGACATCGCCGATGCTCGGCCGCATCCCCGCGAGCTTCCTCGGCCTGCCCTACCTGCCGCTGATGCCAGGTCCCCTGCCCCTGCCCGCCAAGTGGAGCATCCGCTTCGGCGAGCCCATCGCCATGGACGGGCTGCCCCCCGAGGCCGCGGACGATCTGGGCGAGGTGGGACGACTCACCGAGCGCACCCGCGAGGCCATCCAGGGCATGCTCCACTCCCTGCTGCGCGAGCGGCGCTCCGTCTTCGCGGGCTGAAGCGGGGGACCCCACCGGTTCGCGCGAATCCTCCGCGCGGAGCCCTCAGCCGACGACGCGGTTGCGGCCCGTCGTCTTCGCCTCGAAGAGCTTCTCGTCCGCCGCGCGCACCAGGTCTCCGGGCTCGCGGTGGCGAGGCTCCAGCACCGCCACGCCCAGGGAGATGGTGACGGGGATGGCCTGACGGTCGAACTCGAAGCGCTGCTTCTCCACCAGCCGGCGCACCTTCTCGGCGAGCTGACGCGCGCCCGTCAGAGCGACCTCGGGCAACAGGACGGCGAACTCCTCACCGCCGTAGCGGGCGAAGACGTCCTCGCGGCGGATGCGCGTGCGCACCGTGGACGCCAGCTGCTTGAGCACCGAGTCCCCCGCGAGGTGGCCGAACTTGTCGTTCACCTTCTTGAAGTGGTCGATGTCGATCAACACCAGCGACAGCCCGCGCTCGTACCGGCGGCTGCGGGACAGCTCCCGGTCCAGCTGCTCGTCGAAATAGCGCCGGTTGTAGATCTGCGTCAGGCCGTCCATCGTGGTCAGCCGGTAGATCTCATCGTGGTACGCCGCCTCGATGTTGCCGCCGGCGATGTACTTGAAGATGGTGCGGCCGATCTTCACCAGGTCGCCGTTGCGCAGCTCGCGAACCCCCTCCACCAGCTCGTCGTTGATGAACGTGCCGTTGGTGGAGCCCGCGTCGCGGATCCGCACGCCCTCCCGGGTATTGGAGATGGCCGCGTGGTTGCGACTCACCGACTCCTGGTCGATCTGGATGTCCGACTTCGACGAGCGACCAATCAGGGTCTCCTCGCGCGTCAAATCGTGCTTCCGACCCAGGTCCAATCCGTAGATCACGACCAGCGCCGCGTCGAGGTTGACCGGCCGGTCGGAGATCTTGGAGATGACCGTGACGACCGTCTCGTTCTGCACCACTCCTCCAGCGAACGACCCTCGGGACGCTACCACCCTGCAAAACAAGAAAGCGAGTCAGAGCACGCGACTCCGGGTAGGGAATCCGCGCCTGACCTAGGGAATATCCACGCCTCGCAGGGCCGAGACCGCGGGCCGGAGCAGGCGACCTTCGGGGTCCTCCAGTGACGCGATGAGTGACACCCCCAGGCCGGAGCAGCTCGCCGGCAGCCGGAGCTCCACCTCGCCCGAGGTGGGAGATGAGGCCGTGTCACTCACGAGGACCTCCTCGCACCCCTTGGCGCCGCCCCTTACCACGATGCGCACGCGGCCGTCCGCCTCCGCGCTGGTCCCCAGGCGGAAACCGGTGACCCGCACCCGCACGGCGCTCCCCCGGGTGAGCCGCTGTCCCTCCAGCTCCGGATAGAGCCAGGCCACCTCGGGACGTCCCACGTCCAGGGACGACGCGGCCTGGGTCAGGTCCCCCACATGGTCGAGCCCGGGCCCATCGGCCGCGGCCAGTCGCGAGGGCCCCAGCACATCCCGCGAGTCCCGCCCCGTCACCTGCAACACCTCCGTGCGCAAGAGCGAGCGCGAGCCCTGGTGGTCCCCGAAGAAGGTCCGGTCCTCGATGCCCATGGGCGCCCGGGGAACCCGGACCCCGTCCTCCAGGTCATCGGGAGAGACGAGCACCGTCCACCTGCGCCCGAGGCGGTTGGTGAAGACGACGCGGATCAACGTCGCGGGCCCGTCCACCTCGCCGCGCAGCTCACGCGGCCCCAGCCCCCGGGCCTCCGCCGCGCCATCGAAGTTGTAGCGGACGTCCTCGGGGATGGGCAGGAAGCCCGACCAGGTCTGCACCGGGTGCTCCCCCGACGGGTCGAACAGCGGCCCCGCCAGGTCCGCCACCACCAGGCTCGTCGCCACGCCGGCCGAGGCATCATCCCGCGCCGCCCGGGACGAGGCGCCCATGAGCAGGCGGTAGGGCTGCCCCTCCAGCCCGTGGTGCGCGGGGGCCATGCGCACGAACATCACGCCGGGCTGTCCCAGCCGCGAGTCCGCGTCCGTGTTCGGATCCGCCGGCGCGACATTGGCGGCGGCGCCCAGGCCCAGCGGCACGAGCCCTCGACCCGGCGCGGCCACGGTGCTCAGCACATAGGCCCGGTCCAGATACGCACCCCGGTAGCGAGGCAGCGCCGGGACGCGCACGGCGAACGGGAACGCCAGCCGCACGCCCTCGAAGTCGAGCGACACCCCCTCCGGATATGTCACCGCGTCCGGTCGGGGCCCGCCCTCGACGAGGCCCGGCGTGGGGACCAGGCGGAAGGACGCGTCGCGCACCACCGACGAGTGGAAGTCGGGCGACAGCACCAGCAGCCGACCCAGCATCAGCAGCGGATCCATGCCCAGGTCGAACGCGTTCAGGGGCAGCTCCGCCACCGGCAGGCCTCCCGTCACGGCCCACGCCGAGCGCGTGCCGCACGTGCCCATCGCGATGGACAGCTCCGGCTCCAACACGCCCGACAGCGACAAGTCACACACCCCCGCCACGCCCGGCGCGGACACCCGCGGCGCGACCCCTCCTTCCACCCACAACGCCGTGCCCGACGGCAGCGACAGCCTGCGCGTGCCGCCCGCATCCACCTCCACCTCGCGCTCGAACCCCAGCAACGTCTCCGTCGAGACCTCGGAGAAGAGTCCCGGCACCGACAGGCCCGTCAATCCCAGCCGCAGCCGCGACCGCGTCGTCAACGGAGGCGGCGTGACGACGCGCGGCTCGACGAAGTCGACCTGGAGTCCACCCGAGAGGTCCAACGGATTGCGCCGCAGCGCGAGTCGCAGGTCGCGCCCCTCCTCGACCTCATGGCGGGCCAGGGTGAGGTAGCCGAAGTCCGGGTGGAAGGCCGTCACGCCCACCGTCCCCGACGCGGGCACCCAGGTGGCGCCGTCCAGCCCCGTCAGCGCCGTGTCGAGCACCTCGCCCTTCTCATTGGAGATGGCGATGGTGGTGAGCGGCAGGGAGCGTCCCGTCAGCTCATCCACCACCAGCACGCGGAGCCCGCCGTCGGGGACCTCGGGGCTCAGCACGGTGACATTCGCGGAGCAGACCGCCGAGCCGACGCGGACGGTGACGGCCTCGCGATCCACACCGGGTTCGCCCAGCACGAGCGCGACCCGGGGCCCGGAGCCGCCCCCCTTCACCCTCGGCGCGCGCGCCTCCCACGCGATTCCGTCAAGGGGGACCACGGGCCTGCCCGCGGCGTCACGCACCCACACGTTGAAGACGACGGAGGTGCCTGGGCGCCCGATGACGACGTCCGGCGTCACCTGACACGAGGCCGCGAGCACGGGCGCTGGCGGCGCCACGCAGGCGCCATCGCGACAGACCTCGTCCACCTCGCAGTCCGCGTCCGCCGCGCACAGCGCCGCCATGCACCGGTTCATGTCGCACTCGCACCCCATTGGAGCGTCGCACATGGGCAGCGCGTACTCCTGACGCCGGGCCGAGCCACAGTCCGCGCGCGTGCGACACGCGGGCTCACAGCGGGACTGCGCGGTGTTGCAGAAGAAGAGCGCGGGGTCCGGGCAGTCCTGGTCCACCGCGCACGCCGTCGGCTTGGGCTTGGGCTCCGCGGGGATGCCAGGGGTCGAGTCGAACGCGTCACCACAGCCCGCCAGCATCCCCAGCACACACACGAGGGCCGACAGCAGGTAGGGACGAAGCGAGCGACTCATGCGATGCGGCTCCCGGGGGGCGGAACACCCTCGACCTTACAGGGACGACGACCGACGCGCGACGTCGTGGAGGCTCGACCTGCCTCCACTGGACTTCGTCGGACCCGGCCGCCCGCTCGCCCTTCCACCACGCAATGGAAGGTTGGCTTTCAGGGTCTCACGAATCATCATCGCGCGCGATGGCCCGCGGCGAGCCGAAGTCACTTGAAAGCCTTCTCCCCCGAGTCCTGGGTCGCCTCGCCGGTGAGTCCGGGCGCGGACATCCCCTGGCGCCGGTGTGGGCCTCGGTGGTGGGTGCGCACATTGCCCGCCATGCGACCCCACGTGCCCTCGAGGGTGGCACCCTGCTCGTGTCGGTGACGAGCCCCGAGTGGGCGCGCACGCTGGAGCCCGAGGCCGCGTCGCTCTGCGCCCGCTTGAACGAGCGGCTGGGCGCGGACACGGTGAAGGCGCTCGCCTTCCGTTGGGAGGGGCGATGATCGCCGCGCTCGCCCTCTCCCTGTTGCTCACCGCCGCGCCCGCGCCACGTGGCCCGGCCGCGCCGCCCGCACAACAACAGGCGCCCCCGCCCAAGCCGAAGGTGCCGCTGACGCCCACCGAGGCCATGGAGCAGCAAGCCGCGCAGCACGTGGTGCGCGAGTTCGAGCGCGTGGGCCGCCGCGCCCCCGCCGAGGACGCCTCGCTCGTCGAAGCGGCCCGACGGCTGGCGCGCGAGGCGCTCAGCGGGGCCTTCACCGGCGCGCCGGACCTCTTCACGCTCACCGAGGCCATCAGCGACGCGGGCGCCGCGGACCCCGCGCCCCGGGCGCTCGTCATCCGAGCGTGGGCCCACCAGCACGCGCTCGAGTCCCTGCGCGCCCGGCCGGACCTGAACACGGAGCGGGCCACCCACTTCGGCGTGGGCGTCGCGTTCGTCGACAAGCGCGCCGCGCTGGTGACGCTGCTGTCGGACCGCAAGGCGGAGCTGCGCCCCTTCCCGCGCGTCATGCCCGGTGAGCGCGCGGTCCAGACGCTCTGCGGACGGCTGGGCCCCTCGCTGAGCCAGCCGGAGATCTACGTCACCCGTCCCGATGGCGAGGTCATCATCGTCCCGCTCACGCGGCGAGGCACCCAGGGCTCCGACTTCTGCTCGCGCCTGGACTTCCTCACCCCCGGCACCTACACGGTGGAGGTGGTGGCGCGAGGCGAAGCGGGACCGGAGGTCACCTCGCTGTTCCTCACGCAGATTGGCGAGGTGCGCCGACGCGGCCTGCGCGAGAGCAACGTGGAGCCTACCACCGTGGAGACCGCGCGCGTGGCGCTCCATGAGCGCATCAACGCCCTGCGCCGCGCGCATGGCCTGGTGGAGCTGACGCCGGACCCGCTGCTCGAGCGCGTGGCCCAGGCGTACAGCCAGCGCATGTCCGCCGAGGGCTTCTTCGCGCACGTGGCCCCGGATGGCAGCACCCTCACCCGTCGACTCCCGCCAGGGACCCGCTACGTGCGGGCGGGTGAGAACCTGGGCCAGGCCGCCGGGCCGCTCGCGGCGCACTTCGGCATCGAGCACAGCCCCGGCCACCGCCGCAACCTGCTGGACCCGGGCTTCCGGTTCATGGGCGTGGGCGTCACCTTCCAGAAGGTCGGCGGACGCAACGAGGCCATCGTCACCGAGGTCTTCACCGCCGCGTCTCCCGCGTCCGCGGACCCGGAGAATCCCAGGCAGGACGCCTACGACGCGCTGGCCCGCCACCGCACGGCGAAGAAGCTGCCGCCCATGGCGCGCAGCGAGGTGCTGGAGTCGCTCGCGCAGGCGCACGCCCGGCACGCGCTGGAGATGGACCAACCGGCCGCGCAGCCGGGCGAGGCCCCGCTGCACGAGCGCGTGTTCCAGGTGCTGCCCGACGCGGGCACGGCGTCGGTGGACTTCTTCGTGGTGTCGGACCCGGCCTCGCTCCCCGAGTCCCGCAGCGTCGCCGAGGCCACCAACAACCGGGTGGGCGTCGGGGTGGTGCGCGGGGATTCGAAGCGCTTCGGCGCGAAGCAATACTGGGTCGCCGTCATCTACGCCGCCGTGCAGTGACGACGGGCGGAACCTCCGTATGGGGCGCCCCTCTCCATAACGGGGCATCCCCTCACACGGTGAAGCGACTCCGGTGCGGCATCAGACGGGGCGACGCTGGGTGGCGTACGCCTCGAGCCCCATCTGCGGGGGCGCGACGTGCTGGTACATCGGGCACTTCATGCAGGTGAAGGACTGCCACCCACGACGCACCGCCTCATCCAGGCAGTTGTCGTACTGATGGCAATTCAGATTGCGATGCGTCTCGACGCCGGCACGCTTCGGCCCGGCCTCGGGATTGATGGTTTGCGGCAGATCGGCTGGACACGGCTTCATGGAGCCCTCCCTCTGTGCTGTTTCCCCCCCGAGCGCTGTGAACGAGCAGTGTTACCGGACGACAGGTCCCGCCAGGCTTCGACGGACCGGGGTAGCGCGCAACGGCCGCGCAACGTAGTGATGCACCCCGGGTGACGCAATGGGTCCACTCGACGGACCCAAGAGCACGTAATCGCCTGAACGCTTTCAGCGAATGCTGCGGATGAAGAACAGTTCGGACCGGCCCGATGGCGCGCGGATTTAGGACTTGTCGGGCCGGCTGTCAAACCACCCCCCTGGTGTGAGAGGGGAATGCCTGACGGATGCATCTCGTTGGCTGGTCGCAAAGCCGCGTCGTGAAAGGAAGAACCACATGAGCTGGATGGGGATGGTCGCGGGGTGTGCACTGGGGGTTTCCCTCGGACAATCCCCGACAACCCTGGAGGCCGTACGGCTTCACCAGGCGGACGCGACCTCCCTGGCCGAGCGGGAGTGGACCGAGTGCGCGGCGAAGCGCTGCGCGGATGCGGGACGGCTGGGCCTCCTGGCGGGCACGCTGGCCCTCTCCGAGGGACGCGCGGCCGAGGCCCGGGACATGCTGGCGGCCAACCCCGCCCCCGCCCTGCTGGAGCCCTACCGCGCCTTCTACCTGGGCCAGGCCCGCTTCTACGCCGGGGACGCACCGGGCGCCGCGCTCGACTTCGCGCGCGTGCTGGAGTTCCCGGGGGCGCCGCTGGACCTGGTGACCCGCGCGCGGGCCCGGCTGGGGGAATCCCTGCTCAAGGCGGGCAAGGCGAAGCAGGCGGTGGGGGTGCTCGAGTCGGCGGTGAAGGCCACGCCCACGCCGGAGCTGCTGTTCCAGCGGGCGCAGGCGCGGGGCGAGTCGGGCAACCGCGCGGGCCAGCAGGCGGACCTGCTGGAGGTCGCGCTGCGCTTTCCCACACACCCGTATGCCGATGACGCGTTGAAGGCGCTCTCCGAGCGTCGCCCGGCGGTGCGCCTGGGTTTCGCCGAGCGCTCGCGCCGGGCCGAGGGCTTCCTGTCCGGAGGTGCCTCGCAGCGCGCGCTGGCGGAGCTGGACGCGCTCGCGGGTGAGAAGCTCAGCAAGGAACAGTCGGCGAAGGTGTCGCTCCTGAGGGCCAAGGGTCTGTTCGCGCAGAAGCGGGATGAGGAGGCGCACAAGGCGCTGGCGCTGGCGCGCAAGGGCTCTGCGGAGACGGCCGCGGAGGCGGAGCTGGTCGTCGCGCGGCGGGCCCTGCGGGCGGATGACAACGACAGGGCCCGGGAGCTGATGGCGGGCCTGGCCAAGAAGTACGCGGCGCAGTCGGCGGGTGAGGAAGGCGCCTTCTTCGCGGGCTGGTTGGATCTACAGGCGGGCCGCTTCGAGGAGGCCGCGAAGTCCTTCACCTCGCACGCGGACCGCTACACGCGCTCGCGCCGTCGGGACGAGGGCATGTGGTTCCGCGCGCTCGCGTATCTGCGGCTCGCGGACTACGCCAAGGCGCGCGAGGCGCTGGACGCGCTGGTGACGGCCTATCCCCGAGGAAGCCTCGCGCCCCAGGCCCGCTACTGGATGACGCGCAGCCAGGAACTGGGCGGCGCCACGGCGGACGTGGTGGGGCCGGAGTACGAGCGGCTCATCGCCTCGTCTCCGGCGTCGTTCTACGCGCTGCTCGCCTCGGAGCGGCTCCAGGAGTTGGGACGGCCGGCTCCGGCGCGCTTCCCCAAGCCGCCCCTGGCGCTGGAGCTGCCACGGCCTCCCGAGCTGGCGCTCGCGGTGGAGCTGACGCGCGCGGGGCTCTTCCGGGACGCGGCGGACGAAGTGGAGTCCCACGTGGCGAGGCTGCGCTCGGCGGACCAGGCGCTGCCGTTCGCGCACGCGCTCTTGAGCCTGGGCGAGTTCGGCCACGCGCACACCGTGGCGGCGCGGCACCTGTGGGGCCGGGCCTTCGGCTCGCGCGAGCCGGACGCGCTGGCGGCCTTCTACCCCCGCGCGTTCTCCAACGCCGTGGAGCAGGCGGCGACCGCGCACAAGGTCGACCCGTTCCTCGTCTGGGCCATCATGCGCCGCGAGAGCGCGTTCAAGCCCGAGGTGATGAGCGCGGCGGACGCGCGCGGGCTGATGCAGATCATCCCGAAGACAGCGACGGAGATCGCGCAGAAGCTCGCCGAGCCGGCTCCCGCGCCCGCGGACCTCTTCTCGCCCGAGCGCAACATCCGCTACGGGGCCTGGTACCTGTCACGGCTGATGGAGCGCTTCGCGCATCCGGTGCTCGCGGCCGCCGCATACAACGCGGGCCCCACCGCCGCGGCGAAGTGGGCCCAGGAGCGCGGCGACCTGCCCTTGGACCTCTTCGTGGAGTCCATCCCGTTCCGCGAGACGCGCGGCTACGTGAAGCAGGTGGTGGCGGACCTGTTCCTGTACCACGGCTTCTACGACGCCCAGGGAACCCAGCAGCCCCGGCTGTCGCTCGTGGTGCCCGCCCCCTCGAAGGAGGGCGTCACTTTCTGAGGGTGAACGGCGGCGGGCCCGTCCCCTACCCTCGCGCGGCCATGCGGCGGAGGATCTCCGCCTCCATGTCGTGGACGACCTCCGAAAGTGGGAGGCTGCTGGAGTCCACGCGGACGGCGTCGTCCGCGGCCTTCAGCGGAGCCACCGCGCGCGCGGAGTCGTCCTTGTCGCGCTTGGTCTGGTCCGCGAGCACGTCGCCCAGGCTGCTCTCCACGCCCTTCTGGAACAGCTCCTCGAAGCGACGCCGCGCGCGCACCTCGGGGCTGGCCTCCAGGAAGAACTTGGCGTCCGCGTCCGGGAACACCACCGTGCCGATGTCGCGCCCCTCCAGGATGGAGCCCTTGCTCGACTCGAGCGCGAGCCGCCGCTGCAGTTGCAGCAGCCCCGCGCGCACCACCGGGCGGCCCGACACCTGCGAGGCGGCCATGGAGATCTCCGGCGAGCGGATCTCTCCGGACACGTCCTCGTCGCCGAGGAACACGCGGTTCTCCTCACCCACCACCTGGAAGTGGATGTGCACGCGGCCGAGCAGCTCGCCCAGGCGGGCATCGTCGTCGTAGGCGATGCGCTCACGCCGCGCGAGCAGCGCCACGCAGCGATAGATGGCGCCCGTGTCCACCAGGCTGAACCCGAGCCGGCGCGCCAGCAGCTTGGACACCGTGGACTTGCCCGCGCCCGCGGGACCATCGATGGCGACGATGAAGCAGCGAGCGCCCGTCACGCGAGCACCTCCTTCAGCGCGCGCACACAGCGCTCGTTCTCCGACGCGGTGCCCACCGAGATGCGCAGGCAGGTCGGGAAGCCGCCGCCCGCGAACGGCCGGACGATGACCCCCTTGCGCAACAGCAGCTCATACAGCTCCGTGGACGAGCGGCGGAAGTCGGCGAACACGAAGTTGGCGTGGCTCTTCGTGAGCGTGATTCCCAGCCTGGGCAGCTCCGCCTCGAAGTAGCGCAACCCTTCCCGGTTGTTCTCGCGCGTGCGCTTCACGTGCTCGGTGTCCTCGAGCGCCGCGAGCCCCGCCGCCTGCGCCACCACCGTGAGGTTGAAGGGCATGCGCGTGCGCTGCACGTACGTCGCCAGCTTCGCGTCCATCACCCCGTAGCCCAGCCGGATGCCGGCGAGCCCGTGGATCTTGCTGAACGTGCGCAGCGCGACCAGGTTCGGGTGGCGCCGGAACAGCTCCACCCCGCTGACGTACTCGGGCCAGTCGACGAACTCGAAGTAGGCCTCGTCGTAGACCACCAGCACCTCGGACGGCACCGCCGCCAGGAACTTCTCCAGCGCCTCGCGGCCGAACGCCGTGCCCGTGGGGTTGTCCGGGTTGGCCAGGAAGATGAGCCGCGTGCGCGGCGTCACCGCGCGCGCCATGGCCTCCAGATCGTACTGGTAGCCCTCGCGCATCGGCACCTCCACGAAGGGCCGCCCGTGGGCCTGCGCGGAGATGCGGTACGCGGCGAACGAGTTCTTGCACAGGAGGATCTCATCCTCCGGCGTGGTGAAGGTGCGGATGAGCAGCTCGATGAGCTCGTTGGAGCCGCTGCCCAGCACCACTTCCTGAGGCTGCACGCCCAGGGACGCGGCCAGCCGGCGCACCAGGTGGAACGACGTGGCATCCGGATACAGGTGCACCTGGGCGGACGCGTGCCGCATCGCCTCGAGCGCCCGCGGGGAGGGCCCCAGCGGGTTCTCGTTGGAGGCCAGCTTGATGACGCCGGAGAGCCCGAACTCGCGCTCGGTCTCCTCGATGGGCTTGCCCGGGACGTACGGCTTGAGCGTCTCGACGTAGGAAGGAACGAGAGGTCGCATGGGAGACGGGGCCCTGGAAGTGGTGGCTCGAATGAGCGGTGGCTGGCTCAGCGCCCGGAGAACACACCGAGCGCGCGGAACTTCGCGTAGCGGTCCTTGACCAGGCCGTCGGGCGTCAGCTCGGCCAGCTGGGTCAGGTGCTTGCGCAGCGTCTTGCCCAAGGCCTCCGCCATCTTCGCCGGATCGCGGTGGGCGCCACCCGCGGGCTCCTGCACGACCTCGTCGACGATCTTCATCTGGACCAGGTCGCTCGCCGTCAGCTTCATCGCGTCCGCCGCCTTGTCCGCCTTGCTGGCGTCGCGGAAGAGGATGGAGGCGCAGCCCTCCGGTGAGATGACCGAGTAGACGCTGTTCTGGAGCATCAGCACGCGGTTGCCCACGCCGATGGCCAGCGCGCCCCCCGAGCCGCCCTCACCCACCACCGTGGAGATGATGGGCACGCGCAGCCGGCTCATCACCTCCAGGTTGACGGCGATGGCCTCGGCCTGTCCGCGCTCCTCCGCGCCGATGCCCGGGTACGCGCCCGGCGTGTCCACGAAGGTGAGGATGGGCTTCTCGAAGCGCTCCGCCAGTTCCATCAGCCGGCGCGCCTTGCGGTAGCCCTCCGGGCGCGGCATGCCGAAGTTGCGCGCCATGTTCTCCTTGGTGTTGCGGCCCTTCTGGTGCCCCATCACCATCACCGGCTTGCCGTCGAAGCGCGCGAAACCGCCGACGATGGACGGGTCCTCGCCGAAGTGCCGGTCTCCGCACAGCTCCACGAAGTCCGTGAAGAGGAAGCGGACGTAATCCAGGAAGTAGGGCCGCGCGGGGTGGCGGGACATCTGCACCACCTGCCACCGCGTCAGGTCGCTGAAGATCTCCGTCTGGAGCTTCTTCGCCTTCTTCTCGAGCTTCGAAATCTCCGAGGTGAAGTCCGCGGATCCACCCGTGGACAACGCCTTGAGCTCATCGATCTTCTTCTCCAGTTCGATGAGCGGGCGCTCGAAGTCGAGCGCGTAACTGATGCCGGTTGCCATGGCGCGGAACTAGCACCAGGGTATGGCACCTTTCAACGCGCAAGCACTTACGCACCGCACCGTGTCACGGTGCCGGACACCCCACGCCCCTCCGGACGCCATGCTTCATGCCCTGCCGCTGCTCGTCCTCGCGCTGAGCGCCGCCCCCGTCCCGGCCCCCGCAAGGGCCCTCAACACCGAGGGCTTCCGCCTGTACCAGGCCGGCCGCTATCCAGAGGCCCTGGAGAAGTTCCAGGCCGCCGTCCGAGCGGCCCCGGACTACGCCCTGCCCCGCTACAACACCGCCGCCACCCTGGGCGTGCTCCGCAAGCAGGGCCAGGTCTGCGAGTACGGTGCCCACCGGGACGTCATCGTCGAGCACCTCACCCAGGCCGTGAAGCGGGACGCCCGCCGGCTGACGCGCGCCCGCCAGGACGCGGACTTCGACGGCATCCGGGACACCCTCGGCTGGCAGCGCCTGCAGGGCCGCGTCCCGGAGAAGGAGGCCGACGTCCCCTTCCTCCTGCGCAACGTGAGCTGGTACGGCCCGGGCGTGGGTGTCCACGGCACCACCCGGGGCCTGCGCTTCCGCACCCAGGGCCGCGTGACGCTCTGGAATCGCGACGTGGACGCGGAGGGAAAGCCCCACCGCTCGGAGCTCTCCGGCACGTACTCCGTGAAGGGGCGCCAGGTGGAGCTGAGGCTGCGCGGAGAGGCGCCCGTGACGGGCACGCTGACCGAGACCGGCGCGCTGACGTTCCCCCAGTGGGGAACCTTCACCGACGCGCCGTCCGAGTGTGACGCCTGAGGCCGCCAGAGCCGCCCCAGTGGGGCCTCAGGCGGCCTTGATCTTCGCGGCCGGCGGCGACAGCGCGTACCACGCCGTGCGGAACGCCTTCAGCTCGCGCAGGCCGGCCGGGTGACGACCGAGCGCCGGGGCCATGGTGACGGGCAGGCCCAGCTTCTTCTCGATGGCCTTCGCCGCGTTGAGCTCCAGCTTGCGGCGGTTCTCGCACTTCTCACACGTGGACTTGGGGCCCACGCGGTTGACGAGGATGCGCTCCACCGGGAGCTTCTTCTCCTTCAGGTACTCCACCACGCGCTCGGTGCGCGCCGCGGCCAGGTCCTCGCCGCGCGTCACCACCACGAAGCGCGCCTCCGACGGGGACGCCAGGGCCTCCTCGAAGCGCTTGGCGTGCTTGATCATCCCGGCGATGTCGTCCGCCAGCTCGCCCAGGCCCTTGGCGCGGTGCTTGTTGAGCACGGTGTGCAGCGCGCCCAGCCACGTCTTGGCCGTCTCCGCCAGCTCCACCACCCGCACCGAGTTCACCACCGGCGACGAGTCCACCACGATGCGCTTGAACCGCTCCTGCACCAGCGCGTCCGTCAGCACGCTCATCGCCGCCAGCTCGTCGATGCCCGGGGGCGCGCACTCCAGGAGATTGCGCAGGTACAGCAGATCCGCCGGGACCTCGCTGCCCGCCTTGGGCGCGCCCTCGAAGGCCTTCTCCGCCTTCTCCTTGAGCCGCTTGCGCAGGGCGTTGAACCAGCCCGCCATGTCCAGCTCGCGCGCGTACAGGCCCTTGGTGCCCTTCACCTGCGTCTCGGTGTCCGTCAGCCGGCTCTGCAGCACGTCCGACAGCGAGTGCGCGGGGTCCGTGGAGATGAGGAGCACCGGCCCCTCCTTCTCCGTCAGCGTCACGGCGGCCGCGGCCGCGCAGGAGCTCTTGCCCACGCCGCCCTGGCCCACGAAGAAGATGAGCCGCGTGGGAGGCAGCGGCGGCGCGGCGATGGGCGGCATGGACGGCGCGCGCACCAGGGCCGGAGGGCCCTCCGCGGCGGCGAACTCCAGCGCCTTCGTCTCCTTGCCACCCGCCCACGCCTTGGCGAACAGACCCACGCCGTCCAGCCCGCGCGGCGCCACCTCGCGGCGACCCAGCAGGTGGACCGGCACCGTCTTGTCCAGCGCCTGGAACTTGCGCACGTGCGGCGCCTGCAGTCCCCGGCGGCCCTGACACGCGGGGCAACCCTCGCGGTCCTCCACCTGGTTGACGACGATCTCCGTCACCGGCAGCCCGCGCTCGCGCAGCTGCGTGAAGAGCATGCGCGTCTGCGCCTCGGGGACCGGCTCCGCCAGCGCCGTCAGGTGGAAGGCCGTGCGCGCGGGGTCCTTCAAGAGCGCCAGCAGCTTCTCCGCCTTCTGTCCCAGCGCCTCCAGGTAGCCCGGCTCCGCGGCCGCGGCCTCCTGCGCCTTCTTGCCCTTGCCCGTCGCCGCGGCCGGCTTCTCACCGGCGCGCACCAGGCCCAGGAACTTGCGCAGCCCCACCGGCAGATCGAACAGCCGCAGGGTGTGCGACGTGGGCGAGGCGTCCACGATGATCCGGTCGAAATCCTTGTCGTCGATCAGCGCCACGACATGGAAGAGCGCCACCAGCTCCTCCAGCCCGGGGATGGCCTGCTGGTACAGCGAGCCCAGCTCCTCCTCGGTGAAGTGCGTGCCCTTGACCGCGGCCTTCTTCAGCGCGGGCAGGTACTCCGCGAGGAAGGGCTTGAGCAGCGCGGCGGGCTCCAGCTCCAGGCCCCAGACGCCGCCCTCGCCCTTGCCGGCGACGAGCTTTGTCGGCTTCGCGCCGAGCTTCTTCTTGAGCAGATCCGACAGGGAGCGCACGGGGTCCAGCGAGACGAGCAACACCCGTTCCTTCGGGGCCTCCTCCGACAATCGCAACGCGTACGCCGCCGCGAGCGTGGTCTTGCCGACCCCGCCCTTGCCGCCGAAGAAGTGAAGAACTCGCGCGTCGCTCATTGCGTTGTGGCCTTCCTTGTGCCCCCCCGGCGGCACCCTGATGCACACTCCTGATTTGCCGAGTTGAAGGCTTCGGAGTCGCCCGGAGCGTCGACCTGTACGGCCGGGCCCTCCCTGTGGGTGGGAGGCGACCGCAGAATCCCTTGTCCAGAGGTCAAAAGTCAAGAATTGACGCGGGGTTTCGCGGAGGGTCGGCCCCTGCCGACCCCTCCTGCCGAGGCCCCCGTCGCACCGTCTCCGAGCCGCTCCAACAGCGCGGAATCCGGAGCGGATTTCCTACCCGTCAGGTCAGCGCGCCAGCAGGTTGCTGGCGCTCAGCGGACCATCGCTCCCCTGCCCGCCCAACGGCCCTCCAGGACCGGACTGCTGGGTGCGAGCCTCCGCCGCGTAGCGGTTGAGCTTGTTGTAGAGCGTCTTCTCGCTCACCCCGAGCACCTCCGCCGTGCGCGCCTTGTTGTTGCCATTGCGCTGGAGGCTGCCGAGGATGTACTCACGCTCCACCGCGTCCAGGCTCAACCCGAATGGCAACCGGAAGGTATGCCGCTCCGGGCCCTTGCCAGCCATGTCCGGCGGCAGGTGCTCGCGGGTGATGAGTTCCCCGTCGCACAGGATCACCGCGCGCTCCACCGCGTTGCGCAGCTCGCGGATGTTGCCCGGCCACTCGTAGTTCTTCAGGACCTCCATGGCCTCCGGGTGCACGCCGGACACGCGCTTGGCCGAGTCCCCACGGAACTTGTCCACGAAGTGCTGGACCAGGATGGGCACGTCCTCGCGCCGCTCGCGAAGGGGCGGCAGGTGGATCTGGAACACGTTGAGGCGGAAGTAGAGGTCCTCGCGGAAGCGCTGGTTCTTGATCTCCTGCTTCAGGTCGCGGTTCGTGGCGCACAAGACGCGCACGTCCACCTCGATCTCCACCTTGCCACCCAGCCGGCGCAGGCGCCCCTCCTCCAGGACGCGCAAGAGCTTCGCCTGCAGGTCGATGGGGATCTCACCCAGCTCGTCCAGGAACAGCGTGCCGCCGTGGGCCAGCTCGAACACGCCCGGGCGGCGCTGATCCGCGCCGGTGAAGGCGCCGCGCTCGTGGCCGAAGATCTCCGACTCGATCAGCGTGGCGGGGATCGACGCGCAGTTGATGGCGATGAAGGGCTTGTCGCGGCGCAGGGACAGGTTGTGGACGGCGCGCGCCACCACCTCCTTGCCCGTGCCGGACTCACCGCTGATGGACACGCTGGCCTTGGACGGGGCCACCTTCTCCACCAGCTCGATGACCTTGCGCATGCCCGCCGACTGGGCGATGAGGTCCGAGGAGCCCAGCTGCTTGAGCCGCCGGCGCAGCGTCTGCACCTCGCGCAGGGTCTCCTTCTTCTCCAGCGCCCGGTCGATGCAGACCTTCAGGCGGGCGGTGTCGAGCGGCTTGACGATGAAGTCATACGCGCCCTCGCGGATGGCCTCCACCGCCGCGTCGATGGTGCCGCGCCCCGTGAGGAACACCACCGGGCAGTCCGGCAGCTCCTCCTTGAGGTTGCGCAGCAACCACAGTCCATCCGTCTCGGGCATCGCCAGGTCCGACAGGACGACGTCCGGGCGGAACTCGCCGGCCTTGCGCAGGGCATCGTGCCCGTCGAAGGCCGTCTCGACCTTGTGCCCCCAGGAGCTGAGCATCTCTGCCAGCGCCTCGCACGTGTCGCGTTCGTCGTCCACGGCCAGGATTCGTGCGCTACCCAAGATGAAGACCTCCGGTACTGCGTCGTGACGCGGATTGGGGGTGACTCTGAATGAGAAGCCCGCTGCTCGGTACAGCCCTCAAGCGCGAGGAAAGATGAGACGGCAGGAACCACCGCGGACATGGAGGTCCACACCCAGCTGCGAACAGCGCAGCCCCAGCGCGGCCACGGCGTCCGCCAGCTCCGGCGCGCCGTCCCCTCCCGAGTCCTCGACCTCCAGCACCGCCACCGGGCCGTCCGCGCGCACCGTCACGCGCACCGAGCCCCCACCTTCCGCCCGCCGGACTCCCCGCAGCAGCGCCTGGATGACGAAGAAACCGAGCTCCGAGGTGTCCGAGAGGCGCACCCGCACCCCAGCCTCCACGGCCACCTGCATCGTGGCGCGACGCTTGCGGCCCTCGTGCGCCACCACGCTCATCGCCCGCGTCGTCGCGTCCGACAGGTCCACCTCGCCCGCCGCGCCGCCCTTGGACACGATGAAGTCGGAGAACTGCCGCAGGATGCCGTCCACGCGCTGGATCTGCTCGCGCAGCGCCTTGAGGTTCTTCTCCTGCGACGGGGGCACCTGCCCCGTCTCCGCCTTCAGCTTCTCCGACAGCACCTCCAGATGGATGGCCATCGCGTTGAGCGGGTTGCGGACGTCGTGCAGCAGGCTGTCCATCAGCGTCTGTACGGCGCCGTAGCGGGCAGCGCCCACCACCGGATCCGTCGACTCCTGGACACGCACCATGCTGCTGGACACAGCCGTCGAGCTAACCAACGGAAACTCCTCGGGTTTTTCGTCTCCCTCCCCCGCCGCCACCCCACCGCGGCCAAGAGTTAGGGAGCGTGTTCCACAACGTCAACCCTGGGTCGGTAATTCTTGCCGGAACCGGCAAATTCCCGTGTAGCGACGCCTACTTGCGCAGGCTCCCGAGTGTTCTCCGGGCGACGTTTCCCGTGGCGCTTCCGTCCGCGTGAGTCGGGGGTTTCCCGCTCAGGTCGACGACGCGGGCGGGCGCGAGGCCTCGCCCAGGCCCACCAGCTCCAGGTTGAGCCGGGTGGCGACCTCGAAGATGCGGGGGTCCCGGTAGAACTCCCCGAAGACGATGCGCACCAGCCCCGCGTTGGCGATCAGCTTGAAGCACGGCCAGCAGGGGCTGGCGGTGGTGTAGATGGTCGCCCCGTCGATGCCCACGCCGTTGGTGGCCGCCTGGATGATGGCGTTGGCCTCCGCGTGCACCGTGGCCACGCAGTGTCCGTTCTCCATCATGTGGCCCACGTCGTCGCAGTGGGGCAGCCCGCGGATGGAGCCGTTGTAGCCGGTGGACAGGATGGTGCGGCCCCGGACGATGACGGCGCCCACGTGCTTGCGATCACACGTGGCCCGGGTGGCCACCTGCTTCGCGATGTCCATGAAGTACTGATCCCACGAAACCCGTCCGGACATGCGCTCGCCTCCTGGTGACGCGAAAAAGAGCGGGACGGATGTAGCGCGGACGGGGCGCCTGTCGACAAAAAGGCGGGTCAGCGACCCGCGGCGTGAGCGACGCCTCCCTCACCAGGCAGGCTGCGCTCGAGCAGCCGGCCAAAGCCCTGGGCCTTGAGGAACTGGCGCACCTTGGTGCTCGGCGCGGCGAACGTCTCGCCGGGCATGGGCACATCGAAGCTGAAGCTCTCCTGCTGCACCTCGAAGCCCACCTGCGCGGTGCGGTAGCCCTCCACGATGGCGAGCAGCCGGCCCGTCTCCAGGCTGAAGATGCCGCCACCCGACGCCCCGTAGCCGATGGGCGCGTCGGTCTTCACCAGCTTCGGCCGCCGCGACTCCCGGTCCCACTCCACCTGGGACAACATGCCGCCGGACAACGACAGCGCGCGGCCGAACGGAGACGCCGCCACGACGACGTCCTCGCCCAGCTCCAGCTCGGCCTCCTCCGCCAGCTCCACCGCGGGCAGCCCCAGCCCCGGCACGCGAAGCAGCGCCAGGTCCATCTCCGGCACCTTGCCGCGCGCCACCACCTGCCCCACGTGCGTCTCCACGTCCCCGCGCCGGTCCACCAGCACGCGCAGCTCCGGGGCCTTCAGGTCCTCCATCACCACCGCGTGCGCGTTGGTCACCACCCACGCCACCACGCCGTCCTCGCTCCGCTCCGAGCCCACGACCACGCCGGACGCGGTGCGACGCACGTTGTCCCCCTCGGCGATCTGCAGCCGCACGTTGTGCGGGAGGATGCGGCGCACCATCTCCTTGCGCGTCGGCCGCGCGGGCTCGGGCATCGCCACCACGCGCACGACCTCGGCAGGGGCCTTGGGCGCGGGGGCGCTCGCGTGGGGCGACGAGGCGCCGGCACACGACGCGAGGGCGAGCAGGGCGACGGGGGCGCCCAGGAGGAAGCGGGTCATCGACTCTCCGGGATGAAGGATGGCGCGTGGGACTGCGAACTCGCTCGACGCCCCCATCTTCCCGAGCCCGCTTACCAATGGAAAGCAGGCGCCCGAGCAGGCCCCGTCAGCCCGCTCGCCCGCTCCTCATGCGTAGCGCTTCTTCATCAGGAACAGGATGGCGTCCTTCGCGCAGTGCTCGCAGTAGCCGTAGCGCTCCGCCATCGTCTTGAGCGTGCTCTGCACCTGCGTCTGCTCGCGCGACGTCAGCTGCGCCCGGTCCTCGGAGAGGTACTTGAGGACGTTCTCCTTGTTCTTGCGCAGGACGCGCTTGCGCTCCTCGAAGTAGTGATCTCTCAGGCGCTTGAACATGTCCGGGAACACGCGCGCGTAGTCCATCACCACGTCCGGGTTGTCCAGCCGGTGGGCGCCGATGGAGGCGATGAGCCCGCGACGGAAGTCCGCCACCTCCTCGCCCCGGGGCATGACGATGGCCTCCACCTCCTGCATGCGCTGCTCGTCCGGCTTCTCCATCTCGCCCGTGACGCGGTTGCGCATCTTCTCGCCGCGCACCCAGTGGCTCACGCTCTGGATGTAGCGCTCCACCAGCTCCCGGTATTGGCCCTCGGACACCAGGCCCATGGACTCGCGCACCTCGGTGTCCACGCGGTCCAGGTACTCGGCCTCCGCCACGCGCACGAAGGCCTCGTGGTCGTGGTAGCCGTCCACCACCTCCTGGAGCAGGAACTCGTAGACGCTCTTGTCCTTGCAGATGGCCTCCAGCTCCTCCAGCACCGCGAGCGCGTTGAGGCACTTGTAGTCGGGGTTCTGCGCGGCGTTGAACAGCGCCGTCTTGATCTCCCGCGCGCTCGCGCCCATGCGCCCCTCGTAGTTGGGGTACGCGTCCGACTCGGTGAAGAGCTCCTCGCGCAGCTTGCGCAGCTCCTTGGTGTTGGCCAGGCTGAGCCGGTCCGGCGGCGCGCCCTCCTCGTACAGGTGCAGCTTCTCCACCGGCGTGACGTGGTCGATGAGCTCCTTCACGTCGCCGGGGTAGCGGTCCGGGATCGGCTTCTTGAGCCGCGTGAGCACCGCCCACATCGCGGCCACCGCCGTCGCGTGCGGCGCCACGTGCTTGCCCACCGTCGTCGCGGACACCTGCGCGTCGTAGATCTGCTGCTCGGTGCGGTAGCGGCGCAGGTACGGCACGCGCACCAGCTCGATGCGGCCCTTGAACGACGCGAAGTCCGGCAGCTCCTTGAACGCGCCCAGGTGCTTCTCGTTCGAGGACGCGATGAGCACCTCGTCCAACTGGAGGACGAACGGCTCGAGCGGCACCTCGCTCGTCTCGCTGAAGCCCAGGAGGTACTTGAAGGCCTCCAGCGGCCGCTTGAGCAGGTCCGCGTACTCGATGAGCCCGCGGTTGGCGTGCACCAGCGGGCCGTGCGGCTCGAAGAGCACCGTGCTGTGCAGGGGCGCGGGCACGTTGAGCTGGGTGCGGTCCGCGGTGAGCTGCTGCACCACCGCGTCCACGCTCATCTGCGGCTCCACCGTCACCGTGGCCACCTGGTAGCGCCGCGACACGTAGAAGCGCTCCACCTGGACGTGGCGCATCACCTTCAGCCAGTCGCCGTTGTACGAGTTGAGCAGCGCCGTGTAGATGCGCCGGCACTTGGAGCACAGCTCGCCGTCGCGCACGTAGTCGGAGAGGATGAAGTCCCCCGTCTCCCCGTCCCCGTTGCCCAGCCCCTTCTTCTTGAGCGCCGTCTCCAGCACCTTGCGCCGGTCCACCGCGGGCATGGCGAAGAGCGGATGGTCCCTGAGCTCGCAGGGCATGCGCAGGTCGATGGACTCCGCGTCCAGGTGCGCGAAGGTCGTCAGCTCCCCGTCCCCGGTGCTCGCCCGCTCCCCGAAGCCGATGGAGCCCTTGATGAGCTTCTCCGAGGGGAACACCCAGGCGATGCGGTACAGCGCCCCCTGCGGCAGCCGCGAGTACGTCTCCATCCCAGACTTGAGCGCGTTGACCAGCGAGGACTTGGCGCTGCCGTTGGGACCGTGCAGGAAGATGAGCTTGTTGATGCGGCCGGCGCGCACGAAGTTGCCGAGCACCCGGTAGATGGCGTTCTGCACCTCCTCCTGCCCCGCCACCCGCCCGTCGCGCTCGTTGTGCTGCGCATCGAACACCTTGAAGCGCCGGATGCTCCCCGTCGGGTGCGGCACCGTCTCCGTCCCGAAGTGGTCCATCACGTCCCGCAGGTACTGCGCCGCGTTGCGCGCCTGGGCCTTGGGGTCGTTCAGGAAGAGCGACAGGTACTCCTCGAAGGACAGGATCGAACGGTTCTTGACGAAGTCGGCGTTCACCTGCGAGCCCACTTCCTGCAGATACCCCTTCGCGTCCACGTGGCTCTCCTCGTCGTCGTCCAGGTCCGTTGATCTAGCCACGCCACCGGCGGGCCGCAGGCCGTCCTCTGCGCTCCTCGACCTTTCCCGCCCGCCCTCCGGAAAGTCCAGGGCCCTTTGGCGCCGTGTCGTCCACCCCACGTGCTCGGGCCGTCGGCTGTCCTCCAGGGGGGAGAGTAGCCCAGGTGCACTTTTCGCCCGACATGGTGCGGGGTTGCAGGGCTTTGTCGCAGGTGGGTGTCAGCTTACTCGCGTGGTGGGCCGGGGTGCGCTACGGTCCAGCCTTTCTCTTCGGTGGCCACCCGGAGCCCAGACACGATGCACAAGGAGCCCATCATCGGCATCGACCTCGGCACGACCAACTCGTGCGCGGCGATTGTCGAGGACAGCGGGAACGTCAAGCTCATCCCCTACAAGGGCGGTGAGTACACCATCCCCTCCATCTTCGCGATTGATGACAAGGGGAACGAGCTCATCGGCTACGAGGCCAAGCGCCAGTGGCAGCTCAACCCGCGCAACACCGTCTACGGCGCCAAGCGTCTGGTGGGCCGTCCTTTCGGCAGCGACGTCGTCGAGACGATGAAGAAGGTCGTGGCGTACAACATGCGCCCCGGCAAGAAGAACGACGTCACGCTGGACGTCGGCAAGCGTGAGTTCACGCTCCAGGAAGTGAGCGCGAAGATCCTCGGCAAGATTCGCGAGGTCGCGTCCAACTACCTGAAGATGCCCATCAAGCGGGCGGTGGTGACGGTGCCCGCCTACTTCAACGACCGGCAGCGCCAGTCGGTGAAGGACGCGGGCAAGCTCATCGACCTGGAGGTCGTGCGCATCATCAACGAGCCCACCGCGGCGGCGCTCGCGTACGGCGTGGGCAAGGGCCTGAAGGAGAAGGTCGTCATCTACGACCTGGGCGGCGGCACCTTCGACGTCTCCATCATCGAGATCCGCGAGCGCGTCTTCGAGGTGAAGTCCACCGGCGGCGACGTGTTCCTGGGCGGCATCGACTTCGACAACGCCATCATCCACCACGTCCTCAAGGACTTCGCGGCCAAGACGGGCATCGACCTGGCCACGGACCCGGTGGCCATGCAGCGCATCAAGGACCTGGCCGAGCGCACCAAGATTGATTTGTCCGCGCGCGACGAGGTGCCCTTCAACATCCCCTTCATCACGATGACGTCCCAGGGCCAGCCCCTGAACATCGAGATGAAGTTCACGCGCAAGATGCTCGAGCAGCTCACCAACCACCTCGTCGACCGCACCCTGCAGATGGTGGCGCGCGTGCTGGTGGACTCGGGCCTGTCCACCAAGGACGTGGACCAGGTGATGCTGGTCGGCGGCCAGACGCGCATGCCCATCGTCCAGGACCGGCTGACGAAGTTCTTCGGCAAGGCGCCCAGCAAGGCCGTGCACCCGGACGAGGCGGTCGCCATCGGCGCGGCGCTCTACGCGCACTCGCTCCAGGACGACACCAACCTGCGCATCCAGCTCTTGGACGTGATTCCCATGGCCATCGGCCTGGAGAAGGCCGGCGGCGCGTTCCACGTCGTCTTCCCGCGCAACGCGCCCATCCCCAACGCCAAGCAGCTGCTCGCCACCACCAGCATGGACAACCAGACCGAGCTGGCCATGCGCATCTTCCAGGGCGACCACGAGATGGTGGCGCGCAACGACATGCTCGGTGAGTTCACCTTCTCCGGCATCCAGCAGGCCCGCGCCGGCGGAGTGCAGGTGGAGATCACCTTCGACGTGAACATCGAAGGCATCCTCACCATGCGCGCCCGGGATCCGGCCACCGGCCGGGAGATGAACACCACGGTGCGCGTCACCCAGAGCAGCTGAAGCGCCGCGCGCCGTCCCCGCTCATCGGGACGGCTGCGCCACCAGCCCCGCCGCCTCGTGCGAGCCCTCCCCGGGCTCCTCGTGGCCCCCCGAAGAGGGCATGTACGGCGTCGAGTCCTCCGACACCGGCGTGCGTGCCCCCTCCGCCCGGAGCAGCTCGTACACCAGCAGCTCCACCGAGGCCCCTGGAGGCACCTGGGGTCCCAGCGCCGCGTAGTCGAAGGGCTCCTGCGCGCGCTCCTTGGTCCGCTCGCTGAGCAGCACCTGCCCGCGCCGCGCCAGGGTGGACAGCCGGGCCGCGGTGTTCACCACGTCCCCCAGCACCGTGTAGTCGAGCCGCCCGGACGCCTTCGCGCCGATGCTGCCGGACACCACGTCCCCGGAGTCCAGCCCCATGCAGACGCCGTGGGCGTACGGGGCGCCCTCGCCTCCCCTCGTGGCCAGCACCTCGAGCTGCTGTCGGATGGACAGACACGCCTCCAGCGCATGGTCCACGTGGCCGGGGCCGCGGAAGACGGCCATCACCGCGTCGCCCACGAACTTGTCCACCGTGCCGCCGCGCGAGAGCACCTCCGGGACGATGGCCTCGAAGATGGCGTTGAGCCGCCGCAGCGACTCCGGGGGCGCCTCGTCCTTGAGCACCGGGGTGAAGCCGTGCACGTCGACGAAGACGACGGTGCCCTCCACCCACTCGCCCGCCATGGCCTCCGTGCCTTGCATCATCGGCGGCAGCCGCTCCAGCACGCCGCCCGGGACGAACATGCGCAAGAGGCCGTTCTCCTCGGTGTAGCGCACCGTGCGCCGCAGCTCGCGCACGTGCTTGAGCGTCTTGACGAGCGTGGCCTCCAGGTCCGGGAAGTCGATGGGCTTGGTGATGAAGTCGAACGCGCCGCGGTTCATCGCCGTGCGCAGGTTGCTCATGTCCCCGTACGCCGAGACGATGACCACGCGCGTGAGCGTCGTCACCTCGCCGATGCGCGACAGGAACGTGAGCCCGTCCATCCTCGGCATGTTGATGTCGCAGAGGACCACCTCGGTGTCCGGGTGCTGGCGCAGCTCCTCCAGCGCCTCCTCGCCATCCGCCGCGAACAGGAACTGGTAGACGTTGCGGCGGACCTGCTTGCGGAACACCTGCTCCATCAGCACCGCGACATCCGGCTCGTCGTCCACCACCAGCACCTTGGCCGGACGCGCGGGCCGCCCCGCCTCCACCCTCGCGCTGAAGGCCGAGGACAGCTCGTGCGCGGACTGGAAGCGCTTCGAGGGGTCCACGTCCAGCGCCCGCGCGAAGAACGCGTCCACCTCCGTGCCCAGCTCGGGCGCCAGCGAGGACGGCGCCACCGGCGGCGGCGGCACGTTGCCCAGGCGGAACTGGCGCAGCGACTCCAACGGGAACGGGTGCTGTCCGGTGAGCGCCCGGTACGCCACCACCGACAGCGCCCACAGGTCGCAGCGGTGGTCCAACCTGGGCGACAGCCCGCGGAGCTGCTCGGGGCTCATGTAGCGCGGCGTCCCCGCCATCTCCTCCTCGGGGTGCGGATGCGCCGTGCCACCCTGGGTCAACAGGGCAAGCCCGAAGTCCAGCACCTTCACGACCTCTCCGGACGCGCTCCGGGAAAGGAAGATGTTCGCGGGCTTCAGGTCTCTATGGATGACACCGGCGGCGTGGGCGGCCGTGAGGGCTCGGGAGGTCTGCGTGAGCAGCCGCTCCACCATGGCGAGCGACAGGCGGCCTCGGCGGTTGAGCAGGGCCTCCAGGTCCTCGCCCTCGAGCAGCTCCATGACGATGTAGGGGGTGTCTCCCTCCAGATGGCAGTCGTGGATCTGGATGACGTGCGGGCTCTGGAAGCGGGCGATGGCCTGGGCTTCCCACTCGAACTGGCGCAAGGCGTGCGGGGTGGGGGCGCAGTGGGTGGCCATGAGCTTGAGGGCCACGCGGCGTTGGAGCTTGGGATCCGTCGCCACCCACACCGTGCCCATCCCACCGCCCGCGAGCACCCGCTCGAGGACGTATCGCCCGCCGATGATGCGCGGCTCAGACATGTCGTGTTGGTTCATGGTTGGTCGCACCGGGCGTCGCGATGATGGCACATCGGGTCCACGCGCCGGAACACCATCCCGCCCCCTCCCTCCCCTGGCGGACGTGCCACCTCGTCCGAGTCGCGGGCGTCGCACGTGTTACCGTGCTGGCCCCGTTCCCCGACCTGTTCCGCAGCTCCCTACCCGTGGAGGAGTCATGCCTGATGTGACTCGAAGCGCCGTGTCTCCCCTTCCTTCCCCCTCGGCGGAGGATGTGCCGCCGCCCGCGCCGCCCCATCTGCCGGATGGGACGACGTACCCTGGCGTCGCCGTCCCGCCGGGTCTCAGACCCGGGATGCCGCGCAACGCGATGACATCCAACCGGGAGCGCTTCACGCGCGAGCCGCTGCACGTGCTCGCCGGCAAGCTTCCCCCGGACCTGCACGGCCACGTCTTCGTCGCCGGCCCCAGCGTGTCCGAGGGCTCACCGGCGCTGGCCTCCGACGGGCTCGTGCTGCGGCTCGACTTCGACGGGGCCCACGCGACGTTCAGCTCCTCCATCATGGAGACGCCGTCGTACGTGGCGCGCGAGCCGGTCAACGCGGGCAAGACGTCGCGCGGGCCGCTCACGCGCTACCTCAACGAATTCCGGGAGACGACGCTGTCGGACGTGTCCATCGCCCTGGGCGCGCAGGAGGCCCCCAACACGGCGCCCTTCCTGGTGCAGGGCGAGAACATGATGCTGGTGACGACGGACGCGGGCCGTCCGTGGGCCATTCATCCGATGACGCTGGAGGCGTACACGCCGCTGGGCTACCTGCGCGAGTGGAAGCCGGCCATCGGCACGCCGTGGACGTTCCCGCTGCTGCAGAGCACCGCGCACCCCGCCTTCGCGTTCGAGCACCCGGTGGCCATCTCCGAGGCGCCGGGCGCCGGGCAGAAGCCGCGCCTGTTCCTGACGAATCACGCGCCCAAGTGGCCGCTCGGGGAGGGCTGGACGCACCTGGTGAGCTGGGACACGTGGGAGAACCGGCTGCACCACTGGTCGCTCATCGACGCGGCCACGGGCAAGCCGGTGGTGACGCAGTCGCTGCATCAGATCGCCGTCACGCGCGACTACGTCGTCCTGCTGGACAGCAACTTCCCGGTCAACTTCTGGAGCATCGCGGTGCAGTCCGCGCTGCCGGGCATGACGCGGCTGCAGCGGCTGGTGAGCCGGTTGACCTCCGAGCCCTCCTATCCCCAGGCGGTGTTCTGGGTGGTGAAGCGCTCGGACCTGCGTCCCTCGCCCGGCACGCTGTTGCCCGATGACCCGCCGAGGATCCCCGCGTACCGCTTCCAGTCCGGCGGTGGCGGTCTGCACTTCGCGGCGCGCTACGAGAACCCGGACGACGTCATCACGATTGTCGTGGGGCACTCTCCCACCGAGGACCTCTCCCACACCATCCAGGAGGGAGATTTGCTCATCAACGGCAACCGGGCCCAGGCGTACCAGCAGGGCATGCCCACGGCGGTGCCGGTGACGCGCAGCTCGCTGGGCGTGCACCACATCGACATGCGCCGGCGGACCATCGAGTCGAAGCTGCACTCGCACGATGACTACACGTGGGGGCTCACCGTCTTCTCGAACACGGGCCTCATCAACGGCGAGCTCGAGACCAATCTGAAGCTGTACCTCGACGAGGTCCCCCGCGAGCCGCCTCCTGGCGGTGAGCCCCCCGGCGGCATCAACTGGGGCATTCCGGAGGACGAGCTGGCCATCTACTTCAACTCGGATGGCTTCACGGCGGACATGGTCCCCGAGTTCATCTACCAGATGTACAAGCCCATCGTCGGAGACCGGGAGGGCATGCCCATCCGCGAGGGCCGGGCCGCGAGCTTCTTCAAGTTCTTCGTCAACTCCGGCCGCTTCGAGGGCTACGTGCTGCCCACCGGCTGGTTCGGCTTCGCGCCGCAGTTCGTGCCGAGCATCAAGCTGCCGATGGTCCCGTACTGGAAGGGCTACGTCGTGGCGCTGGTGGTGTCGGACCCCACGCCGAACCTGCCGCCGGACTCGACGGGGGACGAGGTGTGGATCTTCGACTCGGAGGACATCGCCAAGGGACCCATCTGCCGGCTGGGCAGCAAGAACTTCGACATCGGGATGACGCTGCACACGACGTATCTGCCGCCGGGCCTGGGGGACATCCTCGATGGCCACGTGCCGAACGACCCGCCCTACTGCGTGGACGTGCGCGAGGACTACGACGTGAGCGCGATGCAGAAGGCCTACGAGAACTGGCTGCCGAGCCTGTTCCCCCGAGTGCCGCGCGCGCTCTTCGCCCCGTGGCGGATGGGCGTGCGCTGGGTGCTCAACTTCCCGAAGCTGCGCGAGGTGTTCGAGAACGACGTGTACCCGCGCTTCACGATGAGAGCGCCTCGGAAGAAGTAGCGGCATGACGGCGGTGGTGCCTCGGAGGATGAATGGGTTCTCCGAGGCATGGGCTCGCGCGACTCAGTCACCCGCCATGACCGCGCGGGTCGCCTCCTCGAAGCAGGCATCCGGCACGGAGGCGAGGACCTCGTCCTTCCCTCCTTGAATCCAGGTCCACCTCGCGCCCAGCTTCGTCACCAGTCCGAGCTTCCCGCCGCGAAGCCTCGCGATGAAGTGCCTCGCGGTCCCCTTGCCGCCGTCAGCGCGCCACAGGACAGCCTCGAGGTCCGGAGGCGCGCTCCCCGCGAGCAACGGTGCGATGGCTGCGTGGCACTCCAGTCGGAGGATGCGCGCATCCAGCTCCATGAGCAGCCCTTGCACGCCCAGCCCCGCGCGACCGGGCTCCTCGTCGAGGTACTTCACGACACGGGCCACCGCGGCGGTGAGGTGCACGAAGGTGTCCTTGCCGCGACACAGCGCCGCCGCAGCACCTGCCGTCCGCCGGACCACCGCGAGCGCCTCCGACTCGTCAGCCTCGGAGCGCGAGTCCGCGATGAGCGCGTGATAGGCGCGGCCCGCCTTGCTCGTCAGCTTCTTGTCGTGCCCCAGCGAGAGTGACTCCTGGGGCGTGAGGCGCAGGGGCTTCGACAGGAAGTCCCGCACGCGCTCGACGATGCGGTGCGCGACGGCCTCCTCGAAGCGATCCGCGAGAAACGGCGGTACGAGGGAGGAGAACCACAACCCCAGCTCCACCTGCCCCGCCGCCGGGCACACGGGACGCGGGCCGCCCAGCGCCCAACGAATCGCGGGCCGGTCTTCGGGCTTCGCCGCGAGTATCGCGGCCTTGAGAATGACGTGACAGCGCTCGAGTCCCGCGACTTCCGCCATGTCCCTTCACCTCCGCACGGCATGGGCAATGTCACACCTCGCCCCGGCGCTCATGCAGCCCACGCTCGCCATGCACGACAGAGCGTGACACCTCCGGCGTTCTGGCGCGCGCCGTTCTTCGTCGCGAGCCCGCGCCCGAGGCCCCCCTTCACGCCCCCGCCATCACCGTGTCGACGATCTTCGCCGAGCACAGCACCGCAGGCAGGCCCGCGCCGGGATGGGTCCCCGCGCCCACCAGATACAGCCGGTCCACGTCCTCGCTCTTCGCCTGCGCCCTCAAGAACGTCGTCTGCAACAGCGTGGGCGCGAAGCTGAACGCCGCGCCCCGGAACGAGCGCAGGTCATCGCGGAAGTCCTCGGGCGTGAACACCCTCGACGTCATCAACTCCGACTCCAGCCCGGGCAACACCGTGCGCGACAGTCGCTCCGCCAGCATGCGACGGAACGTCTCCGCCCTCGCCTTCCAGTTCGAGCCCTCGCCCAGATGCGGCACCGGCGCGAGGACATAGAACGCGTCATGTCCCGGCGGCGCCAGACCCGAGTCCGTCGCGGTGGGACGGTGCAGGTACAGCAGCGGGTCCTGCGACGGCTGACCCGAGCCCGACAGGCCCGAGAACATGCCTCGGAAATCCCGACCGAACAGCAGCGTGTGGTGCGCGACCTCGGGGTACTGGCGCCGTGTGCCGAAGTACCAGAGGAACACGCTCATCGAGTATCGCGCCTGCTGGATGCGGTCATCCGTCCAGTGGCTGCGCACGTGACGCGGCAGCAGGTACCGGTACGTCCACGCCGCGTCCGCGTTGGACACCACCGCCTCCGCGGGGAGCCACTCCCCCGAGCCCAATCGGACCCCCGTGGCCTTGCGCCCCTCCACGGTGATCTCCGACACCTCGCTGTCGTAGCGGACCTGACCGCCCAGCGACTCCAGCAGCGACACGAGGCCCCGCACCAGCGCGCCCGTTCCTCCCACGGGGAAGAACCCACCCCAGCGCCGCTCGACGAACTGGATGGACGTGTACACCGCGCTCGCGGCCGAGAACGGACTGCCGCCGATGAGCAGCGGATGGAAGCTCAGCGCCTGCCGGAGCCGCTCGTCCTTCACGTGCCGCGACACCAGGCCGTACATCGTCCGGAAGGCCTCGTCTCGAACCAGCGCCGCGGTGAAGGGCGCAAGACTCAGCACGTGCGGCACGGGCGCGCTCATCAAGGGGCCGATTCCCGCCTCGTACAGCCGCTCCACCCGGGCGGACAGCGCCAGGTAGCCCGCCTCGTCCCCGGGGGAGACGCGGCGCACGGCCTCGAGCATCCGCTCCCGGTCCGTGTGGTAGTCGAACGTGAAGCCATCCGGGAAACGCATCCTGTAGAGCGGCGTCACCGGCCGCAGCTCGACGTGCTCCGCGAGCTTCCGCCCCGCCAGGGCCCAGAGCTCCTCGAGCAGGTGCGGACAGGTGATGACCGTGGGCCCCGCGTCGAACGTGAAGCCGTCCTGCTGGAAGGCATGGGCACGTCCCCCCGGGACGGCGCGACGCTCCAGGACGGTGACTCGCCAGCCTCGCGCGGCCAGACGCACCGCCGCCGCGAGCCCTCCGAAACCACTGCCGATGATGAGGACGCGCCTGCCGTCCCGCCGTGTGTCCTGTTCCACCCTGGCCGTCGCTCTCATCACCGTGGAGGTTGCATGGCACACCCGGCCCCAGACCACCACTCCGGTGAGCAGGCAGCCGCCCCGTGAAGCGGGCCCGGTTCGGTTGCGAGTCGCGGGCAGGCACAGCTAGCCTGCCGGCCCCAAGGGGGGTGCCGCGCCCCTGCGCGCACGGGTCGAGCAATGATTGATGTCCCTGGCTACCGAAGCGACAGAGCGCTCTGCAGCTCCGGCTCCTTCCAACTCGTTCGCGCCACCCGCGCCAACGATGGAGCCACCGTCAACCTCAAGCTCGCGGAGCCCTCGCGCACCGGAGCCCTCACGCAGCGGCTCCGTCACGAATTCGAGCTGACCCATCCCCTGCGCCTCGACGGCGTCCTCCACCCGCTGGCCCTGGAGGAGTCCCGTCCCGGCATGTCCGTGCTCGTGCTCGAGGGCTTCGGCGAGACGACGCTCGCCCAGCGCCAGGCCGTGGGCCGGATGGAGGTCCTCGCCGGCTGCCGGCTCGCCGTCTCGCTCGCGCGCGCCGTGGGGCAGCTCCACGCCGCCGGCATCCTGCACCGGGACCTGCAACCCGCGTCCGTGCTCGTGGGCGCGGACGGCGTGTCCGTGAAGCTGACCGGGCTCACCCTCGCCACGCGGCGCGCCCGCGCGGAGGTGGCCCCCGTCGCTCCGGACCGGCTCGAGGGCACGCTCGAATACCTGTCCCCCGAGGCCACCGGCCGCACGCATCGCAGCGTCGACTCCCGCAGCGACTTCTATTCGCTGGGCGTCATGCTGTTCGAGCTGTTCACCGGCCGCCGTCCCTTCGCGGACACCGATGCGCTGGGGCTCGTCCACGCGCACGTCGCGCTGCCGCCGCCGCCGCCCCAGTCGCTGGTGCCCGAGCTGCCGCGCACGCTGTCGGCGCTCATCCTCAAGCTGCTCGCCAAGTCCCCCGAGGACCGCTACCAGAGCGCCTACGGGCTGGTGGCCGACCTGCAGCGCTGTCTCGATGGCCTGGAGACGGGCAATGGCGTGCCCGACTTCGAGCTGGGCACCAAGGACGTCCCCGAGCGCTTCGCCGTCCCCGAGCGACTCTATGGTCGGGCCCCCCAGCAGGCCGCGCTGCGCGACGCCTTCGAGCGGGCCGCCACCGGTCGCTCCGGCTTCGTGCTCGTCACCGGCGCGGCCGGCATGGGCAAGTCCGCGCTCACCGGCACGCTCAAGCGTCCCGTGTCGGAGAAGCACGGCCTGTTCGTGCGCGGCAAGTACGACCAGCTCCTGCGCGACACGCCCTACTCCGGCATCTTCGAGGCGTTCCGCGAGGTCGCCCGAAGCCTGCTCGGCGAAGAGCGCCTGGACCTGTGGCGGCAGCGCCTGCTGGAGGCGCTGGGCGGGATGGGCCAGCTCGTCGTGGATGCGGTGCCGCGCCTGGGGCTGGTGCTGGGAGAGCAGCCGCCCGTGGCCGAACTGGACCCGGCGGAGTCGGAGCTGCGCTTCCAGTTGGTGCTGCGCAAGCTGGTGGGCGTCCTCGCCACGCCCGAGCATCCGCTCGTCATCGTGCTGGATGACCTGCAGTGGGCGGACAGCGCGAGCCTCCAGTTCCTGCGCCAGCTCCTGACGGACCGGGAGCTGGGCAACCTGCTCGTGGTCGCCGCGTGCCGCACCGAGGTCCTCGACGCCGAGCACCCCGTCGAGGGGCTCACCCAGGCCCTGCGCGAGGCGGGCACGCCCGTGCAGCGCATCGACCTGGAGCCCCTGTCCCCCGAGCAGCTGTCGCGACTGGTCGCGGATGTCTTCCCCGCGGCGGCGGGACAGCCCGACACGCAGCTCGACGCGGTGGTCCTGTCGCTGACGGAGGGCAACCCCTTCTTCGCGGTGCAGCTGCTGCGCGCCTTCTATGAACGCGGGCTCGTGCGCTTCGACGCGGAGGGTGGAGGCTTCCGCTGGGACGGCGGCGCCCTGCGAGGTCAGGACTTCAGCGACGGCGTGGTGGCGCTGCTCACCGCGCGCATCCGGGAGCTGAGCCCGGGCGCCCAGGCGCTGCTGCCCGTGGCCGCCGCGCTCGGTCATGCCTTCACCCTGCGCAACCTCTCCACAGTGCTGGAGCAGACGCCCGAGCAAACGGCGGAGGTGCTGGACGAGGTGCTCCACGCGGCCCTGGTCGCGCCCGTGGGCGAGCGGCTCACGGACACCGAGCCCTCCGACAGCTTCCAGTTCGCGCATGACCGCGTCCAGCAGGCCGCGTTGGAGCTGACGCCCCCGGAGCAACGCCCGGAGGTCCATGCGCGCATCGGCCGCCTGCTGCTGCGGCACACGCCGCCCGAGCTGATGGACGAGCAGCTCGCGGACATCGTCAGCCACTTCCACCTGGCCCTTCCCGTGCTGAAGGACGCGCAGGAGCGGCACCGGGTGGCGGCCCTGGACCTGCGCGCGGGTCGCGGCGCCAAGTCACGCGGCGCGTGGTCCGCGGCGCTGCGCCTGTTGACGACAGGCCGTCAGTTGCTCGGGGACGACGGCTGGAGCGCCAACCGCGCGCTCGCGTTCGACCTGCACGTCGAGGCCGCCGAGGCCGCGTATCTCGCGGCGGACTTCGAGCAGATGGAGCGGCTGGCCACCGCGGCCCTGGACCACGCCCAGGACCGGCTGGAGCAGGTGCGCGTGCACCTGGTGCGCATCCAGTGCCACTCCCACCGCGGCGAGCACGAGCGCGCCGTGGACCTGGGCCTGGAGGTGCTCGGAATGCTGGGCCAGCACCTGCCCGCGCGCCCCATCCAGGCGCACGTGCTGGCGGGCGTCGCGAAGACGAAGGTCCTGCTGGGCCTGCGCAAGCCGGAGGACCTGGAGTCGCTCCCCGAGCTGAGGGACCCGCTGCTCGTCGCGACGCTGCGGGTGATGATGAAGCTGGCCACGGCCGCGTTCATGGCCCGCCCCCTGCTCTTCCCGCTCGTGGTGCTGCGCAACCTCCAGCTCACCATCCGCCACGGCGCCACGGGCACGGCCGCCTTCGGCTACGTGGGCTACGGGTTGATGCTCAGCGTCCACCTGGGCAACCCCGAGGAGGGCTATCGCTACGGGCGGCTCGCGCTGAAGACGTTGGACCGCTTCGGCGCGGAGAGCCTGCGCTCGATGGTGCACTTCGTCTTCAACCTCTTCATCCGCCACTGGAAGGAGCCGCTGGGCACGTGCCTGGATGACTTCTTCGCCGGCGCGAGCAAGGGCCAGGAGACGGGCGACATCGAGTACTTCGCCTACAACGCGAGCGCCGGCTGCGCCGTGTCCCTCATCGGCCGGGACGGGCTCCTGGAGCATGGCCCCCGCGTCGACCGCTTCCGCGACGCGCTCGCGAGCCACCGGCACACGAACGTGCCGTTCCTCCAGTACACGCGGCACACCCTCGACGTGCTCACCGGCGCGTTCACCGGCGACGTGGAGGCCCGGGAGCGGGACATCGTCGCGCCGTACCACCAAGCCGGCTACTCCAACGGCATCGCCACCTGCGAGGTCATGCGCACCATGCGCCGCTGGCTGTGGCGCGACGCGAAGGGCGCCCTGGAGAGCGCGGCCGCGGTGGATGCCCGCGCGGAGCTCATCACCGGGCAGATCTACCTGCCCTGGTACAAGTTCTTCCAGGGCCTGGCCCTGCTCGAGTTGCACACGTCGCGAGGGCCGCTGGAGCGCCTGCGCGCGTCCCGCACCATCGACGCGCTCCGCAAGCAGATGCGCGGCTGGGCTCGCATCGCCCCGATGAACTACGCCGCGCGCGCGGAGCTGCTCGACGCGGAGCGGGCCCGGGTGGACGGCAAGCCCACCGAGGCCGCGGATGGCTATGACCGGGCCATCCGGCTCGCGAGGGAGCACGGCCTGTCGCTCGACGAGGCGGTCGGCTGCGAGCTGGCGGCGAGGTTCCACCTGGACCAGCGCCGCGAGCGCGTGGCCCATGGCTACCTGGAGGACTCCCGGGCCGCGTATGTCCGCTGGGGCGCGCGCGCGGTGGCCTCGCGACTGGAGCGCGAGTACCCGCACCTGCTCCCCACCACTCCCGAGCCCGTGCGGGCCGAGGAGTCCGCGGGCACGCCGCTGGCCTCGCTGGACCTGGAGTCGGTGCTCAAGACGGCGCGCGCGCTGTCCGGCGAAATCGTCCTGGACAAGCTCCTGCGCAAGCTGATGACGCTGCTCATCGAGAACGCAGGCGCGCGGCGCGGCTTCCTCATCCTCATGCGCCCCGAGGGGCTCTACATCGAGGCCGAGGGCTCGGTGGACGGCGCGCGGGTGCTGCTGGACCAGGGCGTGCCGGTGGAGTCCTCCACGGCGCTGCCGGCCTCCATCGTCCACTACGTGGTGCGCACCGGCGAGACGGTCATCCTGGACGACGCGGCGACGGAGGAGCCCTTCTCCGAGGACCCGTACGTGCGCACCGCGCATCCCAAGTCCGTGCTGTGCAGCCCGCTGCTCAAGCAGGGCTCGCTCACGGGCGTGCTCTACCTGGAGAACGACGCCACGCGCGGGGCCTTCACCCCCGAGCGACTGGAGGTCCTGCGCCTGTTGTCCTTCCAGGCCGCCATCTCCCTGGAGAACGCGGGGCTGTACGCGAGCCTGGAGGAGTACAGCCACACGCTGGAGCGCCGCGTGGATGAGCGCACCGCGGAGCTGCAGAGCAAGAACGTGGAGCTGGCCGAGACGCTCACCCGCATCCAGGAGATGCAGCGTCAGCTGGTCGCCCAGGAGAAGCTCGCGTCGCTGGGCGCCCTCACGGCGGGCATCGCGCACGAGCTGCAGAACCCGCTCAACTTCGTGAACAACTTCTCGGAGCTCTCCACGCGGCTGGCCGCGGAGCTGGACACCACGCTGCGCGCCCAGACGGGGAAGCTGGAGTCCACCACCGCCGAGGACATCCTCGAGACGCTGGAGGACCTGAAGCAGAACGCCCGCCGCATCCAGACCCACGGGCGCCGTGCCTCGGACATCATCAAGACGATGCTGCGGCACTCGCGCCGCTCCGAGGGCTCGCGCACCCGCGTGGACCTGAACATGCTGATTCGCGACAGCGTCAACCTGGCCGTCCAGGGCCTGCGCGTGCGCGAGGGCGCGACCCTGGTGGAGACGGACACGGAGCTGGACCCGCGCGTGGGCACCGTCGAGGTGGTGGCCGGGGACATCAGCCGGCTCATCATCAACATCCTCGACAACGCCTTCTACGCGACGCTGGCCAAGCGTCGCGACGAGGGCGAGGCCTTCGTGCCCCGCATCCTGGTCTCCACCCGGCGGCTCGCCGCGCGCGTGGAGCTGCGGGTGCGCGACAACGGGCCGGGCATCCCCCTGGAGATTCGCGAGAAGCTCTTCGACCCGTTCTTCACCACCAAGCCCGCGGGCTCCGGCACGGGCCTGGGCCTGTCCCTGGTCCACGACATCGTCCAGGAGCACCAGGGCGAGATTCGCGTGGAGAGCGTCATGGGCGAGTACTCCGAGTTCGTCATCTCCCTGCCGTCGCTGTTGCCCACGACGGCCGCCGCGTAACGGGCGCCGGACACGACTCGGCCCCTGCCTCCCGTGAGGGAAGGAGGGGCCGAGCAGAACGGCACGGAGCAGAAGGGCCGCTAGGCCGTCTTCTTCTCCTTCTCCATCACGAGCTGAGGCGGCTCATGGCGGGTGATGACCGTCTCGGTGATCTTGCACTCCTTGACGCCCTCGCGGAACGGCACGTCGTACATGATCTCCAGCATGGCGTCCTCGAGGATGGCGCGCAGGCCGCGCGCTCCGGAGTGACGGCGCATCGCCTCGCGGGCGATGGCGCGCAGCGCCTCCTTCGTGAAGGTGAGCTTCACCTTCTCCATCTCGAAGAGCTTCTGGTACTGCTTCACCAGCGCGTTCTTCGGCTGGGCGAGGATGGTGACCAGGTCCTCTTCCTTGAGGTCGTTCAGCGTGGCGATCATCGGCAGACGACCGATGAACTCGGGAATCATCCCGAACTTCATCAGGTCCTCCGGCTCCGTCAGCGCGAGCAGCTCGCCCACGCTGCGCTCCTCGCGGTGGGTGATCTTCGCGCCGAAGCCCAGGCCCTTCTCGCCCACGCGGCGCTTGATGACGCCGTCGATGCCGTGGAACGCGCCGCCGCAGATGAACAGGATGTTCGTCGTGTCGACCTGGACGTACTCCTGCTGGTTGTACTTCTTGCCACCCCGCGGGGTGACGTTGGCGCGGGTGCCCTCGATGATCTTCAACAGCGCCTGCTGCACGCCCTCGCCGCCGACGTCGCGGGTGGCGCTGGGCATGTCACCCTTGCGGGCGATCTTGTCGATCTCGTCGATGTAGACGATGCCGCGCGCCGCCTTCTCCACGTCGTAGTCGGCGTTGTGGAGCAGGTTCTGGATGATGTTCTCGACGTCCTCACCCACGTAGCCGGCCTCGGTGAGGCTGGTGGCATCCGCGATGGTGAACGGCACGTTGAGGAAGCGCGCCAGCGACTGGGCGAGCAGCGTCTTGCCCGAGCCCGTGGGGCCGATGAGCAGGATGTTGCTCTTGCTCAGCTCCACCTCCTCGCCCGACGGACTCTTCACGCCGGGGCGCGGTCGGGACGTGGGCTTCTTCTGGTAGATGCGCTTGTAGTGGTTGTAGACCGCGACCGACAGGACCTTCTTCGCCTGGTCCTGACCGATGACGTAGTCGTCGAGGAACGCCTTGATCTCCGAAGGCGTCGGCAAGCTGACCTGGGGCTTGCCCTCCTCTCGCTCGTTCTCGTCCGCGATGATGTCGTTACACAGCTTGATGCACTCATCGCAGATGTAGACCGTCGGTCCCGCGATGAGCTTGCGGACCTCGCGCTGCGATTTTCCGCAGAACGAGCAGGACAGGTTGACGTGGTGCTCCTTCTTCACTGCCGCCTCCGAGTTCGCCGACCCCAGACTTGCCGGAGCCACTTCGCCGTCCACCGCTCCCCTACCCACACGGCCTGCCCACGTCTCGAACAGCCGTCAGGCCCACCTACACCGGGGCCCTGAACCACTATAGGGCCCTGTCACCTGGGCAGGAAGCCCAACGGTGCGGGCCCGTTACGGACCGTACAGCGGCCGCAACGGGTGAGCGTTCAGTAACAGCGGCTCAGGCGTCCGTCACGCCCGAGGCGAGCTCCTCCACGTCGTCCGCCAGGGCGGCTGCCCGCTCGGCGACAGCGTTCGGAATCTTGCGGCACCCCGCCAGCTCGCTGGCGAGCTTCCGGGCCATGGACGCCAGCTTGCGCACCTGGAGGCTCTCGGGGGGAGGCTCGGGCGGCGGCCGGGGGAAGCGCTCCGTGAACTCCTTCTTGAGATCCGTCGGGTTCTTCTCCGGGCTCCAGATGCTGTCACGTAGGGATTTGTATTCAGTGGGAGACAACTGGCCACGCTCCTCGGCGTCGGCCAGCACTTCGATGACCTCGAAGGCGGGCGCCTTCTCCGGGAACTCCTGGGCCCGCAGCTCCTCCTCGGGCTCGTGCTTGGCCAGGAAGCTGAAGGAGCGGGTGAGCTTGAGGGCCGTCTGCTTCTTGATGTGCAGTTCCTTGAGGCAGTAGGCCTCGAAGGTGGGGTAGCCCCACTCCTCGAACTTCGCCTCGTCCCGGACGGTGACGAGCAGCTTGCCCAGCTCGGCCCAGGTGGACTTGAAGCGTTTGGCGGCGACCAGCACGGTGTGACGGAAGGTCCCCGGCGGCACGCTCAGCGCCTTCTTCGCGATTTCGGTCTCGGCAACGGATGCGGCGGACATGGCCCCGGTATGGGGCATGCCCGGGAGGTGGGCAAGAAAGTGGCCCTAGCCCCGCTTGCCGATGTTGAAGGACAGGCCGACGGTCGCCCGCTCCCCCTCGTAGGCCCGGAACGGCCACTTCTGCAGCTCCGTCAACAGGCACTCGTAGAGCGGGCCCTTCTTGAACTGGGGGTTGTCCACCCAGAGCTTGTTGACCTTGCCGTCGTTGCCGATGACGAACTCGAGCGGAATCTTCGCCGCGAGCCCCGGGCTGCGCTCGGCCTCTTCCTTGAAGCACTTGAAGAGCGTGGACTTGTTGCCGGCCACGACGCGGTTGATGGCGGACTGGTCGAACTGCTGCGCCACCTCCATGCCGTCCGGGTCCGTGCCCACGCTGCCCGCGGGGCGCGGCGGCCGGCGGTCATCGGTCCGGGACGCGGAGGCCACGGCGGTGGGCTTGCCGGTGGAGGCGCCCGTGGGCTTGGTGCCCGCGGGAGTACCGGGCTTCACGGCGCCCTGCGTCGGGTAGTCGAAGAGCTCCTCGTCGTCCTGCCGGGCCTGGGCCACGCGGATGACGGGGGCCTCCATCTCGATGCCCTCGAACTCGTCCTCGCCGAACCAGCCGTGCACCGCGGCGTTGCGCGCCACGTAGATGCCGACGGTGCCGAGCACCAGCGCCAGGCCCGCGGCCACGCCGCCGAGCATCAGCACGCGCTTGTGGTTCTTCTCCCGCTCCACCAGGACGGCCGCGTCCACGCGGGCGCGCGCCTCCGAGAGCGCCACGTGGACCTTGAAGGGCTCCACCTCGCGCATCGGATGGAAGTCCCGCTCGCCGGCCAGGGCCAGCGGGGACTCGGGGGTCAGCTCTCCTGTCTTGAGCTTCTCCACGATGACCGAGCCGCTGACAGGTCCGAGGACCAGGTCACCATGTCGGAAGAGCCACTGCCCATCCACGTCCGCCGCGAGTTCTTGTCCAGCCGCCATTTCGCGCGCGATTATCCCGTGTAACCCCGCGACCTCGCAACGCCGTGCTCACTTCGACCTCCAAGCGGATTCCCGTCGCACTGTGGATCTGGTACCGCGGCGGAAACTTCCGCGGCTTCCAGCGTCAGACGGAGGGCCCCACCGTCCAGGAGGCGCTCGAGACGGCGCTGCGAGCGGTGGGCGTCCCGGCCTCGGTGATGCCCTCGGGGCGGACGGACCGGGGCGTCCATGCCCGCATGCAGGTGGTGAGCGTCCGGCTGGAGGCCGGGGATTCGCCCGAGTCGCTGGCCAAAAGGCTCCCGGAGCACCTGCCGCTGGGGCTCGGGCTGTGCCTGGTCCGCCGGCCCCAGGGATTCCATGCCCAGTGGAGCGCCAGCGGCAAGGTGTACCGGTACCGGCTGCGGCTGGGGGGGGCCCAGACGGAGGACTGGGCACCCTACTCGCTCGACGTTCCGGGCGAGCCAGGGTTGTTGGGACGAGGCGGCGCCGTGACGCCCGAGCGGGTGGCGGCGCTGCTCGCCAGGGCCCAGGGGACGCGGGACTTCATCGCCTTCCATGAGAAGTCCAGTCCCCAGAAGCCGCGCACGCTGGAGTCCGCCACCCTGCACGAGCGGGGCGGAGGGCTGTACGAGGTGCGGCTGGTCGGGGACGGCTTTGCTCGCTACCAGGTGCGCTATCTGGTGGGGGGCGCGCTCAAGGTGGCGGCGGGGCTGTTGCCGGAGGAAGCATGGCACGCGGCCCTGGAGACGGGGGCAGCCATGGAGGGCTTCAAGGCGCCCGCGCACGGCCTGATGCTCTGGGAGGTCCACTACCCTCCGAAGGTGGATCCCTTCACGGCCCCAGAGCGTCTCCACCCTCCGGGGTTGCCGCCGGAGTCACCCTTCTCGGAGTGACACGGGGCTGGATCCACGAGCAGCTGTCAATCGACGAGCCGCTCCTCGTACTTCGCCAGCAGATCCGAGATGGCTTCCCGGAGGTACTCGCTCTGGCGGATGCGCGTGGAGCGCGACAGTTCCTTCAGGGCGTCGAGCTTCTCGCGGTTCAGCCGGAAGACCACCGAGGTGAGGCGGGGATTCAGTTCCAAGTGCGCAACCTCCTACAGATGCGCACACCATCTCACAGCCCTTTCTGATCGCAAGATTTTCACTCGGATCCGCTGACCGGGAAGATCCACTGCACCCCGGTGAAGCCCTCGGCGTCGGCGCGCAGTCCGGATCCGAACCCGAGCGTGAGCCCGAGTCCCCCGTACACCGCGATCCGCTCCGAGAAGGTGTGTCGCAAACCGAAAGCTACGCGAGGCCCCACCCACGGCCCAGAAAACGGCCGCACGACAGCGCCGAGATCCACGAAGGACTGCCACGCCTCCATTCCGAAGACGCTCCGGAAGCCCCCCACCACGGAGAGATCCGGCCCGCGGAGGCTCCCTCGGATCAACACGAAGACCTCGTCCCCCCCGTGCCCCACCGAGAGGCTGGCCCCCAGATCCAGCTGGGCATCCAGCCCCTTCACCACGTCCGCGTCCGACTCGCCGATCAGCTCCGTGTAGGACAACCCCGGACCGAGGATCAGCGAGAAGGAGCGCCGGTCCCGGTACGGCGAGTCCACGTACTCGGCGGCGTAGGACGTCCCAGGGGTGAGCCCCACGAGCACCAAGCCCGCGGCGCCCATCAGCCAGGAGGACCGCTCGCGCCGCGAAGACTGCTCGACCGTCATGATCTGCTCCGGAGGCCCAGCGGCCTTGCGCGCCGGGCGGAGAAGGGAGTCCGGGATCAGCTCACCACGGGCAGCGCGAAGCTCGGCGTCGCGGGCTTCGTCACGCCAGCGGCCTCGTTCATCCGGCCCGAGCGGAACGGCTCCAGATCCAACGCCACGAACTTGAACCCCAGCGCCAGGAACGCGGTGTTGATCCTCTGGCGCACGTCGGCCGCGAGGAAGCGCTCGTACTCCTCGGCCGCCACCTCCAGCCGCGCCACCTCGCCGTGGTAGCGCACGCGGAACTGCCGGAAGCCCAGCTTGCGCAGCTCCGACTCGGCCGAGGCGATCTGCAACAGCCGCTCGCGCGTCACCGATGTCCCATACGGGATTCGCGACGCCAGGCACGCCATCTGCGGCTTGTCCCACGTGGGCAGCCCCAGCGCCTGGCTCCACGCGCGGATCTCCTCCTTCGTCAGGCCCGCCGCGGCGAGCGGAGACTCGACGGCGTGCTCCCGCGCCGCCTTGTGCCCCGGACGGTGATCCTTGAAGTCGTCCGCATTGAAGCCATCCAGCACCACCGCCAGCCCCAGCTCCTGGCGCCGCGCCTCGCAGAGGTCGTACAGCTCCGTCTTGCAGAAGTAGCACCGGTTGGTGGGGTTGGCCGCGTACGAGGGGTTCGCCAGCTCGTTGCTGCTCACCACCACGTGCCGGGCGCCCAGCTTCGTCGCCAGCGCCCTCGCCTCCTCCGCCTCCTCGGGGGCCACGGACGCCGACAGCGCCGTCAGCGCCAGCGCCCTCTCGCCCAGCTCCTCCACGGCGATCTTCAGCACGAACGTGGAGTCGACGCCGCCCGAGAACGCCACCAGCGCGCTGCCGTGGGTGCGCAGCGCGGCCCGCATGGCCTCCAGCTTGGGGCGCGACGACTCACACAGGGCTTGGATTCGCTCGGGGCTCAGCATGCTGGACTCCTAAAACGGAAGGGCCCCGGATTGCACGCGCATCGCGCGGCAACCTGGAGCCCTTGTCATGAACACCGACGGGGCCGGGTGCCGGCCCCCTTGCTCAGCGAGCCTTGCTCTTCGCCGCCGGCTTCTTCGCGGGGCTGGCGGGCTTGGCCACCCGGGCCGCGCGCGTGGCGGGACGGGACTTGGCGCCCTTGTCCGCCTTCGCGGGCTTGGCCTTCGTCGCGGCGGCCGGCTTCGGCTCCTCCGCGCGACGCGCCTTCACGCCGCCGTTCTTCTCCGGCTTCTCGGCCTTCTCGCCCTTGGCCGGCAGCGGGTTGGCCTTCATCTTCTTGCCGGTGATGATCTTCAGCTCCTCGGTGGACATGTAGCCAAGGTCCAGGAGCGACTGGAAGATCTTCGCGGCGCCGTCCTCCACCAACTCGACGTCCGAGTGGATGGTGACCTCCGGCGACGTGGGCGGCTCGTACGGCTCCGTGATCCCGATGAAGTTGGGGATCTCCCCGTTGAGCGCCTTCTTGTAGCGGCCCGTGCTGTCACGCTCGATCAGCTTCTCGGTGGGGCAGTCGACGTAGACCTCCACGTAGCGGCCGATGGCGCGGCGGTTCTCCTCGCGCTTCGCCTTGTACGGGCTCACGCAGGGCACCAGCGCCGCGACGCCGTTGCGCGTCAGCACGTTCGCCACGAAGCCGAGCCGGCCCGCGATGACATTGCGCTCGTCCTTCGAGTCGCCCAGCCCCGCCCACAGCTCATCGGCGAGCTCACCCTCGTCGAGAATCTCCACGTGACGGCCCACCTGACGGAGCCGCGCCGCGATGTACGCGGCAGTGGTGGTCTTCCCCGTACCGGACATGCCGGTCAGCCAAAGGGTGAATCCAGTGTTGGAGGCCATAAGGATTTTCAACTCCCTGCGTCCGGAGCGCTTCTTGCACGCCGCGTTGGGACGCCGCAGATCCAGAAGATGCGCGTGGTTATAGACGAAAACCCACGCACTTGACAATTCACGCGCACCTTTCCGCAGGTAGGGGTAACGGGCAGCCAAGTGCCTGCACCTCCTCGGCTTTTTCGTTCTTGCAATGCGGGATTCAAACCTGTCGCGTTCGAAATTCTCCCCCGCTCCACTCGTACTCACACACGCAGGTGACACAGCCTCGGTGTACGGATGCGATGAGGTAGGAAACTCCCGGCAGCAGCGGATGCCCTGTCGGGGCCGCCCAGGCCCGATCTTCCGGGGAAAAGGTGGGAGGGCTGTCGACATGTGAGTGGAAGACGGCGGTGATCCGCTCGCCACTCGACTCCGCTTCGAGGCACACCTTCAACCACTCGTGGGGTTCGAAGGTGTACGCCACGGAGGGCCTGGGAGACACGTTTCGCAGGGGCAGGACCCGGGCGGCGCTGGACGACGCCAGGATCACGCCACAGCCCTCCAGGGGATAGGACGCCTCCAGGTGACGGAGCACCTGCGTGCGCACCGGCTCCGGCCAGCGCGGATCCACCCAGGGGTTCACGGCTCGGCGCGAGCGGCGCAGCGCGAGCAGCGACGCAGCGCCATCTCCTCCAGGCCCCCCGGAGGCACCAGCCAGCGGCCTCCCAGCGAGGGGGCCAGGCCCAGGCGGAGGTTCTGGAAGATCATCGCGCCCAGGGCTCCGAGCGCCACGCCCAGCGCGCCATCCGGCGGCGAGCCCAGGTGCCGCACCGTCTCGCCGAAGCACCACACACAGCCTTCGCTTCCGCGGAACACGACGCCGGCCCTCGCGCCGTCGCCGCAGAGGGCCACCCACGGGGCCTCGCCGCTCCAGGCCGTGGGCAGCTCGGCCAGGAGGCCTCCCCGACGCTCGGGGTTCGCGGCGTCCGGGTTCAGCGCGGGGACCTCGCGGGCCAGGGCCTCCGGGACGGGCTGTCCCACGTCCCCGGCCGACACCAGGAAGCCGGGAGCCCACGGGCCCAGGGTCAGCGAGCCCACGCCCGCGACCGGGGTTCCTCCTCCCGCCAGGTACGCCGTCGCCGTCATCCCCGAGGCGCCCGTGGCATCCACGCGCGCGGGGCCCGTCAGGAGCGCTTCCTGACCTCGACCGCCGACATCGCGCAGGAGGATCTGCCGCGAGTAGCGCTGGATCTGATCTTCACGCAGAGCCATGCGCCCTCACCCTCCCGCCATCGCGGGGATGAGCGTGAGCCGGTCCGCGTCCTTCACGGGCGTGTCCAGCTCGCGAAGCGCGCGGATGTCGTCCTCGTTGAGGAAGACGTTGACGTAGCGCCGCACGGCGCCGCGCTCGTCGAGCAGCTTCGCGCCGATACCGGGGTAGCTCGCATCCAGGTTCGCGAGCACCTCGCGCACGGTGGTGCCCGGGACCACCACGTCCGCCTGGTTGCGCGTCAGCGTGCGCATCGTCGAGGGAATCCGAATCGTCGCCATGAACCACTCACCTTCCCTGCTTGCGCAGCACCAGCCGATGCGTCCCGTCGTCGCGAGCCTCGAGTGACACCACCTCGTGCCCCTCTTCCCGCGCGCTGCGGGGGACGTTCTTCAGCGGCTCGGCGCCTCGGAGGAGGACCTCCAGCAGCGCGCCCGGCTCGAGGGACTCCAGCCGCAGCTTCGTGCGCACGTAGGTCATCGGACAGACCTCGCGCGTGATGTCCAGCGTCGCCGTCGTGTCACCCATGCGAGTGCCCCGACTCCGTGAGGGCACGAGCGCCAGCGCCTTCCCGCGGCGTCGACGCGTCACCGACTGCACGAGGGTGCATGGAACGTCGCCTCGAGCAGCCGTTCACTCGGGGCCAGGAACGAGACACCGTCGCTCCACCGCGACGCGTGTCCTGGTCCGACCACCTCCCAGCCAGCCGCGAACGTGTCCTCTCCCGCGCACCTTTCGCGTACGCCAGGCTCGGACACGCCTCCACCTTCGCCTCGAATCCAACCACGCGCCCCATCGCCCCCGCGCCGCACCGACTCATCGCGCGCATGCCGAGGCCTCGTCCGGGAAGCTCGGAACGGCGGTGACCTGACAGCCCGGGCACTCCTCCGCGCGAGTCACCCGCGTCACGCGCCCCAGCATCGTCCGCCCGTCCAGCACATGCAGCGCCGTCTCACCCGGTACCCGCCGCGCCGCGCCCGCCAGCAGCTCCAGCACGAGCAGCGCCTGCACCGAGCCCACCAGCCCCGCCAGCGAGCCGAGCACCCCCGCCTGCGCACACGTGGGCACCGAGTCCGGCGGAGGCGGAGCCTCGTAGAGACAGCGCAGGCACGGGCCTCCCGGCTCCACGCGCATCGCCTGCCCCTGCATCCGCAGCACGCCGCCGTACACGAGCGGCACGCCGGTCAGCACCGCCACGTCCGAGAGGAAGAACTTCGTCGCCACGCCATCGGTCGCGTCGATGACCGCGTCGTGCGAGCGGAACAGGCCCTCCGCGTTGTCCGCGTCCACGCGCTCGGGCAGCACCTCCGTGCTCAGCCCGGGAAACGCCCGGGAGAGCCCCGCCGCGGCGGACTCCGCCTTGTTGCGGCCCACGTCCTCGGCGCGGTGCCACAGCTGTCGGGGCAGGTTCGTCACGTCCACGCGGTCTGGCTCCGCCAGCGTCAGGTGGCCGACACCGGCCTGGGCGAGCGCCAGGGAGACGGGGCAGCCGAGCCCGCCTGCTCCCACGACGAGCACCCTCGCGCGCTCAATCCGGGACGCGTGGGGAATGCGGGGATGGTGGTGTTCTTCTGGGCCGTGCATCGAATGCTGCTCCGCGAAGGCGGATGCGAATAACGTGCGGACCCCTGCGTCGCATCAGGCGACCGTTGGGCGCAGGCGCCCCTACCAGCTGCCACACATATGAAAAACCTGACCGGCGTGCTCGTCTTTTCCACCACCCTGTTGCTCATGCTCGGGTGCCACAAGAACACCGGCGAGACCGCCGGCCCCGCGGATGCGGCGACCCAGCCCTCCGCCGAGGCCACGGCCCCCGCCGAGGCGACGAAGCTCGTCGACAGCGGCTCCACCCTCGAGCCCCCCGTCGCGGGCGCCGAGAAGATCGGGACGGACTCCGGCACGCTCGTCGCCGGGTCCCCCGACGCCTCCACCCCGGCCGAGGGGACGAACCTCAAGGACGCGGGGGCTCCCGAGTCCCGCCGCGCCGCGCTCGAGGCGTGCGTGGACCGCTGGCTGAAGAAGCAGAACCTGGACCCGTACGGCAACAAGGAGGGCACGATGTACGCGGGCGGCACGCCCCTCTTCGACGAGCGCACCGGCGAGTCCACGGACCGGCTGGAGTTCATCTTCCGGAGCAGGCCCGAGGCCCGCAAGGTCTGCATGCAGCCATCCTCCCGATGACGGAGGCGCGCGGGGACACCCGTCCGCCTTCTCGCTCGCCGAGAAGGTGAACGGACCACCCCAGGGATTCCCGCACACCCGGCGGCTCTCGTAAGCTGCCGGCCCAATGGATTCGAATCTCGCCCTGGGCGAGGAGACCCCGGCCAATGACCTGCGCGCGCGCGTGCGCGAGGTCCTCTCGCGCCGCAAGCTGACGGACAGCGTCTCCACGGAGCAGGCCACCGCGTCCTGGGAGCAGGACCGGTTCGTCGCCCGGGCCCGCGCCCTCTTCTATGCCCGCATGATGTTCCTCACGCTGGGACTGCTCATCCTGGCGGTGCCCACGTGGAGCGGCTACTTCGGCCTCACCGGCGCGCTCTCCTTCCTGGGCTACTTCACGATGCTGCTCTACAGCGTCGCGAACCTGCTGGTCATCGACCACCCCAAGGCCGGCCGCTGGGTGACGTACACCACGCTGTGCCTGGACCTGGTCATCCTGGTGGTCCTCATCGCCAAGCCCCAGGTGGGCGGCGGTCTGCAGAGCCCGCTGCTCGCCACCCAGTTGCTCTTCACCACGCTGTTCTCCATCCTCTACCCCAAGCCGCTCGCCATCCTCCCGCCGCTGCTCGCGCTGCCGATCACCACGCGGCTGGACCTGCTGCTCAACCGCAACGTGACGGCCGTGGAGCTGCTCACGCTGCTCTGGTACCTGGCGCTCAACTTCATCATCGTCTACGTGCTCGTGTACCTGAACGAGCGCGAGGCCGCGGCCCACCGTGAAGTCGTCGCGCTCCAGGGGGACCTCAAGGAGCTGGCCGTCGTCGAGGAGCGCAACCGCCTGGCGCGGGAGATCCACGACGGCCTGGGCGCGTCGCTCTCCTCGATGATCATCCAGGCCGAGTACATCCTGAACCTCGCGCGCGAGGACGGGCTGCGCGAGGAGATCCGCGAGCTGAAGGCCACCGCGGAGGAGTCCATCGACGAGCTGCGGCGCAACCTGCGGATGATGCGCGAGGACTTCGAGCTGTCGCAGGGCCTGGAGGACTACGCCAAGACGTTCCAGGAGCGCACGGGCCTGCCCATCCGCTTCGAGCGCACGGGCGCGCAGCGCAAGCTGTCCCCCGACGTGCAGCTGGCCCTCTTCCGCATCCTGCAGGAGTGCCTCTCCAACGCGGTGAAGCACGCCGAGCCGAAGCTCGTGCAGGTGAAGCTCGACTACGGCGAGGACCGCGTGCACCTCATCGTCCAGGATGACGGCAAGGGCTTCGACCCGAAGCACACGCCGCGGGGCCACTACGGCCTGCTCAACATGCGCGAGCGCGCCATGAAGCTCGGTGGTCAGCTCATCGTCGATTCGTCACCCGGCTCGGGCGCCCAGGTGGCCTTCTCCCTTCCCTGCCCCCCGACATGACCGGAGCCCCCGTGGACGCCCCGCAGCCTCCCTCCACTCCCGCGCAGCCGCCCATCCGCGTGTTCGTCGTCGAGGACCAGACCAAGATCCTCAAGAACCAGCTGCGCCTCTTCGAGGGCCACCCGGAGATCGACATCGTCGGCACCGCGCTGTCCGGCGAGGCCGCGCTGGAGGACGTGCCCCGGCTGATGCCGGACGTGCTGCTGCTCGACCTCGGCCTGCCGCGCATGAGCGGCATCGACGTCACGCGGGAGATCAAGGCCGTCTACCCGAAGATGGAGATCCTCATCTTCACCATCTTCGACGAGGAGGACAAAGTGCTGGAGGCCGTGAAGGCGGGCGCCTCCGGCTACATGCTCAAGGGCTCTCCGGTCGACAAGATCATCGAGGCCATCAAGGAGGTCCGCGCGGGGGGCACCGTCATCCAGCCCAACCTGGCCCGCAGGCTCCTGCGGCACTTCCGCGTGGAGCCGGACGCCACGCCCGTCCCCTCCGAGCCGCTGGCCGCCGCCCCCGCCGCCCCGCGTCCGGAGGCCCCCGCGCCCACGCCCGCCGAGAGCGCCTCCGCCGAGGAGCCGCTGCTCAAGCCCCTGTCGGACCGCGAGCGCGAGATCCTCCAGCTCATCGCCAAGGGCGTCTCCAATAGCGAGGCCGCCCGGCTCCTCAACCTCAGCAAGGCCACCATCCGCACGCACCTGGAGCACATCTACCGGAAGCTCGAGGTGACCAACCGCGTCGAGGCCGTCACCGAGGGCATCCGCAAGGGCCTCATCTCCGTCTGAGCCGTCGCGAATCCACCGTGGCCCGTGGCCCGGAGTGGCGCGAAGCGCGCCGCGCCGGGCCTTCGTGCGTCAGGGCCTCGTCGAACCCGCGGCCTCGATGACCAGGTCCGCGTAGCGGTTCACCGGGTCATCGGGCGAGGTGCCGTCGCGGAAGTAGAAGGTGTGGTCATCCCACGCGTCGGGTCGGGCGTCGTTGGCGAACATCCACAGCGCGCCGCCGCCCACGCCCACGCCGCGCATGCACTCCAGCCAGCCGCGATACAGCGCGCGACGCTGGGACAAATCCAGATCCCCCGCGTTGCGCAGGCCCAGCTCCCCCACCAGCAGCGGCTTGCCCAGGCCGTGCGCGATGGCCGCGTGCTCGCGAATCCACCGGGCCCCCGCCTCCGCCGTGCCCGCGACATCCAGCCCCCACGACTCCGGATAGAAGTGCACCGACGCGAAGTCGATGTACGGCGACGCCGTGTTGCGCGTGAAGCTGGAGCCCGGCGTGCGCAGCATCGTCGTCCCCACGCGGGACCAGTAGGCGCCGTCGTACCCTTCCGATGAGGGCTCGAAGCCCTCCTCGCCCGTGCCCACCAGGTGCCCCGGGGCTCGCGACTTCACCTCGCGCGCCATCTCGTCGACCCACGCGCGCAGCTTCTCGCCGCGCGCATCCAGCCCCCGCCCCCGAGGCTCGTTGAGCAGCTCCCACGCCAGCACCGCCGGATGGTCGCCGTAGCGGATGCCGTCCTCGGTGTTCACCCGCTCCAACGTCCGCGCCAGGTGCTCCTTGTAGAGCGCCCGGACGACGGGCTCGGTGAAGAAGCGCGGGTCCCCCTGCACCGGGTTCGGCAGCCCCGCCCAGCTCACGTACTGGCGCGTGCCGCCATAGGCATCCCAGTAGTTGCCCAGCGTGAGCACCAGCCGGACCCCATGCACCCGGGCCCGGGCGAGCACGCGGTCCAGCCCTCGCAGGGCGACCTCGTCGTATTGGAGCGGCGCGACCTGGATGGTGCTGTCCCCCACCTTCTCCGGCGCCTCGTTGTGCCCGTTGGTCCGGAGCGCCACGACGCCCATCGCGGCGGCCTTGGCGAACACCTCCTCGACGATGGGTGAGTCGGACAGGCCCCGGCGCACATCGCGCGCGGCCTCCTCCTGGAGGAAGTAGGCGTTGAGCACCATGCTCGTCGCGGGCAGCCGCCCCAGTCGCTGCGGTGGAGCGCTCCCACAGTCGGCCGCCGCGGCCTCGAGCATCACGGGCTCTCCCTCGCCACACGCGCACAGCAGGAAGAGGGGCGTGAGACACAGGAGCCAGCGCCGTGAAGACATGGAGCCCATGGTAACGGATGGGCTAGGTTGATGCCCGACATGGAGCTCCGACTCGAAGGCGTGTCCAAGACGTACCCCAACGGTACGCGTGCGTTGAACGACGTCACCCTCACCATCCCGCGCGGGATGTTCGGGCTGCTGGGGCCCAACGGCGCTGGAAAGTCGACGCTCATGCGCTCCATCGCCACGCTGCAGGACGTGGACGGTGGGACGATGACCTTCGACGGCATCGACGTGCGACGTGACAAGGACCGGCTGCGCGACGTGCTCGGCTTCCTGCCGCAGGACTTCGGCGTATACCCGAAGGTGACGGCCTGGGACATGCTGGACCACCTGGCGCAGCTCAAGGGCCTGGCCCAGCGGCGCGCGCGCCACGACGCGGTGAAGGCGCTGCTCACCAAGGTGAACCTGTGGGAGCACCGCGACCGCAGGCTCGGCGGCTTCTCCGGCGGCATGAAGCAGCGCTTCGGCATCGCCCAGGCGCTGCTCGGAGACCCCAAGCTGCTCATCGTCGACGAGCCCACCGCGGGCCTGGACCCCGCCGAGCGCTTCCGCTTCCACAACCTGCTGGCGGAGATCAGCTCGGACGTGGTGGTGCTGCTGTCCACGCACATCGTGTCGGACGTGGCGGACCTCTGTCAGGACATGGCCGTGCTGGCGCAGGGCCGCGTGGTGGCGAGCGGCCACCCGCTGAAGCTGGTGGACCAGCTGCGAGGCCGGGTGTGGAAGCGCTTCGTCACGAGCCAGGAGGAGCTCGACGCGCTGTCGAAGCAGATGGAGGTCATCGCCGTGCGGCGCGTGGCGGGCCAGCGGCTGGTGCACGTGCACGCCCCGAGCGCGCCCGAGGGCTTCGAGGCGGCGAGCCCCGACCTGGAGGACGTCTACTTCCACGCGCTGTCCGGCGCGTCGAAGGCGGCGTGACATGTTCAGCGCACTCGTGACCTTCGAGCTGCGTCGCCGGGTCAAGATGATCTCGACCTGGGTGTACGCGGCGGTGCTCGCCGGCGCCGGCCTGTTGTTGATGCTGGCGACCGGCGGCGTCTTCAGGAACATCAGCGCCAGCTCCGGCGCCGAGCGCGTGCTGGCCAACAGCCCGTACACGCTCTTCAACTTCATCACCGTGCTGGGCCTGTTCGCCCTCCTCATGGTGGCGGCCGTCTTCGGCCAGGCCGCATACCAGGACTTCGGCCACGGCACGTGGATGCTCATCTTCACGAAGAACGTGAAGAAGGTGCCGTATCTGCTGGGCCGCTTCCTCGGCGCGTTCGTCTTCAGCGCGGTGCTGATGTTGTCCATCATCCCGGGCCTGCTGGTGGGCGCCGGCGTCGTGTGGCTCATCGACAAGACCCAGCTGGCGCCCCACCAGTCCCTCGCCTACCTGTGGCCGTACGTGGTGGGCGTGTGGCCCACGCTGTTCTTCGCGGGCACGGTGTTCTTCTCACTGGCCGCGCTCACGCGCCGCATGGCCCCCGTGTACGTGGGCGTCGTCGTGCTGGTGCTGGGCTACCTGGCGCTCAGCTCCGCCATGTCGGACGTGGCCAACCGGCCGCTGGGCTCCATCCTGGACCCGTTCGGGTTCATCACCGTCGACAACGTGACGCGCTACTGGACCCCCGCGGAGCGCAACCGCGACCTGATTCCGTTCAGCGGGGTGCTGCTCGTCAACCGGCTGTTGTGGTCCACCGTGGGCGCGCTGCTGTTGGGCCTCACGGTGCTGCGCTTCCGGCCCGAGGTGGAGGAGCACCGCGGTGGCCGCGCGGCGAATTCGGAGGAGGCGCCCCAGGCGCCCGTGGGCATCCCCACCACGCGCGCCGCGCCGACCTTTGGCAGCTGGGCGCGCACGGCCGCGGCGTCCGCGTGGCTGGCCTTCCGGGACGTGCTGCGCTCGCCGGTGTACTGGTCCTTCGTGGTGGCGGGGCTCATCTTCGTCACGCTGGGCGCGCTGGTGTCCAAGCAGCTCTACGGCACCTCGACGTGGCCCGTGACGTGGCAGGCGCTGGAGGTGGCGACGGGCACCTTCAAGCCCTTCGTGCTCATCACCCTCACCTTCTACGCCGGTGAGCTGGTGTGGAAGGAGCGCGACGCGGGCCTGGGCGACATCGTGGACGCGACGCGGGCCCCGACGTGGGTGGGCTATGCGTCCAAGCTCGGCGCGCTGCTGCTCGTGGTGCTCTCGCTCAAGGTGGTGGTCGCGCTCGCGGTGCTCATCACGCAGGTGAGCCGGGGCTTCTTCCAGATTGAATGGGGCCTGTACTTCACGGACATCGTCCTGGTGGACTTCACGCACGAGGTGCTCCTGTGCGTGCTGGCCTTCTTCGCGCAGGTGCTCATCCACCAGAAGTACCTGGCGTACCTGGTCATGGTCATCCACTTCGCCTCGCAGGCCGCGCTGGGCCTGTTCGGCGTGGAGGACCGGCTGGTGCGCTACGGCTCGGACACGGGCGTGCTGTACTCGGACATGAACGGCTACGGCCACTTCGTGTCCAACCTCGTGTGGTTCCGCCTGTACTGGTACGCGCTCGCGGTGCTGCTCGTCGCGGTGGGCTACCTGCTCATCGTGCGGGGACGCACCACGCGGTGGAAGGAGCGGCTGCGCGAGGCGCGGGCCCGACAGAGCTGGGCGTGGACGGCCGGCGCCAGCGTGGCGCTGCTGGCGTTCCTGGGGCTGGGCGGCTTCATCACGTACCAGACCCGCGTGGTCAACCCGTTCGTCACCGAGAAGGACATGGAGCGCGCGCGGGCCCGCTATGAGAAGGAGTACAAGTCCTTCCTCGCCCTGCCCCACCCGCGCGTGACGGACGTGGACGTGACGTTCCACATCCATCCGGAGGAGCAGCGGCTGGAGGCGCTCGGCACCTACCGGCTGCGCAACAAGACGCAGGAGCCCATCACCAAGGTGCTGCTCGACATGCCCACCGACGTGCGCGTGCGCAAGCTGAGCCTCGCGGGCGCCGAGCGCACGGAGCCCACGGACCGGGAGCTGGGCCTGTTCGTCCTGGAGCTGCCCACGCCGCTGGCCCCGGGCGCGGAGGCCGAGCTGGTCTTCGACCTGGAGTTCCACGCGAAGCGCCTGAAGCACGGGGCAGCGCGCACGGACATCGTGAGCAACGGCACCTTCTTCAACAGCGGCAACCTGCCGACGCTCGGCTACCAGGAGGACTCGGAGCTGTCCGAGGACAAGGACCGCAAGGAGTACGGGCTCGCGCCCAAGGAGCGGCTGCCGGACCGGGATGACCCGAAGGCGCTGGCGAACAACTACATCACGCCCGACGCGGACTTCGTCTCCTTCCAGGCCACGGTGAGCACGTCGCCGGACCAGATCGCCATCGCCCCGGGCTACCTGGAGAAGGAGTGGACCGTGGGGGACCGGCGCTTCTTCCGCTACAAGATGGACCAGCCCATCCTGAAGTTCTACTCGGTGCTGTCCGCGCGCTACGAGGTGATGCGCGACACGTGGAAGGGCGTGGCGCTGGAGATCTACCACCACCCCACGCACACGTACGTGCTGGACCGGATGATGCGCGGCATGAAGGACGCGCTGGCGTACTGCTCGGAGAACTTCGGGCCGTACCAGCACCGCCAGGCGCGCATCCTGGAGTTCCCCCGCTACGGGAGCTTCGCGCAGTCGTTCCCCAACACGATTCCGTACTCGGAGGCGGTGGGCTTCATCGCCCGCGTGCGCGACGGCAGCCCGGACGACGTCGACTACCCGTACTACATCACCGCGCATGAGATCGCCCATCAGTGGTGGGCGCACCAGGTGGTGGGCGGGCGCGCGCAGGGTGCCACGATGACGTCGGAGACGATGGCGCAGTACGCCGCGCTGATGGTGATGAAGCACCGCTTCGGCGCGACGAAGATGAAGCGCTTCCTCAAGTTCGAGCTGGACAGCTACCTGATGGGCCGCGCGATGGAGCGCAAGAAGGAGGTGCCCCTGTCGCGGGTGGAGAACCAGCCGTACATCCACTACCAGAAGGGCAGCCTCGCCATGTACGCGCTGCAGGACTTCATCGGCGAGGAGCGCGTCAACCGCGCGTTGAAGCGCTACGTGGAGAAGGTCCGCTTCCAGGGGCCTCCGTACACGGGCTCCGCGGAGCTGATCGGCTTCCTGCGCGAGGAGACGCCGCCGGAGTACCAGTACCTGCTCGAGGACCTCTTCGAGACCATCACCCTGTACGACAACCGGGCGGTGTCCGCGACGATGCGGCAGAACGCGCAGGGCGCCTGGGACGTCACGCTCAAGGTCATCGCGAAGAAGTACCGCAGCGACGACAAGGGCGAGCAGACGGAGCTGAAGTTCTCCGACTGGATGGACGTGGGCGCGCTCGACGAGGACGGCAACGCGGTGTTCCTGGAGAAGCGCCAGGTGGGCCCGGGTGAATCCGAGCTGAGCTTCACGGTGCCGGTGAAGCCCGTGGAGGTCGGTATCGATCCGCTCAACAAGCTCATCGACCGCACGTCACAGGACAACGTGACGGAGCCCACGGAGGGCGCGGCCGTGGCGCTGGGCACGCCCCAGCCCTGAGCCCGGAGTGCCCCGGGGGCTTCACCAGCGAAGACGCAGGTCGAAGCCCTCGGTGCCCTCGTAGCGCTCCACCTCCACGGTGGCCGTGGAGGCGCCTGCCTGCTTCAGCGCGACCTCACACGTGCCCGCGGCGGCCTCGGCGGGGAAGACGTAGCCGCGGAACTTCGCGCGCCAGACCTGCGGACCCAGGTTCTCCACCGTGATGTCCACCGGCTCCATCACCGAGCTGAAGCTGAGCGCCACGCGCTTCATCGCCCGCTCGGGTCCCGCCACCTTCAGCGCCATGCCCACCACGCGGCCCACCAGCGTGTCGAAGTACTTGCGCACCAGGTCTCGCCCCAGCTCCCGCTGAGCGGCCTTCGGCGCGAGCCCCGCGTACGTCGTGCGCAGCGCCACGGCCTGACACGCGGCGAAAACGGACGCGGGATAGGTGGCGCGGGGCTTCTCCACGTCGTAGCCCGCCGCGAGGAGCTCGGCGCGCTGGGCCGAGTCGGGGTTCATGCAGCGAATCAGCGACTCGAACAACGTGGACTGGACTTTGACTTCGGTCGGCATTCGGGCCGTCACCCTAGGGGCAATCGCATCATCCGGTCATGACGCGTTGGTTCAAGCACTAGGAGTCAACGCGCTCCTGGACCTCGAAATGCCCCGCCTTGACGACATGCTGTTTCACCACGAGCTTCGCGGTGCGCAGGGTGCCCCGGACCTCGAGCGCGTAGTCGTTGTTCCTCGCCTCGACGAGGGAGGCGTCCAGGTCGCCGCCGATGATGACGGGCCCCTCGGTGTGGAAGGTCTCGCACTGGAAGGAGCCCCCGACGAACAGCGAGGCTCCGACAGGGTTGGCGGCCTTGCCCTTCACCGTCAGGCTGCCCGTCACCAGGAGCGACTTCACGGTGAGCGGACCGTTGAGCTCCAGGTCTCCGTGGTGGGCATGGGAGTCCTTGGAGAGCTTCTTCACCGACTTGTTCTTGGGCGCCTCGGCGCTGACGGCCTGGATGAGGCCGATGGCGGCGAAGACCAGGTCGGGGTTCATGGAGGAGCGGGACTCGATGCCCTCGTAGAGCTCGGCCAACGAGACGGCGTGGGCCTCCACGAAGACGGCGTCCATGATGCCGCGGAGCATCTCCCAGGACGCTGCGCTGACACCCGCGGGCGGCTCGCTGGAGAGGTACTTCATCACCTTCTCCTCGGAGAGACCCTTGAGCTTCTTGGGGGGCGGCGGACGCTGGTCCTTGGTGGGCAGCAGCAGTTGCACCAGCATGGCCGGGACACTGCGGCTGTGACGCGAGCTCCGGGCGATGCGCAGCGCGCTGCTGCCGAACGGTGAAGGGGTCCGCGGGTCCACGCCCTGGTCGATGATGAAGCGCACGACGCGGTCCGCGCCGAACTCCGCCGCGCGGTGCAGCGGCATCTCGTTGCCATGGGCCACGCGAATGTCCGCGCCGTGGGCCATGAGCAGTTGGATGAGCGCCACGTTGTTCTGCGTGACGGCGGTCAGGAGCGGCGTGTGGTGGTTCTGGTCCGCGAAGTCCAGGCTCAGCCCCGAGGCGAGCACCTGACGGATCTCCTCGAGCGTGACCTCGTTCTCCGCCTGCTCCTTCGCCAGTCGCTGCTCGTAGTCAGCCGGGTCCCAGGGCCGGATGTGGTCTTCGATGAAGTTGTGGCTTCGGACCTTCCTGATGAGGTTCAGGAACTCGTACTGTTGCTGCGTCATGGCGTGCGCACCCGGTGGATCGTCCGGGTCAGCCTTCTCGCGCCTCGCGGGTGAAAGCAACCCCTGTCCGCCCGGCGTCCCACCGGCCCATGACTCCCGGCTTGTTGACACCCCGGCGGCCGGGGCGATGCCAACAAGGCCCTCCCCCGCTCGCCGCCATTGAACGGGCGCGTTTTTGCGCCTATGGGACGGGGACGGCCGCCCTGTCATCGGCCACATCCCCCCGCGAGGACACAGCATGTCGCAGGTGCCTCTTCACATCGCCGCCGAGTTCCCGGCCCGCACTCTCGAGGAGTGGCGCCGGCTGGTGGACAAGGACCTGAAGGGCAAGCCCTTCACGGTGCTCCAGTCGCCGCTGGAAGGTGGACTGGCGCTCCAGCCCCTCTACGCGCAGGCGGACACGGCCGCGCCACAGCCGCCAGGCGTCGCCCCCTATGTCCGGGGCACCCAGCCCCTGGGCCACACCGAGGGTGGCTGGCTGCTGTGCCAGGAGTACTCCGAGCCGGACGTCACGCTCGCCGCCGAGGCCCTCCGCACGGACCTGGAGCGAGGCACCCAGGGAGTCTGGCTCTGCCTGGGCGAGGCCCATGGCATCCCGGTGAGGGACGAGGCCACGCTGGCCCGACTGCTGGCCCACGTGCCGCTGGACCGGACTCCCGTGCACCTGGAGCCGGACTCGGCGCCGCTCGCCACGGCGTCCCTGCTGCTGGCCGTGGCCGACAAGGCGGGCGTCAAGCCGAGCGGCTCGCTGGGCATCGACCCCTTGGGCATCCTCGCTCGCACCGGCGCGCTGCCGGAGGGCGTGGCGGCGGTGCTCGCTGAGGCCGCGCCGCTCGTCACGTCGCGGGCCCAGAGCGCGCCGGAGCTGCGGGTGCTGCTGGTGTCGACGCGGGCCTACGCGGACGCGGGGGCCACGTCGGTGCACGAGCTGGCGTGGGCCATGGCCACGGGTGTGGAGTACCTGCGCGGAATGGAGCGCGCGGGCGTGGCGGTGGACGTGGCGGCGCGCTCGGTGCAGTTCGCGCTGTCCGTCGGCGGCCAGTTCTTCCCGGAGATCGCCAAGCTGCGCGCCGCGCGGCTGTTGTGGGCCAAGGTCGTGGCCGCTTCGGGTGGCTCGCCCGAGGCGCAGGCGATGCGGCTGCACGCGCGCACCGCCCTCGGCACGAAGACGCAGAGAGACCCGTGGGTGAACATCCTGCGCGCCACGGCCGAGTCCTTCGCCGCCGTGGTCGCGGGCGCGGACAGTGTCAGCACCTCCCCGTTCGACGAGCCGCTCGGCACGCCGGACGAGGGCGCGCGCAGGCTCGCGCGCAACACGCAGCTCATCCTGCGCGACGAGTCGAGCCTCAACCGCGTCGCGGACCCCGCGGGCGGCAGCTACTACCTGGAGCAGCTCACCTCGGAGCTGGCGCGCGCGGCGTGGACGGAGCTGCAGCGCATCGAATCGCTCGGCGGCCTGGAGAAGGCGCTGGCCCAGGGCGACATCGCGAAGGTGCTCGCGGAGACGCGGGCCGCGCGTGAGAAGGCCGTGCGCAGCCGCAAGCAGCCCATCGTGGGCGTGAGCGAGTTCCCCTTCCTGGGCGAGGCGCCCGTGCGCCGCGAGGCCCGGACGCGGAGCACCGTCGCGAGCAGCGAGGGACTGAAGCCCACGCGCATCGCGGAGCCCTTCGAGTCCTTGCGTGACGCGAGCGACCGGTACGTCGCGGCCCACGGACAGCGGCCCACCGCGTTCCTGGCGAGCCTGGGCACGGTGGCCGATCACACGGCGCGCTCCACGTGGGTGGTCAACGCGCTGGCGGCCGGCGGCATCGAGTCGAAGGAGAAGCACGGCTTCGCGGACCCGGCGGCGGTGGTGACGGCCTTCGCCGAGTCGGGCGCGACGCTCGCGGTCATCTCCGGTCCGGACGCAATGTATCCCGAGTGGGTGCCCGCGCTGACGGCGGCGCTGAAGGCGAAGGGCGCGCGCACGGTGGCGGTGGCGGGACGCCCTGGTGAGCACGAAGCCGCCTTCCGCGCGGCCGGCGTGGACCTGTTCATCTTCGCGGGAGCGGACCTGTTCGCGCTCCTGAACTCGCTGCACGCGCAGCTCGGAGTGGCCTGATGAGTCCCCACGTCCCGAACTTCTCCGGCATCGCCTTCGATGCGCCGGAGACCCAGTCGACCGCCGCCGCGCTCGAGGCGCAGCGCGAGAAGGCCCGCGCCACGCTGAAGGACGCCGAGCACTGGGACACGCCCGAGGGCATCCCCGTCAAGGCGGTGTACACGCCCGAGGACCTGGCGGACGTCGAGCACCTGGGCTCGCTGCCGGGCCTGCCGCCCTTCGTGCGCGGCCCCTACTCCACCATGTACGTGCAGCAGCCGTGGACGGTGCGCCAGTACGCGGGCTTCTCCACGGCCGAGGCGTCCAACGCCTTCTACCGCCGCAACCTCGCGGCCGGACAGAAGGGTTTGTCCATCGCCTTCGACCTGGCCACGCACCGGGGCTACGACAGCGACCATCCGCGCGTCGCCGGTGACGTGGGCATGGCGGGCGTGGCCATCGACTCCATCAAGGACATGCGCATCCTGTTCGACCGCATCCCGCTCGATCAGATGAGCGTGTCGATGACGATGAACGGCGCGGTGCTGCCCATCCTGGCGCTCTACGTGGTGGCGGCCGAGGAGCAGGGCGTCAAGCCGGAGCAGCTCAGCGGGACCATCCAGAACGACATCCTCAAGGAGTTCATGGTCCGCAACACGTACATCTACCCGCCGGGCCCGTCGATGCGCATCATCGGCGACATCTTCCGCTTCACCGCGGAGAAGATGCCGCGATTCAACAGCATCAGCATCAGCGGCTACCACATGCAGGAGGCCGGAGCGACGCAGGACCTGGAGCTCGGCTACACCCTGGCGGACGGTGTGGAGTACGTGCGCGCGGGGCTCGCGGCGGGACTGGGCGTGGACGCGTTCGCGCCGCGCCTGTCGTTCTTCTGGGCCATCGGCATGAACTTCTTCATGGAGGTGGCGAAGATGCGCGCGGCCCGGATGATCTGGGCCCGGCTCATCAAGGGCTTCAGCCCCAAGAGCGACAAGAGCCTGGCGCTGCGCACGCACTCGCAGACCTCCGGCTGGAGCCTCACCGCGCAGGACGTGTTCAACAACGTGGTGCGCACGTGCGTGGAGGCCATGGCCGCGACGCAGGGCCACACGCAGAGCCTGCACACCAACTCGCTCGACGAGGCCATCGCCCTCCCCACGGACTTCAGCGCGCGCATCGCCCGCAACACGCAGCTGTATCTCCAACTGGAGAGCGGCACCACGCGCGTCATCGACCCGTGGGGCGGCAGCTACTACGTGGAGCGGCTCACGCACGAGCTGGCGCAGAAGGCGTGGGGCCACATCCAGGAGGTCGAGGCGCTGGGCGGCATGACGAAGGCCATCGAGGCGGGGCTGCCCAAGCTGCGCATCGAGGAGGCCGCGGCCCGCACGCAGGCGCGCATCGACTCCGGCCGTCAGGCCATCATCGGCGTGAACAAGTACCCGCCCGAGCGTCCCGACAACATCGAGATCCTCAAGGTGGACAACTCCGCGGTGCGCGAGGCGCAGATCGCCCGGCTCAAGGAGCTGCGCGCGGAGCGCAACGCGGACGACGTTCGCCGCAAGCTGGAGGCGCTCACCGAGGCGGGCCGGCGCAACGAGGGGAATCTCCTGGCGCTCGCCATCGACGCGGCGCGCGCGAAGGCGACGGTGGGAGAGATCAGCGACGCGCTCGAGAAGGTCTTCGGGCGCTACGAAGCCACGGTGAGGAGCGTGTCCGGCGTGTACTCGAGCGAAGCGGGCAAGGACGCCCAGGGCATCACCGAGGCCCGCGCCGCGGCGGACGCGTTCCTCGCGCGCTTCGGCCGCCGGCCTCGCATCCTCATCGCGAAGATGGGCCAGGACGGGCATGACCGAGGACAGAAGGTCATCGCCACCGCGTTCGCGGACCTGGGCTTCGACGTGGACATCGGCCCGCTGTTCCAGACGCCCGAGGAGTCCGCGCGCCAGGCCGTGGAGAACGACGTGCACGTGGTGGGGGCCAGCTCGCTGGCGGCCGGACACCTGACGCTGGTGCCGCAGCTCAAGCGCGCGTTGAGCGAGCTGGGCCGCGAGGACATCATGGTCGTCGTGGGCGGCGTCATCCCCGCGCAGGACTACGACGAGCTGCGCGCCGCGGGCGCCGCCGCCATCTTCGGCCCTGGCACGGTCATCTCGAAGGCGGCCCTGGAGCTGCTGGAGAAGCTGACGGCGGCGCAGGAGGAGGCGTGAAGCAGCTGACGGTGGACGCCTACGTGGACGGCGTCCGCTCGGCGGACCGCTCCGTGCTCGCGCGCGCCATCACCCTGGTGGAGAGCGGACATCCGCGCCACCAGGCGCTCGCGCAGGAGGTCCTCACCCGGCTGCTCCCCTTCACGGGCGGCAGCCGGCGCATCGGTATCAGCGGTGTGCCCGGCGTGGGCAAGAGCACCTTCATCGACGCGCTGGGGATGCACCTGGTGGGGGCGGGACGGCGCGTGGCGGTGCTCGCCATCGACCCGTCGAGCACCATCTCCGGCGGCAGCATCCTGGGCGACAAGACGCGCATGGCCCGGCTGTCGCGCGAGGCGGCCGCGTACATCCGCCCCAGTCCGTCCAGCGGCACGCTGGGCGGGGTCGCGCGCAAGACGCGGGAGACGCTGCTGTTGTGCGAGGCGGCGGGCTTCGACGTGGTGCTGGTGGAGACGGTGGGCGTGGGCCAGTCGGAGACGGTGGTCGCCGACATGGTGGACTTCTACCTGGTGCTGATGCTCGCGGGCGCGGGCGACGAGCTGCAGGGCATCAAGCGCGGCATCCTCGAGGTGGCGGACATGCTCGCCATCAACAAGGCGGACGGCGACAACCTGCCGAGGGCCGAGCGGGCCCGCTCCGAGCTGCGCGCCGCGCTCCACCTGATGCGTCCGGGCAACGAGCCCGTGGTCACCACGTGCAGCGCGCTGGAGGGCCAGGGCATCGGCAAGCTGTGGGAAGCGCTGGAGGCGCAGGTGGGCAAGCGCGTGGCCTCCGGGACACTGGAGCAGCGACGGCGCGCGCAGCAGGTGGGCTGGATGTGGTCCATGGTGCAGGACGGTCTGCGAGCGGCCCTGCATGCGAACCCCACGGTGGCCGCCCTGGTGCCGGTGCTGGAGGCGGAGGTCCGCGAGGGACGCGCCACGCCGACGTCCGCCGCACTGCGGGTGCTGGAATCCTTCCTCCCGACATCGAGGGCTTGACAGTCCGCGTCGAGCCCCGGCGGGCCCCGCTTCAATCGCTTGCCCGACATCCACCGCGCTCCTACTGTACGCGCCGTGCGAAACGTCCAGTTGACCCCGGTCCCCGGGCCCTACAAGCCGCGATTCCACGTGCGAATCGTGACGGCCGCCTCCCTGTTCGACGGGCACGACGCGGCCATCAACGTCATGCGCCGCCTGATGCAGGCCTCGGGCGCCGAAATCATCCACCTGGGACACAACCGCTCGGTCGCGGAGATCGTCGACTGCGCCATCCAGGAGGACGCGCAGGGCATCGCGATCACCTCGTACCAGGGCGGTCACGTCGAGTTCTTCAAGTACATGATCGACCTGCTGAAGCAGCGCGGGGCGAACATCAAGGTCTTCGGCGGTGGCGGTGGCACCATCCTGCCGACGGAGATCGAGGAGCTCCACGCGTACGGTGTCACGCGCATCTACTCCCCGGATGACGGGCGGGCCATGGGCCTGCAGGGGATGATCGACCACCTCATCCAGGAGTGTGACTTCGAGAAGCGCCCGGCGGACTTCGCGCCGACGGCGGCGGCGATGCCGGTGCGCGAGCCGATGAAGATCGCCTCGCTCATCACCATCGCGGAGAACTTCGCGTCGGTGGGAGACCAGCTCCGCGACGCGATGACGAAGCTCAGCTCGAAGCAGCCGCGCGTGCCCGTGCTGGGCATCACCGGCACTGGCGGCGCGGGCAAGTCCAGCCTCGTCGACGAGCTGGTGCGGCGCTTCCTGGCGGACTTCCCGGACAAGACGCTGGCGGTGCTGTCGGTGGACCCGTCGAAGCGCAAGTCGGGCGGCGCGCTGCTCGGCGACCGCATCCGGATGAACGCCATCGACAACCCGCGCGTGTACATGCGCTCCATGGCGACGCGGCAGAGCAACCTCGCGCTGTCCAAGCACGTGGGCGACTCCATCGAGGTGTGCAAGGCCGCGGGCTTCGACCTCATCGTGGTGGAGACCTCCGGCATCGGTCAGTCCGACACCGAAATCACCGAGCACTCGGACGTGTCGCTCTACGTGATGACGGCCGAGTACGGCGCGGCGACGCAGCTCGAGAAGATCGACATGCTCGACTTCGCGGACGTCATCGCCATCAACAAGTTCGACAAGCGCGGCTCGCTGGACGCGCTGCGCGACGTGCGCAAGCAGTGGAAGCGCAACCACAACGCCTTCACCACGGCGGATGACGCGGTGCCCGTGCACGGCACCATCGCGTCGCAGTTCAACGACCCGGGGATGAACCAGCTCTACCGCGCCATCATGGACGCGGTGGTGAAGAAGACGGGCGCCCCGCTCCAGTCGCACCTGGCCCAGACGCCGGGCATGAGCGAGAAGAAGTGGATCATCCCGCCCGAGCGCACCCGCTACCTCGCGGAGATCGTCGAGACGTGTGAGGCGTACGATGCCTTCGCCCGCGCGCAGGCGGCCATCGCCCGGCGGATGTACCAGCTCCACGGCACCATCGAGGCGCTGCGGCAGAACGTCGGCAAGAAGCGGCTGGAGATCGTCGAGCCGAAGGACGCGTCCGACGTGGTGCACGTCACCGAGCGCGTCGAGGGCGAGCCCGCGTACCTGAGCGAGCTGGTGGAGCTGTACAAGGACCTGGAGTCGCGGCTGGACCCGGATTGCCGCCGGCTCCTGAGCGAGTGGCCCGCGACGAAGCGGCGCTACGCGGCGTCCAAGTACCAGTACCAGGTGCGCGACAAGGTCATCGAGCTGGACCTGTTCACCGAGTCGCTGTCGCACCTGCGCATCCCGAAGATCGCCCTGCCCCGCTACGAGGACTGGGGTGACATCCTGATGTGGCTGTTGCGGGAGAACGCGCCCGGAGCGTTCCCGTTCACCGCGGGCGTCTTCCCGCTCAAGCGCGAGGGCGAGGACCCGGCGCGCATGTTCGCCGGCGAGGGCGGCCCGGAGCGCACCAACAAGCGCTTCCACTACGTGTCGCGCGGACTGCCGGCCAAGCGCCTGTCCACGGCGTTCGACTCGGTGACGCTGTACGGCGAGGACCCGGACCACCGGCCGGACATCTACGGCAAGGTCGGCAACTCGGGCGTGTCCATCGCCAACGTCGACGACGCGAAGAAGCTCTACTCGGGCTTCGACCTGGCGGACCCGACGACGTCGGTGTCGATGACCATCAACGGCCCCGCGCCGATGCTGCTCGGGTTCTTCCTGAACGCGGCGGTGGACCAGCAGTGCGAGAAGTGGATCCGCGCCAACAACAAGGTGGAGGAGGTCGAGCAGAAGATCGACGCGCTCTACCAGAAGCGTGGCGTGCCGCGTCCGCGCTACCAGGGTGAGCTGCCGCAGGGAAATGACGGGCTGGGGCTCTTGCTGCTCGGCGTGTCTGGCGACGAGGTGCTGCCGCGCGAGGTGTACGAGAAGATCCGCGCGTCCACGCTCCAGCAGGTGCGTGGCACGGTGCAGGCGGACATCCTGAAGGAGGACCAGGCGCAGAACACCTGCATCTTCTCCACGGAGTTCGCGCTGCGGCTGATGGGCGACATCCAGCAGTACTTCACCGACAAGAAGGTGCGGAACTTCTACTCGGTGTCCATCTCCGGCTACCACATCGCGGAGGCCGGGGCGAACCCCATCTCCCAGCTGGCCTTCACGCTGGCCAATGGCTTCACCTTCGTCGAGTACTACCTGTCGCGCGGGATGGACATCGACGACTTCGCGCCCAACCTCTCGTTCTTCTTCTCGAACGGGATGGACCCCGAGTACACGGTGCTCGGCCGCGTGGCGCGTCGCATCTGGGCCAAGGCCATCCGCGACAAGTACGGCGGCAATGATCGCTCGCAGAAGCTGAAGTACCACATCCAGACGTCGGGCCGTTCCCTGCACGCGCAGGAGATCGCCTTCAACGACATCCGCACCACGCTGCAGGCGCTGCTGGCGTTGAACGACAACTGCAACTCGCTGCACACCAACGCCTACGACGAGGCCATCACCACGCCCACCGAGGAGAGCGTGCGGCGCGCGCTGGCCATCCAGCTCATCATCAACAAGGAGTTCGGCCTGTCGAAGAACGAGAACCCCAACCAGGGCTCGTTCATCGTCGAGGAGCTGACGGACCTGGTGGAGGCCGCGGTGCTCACCGAGTTCCGCGCCATCTCCGAGCGCGGCGGCGTGCTGGGCGCGATGGAGCGCATGTACCAGCGCTCGAAGATTCAAGAGGAGTCGCTGTACTACGAGACGCTGAAGCACGACGGCTCGCTGCCCATCATCGGGGTGAACACATTCCTGGACCCGAAGGGCTCGCCCACCGTGACGCCGCCGGAGGTGATTCGCGCGACGAAGGAGGAGAAGGACTACTCCATCACCTCGCGCGACGCGTTCTGGAAGCGCAACGCGGACGTGGCTCCGGCCGCGCTGGAGGCCGTGAAGCGCGCGGCGCTCGACAACGGCAACATCTTCGCCGCGCTGATGGACGCCTGTAAGGTCTGCACGCTGGGGCAGATCTCCCGCGCCCTGTACGAGGTCGGCGGGCAGTACCGGCGGAACATGTAGTCTGTCAGCGCGCTGAGCGCCCCACGTCTCCTCGAGGAACTTCTCGAGGAGACGTGACATGGGATGGATGACGGACGCACTTCAGGCGCTGACACAAGGCAAGGACATCACCGTACGCCCCAGGGGTGGCTCGATGCGCGGAGTCATCGAGGACAACCAGCCCGTGACGCTGGCTCCGGTGAATCCGTTGGAGGTGCGCGCGGGAGATGTCGTCTTCGTGCGCTGGAAGGGCGGCGCGCTGCTCCACCTGGTCAAGGACGCCACGCCCGAGCGCGTCTTGATTGGCAACGCGCTGGGGAGGATCAACGGGTGGGCACGGCGCTCCGATGTGCTCGGACGGGTGGCCCGGATTCATCCGCGGACCTCCGGGCCTTGAGGCTCGGAGCCGCGTGACTCAAGGTCGTCGCGGTGTCGCCCCACCCTTCCGTGCGCTCGTGGGGCGCTTTTCGACGGACTGCCAGGCCGCACGGGCCAGGACGGGTATCGCGGTGCGCGGGTCGGTCTTCGTCCTGCCAGCGAGCCACTCCCGGAGCATCTCCTGCGCCGGTCCCCGGAGGATGGCGAGGAAGAGCTCGAAGGGCATCTCGTCGAACGTGCCGTCGCGGACGTGGCCCTGCCACCAGTCCTTGAGCTGACGGAAGAAGCCCTTGTTCTGTTCGCGGATGCGCGTCTCCGCCGCGGTGACGGCGGCTCCACTTCGAGCCTCCACCAGGAAGCGGGCGGCGTCGGGACGCGACAGGGACCAGTCCAGGTGGTGGCGCACCAGCGCCTCGATGCCCTCGCGCGCGCCGGGATGCTGCTCCAGTTCCTTCAAGAGGCCCGTCTGGTACTCGCCGAGCACCTCCAGGTAGAGGGCGGCCGCGATGGCCTCCTTGCTCTCGAACAGGTGGTAGATGCTCCCCGTGCTGGCCCCGGAGCGCTCTCGGATGGCCGCCATCGTCGTGCCCTCCACGCCTCGCTCCAGGAAGCACTCGAGCGCCGCCTTGAGGACCTCTTCTCTCCGGTGACCCGGGTTGCGCATGGCCGCACCCTACATTAGAACATCATTCTAGAACGATGTTCTAGTCAGCCCGGGAGGGCACCGTGGACTCACTCATGGAGATTGGGCAGCAGCTCCTCGCCAGGCAGGGCTTCAGCAACCTGATGGGGACCCGGCTGACGCGGTTGACGAAGGGCGAGGTGGAGCTCGAACTGCCCATGCGCCCGGAGCTGCGCCAGCAGTATGGCTTCGCGCACGGCGGCGTCCTGAGCTACCTGGCCGACAACGCGCTCACGTTCGCCGGTGGCACCGCGATGCTCGACGTGCCCATCATCACGTCGGAGTTCAAGATCAACTACGTGCGGCCGGCGCTCGGCCATCAGCTCGTCGCCAGGGCTCGCGCGGTGCACACGGGACGACGACAGTCGGTGTGCCAGTGCGAGATCTTCGCGGTCGACGACCAGGGGGAGACGCTGGTCGCCGTGGCGCAGGGCACCATCGTCGTGATGGGGAGCAGCAAGGAGTCATGAGCGCCCTGGCACCTGCTGACCTCGGCACCACCCTGCCCCGGGATATCGGGGAGCAGTGGACTCGAACGCGCCAGCTGTTCTCGCGGGCCTTCGCCAGCTCGCTCCACTTCTCCATCGCGACCGTCGATGAGGATGGAGCACCCCATGTCACGCCCATCGGCTCCGTGCTGCTGGGTGAACCTGGCCGTGGGGTGTTCTTCGAGGTCTTCACCCGACGGCTCTCGAGGAATCTCGCGCGCGATGCGCGGCTGAGCATCCTCGCCGTGGACAGCGGCAGGGGGTTCTGGCTCCGCTCGCTGTTCAGGGGACACTTCGCGCGGGCGCCCGCCGTGCGACTCGTCGGCCGCGTCCTCGGGTCGCCCCGTCGCGCCACGAACGAGGAGCAGCAGCGCTTCGCGAGACGGGTGAGCGCGGTCCGATGGATGAAGGGGCATGACCTGCTGTGGGGCCGACTCGAGTTCGTCCGCGACTTCGCGGTCGAACGAATCGAGCCCGTTCACCTCGGCGGGATGACGGCCCCCCTCGAGTAGGCAGGTCCGGCCCGAACCCGACAACCGCCGAGCCCTGCGCGCGGACTCAAGCGTGAGTCCGTGCCGCCCCCAGGCTCAGCGTCGAGGCTCGAAGGCGATAGCGCCACGAGCGCTCGCACCGTTGCACGAGGAGGCGCCTCCAGCGCGATGACGCGGGAGGCGACGTTCCACGCGGGCACCCGTCGCCCCTCAGGAAGGAGTCACGGATGCCACGGAGCAACTACCTCACAGCCACTTCGGCGCTTCGCGACGCGCGGGAGGCGCGTCAGCGGGCTTCGACGGCCCCGCGGAGGCCGCGGGCCTGGGCGAGGAGCCACCCGGTCCACGCGGCGCCTGCGCATTGCCACGGTTCGGACCCGAGCCACCCGGACGCGCCGAGCGATTGCCGCCCTCGGACCGACCCTGGCCACCGCCGCCACCGCGGCCACCCCGACGACGACGCGAGGCACCACCGGGCGCGTTGCCACCCCGGCCACCACCGCCGCCCTGCCCGCCTCGCGCCTGCGCGCCAGGATTCGGACCGCGCGACACCGGCGCCTCCACCGTGGCCGAGGCCCCCGGACGCGGCGGCGCCATGCCCGAGCGGTACGGATGGTCCTCCACCACCGGCACGCTGCGCCGGATGGTCCGCTCGATGTCGCGCAGGAACGCGCGCTCCTCACCGTCGCAGAAGGACACCGCGGTGCCCGTCGCACCCGCCCGGCCCGTGCGGCCGATGCGGTGCACGTACTGCTCCGGCACGTTCGGCAGGTCGTAGTTGACGACGAAGCTCAGCCCGTCGATGTCGATTCCGCGCGCCGCGATGTCCGTGGCCACCAGCACCCGCAGCGTCCCGGAGCGGAACTCGTCCAGCGCGCGCTCACGCGCGTTCTGGCTCTTGTTGCCGTGAATCGCCGCGGCCGTCACACCCGAGCCCTCGAGCTGCTTGGCCACGCGGTTCGCGCCGTGCTTGGTGCGCGTGAAGACCAGCGCCCGCGAGATCTTTCCGTCCTTCAGCAGGTGCGTCAGCAGGCCGCGCTTCTGCTCGCGCTCCACGAAGTACACCTGCTGCGCCACCGTCTCCGCGGTGCTGGAGACAGGCGTCACCTCCACGCGCACCGGGTCCGTCAGCAGGTTGCGCGACAGGTCCACGATCTCGGGCGGCATCGTCGCGCTGAAGAACAGCGTCTGACGCTTCGCCGGCAGCGCCTTGATGACCTTGCGCACGTCGTGGATGAACCCCATGTCCAGCATGCGGTCCGCCTCGTCGAGCACGAACACCTCGAGCGAGCGCAGGGACACGTAGCCCTGGTCCATCAAATCCAACAGACGGCCCGGCGTCGCCACCAGCACGTCCAGACCCCGCTGGAGTGACTGCACCTGCGCCGCCTGCCCCACGCCGCCGAAGATGACCGCGTGCTTGAGCGGCAGGTTCTTGCCGTACGTCATGAAGCTCTCGCCCACCTGACCGGCGAGCTCGCGCGTCGGGGTGAGCACCAGGCAACGAATCGGTCGGTGCCCGCCCGCGGGCGCCTTCGCGGACAGCCGCTGGAGGATGGGCAGCGCGAACGCCGCCGTCTTCCCCGTGCCCGTCTGCGCCACGCCGAGGACGTCCTTGCCCAGCAATGCGTGGGGAATCGCCTTCGCCTGGATGGGCGTGGGGGTGGTGTAGCCCTCCGCCTTGACCGCGCGCAGGAGGGTGTCGTGAAGCTGCAGTTCGTCGAAAGTCATGTCTTCCTGGGAAACAGTGAGCTCACCGCCTTGCGGTGGTGAGCAAGCCCGCGCAGCGCGCTCTTCCGACCCATGCCGGAGGCGCCTGGCGGTGCGCGGCCGGACCTCACTGGGTCCGGACCACTCGGGGAACGTCAGGGAACAGGGAGGCTGACCCACCCATTCCGACGTCTTGGCGCGAGACCCTGCCCGCTCCCCGGGCCAAAGTCCCGCGGAATCAACGGCGGGGTGTACGTTTTGCGCCACTCCCCTCGGGGGCGCCAGGACGCCCGCCTGGTCTCCTGTCTGACGAGAAGGCTCGCGGCTTGTACCCACGTACAAGCAAGAGAAATCGCTCGCGCTCGAAAACAACGAGACCCCGGGCCGATACGAGCCCCGGGGCCTCCTGCATCATGCGTGAGTCACGGCCAAGGACGGCTGGAGCGCGTCCGGCAGAGGCTCGTACTCACCCAGGCGCATGCTCGCCTGGGCCCTGCCTTGAGTCCGACCACGCAGGCTCGTCACGTAGCCGAAGAGGCTGGCCATGGGGACGCGCGCAGAGACGACTCGCGCGTTGCCCCGCTCCTCCATCCCCAACACCCTGCCCCGCCGCGCGGCGAGGTCACCCAGCACGTCGCCCAGGTACGCCTCGGGCGTCGTCACCTCAACCGCCATCACGGGCTCGAGCACCCGCACGCCAGCGGCCCTCACCGCCTCCTGCAGCGCCAGGGAGCCGGCCGTGGAGAACGCCTGGGGTGTGGAGTCACGCACGTGCGTGTCTCCATCCACCAGCCGGACCTCCACGTCCACGAGCGCCACGCCGTCGCGCACGCCCTTCTCCATGGCCCCCGCCACGCCCTTCTGGATGGCCGGCACCAGCTCCCTCGGGATGGAGCCACCCTTCGTGTCGTCCACGAACACGAGCCCCGCGCCCCGCGCCGCCGGAGCCACGTCCAGCACCACGTACGCATACTGACCCGGCCCGCCCGATTGACGGACGTGGCGGTACTCCTGGCGCACCGCGCGCTGGAGCGTGTCGCGGTAGGCCACCTTGGGCTGTCCCACGCGCGCCTCCACGCCGTACTCCGTCCTCAAGCGGTCCACGACGACCTCCAGGTGAAGCTCACCCATTCCGGACAGCAGCACCTGGCCACTCTCCGGGTCCACGCCCACGCGCAGCGACGGATCCTCCGCCGCCAGACGATGCAGGCCCTCCTCCAGCTTCGGCAGCTCCGCCGGTGACTTCGCCTCCACGGCCAGGTGCACCACGGGCTCCGGGAAGCCGAGCGACTCGAGCACCACGGGGGCCTCCACGTCGCTCAGCGTGTCTCCGGTGCGCACGCCCTTCAGGCCGAGCGCCGCGGCGATGTCTCCCGCATGGACCTCCTCCACCTCCTCCCGGCGATTGGCATGCATGAACATCAGCCGGCCCACCCGTTCCCGCTTGCCGGTGGCGGAGTTGAGCAGGACGGTGCCCGCGCGCAGCGTGCCCGAGTACACGCGCAGGAAGACGATGTTCCCCACGTTCTTGTCACTCATCATCTTGAACGCCAGCGCGGCCGGAGGACTGTCGTCCGCGGGCTCACGCGTGGTCCGCTGCTCCGTGCCGTACACGGAGCCCTCCACCGCCGGCAGGTCCGACGGCGCGGGCAGGTAGTCGACGACAGCGTCCAGCAGCATCTGCACTCCCTTCTTCTTGAACGCCGCACCGGCGAGCACCGGCACCAGCACGCGCGACAGCGTCCCCGCGCGCAACGCACGCACGAGCTCCGCCTCGCCAATCTCCTCCAGCCGTCCGTCCACGAACTTCTCCATCACCGCGTCGTCCAGGTCCGCCGCGGCCTCGATGAGCCGCAGCCGCCAGCGCTCCACCTCCGCGCGCGCCTCCTCGGGAATGGGGAGGCCGTCGCGGTACTCACCGCCGTCGCCGTCGAAGAGGACCGTCTTCATCCGGACCAGGTCCACCAGCCCCTGGAACTCAGCGCCCGCGCCCATGAGCGGCCACTGCACCGCCACCGGGCGAGCGCCCAGCCGCTCCCGGATGGACTCCAGGCTCATGACGAAGTCCGCGCCCACCTTGTCCATCTTGTTGATGAACGCGATGCGCGGGACGCCGTAGCGGTCCGCCTGACGCCACACGGCCTCGGACTGGGGCTCCACGCCCTGGCTCGCGTCGAACACGGCCACCGCACCATCCAGCACGCGCAGGGAGCGCTCCACCTCGATGGTGAAGTCCACGTGTCCCGGCGTGTCCAGGATGTTGATGCGGTGGGGCAAACCCGCCGAGGGCCCCGTGCGAGGAGACCAGAACGCGGTGGTGGCCGCGGAGGTGATGGTGATGCCGCGCTGCTTCTCCTGCGGCAGCCAGTCCATCTCCGTGGAGCCGTCGTGCACCTCGCCCGTGGAGTGGATGCGACCGGTGAAGAACAGGACGCGCTCGGTGAGCGTCGTCTTGCCCGCGTCGATGTGGGCCATGATGCCGATGTTGCGATACCGCTCGATGCGAGTGCTGCGAGGCATGAAGGACTCCCGTTCCCGTCAGGCAGCGAGGCCCGCGGGGGGTGATGAAGTGAGGAGCCGGTTGGTGAGGGACGACGGACGAGGCGCCGTCGAGGTGCCCGTCCACGCGCGACGCGCCAGAGGGGCGTGAAAGCCCGCTCAGGGACGCATGGAACGAAGGCACACGACGGCCCTCATCGAGCCAGGGCGGAACCGGACTTCACGACACACGGGAACCAGCAAACCCGCGCGCCGGAAGGACTCCGGCCCGCCTGCTCAAATGTCGAGCAGAACCTCGTGACGGGGGGCAAGGCACACGTCCGCCGCCGGCGCGGGGACGCGCATCAGCAGGGCTGTGAAGGAGACGGGCCTCATGATGGGATTGAGATAAAGCAGACGACTGTGATTGTCAATTCGCCCCCCCTGATACACGCGTCCAGGCGGGCACGCGCAACGTCCCGAGGAGCAAGGCATCCGCGAGGGCGCCGTCAGGTGCTGAGGGCCCGCACGCGCGCGGCGAGGTTCTGCGTGAACAGCCGGAAGATGCGCAGCGCGGCGCCCTCGTGCGTGTCCAGGTAGTGCTGGAAGCCCGCCCGGGTGATGCGCAGCGCGCGCACCGACGTGCGCGCCTTCACCCGCGCCGACACGGGCGCGTCCTGGACCAGGGAGATCTCCCCCAGGTAGGCCCCCGGCCCCAGCGTGTTGAGCCGGCGCGCGTCGTCCTCCGTGCCGGTGTAGACGTCCACGGTGCCCTCCAGCAGCACGAAGAGGCCCACGCCCGCCGCGCCCTTCTCCAGCATGACGGCGCCCGCCGGGATGAGGACCTGACGCGCCACGCGGTAGAGGTCCTTCATGTCCTCCAGCGACAGCTCGCCGAAGATGGGGATGGCCTTGAGGTAGTTGTACCCGTTGGCCTCCGGCGACGAGCTCTGCGCGGGGAGCCGGGCGATGACGGCCTCTGCCTCCGCGTCCATGCCCATGCGGCGCAGCAGCCGCGCCTTCTCCGCGGCCAGCGCCGGGTCTCCACGCGCCGTCTCCGAGGCGCGCAGCGTGTCCGCGAGCAGCGCCAGCGCCCGACGCGTGAAGCCCTCCGCGTCCAGCAGCATGCACATGCGCAGCACCGACTCGATGTGGCGCGCGTCCCCCGCGGGCACGCACCCCAGCGCCTCCACCTCCGCGTGGGGCTGGCCCAGCTCGCGGTACAGGAGCGCGCCCTCGTGCGGACGCCCCAGGCGGACCAGGCAGTGCGCCACCTGCTCGCGCGAGCCGAGCCCCCGGTACACCTCCAGGGCCCGCTCCAGCGCGCCACCCCGCTCGAAGGCCGCGGCCGCGCGCTCCGGCTCGCCCGCGCGCAGGAACGCTTCCGCCGCGTCCACGTACTGGCCGCCCTGGACGTAGAGCGCCGCCATCCGCGACTCCTCGCCACAGCCCTGCAACAGCCGCGCGGCGCCCGCGAAGTCACGCGCCCACGACAGGACCTCCGACAGTTGCTGGCGCTCTCGCGCGGGGGCCAGCGCCGCGTCCCGCAGCAGCCGCTCGCGCTGGGCCGCGCTCAGCTCTTCATAGAGCCGGGCGGCCGTCGCGGCGGACTCCAGCCCCATCAGGGCCTGCAGCGCCTGGAGCGTTCCCTCCGCCCCGGCCTTCTCCCCATTCCCCTCGACCACTTCCGACTCGGAACCCGACATTGCGTCCCCCTCGCCGGAGGATGAAACCCCCAAGTCGGGACTCCTCCTCGGACGACCCGACTCCCCGGCAGACGTGGGGCGGCTATATCACCCCTTGTTTCACCGAGGAGCCTCCGGGGCGCCCGTCAAGTGGACGCGAGGACGAGGCGCGGCCTTCAGCGGACCGAGACGAGCTCCGTGTCGAAGATGAGCACCGCGTAGGGGGGAATCCTCGGCGGGTTGCCCTCCGCGCCGTAGGCCAGGTCATACGGGAGGATGAGGCGGCGCTTGCCCCCCACGCGCATGCCCACGATGCCCTGATCCCACCCCTTGATGACGTACCCCGCCCCCAGGTCGAAGGCCAGCGCGGGCCCGCCCTCGGAGGTCGTGAAGCGCGTGCCGTCCGGAAACCAGCCCGTGTAGTGCACCTGGACGCGCCTGCCCGCGACGGCCTCGGGGCCCGTGCCCACCTCCTGGTCCAGGAGGAACAGGCCGCTGTCCAGGCGCGTCATCGCCGCCAGGTCCACGTTCAGGCTCGCCGCGTACGTCACCTTCGTCGGATCACCGTCGTCCGGGTTGCCCACCGGCGGCGTGGGCTCCTTGGGGTCATCTCCACACCCCACCAGCGGGAGCACCAGGGCACAGAGCAGCACGAAGCGACGAAGCATTGGAGGTCCTCGGAAAGGAGCGCGGGCCGCGAGGCCGGCGATGAACGACCCCAAGCCTGCCCCGATGCGTCCTTTCGCGAAAGCGGAAGTGCGACCGCCTGCCTGCCGCCAGGGGCGTCTGGAGCCAGTGGAGAGACCCCTGGCGAAATGCACGGGCACCGGCCGAGGGCTTCCGCTATTCAGGAGCGCGATGCCCCGCTGGCTCAGCCTCCTCTTGTTCTTCGTCCCCGTGCTCGCGCTGATGGCGAGCGCCCATGTCTACCTGTACCGCCGGCTGGTGAGGGACCTCATCCCGCGCCAGGCGCCACGGCGCGCCGCGCAGGTGCTCTTCACGCTCGGCTTCTTCGGCGCGGTGGGCTTCCGCTTCCTGGGGAGCCTGTTCCCCTCGGACCTGATGCGCACGGTGGGCATCGGCCTGCTCGCGTGGATGGGCCTGGTGATGTACCTGCTCTTCTTCACGCTGGGGGCGGAGCTGCTCGAGCGTGGCAGGCGCAGGCTCGCGCGCCGTGCCGCACCGCCCGCCGAGCAGCCCTCCTCGGGTCCGCCCTCTCCCGAGCGCCGCGCCATCATCACCGGTGGCCTGGCCTTGGGCGCGGGCCTGGCGGGCGTGGCGACGACCTCGTTCGGCGCCTGGCGGGCCTTCCATCCGCCCGACGTACGCGACACCCCGGTGCGCCTGCCCCGGCTGCCTCGGGCGCTGGACGGCTTCACCCTGGTGCAGCTCACCGACATCCACGTGGGGGACGTGCTCCAGCGCCACTTCGTGGACGAGCTGGTGGCGCGCACCAACGCGCTGAAGCCGGACGTCATCGCCATCACCGGGGACCTGGTCGACGGCACCGTGGCGGACCTGGGGGCCTACGTGGCCGGCTTCGGCGCCCTGCGCGCGCGACATGGGGTGTACTTCGTCACCGGAAACCATGACTACTATTCGGGCGCATCGTCATGGGTCGCCTACCTGGAGCGTCTGGGCATCAACGTGTTGCGCAATCGCGCCGTGTCCATCGGCGACGCGAGCGCATCGTTCATGCTCGCGGGCGTGGACGACTGGAGCGCGGACCGGATGGGTCTGCCCGGATACGACCTGGACGCGGCGCTGCGCGAGGTGAGCCCGGACCAGGCCTCGGTGCTGCTGGCGCACCAGCCCTCCAACTTCGACGAGGTCGCCCGGCGAGGCGTGGGACTCCAGGTCTCCGGCCACACCCACGGTGGCCAGATGTTCCCGGGCAACGTGGTGGGAGACCTCATCTGGCGGGAGCGCAACGCGGGGCTCAGCCGCACGGGCGACTCGCAGATCTACGTCAGCCGCGGCTGCGGCTTCGTGGGCCCGCCGATGCGCGTGGGGGCCCCGCCCGAGATCGCCCGCCTGGTGCTGATGCCCGGATAGGCCCTGGCGGGCTGGCGCGCCGCCTCGTCGGGCATCCCTGCATCGGGTGCCCGACACAGGCTCTCCGAGGGGCCTGGGGGACTCCGGAAACACATTTCAGGGTGGGCCGTCCATGAGCCGGGTGATGGGGAGTCCCTCGGACGAAGAGCTCATGGAACGGTTCTGCGCTGGTGCACAAGACGCCTTCGAGGCCCTCTTCGCCCGTCACTCGGGGCGGGTGCAGGGCTTCCTGACGCGGATGGTGCGCGACGGCTCGCTCGCCGAGGACCTCTTGCAGACCACCTTCCTGTCCGTCGTCCGGGCCCGCGGCCGCTATGAGCGCGGCACCCGCTTCTCCCCCTGGTTGATGACCATCGCCGCCAACGCCGCGCGCGATGCACTGCGCCACCGTCAGCACGTGGACGCCTACTCCTCCGGAGAGGGCACAGGCGCTCCTACATCCGCGCCCCCACCCTCCGGGGACCCGTCGCTGCGCCGGCACCTGCTGGACGCGTTACAACAGCTTCCTCCCGACCACCGCGAGGCGGTGGTGCTGAGCAAGGTGGAGGGCTGGTCGTTCGAGGAGATTGCCGCGCTCCGAGGCATCAGCGCCGGCGCCGCGCGGCTGCGGGCGCATCGGGGATACGAGAAGCTCCGGGAGCTGCTCGGAGGGCTGGGAGAGGCGCGATGAAGACGCCCATGGACATCGACGCCCTGCTCCAGGAGGAGCCCCGCCCGCCGGACACCGCGGCGCTGGAGCGCGCCCTCGCGAGCGCCCGGAGCGAGCTGGCGCTGCGCAAGCCCGTGCGGAGCTGGCGCACCCTGGCCACGTGGATGATGGCGTCCTCGGGAGGCATCGCGCTGCTGGCCGCCGGGGTGATGCTGGCGGTGGGCGCGGTCAGCGCGGCGGCCCTGTGGACGCGTGCGCCGCTGTTGCTCCTGTTGCTCGTGACGAGCGGCGTGTGTGCCTGGGGCGCGCTGTCTCCGCGCGGACGGGATTTGCGTCGGGCCGCCGTGGGACTGGCCATGGCCTGCGCGGCGACGCTGGTGCTCGCGCGCGGCCCTCCGACGACGCCTCCATCCCTGCCCGGCTGGGTGTGCACCGCGAGCCACCTGGCCGTGGGCATCATCCCCCTGGTGATGGCCGTGGTGGTGCTGCGCGGGGCCGCGTTCCAGCCGCTGCGCGCCCTGTGCGCGGGGTTGTCCGTCGGCACGACGGGCGCCTTCGTCGGTGAGCTGGCCTGCGAGCAGGACTGGCGCCACGTCGCGGGCTACCACCTGTTCGCCTGGGGGCTCATCTGTGTGGTGGCCCTCGTCGTTTCACGCACCCTCAAGCCCCGCTCCTACGCCCCATGAACGACCCCTCTCTCATCGTGAGCACGAACGTGGACGGCGCGCCGGTGAGGATTGGCGAGCGCGTGAAGGTCGTCGCCCACTCGTCCGACGGCACCATCAGCGCCGGCTTCCTGGGCCACACCGGCGTCGTCGTGGCGCTCGTGTACGACGACCCCGTGGCCCAGTACCCCGCGGACCCGCTCATCCAGGTGCGCGTCGACGGCCTGGGCGAGGACCTGTTCTTCATGGACGAGCTCGTGCCGGAGTGGGCCTCCGCGCCCCTGCCGCGCCCGCCTCGCGAGAAGAAGGCCGAGCGGCCCCGCCCCACCGTGTGGCGCGTGCAGTGAGCGCCCGGCACGGCGCACCGGAGCAGGGCATGATTCCGGGGTGGTGACACCGCCCGACGCTCCACTCCGCCCGCTGGGTCGCAAGGCCTACGGCTCGATTCCCCACCTGCCCGGCTCGCGCACGGGTCCCGCCGACCACCACCTGAGCACCGCGCTGGCCCGCGTCTGCACCGAGCGCCTTCGCGACGAGAAGGACCGCGTCATCGTCCTGGAGAAGCTGGACGGCTCGTGTGTCGCCGCCGCGAGGCTCGGGGATGAAGTCGTCGCGCTCGGTCGCGAGGGGCGCCTCGCGGCGAGCTCCCCCAACGAGGCCCGTAGGATGTGGGCGGACTGGGTCTGCCTCCATGCCGAGCGCTTCAGGGCCGTGCTCCAACCCGGCGAGTGGATGGTCGGCGAGTGGCTCGCGCTCGCCCATGGCACCCGCTACGCGCTGCCGCACGAGCCGTTCGTCGTGTTCGACCTGATGCACCAGGGACAGCGCCTGCCGTGGGAGCAGCTCACCGCCCGAGTCGGTGCGGGCGGCTTCGTCACGCCAGGGCTCATCCACGAGGGCGGCCCGCTCGACATCGAGTCCGCCCTGGGCCGCCTCGCGTCGGGAGGCTTCCATGGGGCGGAGGACCCCGTGGAGGGCGCGGTGTGGCGCCTGGAGCGACAGGTCGGCAAGGGTGTCAGGGTGGAGCTGCTGACCAAGTATGTCCGTCGCGACAAGGTGGACGGGAGCCTCCTGCCCGAGAACACCGGGCGACCCGCCCACTGGAACTGGCGCCCGTCGGCGCCCTCTGCGCGGGAAGTGCTTCCATGAGCCGGGCCCTCTTCGTCACCGGGAACCGCTTCAAGGCCGACGAGGTCGGCCGACTGCTGGCGGGACTCGACGTCTCGCCCAGGAAGCTCGCGCTGCCCGGCCTCTCCGACGCGGAGCTCCAGGGCCCGGGCCCGTTGGACCTCGCGAGCATCGCGAAGCGCAAGGTGCTGGCGGCCTCCTCCGTGCTGGGCGCGCCATGCTTCGTGGAGACCACCGCCCTGGAGCTGGATGATGGCACCTGCTTCACCGGCGCGCGCTTCAAGAAGGAGCTGCTCGAGCGGGGCATGCAGGACTTCCTCTCCGAGCACGGTGGCCGTCGTGGGCGCACGCGCGTGGCCGTGGCCTTCAGCGAGGACGGGCATCCGGACCACGTCCGCATCTTCGAGGACGCCATCGAGGGCATGCTGCTCACCGAGCCGCGTGGCAGCGGCGGCTTCGGCTGGGACAACGCGTGGCTGCCGGATGGCTATCAGCGCACGCTCGCGGAGATGGAGCGCAACAAGTTCTTCCTCAACATGCGCCACCGGCCCTACCTGGAGCTGGCCGACCTGCTGCGCCCCGCGTCCCCGGGCGGCGCCTACGAGGCCCACCTCACCGTCTCCGCCCGCTCGGAGGAGGACCTGCGGCGCTTCCGCGCGTCCTGCGACGCGGCTTCCGTGAAGTGCATCTTCATCGAGCTGGGCCGAGGCGCCGAGCCGTTCCAACCCATGACGGCCTCGTACCACCACGGCACGCTCCGCCATGCGCTGGAGGAGGTCAGGGACATGGCGCGCGCTCTCGCCAGCGACGGCTTCGACGTGACGCGAATGAAGCTGGAGGCCCTGGGCAAGAACCGCGACATGCCGGAGGACGACGCCGCGGCGCTCGCCCAGCCGTCCAACTACTTCGAGTTCCACGTGAAGGTCCTGCTCCCCGCGCACGGCGCGGACCTGGAGGCCCTGCAGGCCCGCTGCGCGAGCCATGGTGCCCACCTGTCCCGCAACGCGCGCAAGGTGCGCGAGGACGGCGCCTCCGAGCGCTTCGTCACGCTCCGCGTCCACGGCCTGGGCAAGGTGAAGGCGGACGCGCGCTTCGACGCGCTCTTGGAGGACCTCGCGGGGCTGGGTCTGCCGCTGACGCAGCGGCTGCGCGAGTACACCGTCTACGACTCCAACCACGCGCTGGACCGGGGCTGGCTGGAGACCTCGACATGAGCCCCCTGCCCTTCCCGCTCCGCGCCAGCGCCGCCGCGCTCCGTCGGCTCGCGCGCACGTCCCAGGCCCCTCACCTCATCCTGCGGGGCGGGCTGATGATGCGACTGTGGAGCGGCCCCGTCCCGCGCCCGGTGGAGGACCTGGACTTCCTCGCGGCCTTCCCCTTCCACGAGGGCGACACGGTGGACCGGTTCGTGGACGTGCTGGGCGTGGACGTCGGAGATGGCTTCGTCTTCGGCGCCCTGCGCTCGGAGGTCATCTGGGCGGAGACACCATTCCCCGGCGTGCGCATCCACGTGGAGACGTGGCTGCCCGGCGAAGAGTCCCCTCAGCTGCTGCGCATCGACACCGGCTTCGGCGACCCGATGAATCCGCCGCCCGCCTGGTTGGACTACGCGACGGACGACGGCACCACCGCGCGCGTGCTCGCGTGTCGTCCCGAGACGTTGCTCGCGTGGAAGCTCCACGGCCTCTTCGAGCGAGGCAAGGGACGCTTCCGCCCCAAGGACCTGTTCGACGTGTACCTGCTCACGCGTCACGCGCCGCTGGAGTCCGCGCTGTTGCCCGCGGCGCTGCGGCTCGCGTTCGACTCGCGCGGAGACTCGCTGGACGTGATGGAGCGGCTGGTGTCCGGCGAGCTGGGCCAGAGTCCGTGGAGCCTGGAGAAGTGGGCGCGCTATCGGGCCAGTCAGGCCGAGGGACGCCCCGAGCGACTCTCGGAGGTGGTGACGGCGGTCTCCGTCGCCATCCGTCCGGTGTGGGCCGCGGCGCGAGCGCTTCCATCCTCGCGCCCGTGATCCGCTCGGTCGTCAATACGACGCCGTGAGTCCCCAGTGGATGCTGGAGTACGTGTCCTCGGCCACGCCTCCGTTGTCCCAGCCGATGCGCGCGCCCGGGCCACTGAAGGTATCCTTGTAATGCGACAGCTTGAAGCGCAGCTGGTAGCCGAACGGGCCCCACAGCTCGCCGGCGACGCCCAGCTCCGCCTCCCAGCCGAACGTCGACACTGACGTACCGTAGTCACTCACCTCCAGGTCCAGCGCGCCGCCCTCGTCATCGAACCCCTGGCCGGGCTTCGGGCTGATGAAGAGCTGCCCCGCGGCCTCCAGCCGCACCTGACGAAGCAGCGGCACGGAGACCTCCAGGCCCACCGCCGGGTACAAGCGATGCGTGCTGGACAGCGGACTGTCCGCGTCCTCCTCCACGTCGAACGCGCGCGTGAGCAGGCCCGCCTTCACCCCGGCGTAGCCCAGCAGCTGGCGCGACGAGCCGAAGCCGAAGAAGTAGCGGTACATCGCCTGCGCGGTGAGCACCGAGTCGGTGGCCACCACCTCACGCGTGGCGGACTGGCCCACGTCGTTGAACAGCGTCACGTTGGTGGAGGCATACCCGCGCCGGTAGCCCAGCACCGCGCCCAGGCCGCGCAACGCGGAGGGACGGCGCGCGAAGGGCAACAGCTCCAGCTCCGCGGAGATGCCCAGGTACGGCACGGAGGACTCGTAGTCGGCGCGATCGCCCACCTGCTCCTCCTCGGGCTTGCGGTCGAACTCGCCGCAGGACTTCACGCCCGGACGCGTGCAGTACTTCCGCCACGTCGTCGTGCCGCCCAGCGTGAGCCGGGCCAGCGGCGGACGCGGCGGCTCCTCGCCCACGGTGCCACCCGAGCCCGTGTCCAGCTCCACCTCGAGGAACGGGTCCGTCGTCGTGTGCGACTCGGGCTCCTCGTCCATCGGCGGAGGTCCGTCCTTCGGCTGGGGGCCGATGGCCACCATGTCGGGCGCCTTCGGAGCGGGCTTCGGGCGCTCGGGCTCCAGCGGCTTCGGGCTCTCCACGGGACGCTCCGCCACGGGCTCCAGCGGCTTCGGCGTCTCCATCGGCTTCTCGGACGGAGGCGTCGGCGTCCGGGGCGCCTCGGCGACGGGCGTCGGAGGCGTCACGGGCTCGACGGGAGCGAGCGGCTCGGACGGGGTGACGGGCTCCTCGAAGGGGCGCGTCGCGCCACTCAGCGCCTCGACCACCGCGGCCACCGCCAGCTTCACGTCCGCGGGCGCGAGCTTGCCCCGCGTCAGCTTCACGTCCTGCTCCCCCAGCACGGTGCCGCTCGCGTCCAGCACGCGCACCGTCAGGCTCGAGCCGCTCACGGTGCCCGTGACGGCCGCGTCCAGCTTCATCCTCGGCGCCACCCGGGCCAGGGGCGCGTCGGTGAACAGGGTGTTGCCCTTCAGGCCTTCCTTCTTGCCGAGGGTGGCGTACTGCTTCAGCGACGCCACCTTCACCGGCTTCGCGCGGCGCAGGGCCGACTCGAGCTGTGCCCGGACCTTCCCGCCGCGATCTCCCTCCACCGTCAACACGACGAGCTGCTTGGGGGCCTCCCTGGGCGTGGCCGTCTTCCTGGACTTCGCCTCCCGCGCCTTGGCCGGCTTCGCCTTCGCCTTGGGCGCCACCACCTGGGCGGGCACCGCGCGCTTCTTCTTGACGACCTGCGCCAGCGCTCCCGGGGAGGCCAGCGTCACCGCCGTGAAGAGCACCAGGCCCCAGCGGACCATCGCGTGTTGGGAGTTCATCATTCGGGACTGGAAGGTTCACCCAGCCCGCACGCGATGTCCAGGCTTGCCCGGCGGTCCGCTCTCAGGCGTTGAGGTGCGCCGGGGCTCCCACCACCGAGGGAGCGGACACGGGCCGCCCCTCCGACTCAGGCTCGTTCCCTTCGTCGTCGGTGGCCTGCCGCGCCGACCCGGTGGACTCCGCCACGTAGGCCGCGCGACCGATGCCCAGGAAGTCGCGACGGTAGATGCGCACCATCGCCATGAAGATGGACGCGATGAGCGGCCCCACCAGGAGCCCCATCATCCCGAACACGGCCAGACCGCCGAACATGGACAGGAAGACGAGCAGCGGGTGCAGTGCCATGCGCGAGCCGCACAGCCGGGGGCGGATGACGTTGTCGATGGTCCCCACCAGGAAGGTGCCCCACGCGAGAAGGAAGACGCCCTCGCTCACCTTGCCCATGGCGATGAACACCACGCCGATGGGGCCCCACACCAGCGCCGTGCCGCCCACGGGCACCAGCGCCACCAGCACCATGGCCGCGCCCCACACCCCCGCGTGCGGCACCCCGGCGATGAGCAACCCCACGAAGCCCACCGCGCCCTGGATGAGCGCCGTGACGGTGTTGCCGTAGACGATGGCGTACGCGACGTCGGTGAACTCGCGCGAGAAGGCCTCGAAGTAGCGGCGGTCCAACGGAATCAGCCGCGTCACCTCCGCGACGAGCCGGCGACCGTCGAGGAAGAAGTAGTACATGGCCACCGTCATCAGGAACATGTTGATGACCAGCTCCGTGCCCGCGCCCACCAGGTCCTTGAGCAGGGCCGCGCCGCCCGTCACCGCCGCCATCAGCGAGCGCTCCGTCTGCGCGCTCTCCAGGTCGAACCGGATGTAGCGACTCAGGCCGCGGGGCAGGCTGGAGGCGAACTGGTGACGCAGGTCCACCCGCTCGAGCAGGTCCTGCGCCTGGCCGACGAACTGGAACACCTCACGCGCCACCATCCACCCGACGAGGGCCAGCGGCGCGAGGATGAGGAGGAATACCGTGAGGGTGGACAACCCGGCGCACAAGGGCTTGCGGCCCCGCAGCTTCTGACACAGGTAGTCCTGCACCGGCATGAACAGGACGACCAGGAAGCCGCCCAGCAACACCGGCATCAGGAACGGCAACAGAATCCTGGAGAAGAGAATCAACGCCAGCGCAAACAGCGCCGCGAACACGTAGTTCGACCACCGCCGCGAATCAGCCACCGCCCCACCCCACCCCGCCCGACGAGCCCACTGCCCGCTTCCAACCTAGGAATCGCGCTTCCCGCCGGGAAGTCCGACATCCCCCACATGAGGACACCACCCATGACTACTGGACGTTTGACGCTGACGGGCCTCGCGGTACTGGCCACTGCCCTGGGACTCGGCGCCCCGGGCTGCGGAGACTCCGCCGCGCCGTGCACTGACTGTCCGGCGATGGAGGGCCGCTATCGCATGGCCTTCGGCGACGCGGGGGTGCCCGCCGAATGCCTCAACCTGGGTGTGGAGCTGCCGCGCAACAGGCCCCTGGACGTCACCCGCTCGGCGGACCGTCTCATCGGGAACCTGGAGGGCGTGGGACTGTTGGGGACCATCTCCGCCGAGGGCTCCTTCTCCATGGCCGGCACGGGCCCGGGACAGGACGGCGGGAGGATGGACACGCTGAGCCTCGCCGGTCGCTACACGTCCCCCGAGGGGGACGGCGGCACGGCGCGACTCGACGGGACGTTCACGGGGAACTTCTCGCGCCCGGGCGTGGAGCCGCCCCAGCGGTGCAGCTTCGTCACCCCGTTCTCGGCGACCCGGGAATAGCGCCACGGGCCGCCAACGGGGCGGACCTGCCTACTTCTTCTTCTCGGCGGCGGCCTTGGCCTCCGCCTTGTTCTTCTTGGCCCGCTTCTTCCAGGCCTGCTTGATCTTCATCTGCACGCGGCGGTGCTTGCTCTTGCTGCGGGCCATCGTTGACTCCTGTGCTCCATGACGGAGACGTGAAAAGAGGCGCTTAACTATCAGAACCTGAAGGGCTCCCGGAAGAGGAACCCTCCGGAGGGGGTCCGGAGGCCGTTTCGGGGCCAGGGGCCGCCCCCTCGGCCACCTCGGGAGCGGGGCGCGTCGGGTAGGGAATGCCCTCCGCCCCCCGGACCTGGGTGGGTCTGGCGGCGGACACCGTCACCTCCCCCTCCCGGTCCTCGTCGGTGGGCTTCTCCCGGGAGGCGGGGGCGCTGCTCTGCTGGGGGCGCTTCTTGACCGAGGCGAAGATGGGCTTGAACGCGTCCAGGAAGCGGCGGACCTCGTCCAGGGGGAGCGCCGGGCAGTGGTTGCCGTTGGCGCCCGTCATGGAGGTGGCCATGCACATGGCGTTGAGGATGGCCTCCTCGGTGGCCTCCATCACCGCCTCGTAGAGGGGGTCCAGGCGCTGATCCAGCAGCAGCTTCAGCTTGTAGACCATCTTCTGCGTGCGGCGCGGGATGATGTTCGCGGTGGAGAAGCCCACCACGATTTCGCCCGAGCCGTGCGCCGCATAGCTGCCCACCCGGCCGATGCCCAGGCCCACGCGCTTGCACAGGCGGTTGATCTGATGGCTGAGCAGCGGCGCGTCCGTGGCCACCACCGCGATGATGGAGCCGTAGGTGGTGCCGCGCTTGGGAGCGCCCTTGAACTTCTCCGCCAGCACCTCGCCCATGGGCAGGCCGCCCACGCGCAGGTTGTGCATCTTCCCGAAGTTGGACATCACCAGCACGCCCAGCGTGTAGCCGCCCAGCACCTCCGGCAGCTTGCGGGACGACGTGCCGATGCCGCCCTTGAAGTCGCACGTCACCATGCCGGTGCCGCCGCCCACGTTGCCCTCGGCCACCGGGCCGGACGCCGCGTTGCGGATGGCCTCGAAGACGTGCTCCTCGCGCACGTGCCGGCCGGAGATGTCGTTGAGCCACGAGTCGTCGCACTCGCCGACGACGGGGATGATGACGTCGTGCTCGTCGCCGATGCCCGGGTAGCGCTCCACCAGGTGGCGGGCCACGCCGTCGGACACCGCGCCCACCGCCATGGTGTTGGTGAGCAGGATGGGCGTCTCGATGAGGCCCCACTCCATGAGCTGCGTCATGCCGGAGACCTCGCCCGCGCCGTTGAGCACGAAGCCGCCTCCCGTCATCCGCTCCATGAAGATGTTGCCCTTGTTGGGCATGATGGCCGTCACGCCCGTGCGCACCGGGCCGTGCCCCGGCCTCAGCGGACCGTCGCCCTGGATGAGCGTGCAGTGGCCGACGAGCACGCCCTCCACGTCGGTGATGGCGTTGTATTTGCCGGGCTTGAACCGGCCCAACGGAAGTCCCAGCTCGCGGGCGCGAACCCGCGGTCCCATGTACTCGGGGATGTGCACCATGCCGGGCACACTAGCGGACCATCACCCACCGTCAACCACTCCGACCGCGTAATATCTTCAGGCGCTCGAAAGGCCCTCCTCGGAGGGCCCCTCGAGGCCGCGCATCACGCCTTGGCTTCGATGCGCGGCACGCCGTCCGTCGACGCGGGCGCGGTGCTGGCATCATTCACGGGAGTGTTCGAGCCATTCGGCGCAGCGCTGCTCCCGGGCGCGACCGGAGCCGAGGTGGCGACAGACGCGGCGTGCTCGTCGAGCGCGGGGCCCTTGTGCAGCCCTGGCTGCACGACGGGATGCGGGTGCTCGCTGGCGGCGCGGCGCGACGCGCGCTCCTTGTAGCGGCGGATGGCGGGGGCCATGATCTCACCGATGAGCGCGCGGTAGTCCATGCCCGCGCCCTGCGCGATGAGCACCAGGTCGCTCCACCCGGGAGTGAGGCCAGGCAGCGGGTTGCACTCGATGAAGTAGATGCGCCCCTTGTCGTCCATGCGGAAGTCGATGCGCGCGACGTCGCGGCATCCCAGCGCCATGAACGAGCTGCGCGCGGCCGTGCGCAGCTTCTCCAGCAGCGCGGGCTCCAGCTTGGCCGGCGCGTCGTAGCGGATGCGGTCCGTCCAATCCAGCTTGTGCTGGAAGCTGTACACGGGGTTCTTCTCCCCCTTGTCCAGGAAGACGATCTCCATGGGCGGCAGCACGCGCGGGCGCCGCTCGCCGAGCAGGCCCACCGTGAACTCTCGCCCGCCGATGTACTCCTCGATGAGCGCGGGCTGCTGGTACTTGCTGGCGATCTCCCGCACCACCTCGCGCAGCTCCGCCTCGCTGTGGCAGACGCTCTTGGTGACGACGCCCTTGGAGCTGCCCTCCGCCACCGGCTTCACGATGAGCGGGAAGGTGGTGAACTCCTTGTTGAGCCGCTCCTTGCCCGTGGCCATCAGCTGGAAGTTGGGCGTGAGGATGCCCGCCTGACGGACGATCTTCTTCGCCAGCGCCTTGTCCAACGCAATGGAGAGCGTGGCCGGATCGCTGCCCGTGTATGGGATGTCCAGGAGCTCCAGCATGGCCGGCACCTGGCTCTCGCGGTTGCGGCCCTTGAAGCCCTCGGCGATGTTGAAGACGATGTCCAGCGGCGTGCTCGACAGCACCGTGGGCAGCTCCGCGGTGGCCTCCAGGTCGATGACCTCGTGGCCCCAGGACGCGATCGCCTCGCGGATGGCCTGCAGCGTGTTGGGCGAGTCGTACTCGGCCTCGCTGTCCTCCACCGCCTCGCCGTGGGCGCTCGGCTTGACGCGCTTGACGTTGTACGTGAAGCCGACGCGCAAGGGCCCCGTCTTGCGCGCGGGCTTGCCCTGGCGCCGGGAGGAGTCCTTGATCTTGTAGCGCTTGGCCGCGCTCTGGATGATGGAGTTGATGACCCCGTCCAGGTGCAGGCCGTCGAGCTCCGCGGAGGCGTAGATGCCCGCGCCCGGCTCCAGGCTGGGCAGCGCGTTGATCTCCAGGAAGTACGGCACGCCCGCGTCGCTCAGGCGGAAGTCGATGCGGCCCAGATCCCGGCAGTCGAGCGCCTGGTAGATCTTCTGCGCCATCTTCCGCACGTCCTCGGCGGTGCGCGCCGGGATGCGCGCGGGCGCGAGCACCGAGACGGCGCTCTCCTTCTTCGTCTTCAGCTCGTAGTCGTAGATGGCGTAGCGCCGGCCCGCCGTCACCGCCGGGTCCACCACGTACTCCACGGGCGTGAGCACGCCGTCGTAGTCGTTGTCCACCGCGGCCAGGAACGGCACCGTCAGATCACGCCCCGGGATGTACTCCTCCACCAGCACGCCGGCGGGGTACTTCTCCAGCGCGGCGGACACCTTGGCGCGCACCTCGTCCAGCGTCTCCGCGATGGAGTCCTGGGTGATGCCCTTGGAGGAGCCCTCGAAGTTGGGCTTCACGATGACGGGGAAGCGCAGGTTCTCCGCGGTCAGCTCGCTGAGCTTCTCCACGTACTGCCAGCCCGGGGTGCGGATGCCCTGCTTGGACAACACGAGCTTGGTGAGCTGCTTGTCCAGCGTCACCGCCAGCGCGTACGCGTCCGAGCCCGTGTACGGGAAGCCCAGCTCGTCGAAGAGCGCGGGATAGAACGCCTCGCGGAAGCGGCCGCGGCGGCCCTCGGCGGTGTTGAAGATGAGGTCGGGGCTGTACGCCTCCAGCCGCGCCACGGTGCGCGAGGCGGGACCGCTGACCTCGAAGCGCTCCAGCCGGTGGCCCAGCCGCTCGATGGCCGCCGCCAGCGCGTTGACCGTCTCCTGGGTGTCGAACTCCGCTTCTTCTTCCGAATCAGACAACCTGAGATTGTGGGTCAGCGCGATGCGCACGGTAGCCCCCTTCTCTTCTTGAGCGAGCGACCGCGGCGCACCTTCGCCGCGGACATGAGTCTGCCCGGCGCGCGCTGATGCGCCACCGGGTCGCGGGCTGCAACGGTTGCGCCCGCCACAACCTTCCCGTCCACCACCTGCGTCTGCGCCCAGGTGTCGCCGAGCCGCCAGCCGAGCGGATCCCTCACCACGCGCCACGCCTCGATGCCGCCGATGACGACCAGCCCCGCCACCGCGGCCACCGGCCCCAGCGGCTCCGGCATCATCCCCAACAAGACGATGAGCGACAGCGGCGCGTTGCGCAGCGTGCTGTCGCGGTGTCGCGCCGCCGAGCGCGTGGGCAGGTGCATCACCTTCACGCCGAAGATGCGCTTGCCCACGCTCTGGCCCTGGATCATCCCGTCCGCGAGCAGGAGGAACAGCAGCGCGACGACGGAGCCCGCGCGGCCGCACACGACATACAGGCCCCACGCCACCGCCACGTCCACCGCGCGCGCGCCAAGGCGCAGCCACAGCGACGCCTTCGGGTACGGCGAGCCCGGCTCGCTGTCCTCGACGACGAGCCTCAACGCGCGGCCACCGCCACGGCTGGCCGCCATCAGGATGCGCTCTGGGGGCGCGCTCACTCCTCGGGCTCCAACGTGAGACCCTCCTCGGGTGGCTCCGGCTCGTCCAACCCCGCCAGCCGCGCCAGCCGCTCATGCGCGCTCAAGGGATGGAACGGAGGATGGGAACCCTCGCCCGGCGTCCACGCATTCCCCGCCGACGTCGACCCCGACTCGGACAGGCGCAAGAGCTTCGCCCGCGCGGCGTCCTCGTCCGGCGCCGCCGCCACGCCTTCCCGGGTGAAGAAGATGAACGCCATGGCCGGCCGCTTGGAGGACTCGCGCATCGCGAACTGCACGCCGTCCAGGTTCCAGCCCTTCGCCGTCCACTCGTTCAGGGTGCGCTCCAGCGCCCCCTCGTCCACCGTGGACAGCTCGACCACTTTGTACTGCAACGAAGCCCCGGTACGAATCACGGGGGCGCGCCGGGTGCCGGAGCGCTTCGGCTTCGCCGGACCGCGCCGACGTTGGGGCGGGGGCTTCTCCGACTTGCGTCTGGGACGCTTCTTCTTGGTGGGCATCGTGCGCCGGCTATTTGGACGCAACGCCCGCGGCGGATCAAGCGCAACCCGCGCGCGGGCCCTGGTGGTGTTGGCTACAGGAGCTTCGCGGCTTCCAGCGCGTGGTAGGTGATGATGAGGTCGGCGCCCGCGCGCTTGATGCCGGTGAGCGTCTCCAGCATCACCCGTTCGTAGTCAATCCAACCATTCTGGCCGGCGGCCTTGAGCATGGCGTACTCGCCGGAGACGTTGTAGGCGGCCAGCGGCAGGTCGAAGCGCTCGCGCACGGCGCGGATGACGTCCAGGTAGGCCAGGGCGGGCTTCACCATCAGCATGTCGGCGCCCTCCTCCACGTCCAGCGCGGCCTCCTTGAGCGCCTCGCGCACGTTGCCCGGGTCCATCTGGTAGCCGCGGCGGTCTCCAGACTTGGGCGTGCTCTGGGCGGCCTCGCGGAAGGGGCCGTAGTAGCCGGAGGCGTACTTCACCGCGTAGGACATGATGGGGACGTCGATGAGGCGCACCTCGTCCAGCGCCTTGCGGATGGCGCCCACGCGGCCGTCCATCATGTCCGAGGGGGCGATGATGTCCGCGCCCGCCTGGGCGCAGGTGACGGCCATCTGCGCGAGCAGCGGCAGTGTGGCGTCGTTGACCACGTGGCCGTCCTCCAGCACCCCGCAGTGGCCGTGGTCCGTGTACTCGCACAGGCACACGTCCGCGATGACCTGGAGGTCGGGCTCGGCCGCCTTGATTTCACGAATGGCGCGCTGGACGATTCCGTCGCGCGCGTAGCCCTGGGTGCCCTGAGCGTCCTTGTGGTCGGGGATGCCGAAGAGGATGACCGAGGGGACGCCCAGGGACTTCGCCAGGCGGGCCTCGGCCACGGCGTGCTCGAGCGAGAGGTTGAAGATGCCCGGCATGGAGGCGATGGGACGGCGCACGTCCCGGCCCTCCACGACGAAGAGGGGGTAGATGAAGTTCCCCGGGTCGAGGCGCGTCTCGCGCACCATCTCGCGCAGGACGGGCGAACGACGGAGGCGGCGGGGGCGGTGGACGGGATGGGCCATGGTGCTCGCCGGTATAAACCGGCGCGCCCACGCCTTCATCGTTTCCGTCCGGGCGCCCGCCCGCTCACCCTGCGACGAGCCTCCAGCTGTGCTGATGACGCCGGCCTTCCCGGGCGTGGCGCTGGGCGCGGGCCTCCGCGAGGTCCGCCTCGTGCAGCGCCCGGGCGTAGCGCACGCGCGCCGCCTCCCCGCCGGACGCCAGCTCCTGCTCGGCGGCCGCCAGCTCCCGACGGGCCTCTTCACGCTGCTGCTCGACGCGTTCCGCGTACGTCATCCACTTCCTCCTGCCTTGGGGTGTGCCGGCGGGGATTGCACGGGACGGACCAGCGGAGGGCCACATCGCAAGGGGGCGAAACGACGAGGTGTCGCGGCGCGGCAGCGACCTCGGGCGTGCGAAACCGATTTCCCAGGGCCGCGAAAACGAGGTCGCGGGGATTCGAAGCGGGTGCACGGCCGCACGCCCCTCCCCCGGAGGACCGACACAGGCAATCGCCGCACGGCTGGCTCGTCTACAGTTTCGACCGTGACATCCCAGACGCCCGCCATCGAAGTGACGAACCTGCGCAAGACGTACCAGCGCGCCTTCCGCAGGACGGGGAACATCGCCCTGCGGGGCATGGACCTGTCGGTTCCCCAAGGAAGTGCCTTCGGCCTCATCGGCCCCAACGGCGCGGGGAAGACGACGTTCATCAAGAGCCTGCTCGGCATCGTCCAGCCCACCGAGGGCACCGTGCGCGTCCTGGGCGGCACGCCCGAGGATGCCCGCATCCGCGCGCGCATCGGCTACCTGCCCGAGCGCCTGCACCTGCCCGGCTCGTGGACGCCCACCGCGTTCCTCGCGACGGTGCGCCAGCTCAAGGGCCTGAAGCCGGACGCGCCGGGCCACCTGAAGCTGCTCGAGCGCGTGGGCCTCTCGGACGCCGTGGGCCGGAAGATTGGTGGGTACTCCAAGGGCATGCGTCAGCGCTTGGGGCTGGCGGCGGCGCTCGTGGGGGAGCCGGAGCTGCTCATCCTGGACGAGCCCACGGACGGCATCGACCCGATGGGGCGCATGGAGGTGCGGCGCATCCTCCAGGAGGAGGTCCGGCGCGGCACGACGCTCTTCCTGAACTCGCACCTCTTGGCGGAGACGGAGCGCGTGTGCGATCGCGTGGCCATCCTCGCGGACGGCCGCGTGGTGCGCGAGGGGCGGCTGGAGGAGCTGGTGCGCGGCGGCTCGCGGTGGGTGGTGCGCTTCGCGCCGGGCACGAGCGCCGAGGCGCTGGCCGTCGCGGGCTTCACCCAGGCGCGGGCGGACGGCGTGTACCACGTGGAGGCCGAGGACCCGGCGGCGCTCAACGGCGCGCTGGACCGGGCGCGGGCCACCGGGGCGTTGCTGGTCGAGCTGCGGCGGGACGGGATGGATCTGGAGTCGGTGCTGCTGGGGACGATGGGCGCCGGCGCGGGGCGGGCGGAGGTGGCGGCATGAGGCCGGTGGTGGGAATCGCGGGTTACGTGCTGCGCGAGGCGGTGTCGCGCAAGTTCATCCTCGCCTTCATGGTGGGCATCACCCTGGTGCTGGCGGTGGTGGCGCTGAGCCTGAGGCTGGAGGTCATCGACGGGGCGCTGGCGGCGTCGCGGCTGTTCGGTCAGGACATCCGCGCGAACATCCAGTCCGTCGACGTGGCGTTGCGGCCGGTGTACCAGGCGGCGGCGTTCATCGTGTTCTACGGGGGCATCCTGTTCGGCATCGTCGCGTGCTCGGACTTCGCGCCCAGCCTGATGTCGCCGGGGAGAATCGAGCACCTGCTCGCGCTGCCCATCCAGCGCTGGCACCTGCTCGCGGGGACGTTCCTGGGGGTGATGACGCTGGCGCTGGGCGGGACGCTGTATGGCACCACGGGGCTGGTGCTCATCTTCGGGGTGAAGGCGGGGTACTGGACGGTGGGGCCGCTCGTCGCGGGGTTGATGGCGTGCGTGGGCTTCGCGGCGGTGTACGCGGTGATGTTGACCACGGCGACGCTGGTGCGCAGCGCGGCCTTGTGCGCGGCGGCGGGCTTCGCCTTCATGGTGGGCGGCATCATCGCGGGCAACCGGCAGCAGATCGCCCGGTTCTTCGAGGAGGGGCTGAGCCGCGACGCGTTCCTGGGGGTGACGCTGCTGCTCCCCCGGCTGTCCGCGCTGGCGGAGGCCGCCGGGGACCTGGCCGCGTCGCTGCCCCTGGAGGTGAGCTCGCTGGGGACGCTGCTGCTGGGCGTCTTCGTCTTCGGGATGGCGGCGCTGGTGGTGGGATTCTGGCGGTTCGAGGGAAAGGACTACTGAGATGGAGAGGCGCCAGAAGCGAGGGGCGTGGTTGGCGATGGCGGCGCTGCTGTTCGTGGCCGCGGCGGTGTTGATGTTCCTGGGTCAGGGCGACAAGACCGAGACCGAGGAGCCCAAGGTGGAGTTCCCCCGACGGATGCGCGCGCCGGAGCGTGAGCGCGCGGAGCGGCGCAGGACGCAGCCGACGCCCGTCGCGCCGGACGCGGGCGAGCAGGCCGCGGTGCCCGCGAAGCCGAGGGATCCACTGCTCGCGGCGCTGCCCCGGGGTCCGGGCAAGACGGCGGTGGTCATCGAGGCCAACGCGCTGAGGCACTCGCCCATCGGCGCGCTGCTGCTGGACTGCATGATGCGCGACGGCGGCAAGCAGTTGGAGCAGTTCCGCCAGAAGAGCGGCGTGGATCCGCTCCAGGACCTGGACCGGCTGGTCATCACCGACGAGGGGATGATGCTGTCGGGCAACTTCAGCAACGCGCGCTACCAGGAGCTGTTGGGCGACCGCGTGTCCGCGGACTACGGCCAGGGCGCGCGCGTGTACGAGCCGGGCGAGTCCACCGACACGCTGAAGGACGGCACCACCGTCACGCGACGGGGTGGGCCCTCCATCGGGACGTGGAACAACCAGCTGCTCGTCATGGGCAGGTCCCCCGACGAGGTGAAGGCCGCCATCGACCGCGTCGAGGGGCGCGGGCCGGACGAGCCGCCCGCCATCTCCGAGAACAGCACGTACGGAGAGATGTACGGTGTGCTGTCCGTGGAGCACATCGCCCGGCTGCTGCCGAAGGAGCAGGCGGCGCTCGCGCAACGGCTGCGTGACGTGGCCCAGAACGTGGAACTGCACCTGGACGCCAGCTCGGACGTGGCGCTGGTGGCGGAGATCCAGGGCGCCAACGCGGACGACGTGACGGACCTGGGCAAGTCCCTCGGCGCCGCGCTGTCACTGGCGCGCATCAAGGCCCAGGCGGGCGAGGACAAGGACCTGGCCCAGCTGCTCGACTTCGCCAAGGTGAAGCCGGATGGCAACTCCTTCACCCTGGAGATGGCCGTCCCCCTGGCCGTCATCCAGGAGCGGCTGGCCTTCTGCAAGGAGGAGCGCCGCGCCGCCGAGGCCGCGGCCCCCACCGGGAGCGAGGCCAAGGTGGGGGTCGAGCAGGCCCCAGCGCCCTGATCCACGGCCGGACGCCCGGTGGGTGCATGCTCTCCGAGCGTCCGGAGGGCCGAGCGCCATGGCCAAGTCGCGGGGATCTCTGCGACACTCTCGCGCCGTAAGGCCTGTCTCACCCCCCTCGAGACAGTCCCCCGACGAGAGAACCGATTGATGATTTCACGTGTGTCGAGGGTCGCCCCGTTGCTGTTCGGCTCGGGGCTCTGCGCCCTTGTCTACCAGACGGTGTGGCTGCGGGAGTTCCGTCTCATCTTCGGCGCCAGCACCGCGGCGTCGGCGGCCGTGCTGGCCATCTTCATGGCGGGGCTGGGACTGGGCGGTGTGCTCCTCGGCGCGCGCGCGGACCGGAACCCACGCCCGCTGAACTACTACGCCAACCTGGAGCTGCTCATCGCGGCCAGCGCGGGCCTGAGCCCGTTCCTGGTGGAGCTGGCGCGCGCGGCCTACATCGGCGTCGGCGGCACGCCCAGCCTGGGGCTCTTCGGCGGCAGCGTGGCGCGGCTGGTGCTCTCCACGCTCGTGCTCGCCGTGCCGACGGTGCTGATGGGCGGCACGCTGCCGGCCGCCGCGCGCGCGGTGCAGTCGGATGAGGACCCCGCGCGTCGACACCTCGCCATCCTCTACGGCGTCAACACGCTGGGCGCCGTCACCGGCGCGACGCTGTCCACCTTCTTCATGCTGGAGGTGTACGGCAACCGCACCACGCTGTGGATCGCCTGCCTCCTCAACGCGGCCGTCGCCATCTGCGCGCGCAGCGTGAGCCGCTCCATGGAGCCGGAGGCCGCGACGGCGAAGCCCCAGGCCGCGTCCGAGCCCTCCGCCGTCGCGCAGGAGCCCGCGGCTCCGCTCGCGACGCCGTCCGCCCAGGCCACGCCCACCTCCCGCTTCGCCCTGGTGGCGGCGTTGCTCGTGGGCTTCGCGTTCCTGCTGATGGAGCTCGTGTGGTACCGGATGCTGGGCCCCATCCTGGGTGGCAGCACCTTCACCTTCGGCCTCATCCTCGCCATGGCCCTGCTGGGCATCGGCCTGGGTGGCGCGGCCTACTCGTTCTTCTTCCGCCACCGGCCGGCCACGTTGTCGGGCTTCGCCCTGACGTGCGCCGCGGAGGCCGCGTTCATCGCCCTGCCCTTCGCGCTCGGAGACCGGCTCGCCGTCTTCGCCGCGCTGCTGCGCCCGCTGGGCGGAGTCGGCTTCGGCGGGATGATGCTGGCCTGGGCCCTGGTGGCCTCGGTGGTCATCCTGCCCGCGGCGTTCATCTCCGGCGTCCAGTTCCCGCTGCTGCTCGCGCTCGTGGGCAAGGGCAGCAAGGACGTGGGCAAGCAGGTGGGCCAGATCTACGCCTGGAACACGGTGGGCTCCATCGTGGGCTCGCTGGCGGGTGGCTTCGGGGTGATTCCGCTGATGACGGCGCCCGTCACCTGGCAGCTCGTCGCGGGGCTGCTCGCCGTGCTGGGGCTCGCGTCGGCCGCGCTGTCGATGAAGGTGGAGCAGCGGATGTCCGCGCTGTTCGTGCCGGCTTCCGTCGGAGCGCTCGCGCTGGTGCTGCTGTCGGCCCAGGGCCCCTCGGCGGTGTGGCGACACGGCGGCGTGGGCGCCGGACGCGACATGCTCAACCAGTCGAGCATCAACCACATCGAGGCCTGGGAGCGGAACCGTGCCCGCGGCATGGTCTGGGAGAAGGACGGAGTGGAGAGCAGCGTCGCGCTCAACTCGAGCGTCGGCCTGTCCTTCATCGTCAACGGAAAGACGGACGGCAACACCATCGGCGACGCGCCGACCCAGGTGATGAGCGGCCTGCTCGGCGCGCTGCTCCACGAGGACCCCAAGAACTCGCTCGTCATCGGCCTGGGCACTGGCAGCACGGCGGGCTGGCTGGGCGCCATTCCCGGCATGGAGCGGGTGGACGTGGTGGAGATCGAATCCGCCATCCTGGAGGTCGCCCGGCAGTGCTCCGCCGTCAACCAGAACGTGATGGACAACCCGAAGGTCCACACCTTCGTCGCCGACGCGCGCGAGGTGCTGCTGACCACGCGGCAGCGCTACGACATCATCTTCTCCGAGCCCTCCAACCCGTACCGCGCGGGCATCGCCAGCCTCTTCACGCGCGACTTCTACCAGGCCGTGAAGCAGCGGATGGCGGATGGCGGCATCTTCGTGCAGTGGCTGCAGGCTTACGAGGTCGACGCGCTCACCGTGCAGAGCGCCTTCGCCACGATCGCCTCGGAGTTCGAGTCCGTGGAGACGTGGCAGGTCCACACCGGAGACCTGTTGCTCGTGGCGACGCACAAGCCCCTGGTCCATGACGTGGACAAGCTGCGGGCGCGCATCGCCGAGGTGCCCTACCGCGACGCGCTGCGCACCACCTGGCGCACGGACGAGGTGGAGGGCGTGCTCGCGCGCTTCGTGGCGGGCCCCGACTTCACCGCGAAGGTGGCGGAGCAGAGCCAGGAGTTCATCAACACGGATGACGTGTCGTTCATGGAGTTCGCCTTCGCCCGCAGCCTGGGACGCGACACCGGCTTCTCCATCCAGACGCTGCGGGAAGTCGCGAACGCGCTCGGCATGGGCCGCCCCGCCATCCGGGGGCAGGTGGACTGGAACCGGGTGACGCTCAACCGCGCGTGGAGCGCGATTCCGCTCTCGAACGAGGAGCGGCTCGGCGCCCCCGTGCAGGCAGTGGCCCCGACCATCGACGCCTACTACCGCAAGCAGTGGCCCGCCATCCGCGCACGCTGGCAGAAGGAGCCCTGGGAGCCTCGTGGCCCCCGAGAGCAGCTCGCGCTCACCCACGCTCTCGCGAACCAGGGCGATGACGCGGCCCTCAAGTACCTGGAGCCACTGCGCGCGACGCTGCCGGTGGAGGCGGACCTGCTGGAGGGGCTGCTGCGACTGCGCCAGCGCAAGATTCCGGAGGCCGCCGCGCTGTTCGAGCGAGGCTTCATCGCCCACCGGACGAATCCCTGGCCCGACCGCGACGTGGTCTCCGCCATCCTTCCCCAGCTGCACATCATCGCCCGCGCGGACAAGGCGCTCGGCCGCAGGCTGGTGGACGTCCTCGCCCAGCCGTTCGCCTCCCACGCGCTGACGATGGCGCGCGAGGAGACGCGCATCGAGCTGGCCCACGTGGTGGACTGGCTGGGCCTGTGCGTCTCCGTCCTGGAGCCGGTGGAGCCCAACACCGTCTGGGACAGCAAGCAGCTGGATGACCGCCGACGCTGCTACGAACACCACAAGCATGCCCTGGCGGAGCGGGCCAGCACCGAGTTGGAGCGCCTGCTCGCCAACGCTCCCTCCGTGTTCATGGCGGAGACGGTCGAATCGCTCCCGACCGCGCGCCCGACCGCCCCCGCCATGCCCGCGGCGCCCACCGCCCCGGGTCAGGCCACCGAGACGGCGCCGTAGCACGGACGCACCGAGGGCGGCCCACACCGGGCCGCCCTCACACCACCATGGCGCGCACCTCGTCCGTGAAGGCGTGCTCGTCCTCGGTGTGCACCACCAACGGTGGCAGGACGGTCAGCTCCGCGGGTCCCCCCTTCACCGCGTGCAGCAGCACCAGCTTCGCGGGCCGGTCCGCGCGCGGATGGACCCACCGCACCACGCGCGGCTCCAGCCCGAAGACGCGCAGCACCGTCACCAGCTCCGCGAAGCGTGACGCCGGGTACACCATGCACAGCCCTCCCCGGGGTTCGAGCAGGTGCGCAGCGGCCCTCGACACGTCCGACAGCTCGCACGCGAGCTCATGCCTCGCCAGCGCCTTCTCCGTGGACAGGCTGGTGTGCCCCGTCGCCCGCGCGCGGTAGGGCGGATTGCACAGCACCTGCGCGAAGCCGCCCGCCGGGAACTGCTCGTCCACGCGCCGCAAATCCCCCAACACCAGCGACACCTCGCGCTCGCAGTGGTTGAGCAGCACGTTGCGTCGGGCCAGGGAGAACAGGCCCGGCTGCAGTTCGAGCCCGAGGAGGTCCTTGCCGCGCCACCGACAGGCGAGCACCAGCGGGATGATGCCGCAGCCCGTGCCCAGGTCCATCAGCCGCCCGCGCCCCGCGCCGCCCACCGACACCGCGAAGTGCACCAGCAACAGCGGGTCCAACGTGAAGCGATAGCCCAGCCGGCGCTGGAGCACCCGCACCGCTCCGCCACAGATGGCGTCCAACGTCTCGCCGGGCCCCACCTGTAGCTCCGGCGCCGAGCGCCCCGACTCGTCCGGCGCGCTGTGCGTCAGCACCCTCACGCGGGCGGACTACGCTTCCGTGTCGAGGAACAGCAGGCCCGCCGGAGGCAACGGCTCCACCCGGAGCGTCCTCGGCGGCAGCGTGGCCTGGGCCTCCATCACCGCGCGCACCTCCCAGATGGGCGGCGGATTGAGCGCGAAGCCCACCTGGAACGTGCCCGACTCCACCCCCTTCACCAGCGTCTCCAGCCCCTGCACCGGGAACACCTGGGGATGTCCCGCCGCCTCGGGCTCGCGGATGCCCAGCACCGTCCTCAGCACCAGCGCGTTGAGCAGCGCCAGGTCCAGGCTGCGCAGCGTCGGGTTGCGCGGCGCGCCCTTCAGGTGAGCCAGGTCCAACCCCTGTCGGAAGCGCAGGATGCGCCCCCTGCCGCCCGGCAACACCAGCAGCACCGCGTGGTGCCCGGTGATGAGCGTCGCCAGCCGCTCCCGCGCGGCGACGAGCCCTCGAGGTGTGTCGAGCGGCTCGTCCAGTTCGTACACCCGCGCGTACGCGGTGACGAGGGTGAGGAAGGTCTCCTCCTTGAACGTGTCCACGCCCTTGAGCGCGCGGTGGATGGGGAGCACCTCCAGCCCCGGGTCCGACAGGGGCACCACCGCGGCCAGCGTGGGCCCGCCTTCCGCCAGCGCGCTGAGCGGGCGCATGGGGGCCTCGTCCAGCACGGCCTGGATGCGCTTGGAGACGGGCGAAGGTTCGATGCGGCGCAGCGACAGCGGGTGGCCGTCGTAGTCCCCCTCCCACACCAGGGTCGAGCGCTCGCTCGCCTCGGCCAGCAGGCCCCGGAAGACACCATGGTCGTCCGCGGTCAGCGTGACGGCGGGCTCGGCCTCCCACGCACGGGGCCGGTACGGGTCATCCTCCAGCGGGGTGCCCGCGTCCGGCCGCAGCGAGCAGAGCAGGTAGCGGACCGGTGGGCCGCCCAGCTTGCCCGCCGGGCTGTGGACCTCCACCACGTAGAGCGCGGGCCGGGCGTCGCGCAGCAACGTGCCCGACTCCCGCTGGCGTCGCAGTTCCGCCGAGGGGTTGGCGGCCTCCAGCAGGGGCCGGACGTGGGAAGGCTGGGGCACCGCGTTGCTGCGCGGCACGTAGCCGCTGGGCTCGAGGGTCCGAGCCAGCGGGGTCAGCAGGGCCGTGAAGGGATGGACGCGCGCCATGTCGCGAGGAAAGGTGGTGTCTGCCTCCCCTCGGTGCCACGACGCATGCTCGCCCGCCCCCCGGGCCGTCTACCACCAGACGTTGCGGTAGGGCCGGTCCTTGGCGGACTTCAGCGCGGAGCGGTCCACGCTCTCCTCCCACAGCAGGCTCACCGTGGTGATGGCGCCCGCGGAGCCGAGGAAGGACAGCACGTACGGCGTGGACTGGTCGAAGCCGCCCAGCACCAGGCCGGAGATGAGCAGCACCGCCGCGCCCACGCCCGCGCCGAACAGGTCCGCGCGCAGAATCTGCGAGGGCGTCGGGTTGTAGCGCATGGTGGCCAGCGCCAGCGCGCCCGCGCCGATGCCCGGCGCGAGCAGCAGCGTGTCCCGCCACGTCTTCGAGGAGATGTCCGTTCCGGAGAAGTGGATGACGGCCAGCAGCAGCGCCGCGTAGGCCGCGCCCCACCCCGCGCCGGAGGAGATCAACAGGCCGTCGTTCAGCGGGAGCTGCCCGCCGCCGAGCCCCGCCGTCAGCCACGCGCCCAGCTCCGCGCCCAGGAACGCGGACCAGGTGAGCACCCCCGCGTCCTGGGTGAAGAGGTCCATGAAGCCGGCCATGAAGGCGCCGCCCACGCCCGAGTTGATGATGGTGAAGGACGCCATGGGCTTGTCCACCCAGTTGTTGAATTGCCACCAGGAGGACGCGCCGAAGCCCAGGCCCGCGCCAATCAACGTGCCGGCCAGCATCGCCTCGCGCGAGCTCTGGTCGAAGTCGAAGTCATTGGCGAACGCCTGCGTGAAGAAGCCACCCAGCGCGCCCAGCGCGGTGTGATGCGCGATGAAGCGGAAGCTGCCCGGCCCCGACAGGAAGGGCCCCAGGCGCTGACGCCCATCCAGGATGGCGCCGCTGTCCACATACGGCGGCGGCGTGGCCGAGGCCGACGGCGTCAGCGACGCGGGCGTGCCGTCCTGCGTCAGCGGTGACTGGCGCAGGTCCGGCGCGTCCGCGCGCGGCACGTCTGACGTTTGTGGAGGGTTGTCCACGCGAGGCATCGTCGCCGGGTCCGGAGGAGTGGCCGGCACGATGTTCGACGGCGGCGGCTCGGCCATCCGAGGGTCGGCGTACGGGTCCACGGGCGGCAGCGGCGACGGCTCCGGCGGAGTCGAGGGCGCGGGATCCTGCGGAGGATACGCGGGCTGCGCCGGAGCCGGCTCCGACGGGTACGACGAGCCCACCTGGGCGCGCGCGCCTTCGGGCGTCGCGAGCAGCAGCGTGAAGACGGAGCAGAGACAGAGCCAGTTTCGCAGAGGTGACACGCAAGGACTCCTTGGGTCCAAACGACACAAGACCACAACCCAGGCCTGGGTGGTGTTTTTTGCGCGCACCTGGGCGGGTGGAAGTGTGTCTCGGTGGCTCGAAGCGTCACGGGCACGGCATTCGTGCACGGCTGCTTCAATTCCCTCGCGACCCGGAGCGACCTCGGGCATCCGTGCACATCATGCCCAACGGGTTCTCGTGGTCCGAGCTCGATGTCGACTCCGCTCGTGTGGTCGTCATCAAGGATGTCCCCCTGCCCTCCTCACGTCGGGACTTCGTCCTGTACTGGTGCATGGTCAACCATCGCGCCGAGGAGAACCACGCGCTCGATGCGGCCATCGCGCTGGGCAACCACCTGGGGTTGCCCGTCGTCGTGTATCAAGCGCTGCGTCCGGACTACCCCCATGCATCGGACCGGCTCCACGCGTGGGCGCTGGAGGGCATGGCGGACCTCGCGTCGGCCTTCGCGTCGCGCGGCCTGCCCTACTGGCTGGAGCTGCCGCGCACGACGAAGCAGCATCGCCCCCGACTGGCGGAGCTGGGACGGCGCGCGGCGGCGGTGGTGTCCGACCTCTTCCCCACGTACATCATCCCCGGCCACTTGCGAGGCGCGGCCAAGGCCCTGGATGTGCCGCTGTTCGCGGTGGACGCCTCGTGCGTGGTGCCCATGCAGCGCATCCCCACGGTGCAGGCCGGCGCGTACACGCTGCGCCCCAAGCTCCAGAAGCTGTGGCCCGAGTACCTTGGACGGACGTTGCGCGCGCGTCCGGTGAAGGCCGCGGCCGCGGGGCGCGCCCTGGAGCCGGACTTCGAGCTGGCCGACGCGAAGCAGGCCCGGCAGGAGCTGTCCGCCTTCCACATCGACCACAAGGTGGCGGCGCTCGAGGAGCGCGGTGGACGCAAGGCGGCGCTCAAGACGCTGGAGGCCTTCCTCCACGGCAAGCTCGACGGCTACGACACCGAGCGCAATGACCCCGGCCGCGCGCACCAGTCCGGCCTGTCCCCCTTCTTCCACTGGGGCAACCTCTTCGCGGGCGAGGCGGCCCGGGCGGCCATCCGCGCGCGTGGCACGGACCACCCCGCGGTGAGGAGCTTCCTCGAGGAGCTGCTGGTGCGGCGCGAGCTGGGCTTCAACTTCTGCTTCCACACGCCCGAGGACAAGCAGCTCTCCGTGGAGTCCCTGCCGGGCTGGGCGCGCGAGACGCTGTCCACCCACCAGAAGGACCCGCGCGAGCACCTGTACTCCCTGGAGCAGTTGGAGCACGCGCGCACGGCGGACGGCCTGTGGAACGCGGCGCAGCGCGAGCTCTTGGAGCGCGGCCGCATCCACAACTACCTGCGCATGCTGTGGGGCAAGAAGATCCTCGAGTGGAGCGCCACGCCCGACGAGGGCCTGAAGCGCATCGCCCACCTCAATGACAAGTACGCGGTGGACGGCAGGGACCCCGCGAGCGTGGCCAACTTCATGTGGGTCCTGGGGCTGCACGACAGGCCGTTCCAGGAGCGCAAGGTGCTGGGCAAGGTGCGGCCGATGAGCTCGCCGCGCACGGCGGAGAAGTTCAACCTGGCGCCTTACATGACGCGCTGGGGCCGGCCGGGAGATCCGCCGGTGAAGCTCAAGCGCTCACGCCGCGTCCAGGAGTGATGCGCCGGGCCGTTGACATTCGTGCGCTCAAGGGTGACTCGGCGGTTCCCTTCTCGGCCCGGCGTCGATAAACGAATGGCCAGGACACTGAAATCAGGAGCCGTGCCATGGGCATGCTGAAGTTCGATATCCCCCACTCCCTGCCGAAGGACCAGGTGAAGCAGCGCGTCGAGGAGCTCCTCCGGTACTGGGGTGGCAAGTACGGAGTGAAGGCCGACTGGCAGGGCGAGGGCGCCAAGATTGTCGGCAAGGTGATGGGCATCCAGTTGGACGCCTCGTTCGTCATCACCGACAAGGCCGTCGAGGGCGAGGGCACGGACCCGGGCATGCTCCTGCGCGGGCAGGCCAAGTCCTACCTCCAGAAGAAGTTCGGCGCCGTGCTGGACCCCAGCAAGTCGCTGGACCAGGTGAAGTCCTCGCTGGACTGAGGGCCCTCGGCCTCCGCGCGACACTCAGTGCGGAGGCTGCTCCTCCAGCGCGGCGAGCGCATAGCGCGCCGCGCGGGAGATGGCCTCGGCCGAGTCCAGCATCTCCGGGTAGTGCCCCGCCAGCGTGCGCTGGGGGAAGCGCAGCTGCGCAATCGCGTTGCGGTAGCTGCGACGGGCCGCCTCGGAGTCGTGGCTGCGCTCCTGCACCTGTGCCAGCAGGTAGTGGCCGATGGCGAGCGTGGGCTCCAGGAAGAGCGCCTTGCCCAGCTCCGAGCGCGCCTCCCGCAGCTCCCCGGCCTGCAGCGCGGCCACGCCACCGAACACGCGCGCCTCCACGCACAGCGGCTCGCGCTGGATGGCCTGGGCGAACGCCTCCCGCGCCTCGGTGATGCGGCCGGTGAGCGAGTAGAGATTGCCCAGCGTGAGCAGCGCGTCGAGATCACTCGGCTCGTCCACCAGCAGGCGCTGCACGCCCTGGATGGCGGCGGGGAAGTCCCCCTGCGTCATCTTCCGCACCGCCATGGCCAGCCGCTCCGCGGGAGGCAGCAGCTTGGGCCACGCGGTGGCGGCGGGAAGCTCACCGGTGACGGTGCGCGCGGGCGCGGACACCGCCGGCAGCTCCACGGTGGGACGCGTGCGGACCGCGTCCGCGGCGCTCACCGCCGGCAGCTCCACGGTGACGCGGGGACGGCCCAGGTCGTTGGTCTTCGTCGTCGCGGGCGGATGCGTGCCGGAGGCCTGCGTCGTGGACGCGGCGGGCAGCGGGCGCACGGCCGGGAAGGCACCGGAGAGCGCGCCGGGACCTCGGGTGGACGCGGTGTCCGGGGTGCTCGCGCGAGGACGGGCGCCCTGGGCCAGCTCGACCGCGGGGCGGGCGTAGACGGCCGGGGAGAAGGGCTCGGGCTCCGGCGCGCGGGCCGGCGGCTCGGTGGAGACGGGGTACGGGTGGATGCGCAGCGGCGGCGGACGGTAGCCCTTGTCGCTGGGCGGGCGCCGGTACACGAAGGCGCCGTCGACCTCGATCATCTCGAAGCGGTCATAGACCTTGAAGAGGCTCTCCGAGTACCCGAGGAACAAGAGCCCCCCGGGCCGGAGCGCGCTCAGGAAGCGGTCCATCAGCCCGCGGATGGTGGGCAGGTCGAAGTAGATGATGACGTTGCGGCAGAGGATGAGGTCCAGCGAGTTCAGCGCGACCTTGTCGAAGACGGGGACCGCCAGGTTCTGTCCATCGAAGCGGATGTACTCACGCAGCGCGGGCAGCGCCTCGTGGCCATCCTCGACGGGGCGGAAGAAGCGGGCCAGCCGCTCCGGATGGATGCTGATGCTCCGGCGCGTGGAGAACCTCCCCTGCCGGGCGGCCTCCACCGCGGCCAGGTTCAGGTCGGTGGCCCACAGGTCCACCTCCGCGGACAGCGCCCCCAGCTCCGCCAGCACCATGGCCATGCTGTAGGGCTCCTCGCCCGTCGCACAGCCCGCGGACCAGATGGACACCTTGCGCATCTCCCGCCGCGCGCGGGCGAGCAGGTCCGGCAGCACGCTCTTCTCCAGCGCGCGGAACTGCTTGGCGTCGCGGAAGAACTCCGTGTGCCCCACCGTCACCAGGGGCAACAGCGAGCGCAGCTCCTCCTCGCCCCCCACGCCCGTCAGCCTCTGGAGGTAGCGCTCCGGCTCCTCGATGCCGAGCACGGGCATCCGGGTGGACAGGGCCAGCCGCAGGCTGTGGAACCCATCCGGGGTGATCTTCAGCCCCGCGCGCTCCAGGAGGAGCGCGGCGAGCTGCTGAAGCACTTTGTTGCTCACGTTCAGCACGCTTCCACCCACTGCACCAACGTGGGGCCGATGCGCTCCAGCGGCAGCACCTCCTGCGCCGCCCCAAGCAACACCGCCTCGCGAGGCATGCCCCACACCGCGGACGTGCTCTCATCCTGGGCGATGGTCCGCCCTCCCCGCTCCCGGATCTCCTTCATCCCCCGAGCCCCATCCCGCCCCATTCCCGTCAGGATGACTCCGACACAGCGCGAGCCGAAGGACTCCCCGGCCGAAGTGAGCAGCATGTCACACGAGGGCCGGAATCCACGGAGCGCGGGCCCCGAGTCCAGCTCCAACCTGCCCTCCGGTCGCACCAACAGGTGACTGCCCGACGGGGCGATGTACACCGTCCCGGGAACCATCACCATGCCGTGCTCCGCCTCCGTCACTCCCAGCGCCGTCTCCATCGTCAGCCAGTGCGCGAGGCCCTCCGTGAAGCCCTCGCTGATGTGCTGGCAGTAGGCGATGGGCGCGGGAAAGTCTCGTGGAATCTTCCGCAGTACCTGTGCGACCGCCTTGGGCCCCCCCAGGGAGGCGGCTATGGCCACCAGGGGATAGGGCGGCGCGGGCAGGTCCTCCTTGGGCAGCTTCGCCGAGGGGCGCGTCTGGGTCTGCCGCACGGCCTTCACCTGGGCCAGCATCACCAGCTTGCGCGACACGTGGGCCCAGAACTCCGGGCCGGGAATCGCCGGGCGCTCCATCACGTCCAGCGCGCCCAGGGCCATGGCCTGGAAGGCCTCCTGGCCGGTGAGGGCCCCGGGGTGGAGCGCCAGCACGGGCACGGGCCGCCCCGCCATCACCTGCTCGATGGCCTCCAGCGCCTCCAGGCCGGTGAGGTCCACCAGCGCCACGTCCGGGAAGTGGCGCTGCACGGCGACGAGCGCGCCGGGGAAGTCGACCTCGGCGGGCCCCACCGGGACGAGCGACTCGCCGTCGAACAGGCCCCGGGCCGCGAGCGCGCGCAGCCCCTTGCCCACCATGAGCACCCTGAACGCCATCGCCGCCGCGACCGGTCCGCCCAAACGCCGCTCCTCAGGTCAGCCGATCGATGGCCTGGGCGAGCACTTCCACGCCCAGCTCTCCCTTGACGAGGTACGCGTCAGCGCCCGCATCCAGGCCGCGCCGCTTGTCCTCGGGCGAGGCGAGCGACGACAGGATGATGACGGGGATGCGTGCCACGGCGGGGGTCGACTTCAGCCTGCGCGCGAGCGAGAAGCCGTCCATCTTCGGCATCTGCACGTCGGTGAGGATGAGGTCGTAGGTGTTGTTCTGCACCTTGCCGTAGGCCTCCTCGCCGTCCTGCGCCTCCTCCACCATGTGCCCCAGCGCCTTGACGAGCGCGCCCTCGGTGGCGCGGGCAATGGGCGAGTCGTCCACCAGCAACACCCGGAGCCGCTTGGCGGCCGGAGCCTGGGTGACGGGCCGCGCCATGCGGCGCACCTCCGCCATGATGTCCGGGACGTGCAGCAGCACGGCGATGCGGCCGTCCTCCAGCGCGGCGGTGCCCGCGATGAAGGGCGCGCCCTTGAGGAACTCACCGCCGCACGGCTTCACCGCCACCTCGCGCTCGTCCACGAAGCCGTCGACGACCAGCGCCGCGTGGTCCTCGCCGTGGCGCACGACGACGGCCGGCGGCTTGTCGAAGCGGTTGCCGCCGTTGAGGCCGAGCAGCGGCCCCAGCGCGACGAGCGCCGTGGGCTTGCCCCGGTGGCGCACCGCGAGGGTGCCGAAGATCTCCAGCCGGTCCTCCGGCTTGACGCGCATCACGGCCTCGACGTCCGCGGCGGGCATGCCGTAGACGTCGTCGCCCAGGCGCACCAGCAGCACCTTCATCAACGCGAGCGACTGGGGCAGCCGCAGGGTGATGGTGGTGCCACGGCCGATGCGGCTGTTGACGCCGACGGAGCCGCCGAGCGTCTCCACCTTGCGCTTCACCACGTCCATGCCCACGCCGCGGCCGGACAGCTCGCTGACCTGCTCGCGGGTGGAGAAGCCCGGACGGAAGATGAGCTCGATGGCCTCGCGCTCCGACAGCGAGGCGGCCTGCACCGCGGTGATGAGGCGCTTGTTGATGGCCACCTGGCGCAGGCGCTCCGGGTCGATGCCGCGCCCGTCGTCCTCCACCTCGATGTGCAGCATGTCGCCGTCCACGCGCACGCGGATGCGGATGCGGCCCGTCTGCGGCTTGCCCAGCGCCTGGCGCGTGTCCGGGGACTCCAGGCCGTGGTCCACCGAGTTGCGCAAGAGGTGCACCAGCGCGTCGCGCACGTCGCCCAGCATGGACCGGTCCACGCCGATGTCGGCGTTCTCGATGAGCAGGTCCACTTCCTTCGTCTGCGTGCGCGCCATGTCGCGCACCGCGCGCGGGAAGGCGTCGAACACCGTGGAAAGCGGCACCAGCCGGGCCTCGGCCACGTGGTCCGCCATCTTCGACAGGTTGCCGTGCAGCGTGTTGATGCCGTCGTCGTTGCGCCGCACGAAGCGGAACGCATCGTCGCGCAGCATGTGCAGGTCGCTCTCGACGCGGTCCAGCTGCGCGCGCACCTCCAGCGGGATGTCCAGCGCCTCCGCCAGGCGCAGGAACCGGTCGCCCATGCGGCTGAAGCGCTCGAACAGCTCCTCCGTCTCGGAGCTGCGCAGCCGCCCCCGGGCGCTCTCCACCAGCAGGTCGCCGGCGAGCAGCCCCAGCGAGTCCAGCACCTCCACGTTGACGCGGATGGTGCGGTCGGCGATGGCCGACTTGGCGGCGCTCGGGGCCTCCTCCTCCGCGCGGCCCGACGCGGGCGCGGGAGCATGCGCCACGGGCGCCGCGGCGACGGGCGCCTCCACCACCGGAGCCCGGACCACGGGCGCCTGCACCGGCGCGGCCACCACGGGGGCGGGCGCGGGCGGCGGGGGCTTCGCGCCGGGGATGGCGGGCGCGGCCTGACCGGAGACCTCCGCCAGCGCGCGGACCATGTCCTCGCTGGCGGGCGTGCCGGTGTTGGCACCGGACAGGTCCTCGATGAGGTCCGACAGGACGTCGCAGGCACGGAGCATGACGTCCGTGGCGATCTCCGTGGCCGTGCGTCCCTCGCGCTCGGCGCGCAGGACGTCCTCCGCCGCGTGGGCGAGCTGACCGATGGCGGCGAGGCCCAGCATGCGGGCCTCTCCCTTCATCGTGTGCAGCTCGCGCGCGACGTCGTCCGCGGCCTGGTCCGCGGTTTCCTTCTCCAGGTCCAACACGCCCAGCTGAATCTTCTGGAGGCGGTCGGCCGTGACCTCCTGGAACTTCTTCAGGAGGGATTTCTTGAGAGCCTCGGTGTCCATGGGCGGTGAGTGCTGCGCACCCTCCCCTTCCCGGAAGAGCTAGTCGGCCTTGAAGCGCTTGATGAGCTCCGCGAGACGAGCGGCCAGCTGCGTGAGCTCCGCGGCCGCGCCCGTCGCCTGCTTCGACGCCTGCGTCGTCTGACGCGTCACGTCCTCGATCTCCGCCATGGACGCCACCACCTGCTCGGTGGCCGTGCGCTGCTGCTGCGTGGCGAGGTTGATGACGCGAGCGGCGTCGCTCGTCTCCTGCACGCCGGCGAGGATGCCCTCGACGGCCTGCGCGGCGACGGCGCCCAGCTTCTCACCGGACTCGGTGGCGGACTTGGACGCCTCGGCGGCGCCCGCGGCCGCGGCGGTGGCCTCACGGATCTCCGTGATGAGGTTCTTGATCTCCTTGGTGGAGTCCAGGACGTTCTCCGCCAGGCGGCGCATCTCCGCCGCGACGATGGAGAAGCCCTTGCCCGCCTCACCGGCGCGGCTGCCCTCGAGCGCCGCGTTCAGCGCGAGCAGGTCCGAGCGGTCGGCGATCTCGTCGATGACCTCCACCACGGTGCCGATGCGCTCCACGCGCTTGGACAGCTTGGCGATGGAGTCCGCCACCGCGACGCCGTCGCTGCGGATCTGCTGCATCGCCTGGATCAACTCACCGATGGCGCCCCGGCCCGCGCGCGCCGCGCCCAGCGTCTCCTCGGCCACGCGCGCCACGCTGCCCGCGTTCTCGGCGATCTGCGCGGAGGCGTGCTTGAGCTCCTCCATGGTCGCCGTCGTCTCGTGGATGGCGGCGGCCTGCTCCGTGGAGGACGTCTCGTGCTGCGTGGACGCCGCGAGCACCTGGTTGGCGGACGAGGACAGCCTCAGCGCCGCCTCGTTGATCTCCCGCACGAACGTGCGCAGCGTCTCGATGACCTTGCCGAAGCCCTCGAGCAGCGGCCCCAGCTGGGGGTCCTCGGTCGTGGTGTTCCACCGGGACAAATCGCCCTCGCGCACCAGGCTGATGAGCGCGTCCAGGGCCTGGTCGATCTCCTGCGCCGCCACGTGCTTGCGGTGCTCGGAGCTGGCGAAGTTGTCCAGCACCTGGTTGAGCAGGTGGGCCAGCTCCTCGCCGCCCTCGCCCACCAGCTCCTTGGGGACGCGGGCCTGGAGGTTGCCGGCGAGCACCGTCAACAGCGTGTCGGTGAAGGCCTTGTGGGGGATGGGGGCCGCGGGCGCGGCGGCACCGGCCGCCTTGGAGGCAGGGGCCTTCCGGGCGGAACGGGCCTTGGACGTGGGCTTCTCGTTGGGGGTGTCCAGGGACATTGCGGTCAGTGCCTTCCTTGAGTTCCTCGGGTCCTGGCGGTCTCCACCAGGTCAATCAGCAACACGGTGCGGGCTTCTTCCAGGCACACACCGACGGCATAAGCGGCCGCGCCCGCCGTGGGGGGCATGCGGCGAAGTTGAGTCACGGGGATGGGGCGCACGCCCCGGACGGCGTCCACCTTCAGGTGGCCCTCGCCCTCCGGCGTGTCGAACACCAGCGCGCGGTTGCCCCGGTGCAACAGGCCCAGCTCCGGCAGGGTGATGTCCTCCGGCAACGAGCGATCGATCCGCAGCACCTGCGACGCGTCCGTGCCGAACACGCCCCCGCCGATCTCGAAGAAGAGGATGTCCACCTCCTCCACCTTCTCCTCCAGGTCGAGCGACTCGTCGTTCATCGGGCCACCGCGCGCTGCCTGGCCGTCTGCAAGAGCTTGGAGAAGTTGAGCAGGTTGATGCTGTCCTGCGGCGTGGCGCCCGGCACCACGCCCATCAGGTGCTCGGCCGCCGCGTCACCGCCCAGCGGCGGTGGGAGGATGTCCGCCACGGGGATGCGGCGCAGGCCCAGCACCGTGTCGGCGACGACCCCGGCGACGATGCTCCCGGTGATGCCGATGAACAGGCGCGTGCGGGGACCGATGCGCGCCTCGCCCTTGGAGAGGAAGCGCAGGAGGTCCACCACAGGCAGCACCTCGCCGCGGTGGCCCGTGACGCCCATGATGAAGGAGGGCGTCCTCGGCAGGGGGGTGAGCAGGCCGGCGCGGAACACCTCGAGGACGTTCTCGCTGGGCACGCCGAGCCGCAGGTCTCCCACCCGGAAGCAGAAGAACTCCTGCTCCGGTCGGGCTTGGACGGCCACGGCGCGGTCCGGAGCCATCCGGAGTGCTCGCTGGAGGGGAGTCGAGGTCGTGGTCAAGGCGTCCGAGTATCCGGAGGGGACGAAAACCGGTCAAGTGTCGGCATCAAGCTGGCCGGCCGCTCGCCGTTTCGATGGTCCGCGCTGAACCAAAGGTGTAGGGTTCCACCCCGAATCCTTTGAGGAGGACGATGTCGCGCGTACTGGTCATTGATGACAGCCCGATGCTGGTGGAGCTCACCGTCCGGGCCCTCACCGCCGCCGGCTATCAGGTGAGCGGGGCCCAGGACCTGACGAGCCTCAACCAGAAGCTCTCCGAGGGGCCGTTCGCGCTCATCCTCATGGACGTGAACATGCCGGAGATGTTCGGCGACGACGTCGTCGAGTACCTCCGGAGCCAGAAGAAGGTCACCTCCAAGCTGGTGCTCTACTCCGACATCTCGGAGGCGGAGCTGGCCGGCAAGACGAAGGCCTCCGGCGCGGACGGCTACATCCTCAAGAGCGGCGGCCTGGAGGCCGTCATCAGCGGCGTGATGAACCTCATCGGCGCCCCCGCCCTGGGTGTCCCCGCCGCCGTCCCCGCTCCCGCCGCGCCCGCCCCCACGGAGGCCCCCCAGGCGGCCCCCGCCGCGCCCGCGCCCATCGCCTCCACGGGCCTCAAGGCCGCGCCCAGCACGGGCGGCCGCAAGCCGCGCATCCTCATCGTCGACGACAGTGAGATGACCGCGCGGATCATCGAGGCGGACCTGGTCGCCAAGGGCTTCGAGGTCCACGTCGCGGACACCGCGGACAAGGCCACGAAGATCATCCTCAAGAAGCAGACGCGTCCGGACCTGGTGCTGCTGGACGTGCGCATGCCCAACGTGAACGGCGAGCAGTTCTGCCGCTTCATCAAGAGCAACAGCCTCTTCAAGGGCATCAAGGTGCTCTTGTGCTCCGGCGAGAATGTCGAGGAGCTCCAGCGCATCTGCCGCGAGGCTGGCGCCGACGGCTACATCCCCAAGGACGCCGTGATGGGCAACCTGGTGGCCAAGGAGCTGATGCCCCCCGGCGGCGAGTAGCCCTCCGCCCACGTCGTCCCGTCCTGCTGGATGAAGGGCCCTCCTCACCGGGCCCCATCCTCCCGAGTCGAGCGCCCTACCCGCGCCCCGCGGCGTTCTCGCGCTCCTCGAGTCCCCGCGCGAAGTTGCCGATGATGATGCCGGGCCGCGCCGCCTTCAGTCGCTGCAGCAGCGTGCGCACGCCCACCGGCTCTCCGCCCGCGCCCACGTCGCGCGCGGCCTCCAGGTACTGGAGCGGGTCGATGGCCAGGGAGCGCGTCTGCACCTGGTCCACGCGGTACTTCTTCACCAGCCGCTCCAGCGCCTTCACCTCGCCCTCGCGGTCCGTGACGCCGGGGAACAGGAGCAGGTTGAGCGCCAGGTACGCGCCGCGCTCGCGCGCGAGGGCGATGGACGCCTCCACGTCCTCCCAGCCGTACTTCACCGGCTTGTAGTACGCCTCGTAGAGGCCCTTGGTCGCCGCGTTGAGCGACACGCGCACGGCGTCCAGGCCCGCGTCGAGCAGCGCCTCCAGGCCCTGGGTGAGGCTGGCGTTGGTGTTGATGTTGATGGAGCCCTTCTGCGTGCGCGCACGCATGTAGCGGATGGACTCCGCGATGAACTTCCAGCGCGTGAGCGGCTCGCCCTCGCAGCCCTGGCCGAAGCTCACCATGGTGCGGCCCTGCGCGTTCTCCAGATGGAACAGGCCGATGGCGCCCATCTCCTCCGCGGTGGGCCCGTCATCCATGCGCTCGTGCGACGCGGGAGGTCCGTCCGCCGGCTGGTCGGAGATGCAGCCCACGCAGCGCGCGTTGCACATCACGGACGCGGGGATGGCCGCCTCGTCGCGGACATAGAACGTGTTCTGCGACGTGAAGCACCGGTACAACAGCGCGCACGTCTTGAGCTGCTTGAGCACGCGGTTGTCCGGGAAGCGCTTCATGTGCGCGTCCACGAGCGCCTTCATGTCCGGCGTGGAGTAGCGCTCCGGATCCCAATGCGAGCGGCGGTCCGTGTGGATGGCCCACGCCACCGGCCCATCCTTCCCCCACGCCGCCGCCGTGTATGCCCACTGCGGCAGCACCGGCCCGTCTCCCTTCACCTCGCCCGGAAGGAACGTGCGCGTGTAGCCCGGGGGCAGCAGCGCGCCCACCGCGTTGGGGACGAACGACTTGCCGCCCACGTTCATCTGCCGCACCAGCTCCAGCTCCCCCGTGTCGGGGTGCAGGCCGACGGGCAGCCTGCCCGGCAGGTGCACCAGCCTGCCTGCGGACGGCAGCGGGATGGGCTTGTCCTGGGGAGGAACGAGCTCTTCTCCGCTGCGCAGCGTGGCCAGCAGGTAGGGATGCTCCATCACCCGGCCCTTGGGGTCGGCGAACAGCAGCTTCGGCGCGGACGTCATGGGGACGCTAACTACCACCGGCCCCCCTTCTGTTTCGATGCCGAACCGTCATCGGACGCACTGCATTCAACGCCGCGCGTCATCCCTCCGAGGTAACAAAGGCTCACCGGTGACATGTGCACCGCTTGGGCGGACGCCTTGATTCCCTCTGGGGGCCCCGTTAGGGTCCGCGCGCTTTTTCAGTCCCCCTCTCGGAGGCAAGTCGTGATCGTCGGAGTTCCCAAGGAGATCAAAACCCGTGAGTACCGCGTCGGCATGGTGCCTGCGGGCGTGCGCGCGCTCACGAGCGCGGGCCACACGGTGTTGGTCGAGACGAACGCCGGCGTCGGCTCTGGCATCCCCGACTCGGAGTACCAGCGCGTGGGCGCGACGCTCGTCGCCAGCGCGGACGAGGTCTGGAAGCGCGCGGAGATGATCGTCAAGGTGAAGGAGCCCATCGCGCCGGAGTACGAGCGCATCCAGCCCGGGCAGATCATCTACACGTACTTCCATCTGGCCGGTGTGGACCCGGAGCTGACGAAGACGCTGGTGAAGAAGAAGGCGGCGGCCGTCGCGTACGAGACGCTGCAGCTGGATGACGGCAGCCTGCCCCTGCTCAAGCCCATGTCCGAGGTGGCCGGGAAGATGGCCATCCAGGTGGGCGCCGCGTGCCTGGAGAAGGCGCACGGTGGCAAGGGCATCCTGCTGGGCGGCGTGCCCGGCGTGCGCCGCGGCCGCGTCACCGTCATCGGTGGCGGCGTCGTCGGCCTGTGCGCCGCGAAGGTCGCCGTGGGCATGGGCGCCGAGGTCACCATCCTCGACGTCAACCTGGAGCGCCTGACCTACCTGGACGACGTGTTCCTCGGCCGCGTCAGCGTGCTCGCCTCCGACACGGAGAGCATCGCCGCCTCCGTGCGCGAGGCCGACCTGGTCGTGGGCGCGGTGCTCATCCCCGGCGGCAAGGCCCCCAAGCTCGTCTCCGAGTCGCTCATCTCCGAGATGACCCCGGGCTCCGTCGTCGTCGACGTCGCGGTGGACCAGGGCGGCTGCATCGAGACCTGCAAGCCCACCACGCACGACAACCCGACGTTCGAGGTGCACGGCGTCGTCCACTACTGCGTCGCCAACATGCCCGGCGCCGTCCCCCAGACGTCCACGTACGCCCTCACCAACACCACCCGTCCCTACTCGCGGAAGATCGCCGACATGGGCCTGGTGGAGGCCGTGAAGTCGGACCGCGCCCTGGCCCGTGCGATGAACACCTACAACGGCCACGTCACCTACGAGGCCGTCGCCAAGGACCTGGGGTACGAGTACCTCTCCATCTCCGAGGCGCTCGCGCGCAAGTAGCCCGCCCAGCAGCCTGACAGGCAGGGCACTTCCCGAGGGGGGAGGCGTGGATGGCGACATCCCGTCTCCCCTTCGTTATTGAAAATGGGGAATAAAGTTCCCCGTCGGGAGTCTGGCGTACCCGAAGCGACCGGACGGGCGGGTGTGACTGGGAAGCCGTTGTTGCCAGTTCTGTTCCCGTGCATACATTGATGGGCAGGCGACAACTCATTCCCCAATTGTTTCGGGCCTCTGGAAGGCGGGACATGTTGGATTTCAGACAACCCAACCGGACGAAGCAGGAATTCGAGGAACTGGCGCTGGCCCACCTGGACCCGCTCTATTCGGCGGCCCTGCGCCTGACGAAGAACGAGCGCGATGCCGAGGACCTGGTGCAGGACACCTGCATGAGGGCCTACCGCTTCTTCGACAAGTTCGAGCGGGGCACCAACATCAAGGCCTGGCTCTTCAAGATCCTCACCAACACGTTCATCAACCGCTACCGGCGCAAGGTGAAGGAGCGCACGGTGGTGGAGGGCGTCGAGCGCGAGGCGGTGCACGAGCGCTTCGTGAGCCGGGACGCGACGGACTTCGCGGCCAACCCGGAGCAGTACTTCTTCGACCGGCTCCTGTCGGACGACGTGCTGCGCGCCATCGACTCCTTGCCCATCGACTTCAGGCTGGTGGTCATCCTCGCGGACCTGCAGGAGTTCTCCTACAAGGAGATCGCCGAGATCCTCGAGTGCCCTGTCGGCACCGTGATGAGCCGCCTGTTCCGAGGCCGCAAGCTCCTGCAGAAGACGCTGCGCGAGTACGCGGTGGGCCAGGGTGTCTTCCGCCACGAGGGAGAGGGCGCGGAGACCCCGGCGAACCTCGAAGAGTATCGTCAAAGGAAGAAGACGGGGTAGAAACAGGTTCCTACCGCGCGCCCATGACCTGCCAGGAACTCGAACGGCTTCTGTATCCGTACCTCGACGGCGAATTCCAGCCGGAGGAGCGGGTCGACCTCGAATCCCACCTCTCCGCGTGCGCTGGATGTCAGCGCCGCGTGGAGGAAGAGCGGAACATGCAGCTCGCCCTGCGGCGGGCCGCCAGACACTCCGTGCAGCGGATGCAAGCCCCGGCCTCGCTCCGCGCGGGCATCGCCCAGGGGCTCCACCAGGAGCACCGCCGCGCGCAATATGGGGTCTGGCTGCGCGCGGGCGCCGTCGCCCTGGTGGTGGTGACGGTGACGAGCGGCTGGTCCGCGTATCAGGCGGGCAAGCGGGAGCGTCTGGCGAAGGAAGAGCTGGTCCTGCGCTTCAAGCGTCCGCTGCCGTACGAAGTCACCGCGTCCAACTCCGAGCAGTTGGAGACGTGGTTCAAGGGCACGGTGGACCCTCGCGTCGCGCTGCCGCAGCTGCCTCGCGCCAAGCCGCTGGGCGGCCGCATCTCCATCCTCAACGGCCGCGAAGTGGCGTACATCAGCTACGAGACGCTCCCCGACGAGGGTGGCCCCAGCCGGCGGCTCGGCGTGTTCGTGGTGCCGGACGAGGCGAGCCCCCGTCCCCAGGCGCTGCCCGCGGTGGAGGTCGACTCCGCGCAGGGCTTCAACATCGTGACCTGGCGGGACCACGAGGTCGTCTACGAGATGGTCACCGACATGGACGAGCGTGACATCCTGCGCATGCTCGAGGAGCGCGAGCACGGCGCCGCGTTGGCCAGCACGCCCCGGGCGATGGAGTCCGCGGACGGGAATTACTCGTACCAGACACTCCCGATGCCCGCGCGCTCGCGCCCCGCCGTCTCCGTCGAGCCCGCGTCGTTTCCCTGAAGCGCGCCGTGGCGCCTGCCCGACTGCCCTGCGGGCGGAGTTTCGTACGGCCCGAACATTTGACGGTCCCTGACATGGCCGATAGCCTCGACGGCGCTTCTTTCCTCGCGCGCCACCGTCACCCGTGGCGCCCGCGCGCGCCGCACCCAGGTCGGGCCGTTCCTACATGTCCAAGAAAATCCTGATCGTCGAAAAGAGCGACACCGCCCTCGCAGCCACCCTGAGGCCCGTCCTGGAGGGACGGGGCTTCACCGTGGAGGACACCGCGGACGGCAAGGGCAGCGTGGAGCAGATTCGCCGCGACAGGCCCGACCTCGTCGTGCTGGCGGTGGAGCTGTCCGCCGGACAGAACGGCTACCTCATCTGCGGCAAGCTGAAGAAGGACGACGACCTCAAGAACGTCCCCATCGTCATCGTCGGCAACCCGGATGGCTTCGCGCAGCACCGCAAGCTGAAGGCGCACGCGGACGAGTACGTGCCCATGCCGGTGGACGCCAACCTGCTCACCGAGCGCGTGGGCGCCATCATCGGCTTCCCCGAAGTGGCCGTCTCCGAGGACGTGGTCGACGAGAGCCTCACGCTGGACGCGCTCGGCGACGAGCCGATGACGGCGGACTTCGGTGAGGAGATCTCCGTCGACACCGGCGAGGACGAGGAGCCCGCGGTCGCCGGCGAGGAGCTGGACCTGGACGCGGCGTTCAGCGACATGTCGTCGCCGGAGCCCGAGCCCGCCGCCATCGTCGAGGAGCCCGTGGAGGCCCCGCCCGACGCCGTCGTCGAGGGCGTGGAGGAGGACTTCTCCGGCCTGGACGCGCTCGGCTCGGACGCGGACGACGCGCTGGACTCGCTGGACGACTCGGAGAAGACGGTCGTGGGCTTCATGCCCGTCGCCACCGCGCCGGTGGCGCCCGCCCCGCTGAAGGTCATCGAGCCGCCCAAGGCCACCACCCCGCCCCCCGCGCGCACGCCGACGCCGCCCGCGCGCACGCCCGCGGTGGCCACCAGCGCGCCCGTGGCCGCGGCGCCTGTCACCTCCGCCGCGGACGCCGCCGAACTGCGCAGCCTGCGCGCGAAGGTGGCCGAGCTGCAGGCCGCGTTGGAGGACTCGCGCGGCACCGCCGCCCAGGCCGAGGACCGGGTGCGTGAGCTGGAGGCCGAGCTGGAGGGCAAGGCCACCGAGCTGGAGACGGCCCGCGCCGCCACCGGCAAGAACGACAAGGACACCTTCGCGCTGCGCGACGCCGTCAACAAGCGCGACAAGGAGATCCTCCGCCTCAAGACGGAGCTGAACCAGAAGGACCAGGAGATCGTCGAGCTCAAGGACCAGCACCTGGAGCTCGAGCAGGCGTCCAGCACGACCGAGTCGGAGATGGCCCGGCGCGACGCGCAGATCAAGACGCTCACCACCCGCGTGGACACGCTGACGGCGGAGCGCAAGCGCGTGGACCAGCAGCTCGCCACCTCCAAGGAGGAGGCGCGTGGCGCCGCCGCCCAGGTGACGACGCTCCAGGAGGAGCTGGATCAGCAGGCCGCGCAGACGGCGGGCCTCAACGCGGAGCTGGAGGAGCTGCGCAACCGCACCGGTCAGCTCGAGGTCGACGTGCAGACGGCGCGCGAGGAGGCCGACACCCTGCGCGGCCAGGTGGAGAGCGCCCAGCGCGAGGCCGAGGAGCTGCGCTCCCAGCTGGAGCAGACGCAGACAGAGCTGTCCGAGCAGGGCACCCGCGCGGCCGAGGAGGCCGACGAGCTGCGCCGCCGCATCGCCGAGCTGGAGGCCTCCGCCGTGCGCAACGAGGAGCGGGTCACCAAGCTCTACGCGCGCATCAAGAACGACGAGAAGCTGCGCGAGAAGACGAAGAAGGCGCTCGCCATCGCCCAGCAGCTGCTCGAGGAGAACGCCTCCTCCGTGGCCGACGACGCCGACGAAGCGGCGGCCTGAGGCAGCCTCCACGCCGCTCCCGCCACTGGCTCGACGCGAGGCGCTGGAGCGGCGGTGGAACCCGGGGTCGAAGCCCTCTTTGAAAGAGGGCTCCCCCACCCCGCCCCGCCTACTTGTCGTCGGTCTTCTTGGGGGCGGTCTTCTTCTCCAGCAGCTTCTTGGCGAACGTCTGCACCGCGGCCGGCACGTTCTTGTCGCGGCTCAGGTCCTTGAGCTCGCCGTCGCGCAGGGCGTTGAGGAACTTCATCGTGACGGTGAGCGGCACCTTGGGGTTCTTCACCAGGGCCAACTTCACCTTCATGTTCTTGGTCCACTCGCGGTTGTTGTAGATGACGCGCAGGACGTCATCCATCATCGCGCGGTTGGAGGCGCACGCGAGCACCTCGCCGTCCGTGATTCGCGGGCTGCGGATGACGGCCACGGCGACCAGCTTGTTCGTCTCGCGGATGAGCGCGCCGCGGGCCTCCTTGTTGCCCAGCGTGGCCAGCTTGATCTTCTCCGCGATGGACATCTTCATCAGCCGCTGGGCCAGCGTCAGGCGCTTGCCCTCCTCCATGGGCGCGGCGTTCTCGTCCGCCACCTCGCCGCCCATCTCCTGGAGCACCTCCTGCGCGGTGGGGCCCGGGTCCGGCGGCGCCTCGGCGGCCTCGGGGCCGAACAGGCGCACGCGCGCGGCCTTCATCTGCGGCACGTCCGTCAGCTGCAGGCCGCTGCGCACCGCGAAGTCACAGACGCTGTCGATGAGGGACACCGGCGCCTGGGCGTTGGCGCACAGGCCGCGCAGGATGTCCTCGTAGCGCAACAGGCGCAGCTGATTCTGCCCGATGATCTCCGCCAGCTTCGGTCCACACTCGCGCGCCACCTGGGCCACGGCCTCGTCGGGCGTGTTCGAGTTGAGGACGAGCATCTCCGCGTAGGCATCCTTGTCCTTGAGCAGCCCGAGGAAGTAGCCCAGCACCTGGGGCTGCACCTCCTCGTCGCGCAGCGCGGAGCCGAGGATCTTCTCGGGCAGGCCCGCGGACGTCTTCGCCGCCGTCTCGCGCACGCCCGCGTCCGGGTCGTACGTCAGCATGTACAGCGCGCCCAGCATGTCGGACGGGCTGAGCGGCACGAGCGACTTGGCGGCCATCATCCGCAGCGGCACCGGCGCGGCCGGGTCCACGTGCTTGCGCAGGTTGGGCGGGAGGAACTCCGCGTTGAAGGGGCAGCCCGGGGGAGGCGCCGGGACGTTGCTGGGGGCGGCGGTGGTCATGTCGCGTGGTTCCTTCCGTAGATGATGCGCAGGCCCTCGAGCGTGAGGAACTCGTCCACTTCGTGGATGGCCTTGGATTCACTGGCCACCAGCGGCGCGAGCCCTCCGGTGGCGACGACCCTCACGGGGTGGCCCAGGTCGGCCTGCATGCGCGCGCAGATGCCGTCCACCATCCCGACGTAGCCGTACACGAGCCCCGACTGCATCGAGTGCACCGTGTTGCGGCCGATGACATGCGGCGGCCGCGCGAACTCCACGCGCGGCAGCTTGGAGGCGTTCTGGAACAAGGCCTCCATGGAGATGTTGATGCCCGGGCAGATGCAGCCGCCCAGGTACTCGCCCCGCGCGGACACCGCGTCGAACGTGGTGGCGGTGCCGAAGTCCACGACGATGAGCGCCGAGCGGTGCTTCTCGTACGCGGACACCGCGTTGACGATGCGGTCCGCGCCCACCTCGCGAGGGTTGTCGTAGAGGATGGGCATGCCCGTCTTCACGCCAGGCCCCACGAACATGGGCCGCATGCGGAAGTAGCGCTCGCTCATCTTCTCCAGGCTGAACTGGAGCGGCGGCACCACGCTGGACACCGCCACCGCGCCCACCTTCGCCGCGTCGATGCCGCTGTGCGAGAAGAGCTGGCGCACCAGGATGCCGTACTCATCCGAGGTGCGCCGGGTGCTCGTCTCCACGCGCCAGTGGTCGAGCAGCCGTCGGCCCTCGAACACCCCGAGGGCGGTGTTGGTGTTGCCAACGTCGATGGCCAGGAGCATCACCCCGCGCACTCTACTCCGAAGGCGCCGCTCAGCGGGGCGTCTGGCGCGAGCGCGGCGACTGCCTGGGGCGCAGCTGCTCCACGTCTCCGGCCAGCACGCGCTCCAGCTGTCCGCCCTCCGTGCGCACCAGCAACGCGCCGGACGGGTCGATGTCCTCGGCCAGGCCCCGCAACTCGCTGCGGTCCGTGCGCACCAGCACGTCCTGCCCCAGGGTGGACGACAGCTCCTTCCACCGGGCGCGCACCGCGTCGAACCCCGTCTCCAGGTACAGGTCCAGCCACTCCTCCATGCGCGTCCACAGGGAGGCGGCGAACCGGGCGCGGTGCACCTTCTCGCCCCGGGCCAGCGACAGCGAGGTGGCCACCCCGCGCAGCTCCTCGGGGAAGTGCTCGTCCTGGCAGTTGAGGTTGACCCCCACCCCGACGATGACGAAGTGCACCCGCTCCGGCTCGGCCGACAGCTCCGTGAGGATGCCCGCCACCTTGCGCCCGTCGATGTGCACGTCGTTGGGCCACTTGATGGCGGCGTCCACCCCGCACTCGCGCAGCGTCTCCGCCAGCGCGACGGCGGCCACCAGCGTCAGCTCCGGCGCGCGCTGGGGCGGCAGCTCCGGGCGGAGGATGGCGGAGAAGTACAGGTTCAGCCCCGGCGGCGACACCCAGGCGCGGCCCCGGCGGCCCTTGCCAGAGGTCTGCTGCTCGGCCACCACCACCTCGCCGTGCTCGGCGCCGTCCTGCGCCAGCCGGAACGCCACCTCGTTGGTGGAGCCCAGCACCGCGTGGTGATGGACCGTCCGGCCCAGGTCATGGGTCTCCAGCAGCGGCGCGACCTCCAGCGCGGTGAGGCGGTCCGGGACCTCCACCAGGCGGTAGCCCCGGGCGGGGACGGCCTCGATGCGATAGCCCTTGGTGCGCAGGGCCTCCACCCGCTTCCAGACCGCCGTGCGGGACAGCCCCAGCTTGCCCGACAGGGCCTCCCCGGAGGTGTAGTCCTCACCACTCTCGGAGAGGAACCCGAGGATGAGTTCCTCCTGCGTCTGCTCGGTCGATTCCAGGGCCACGGCGACACCTCACGAGAGCGCAAGGGTACGGAGCGGCGGCCGGGCTTTCAACTCGCCGGGCCGGGGCCCTCGGCGGCCCCTCCTCGCCCTCCGTCCCGGCCTTCAGCCGGCCGGTGGGGTGCTCGCCCCGGGGGCACGACTCCCACCCACCTCGTAGGCGGTGAGCTCCAGGTGCGTCTGGGGGATGCGCTGCTGGCTCGCCGTCTCCAGGAAGATCTCCATGCGCACCATCCCGACGCCCGGCGCGAACGTCATCGCGTTGACGAGCGTGGCCTGGGCATCCACCCGGTTGCGCCCCTCCACCTGCACGCAGGACGGGAAGGTGCCCGCGAGGGTGTCACACGCGCTGCCCGCCTGGACGATGCGATAGCGCTCGGTGGACGACACCGACACCACGTTCGTCCACGCGTGCCCGGTCTCCAGGGGGCCCCGCAGCAGGTAGCGCTTGGGGTCCCTCAGCCCGTAGGCATCCACGGCGAGCTGGCCGCCCTGGTTGTCGTGGAAGAAGCCCTCCTCCTGCTTGAGGATCTCCACCGTGACGAGCTTGTCGGCGCGGCCGTTCTGCCGGTACGTCCAGCTGTTGCCCACCGCGAGCGGGTAGTAGTCCGCCACGCTCCCGGCCACGGCCGACGTCTGCGACTCCGACTCCACGCGCTTGGAGCAGCCGCTCCCCAGCATCATCGTGGCCAGCAGGGCGGCGGCGCCCACTCCGAACGAACGGTTCATCTCGATGTCAGTCCGCGTGGTCCCGGCCACGCGCCTCCGCGGTGATGTGCTTGCGTGAAGCGTAGAGCGTCTCCAGGGCCTGCTGCGCCGCGGCCTGCACGGCGGGCGCGTCATGCCCCTGGGCCACCGTATACAGGTACGCCTCCGCCTCCGGGCCACCAATCTCGCCCACCGCGAAGACGAGCTCCTGCACGAAGCCATTGTCCTTGCCGCGCGCCAGGTCGATGAGCGCCGGCACCGCCACGCGCGCCTTCATCTCCACCAGCGCGCCAATCGTCTTGCGCAGCACGTCCCCGTCCGAGGACTCCTTGAGCCGCTCGATGAGCAGCGGCGCCGCGGCGGGGTGCTGGCGCTCGGCCAGCGTGCGCAGCGCGAACTCACGCAGCCGCGCATCGTCCGCGCGCAGCTCCTGCACCAGCACGTCGTCCGTGCGCTCCAGCGCGTTGAGCTGCATCACCGCGGAGTCCGTCACCTGCTTGAGCACGGCGTCCAGCGCGGCGCGCATGGCGGCCTGCCGGCCCGCGGGCGAGTCCTCCATCACCGGCGCCTCGCCCAGTCCCACCACCTCGTAGTGCTGGGGCAGCTCCCCTCCGAAGCGCTCCAGCACGAGGTTGGCGCCCACCTCGGCGAAGCTGCGCGGATCCCCGTCCTTCAGGACCTCGCGCGTGAAGGGCACGTCCAACGTCAGGCGCCAGGGCCGGACGTCCTTCGTCACCTCGTCGCCCTTCAGCTCGAAGCGGCCGGAGGACTTCAGGGACTGGGTGAACAACGTCGCCACGCCCTCGGGCGCCAGGCCCAGGAGGGCGTTGTCCTTCACCGTCGCTCCGGAGACATCCACCGGAGAGACGGGGTAGCGCGGCGCCTGCGAGCGGCAGGCGCCGAGGAGGACGGCGCAGAAGGCGAGAATCAGGGCCGGCTTCATCGCCCCCTCAGGGTAACACCCGAAGCGGGCCCGCGCCGGCCATTCCCACCCTCCGCGCCAGACGGTGTCAGCCCTCTCCCCCTTCGGACGGGCTCTTCGCGGGACGGTGCGCATCCTCTCGCACCTCGTGCGACTCCGCTTCCGGACCGGACACGGACGGGACGACCGCCTCCGGCTGGACCTGCGCCTCGCGGACCGGCGCCTCGGGCTCGGTGATGCCCTCGGTCCGGGTGCTGGCCTCCAGCGCCTCGGCCAGGGAACCCGCCACGGGGACGGCCTCCGGGCTCGGCGCGGTGGCCTCGCTCACGTTGACCTCGGGCGCGGCCGCCAGGTCCTGGTGCTTCGCGATGCCCGCCTCACCGTCGGGAGAGGGGGTGCCCTCCGCCTGGGGCTGGGGCGCGGCGATGCTCGCCTCACCCTCGGGAGCGAGAGCGCCCTCCGCCTGCGCCTGGGGCGCGCTCGCGGCCTCGCCCGTGGGAGCGGCGCCGCTCGCGGCCTCCGCCGGAGTGCCACCCGCCGGAGTGGCGCCAGCCTCGGCGCCCCGGTTCCCACGACCCCGACGTCCACGACGGCGACGGCGGCGGCGCTTGCGGTCGCCCTGGCCGGGCTCGCCGTTCGCTTCGGCGCCCTCCGGACGGGCCCCCACGAAGGCGCTCGCGGCCTCCAGGTCGTCGTCATCACCCTCGTCGTCGTCCTCGCCCTCCTCGTCCTCGGAGCCCGTATTCTGCGGCGCGGGCGCGGACACGGCGGGAGCGGCCTCGACCGCGACGTCGCCCTGGGCGCGAGCCTCACCGCCCTCGGAGGAGACCTCCACCTCGTCGGACGAAGGCGAAGCGGACGCGCGCTTCTCGCCACGCTCGCGGCGACGCTTCTCGCGCGGGCGCTCCGACGACGCGGCGACCTCGGGGGACTCGTCCTCGCGGGACTGCTTCTCGCGCTGACGCTCCTCGCGGCGCTTCTGGGCCTCCTCGGCGTCCAGCTTGGCGGCCTCGAAGAAGCGCTCGTCGATCTCGTACAGCTCCACCCGGGTGACGGTGACGGCCGTCTCGGCCTCCAGGAACTTCTCACCCAGCGCGTCGCCGCACCACAGCATCACCAGCGAGCCGCTGGCCTGCGCCTCGGTGCGCGCGTCGCCGCGCACGTCGCCCGCGCTCACCAGCAGGCCCACCTGCGCCGAGTAGTGGCTCAGGTCGCGCCGCAGCTCCTGCACGCACTTGCGGTCGATGCCGGGCGTGCCCTTGAGCATCCGCACCGCGTAGCGCAGCTCCACGCTGCCCTCGCGCTTGCGCGCGGTGAGCAGGGGGCCTTCCTTGGAGCGCTTGGCCACCTTCAGCTCGCGGAAGCCCAGCCCGTGCATCATCTTCACGACGGACTTCTCGAACGTGCCCACGTCCGCGTCGCCCAGGCGCTTGCGCAGCCCTCGCGCCACCGCGCGGCGCGCGTCCTTGAGCGACGTGCGCAGCGTGGTGAGCAGCGCCGCGTCCACCACCGGCTCGCCCGCGACCGCCGCGGCCGAGGAGCGCGCCAGCACCGGCCGGCCCGCCTCCAGCGGAATCCCGAGCGCCTGCGCGAACGCGGCCTGCAGCTCCAGCGACGGCGCCTCGCTCGGCGAGCCCGCGCGCTCCAGCGTCACCTCGCCGGAGTCCTTGTTGAACGCGTACTGCGGCCGGCGACCCGCGTCGATGCGACGCTGGTTGTCCTCCAGGAGCGCCGTGAGCACCGCCTCCACCGTGAGGTCCTCGGCGCACAGCTCCTTGCTCCGGGCGCGCTCGATGATGGCCTCCGTGCGCAGCCCACCGTCGGCGTCGCTGAGGATCTCGAACACCACCTCCGGCAGCGGCGGGAAGCGCTTGCGCTTTCCACCCCGATCCTCGTCCTCGTCCCGGCGGCGCTTGCGCTCACTGCCCCGGCCCGCCGCTCGCACGTTGTCCGTGCGCGGCTCCGGGTGGCGCTCCGCCGGCCTGAGCGGCGGCAGGTCCTCTTCCGGATTCGGCTCGATTACGCCTGTCTGCGCCAGCGCCTCCACGTCCTCGGGAATCGACCAGTCCACCAGGGCGAAGGTGTCCTTCGCCGTCACAATCACCTTGCGATCCCTCGTGCGACGCGCCATGGCGGCCAGGCGCGAGAGCATCGTCACCTCGGGCGTCTTGCCGACGTGGGAGAGCAGGCTTTGTTGGATGGACTTCTCGGTGATTTCAAGGAAGTGGAGGGGACGTCCTTCGCTCTCCAGGATGCGGAGCGCGGCCTCGTAAAATGTCATCGAGTATTCCCCAAGAATTCCGAACGGTTACAAAAATGTAGGTCCGTATGGGCGGCGGATGCTAGCCATCGCTAAACTGGCTTGTCAACGAACGGAAGATGACCCGCATACGCATCGGACAGCGCTGGAAACGCGAACCCTCGGCCTCCCCGCTGGATTCCATCGCACTGGAACTGGACGGCGTGGACCTGCTGTCCGGAGCGGTGGAGGAGTCCTTAGCAGAAGTGGTGCCCGCTTTGGTGCGCGCAGTGGCCTCTCTTCGCACGGGGGGCCGGCCCATGGCCCAGGTCTCCCTGGCGGAGGCCCACCTGGAGCTGGTCCTGAGACGGGTGGGCGCCGAGGTGGAGCTGCTCGTGGTGAGCCTGGCCCGCCCCGCCCGGCTGATGCGGCCCCCCGTGAGGGTGGACGCCGAGGAGCTGACCGAGGCCGTGAAGGCCACCGGCGCGCGCTTCCTCGCGGACGTCACCCAGGTGGCCCCCAAGAGCGTCTCCGCCCCCCTCGCCCAGGCGCTGGCGGAGCCGCTCAAGCAGCTCGCGAGGCCTTCGCGGCCCCCGGATGAGGAGCCCGCCCGCCCCTCGGTGAAGCGCGTGGAGCCGCCCGAGACGCCCGGCTTCGGCTTCGAGCTCCGGGACGCCGGCGCCCGGGGGCATCGCTCCGGAGGCAAGCGGAGCCCGTCCGGGACGCTGGCCCCCCTGCTGGGCCCAGGCGAGGTGTGGCTCGCCCTGCCCGGCAAGCCGGAGGCGTGGAAGGTCCAGGCGCCGCCGTTCCTCACGGTGCTGGAGCTGTCGCGCCAGGCGGTGGAGCTGGCTCGGGCGGTGGAGCTCAAGGAGCCCCGGTTCCAGCTGGAGCCCGCGGGCACCCGCTCCCCGCTGCTGCTCGACCTGGAGGCCGGCAAGGCGCGGGTGGGCCGCGCGGGCGTGCCCTTCCCGCTCACCGGCATGCAGCTCGCGGCGAGCCTCTTCCACCTGGGCGAGGCGCTCGCGGCCACCTTCGCGGAGGAGGACCGGACGCAGGTGGGCAACCCCTACCTGGTGGAGCTGGCGGAGCGCTGCCGGGAGGGCCTCTCCCATCTGCGCGGCCCCGTGGAGCCCCCCGAGCAGTCCGGCGCGGCGAGGGAGAAGCGCACCCGGACGACGGAGAGCGCCTCCAAGCCGCTCAAGGTCCCCGGCCGGCTGAGGCGACTGCGCTTCGAGCGGCTGTGGGAGCAGCGCGGACTCGAGGACACGGAGGAGTCGCGGCTGCTGCTCGGACGTCACGGGCCGGTGTGCTGCTCGCCTCAAGCCGCGGTGGCCTTCTCGCGCAAGGACGGGTCTCGGCTGTGGCGCCGCGCCGCGGCGCTGGGCGTGGCGGCCTCGGCGGACGGCCACGCGGTGGCGGCGGACCTCTCCCGCGTGTACGGCTTCACGGGCCGGGGCGCGGGGGCGCGCTGGCTGCATGACCACGACGGCATCCCCCTGGGGCCGCTGCTCCTGCGCAAGGACGGGCTCTTGCTCACGCTGTCCGAGGACCGCACCGTGGTGGCCTTCGCGGAGGCCACCGGGCGCGAGGTGTGGCGGCTGGCCCCTCCGCGCACGCAGCGAAGCTGGCTGACGACGCAGGGCCACCGCGCCCTCGTCACCACGGACTCCGGCTATGTCTACGGGCTCGACCTGGAGGATGGACAGGTGCGCTACCGGATGCGCGCGCCCCTGCCCTTCCACGGCGCTCCGGTGCCGTGGGGTCGTCGGTTCCTCGCGCTGCTCGGTCGGGGTTCGCACTGGGCGCTGCTGCTCGCGGACGCGCACACGGGCGAGGCGGCGTGGACGCACGAGCCGGACCTCACCCACCCGTCGGCGCCGCTGCCGGTGGGCTCGCGCGTCTTCATCGCCGGGGAGCGCGAGCGCGAAGGCATGCTCTTGTGCCTGGACGCCAAGGGCCAGCGCGTGTGGGAGCGGCCGCTGAACCTGGGGCCGGGGCCGTACGCGCTCTCGCCCCTGCCTCGCGCCGTGGTGGTGACCAGCGCCTCGGGGGCCGCGGCGCGCGTGGCCTCGTCGGGCACCGTGGACTGGCGCGTGGGCGCCGCGGGGGAGCCGCTCATCGGCGCACTGCCGGCACGCACCGCGCGCGGGGTGACGCTGGTGCCGGGTGAGCGGGTGCGCGCGGTGGACCCTCGAGGAGGCCAGGTGCTGGCCGAGGTGCGCGCGGGGGCGGGGCTCGTCGCGCTCCAGGCCGACGTGCGCCTCAACCTCTACTTCCTGGACGACACCGGCGCGCTGTCCGCGTACCGGCTGGGCTCCCACTTCACCGTGGTGGAGTGAGGGCGAACACCCGCTTCGCCCTCCCCCACCCGACACACCGCTAGTTCGCGGCGGCCTTCTTCGCCGGGTCGATCTCCTCCTCGGGACGCTCCTCCTGCGTGGCGCCCTCCCACGTCTCACCCGCGCCCAGCTTCCACTCCGAGGGCACGTCCAGCTTCCACACGTACGTGGCCGTGGCGTCCCCGCCCGAGGGCGAGCGCGACGAGACGGTGATGGTCATGTCCAGCTTCGCCACCTCGTTGGGCATCAGGTCCAGGTCGTAGTGGCCCAGCACCAGCTGCGGCGGGAACTCCGCGATGAAGCGCTCCGGGTGGTCGATCTTCATCGACGGATCCCCACCGCGCATCTCGCCCAGGAGCTTCCCCTTCGCGTCGGTGAGCTTCCACACCGTGTCGAACGTGGCGCTGGTCAGCATCTTGAGGACCTTGCCCTCGTCCTTGAGCTGACGCTGCGCGCCCCACAGCGCGAGCTGCAGCCGGATCTGCGGCTTGCCCATCACCATGATGGTGTCCGAGGACACCACGTCCAGGCGCATGCCCTTGTCCGTGGCCGTCCACACCGGGCGGTAGCGGCCCTCGCGCAGGCTGTCGAACACCTTGCGCGTGTAGTCGTAGAACGCCTTGCGGTCGCCAGCGCGCTCGTCCTTCTCCGCGCGCTTCTCCAGCTCCTGCAGATAGCCGTCGAAGTTCTTGTTCCCGTTGAACGCCTTCAGGTGGTCATCCACCTGCTCGAAGTACGTCTTGAAGAAGGGCTTGAGCTCCTCGCGATACGCGTTCTCGTCCGGATTGACCCGGAGCCAGGCCACGCGCTCCAGATAGTCGGCGCGGATGCGCTGGGCGGCCGCCTCGCGCTGCGCCTCCTGGGTGCGGGCACTGGCGCTGCGGTAGCTCATGATGGCGCCCAGCAGCACACCAGCGACGAGGACAATGACTCCGAAATAGCGCTTCAAGCGGCAGTCTCCTGTGCGGTGGAGCAGGCAGTGATATGAAAATTCCCCAACGTGATCCAGGCCACCGGCACCCACCTGTTCACCTCCCTGCTCCCTCTGGAGGAAGGCGAGCTGCTGCGCAACCCCCAGGTGGCGTGGGAGGCGTACGGAGAACCGTGCGACGGCAAAGCGGTGGTGCTGCTGCACGACCTGTCGCATTCGCACCGGGCGGTGGGGCCGGCGGAGGACTCCGCGTATCAGCCGTCCGGCTGGGCGCGTGAGCTGGTGGGGCCGGGGCTGCCGTTGGACCCGGACATCATGCCGGTCATCGTCCCGGGGCTCCTGGGCAGTCCGTTCGGCAGCACGTCGAACGCGTCGATGGACCGCGAGACGGGCGAGCGACTGGGCCTGAGCCTGCCTCCCCTCACGGTGCTCGACATGGCGCGCGGGGTGTCCGCGCTGTTGCGAGCCCGGGGGCTGAACCACGTGCGCGCGCTGGTCGGTGTGGGCCTGGGGGCGCAGGTGGCGCTGCGGCTGGCGGCGCTGTTCCCGGAGCTGTCGGACTCGGTGGTGGCCATCGGCTCGGCGCGCGCGCTGCCGGAGGGCGTGCGCGAGAAGCTGGGCCTGGCGTGGCAACTGTTGCGCGCGGACCCGGACTTCCGCGAGGGCCTCTACGAGCCGGACGCACAGCCTCGCAAGACGATGCGCAGGCTGAGGCTGGACTTCCAGAAGCTGCTCTACGGCCGCGAGTACCTGTCGCAGCGCTTCGCCGACGCCGACGCGGCGAGGCTCGCGTTGGACGCGGAGGCGGACGCCTTCTCCGAGTCGTTCGACGCGTCGTCATGGGCGACGCTGTGTTCGGCCTACTCGGGCTGTGACGTGGCGGACTGCTTCGCGCAGATCCGGGCGCGGGTGCTGCTGGTGGCGGGGAGCTCGGACGTGCTCGCGCCGGTGAACCGGGTGCGGGACACCTACCACCTGCTGTCCGCCGCGGGCGTGAGCGCCCGGCTGGTGGAGCTGCCCGGCCCGGGGGACCATGGCGCGCTCCTGACGGAGACCGAGCGGCTGCGCGCGCCACTCGGAGACTTCCTGCGGCGCGTGGGCTGAGGCGCTGGGGCTACTCGCGCGGCTGCGGAGCGGAGAGCTTCCCGCGCAGCGCGCCCACCAGCATGCTGATGGCGATCTCGTTGTTGCCGCCGTGCGGGATGATGATGTCCGCGAAGTGCTTGGACGGCTCGACGAAGCCCATGTGCATGGGGCGCACGTGGCGCAGGTACTGGCTGACGACGTGGTCGAAGTCGCGGCCGCGGTCCTTGATGTCGCGGGTGAGGCGACGAAGGATGCGCAGGTCGTCATCCGCGTCGACGTAGATCTTCACGTCCATCAGCTCGCGCACTTCCTTCATGTGCAGGACGAGGATGCCCTCGATGAGGATGATGTCCCCCGGGTCCACGCCCATGGTGCGGGGCTGACGCGACGAGGTGACGAAGTCGTAGACGGGCTTCTGGATGGGCCGTCCGGCCTTCAGCTCCCGGAGGTGGCTCACCAGCAACTCGGTGTCGAACGCGTCGGGATGGTCGAAGTTCACCTCCCGGCGGTCCGCGATGGGGAGGTCCTTCAGGTCTCGGTAGTACGAGTCCTGATCGATGAAGGCCACGCGGCAGTCGGCAAGCGCCTCACGAACCTTTCGGGCGACGGTGGTCTTGCCGGACGCGGTGCCACCCGCGATGCCGATAACGAGGGGTGACGACGTCATTGCGGCGCGACCTACCCTACCGGACGCACAGGCGCAAGGGTTCGGTCCACCCCGGAAGCATCCCCCAGGCGGATCATCCGCTGATTCAGCCCATCCGCCAGGACCTCCGGGGGCACCGACTCCACCGGCACGGGCCTGGAACCCAACTCCCGGAGCAGCACCGCCAGCCCCCGTGACACGCCCGACACCTCGAATCCCGGGGCCTTGCGTCGCACGGCGAAGCTCCACGGGGTGCCCCCCGGACGCCGGGCCACCTGGGCCAGCGCCTCCAGCCCGGACAGCTCCAGCGCCCCACATGCCCACGCACGGGCGGTGAGGTGGCGGCGGACGGCGCGCGCGGCGAAGACGAGCTCGGACAGGTCCACGGGGAAGCTACCGGGCCGGACGTCCTCCGCGAGCCCCACCTGTCCGGGGCCCGGCGCCGGGGCGGTCTTCAGGAAGGTGGTGGGCGCGAGCATCTCCAGGCTCAGCGCGGCGGAGGCGCCCTCGTCGGGCTGCTCCCGGAGCCGACGCATCGCCCAGGCGGAGAAGACCTGCGGCAGCGAGCGCCCTCCCCCGCCGAAGAGGTTGCGGTACTCGCGCGAGCGGGTGAAGTCGAGCAGCGCCTCGCGCGTGCCGGCCAGGAGCAGGCGCGTCAGCGGCCAGTCCTTGTCCAGCGCCTCGGCGACCACCGCGAGGCGGAAGTCCTGGTCGGCGGCGGTGCCCTCCGGGTCCTCGCTCGCGTCCGGGGCCGACACACCGTGGCCCGCGTCGAACAGCTCCCACGGCCGGCTGTCGCCCGAGAGCACCGGAGGCGCGCTCACATCCGGCGCGCGAAGGGTCAACGGCTCGCGAGGGCCCTGGGGGATGAGCGTGCGCAGCCGCCGAAGGGACAGCCGGGCCACCTCCGGGGGATGGCCGTCGCCCTCGAAGGTGACGGCGCGCAGGGACGGACAACGCGGTAGCAAGGACTCCAACAGCTTGAACAGCTCCTCGCGCACCGGCTGCGTGTGGTCGTCGACGTAGAACCGACGCGAGCCCCGGCGCGTCACCACACCGCCCGCGAGGTGGATCTCCACGACCTGCTCCAGCGGGAAGCCGTCCAGGCCCGCCTCGAGCGGCAGCCCGGCGGAGAGCTGGTGGCTGAACAGGTGGCCCAGGTCCAGGAGCAGCGGCAGCCCCGTGCGCTGGTGCAGCTTCGCGAGGAAGTCGAGCGCGTGCAGCTCGCCTCGGCGCGCCAGCACCGCGGGGTTCTCCAGCACGAGCGGCATGGAGAGGTGTGACTGGACATGGAGCGCGTGCGCGGCGCAGTCCGCGAGCCCGGCCTCGTTGAACGGGGGCGTGATGTAGAGGTAGCCGGGGAACGGCTGGCCCTGCACGTGCCACCACCCCACGTCATTGCCCACCCACGGGCTGCCCACGGCGCGCGCGTGCGCGTCCAGGGCCTTCAGCGTGGCGGCGGGCTCCAGCTCCGGCCCCCACAGGTTGAGGTGCACGGGGTGGAAGAGCACGGGCACGTCGGCGCGGCGGCGCCACATCTCCGGAAACAGCGAGGCCTGGGCACGCGCCTCCTCCAGGTCCAACGGAGCGCTGTACTCGACGAAGTCGAAGAGCCCCGGCGACGCGTCCAACAGCCGGTACGGCTGCGGCACATCCGCGGTGCTCAGGTTGCTGCTCAGCCCCAGACCCCGCCAGGGCAACGTCCATGCGTCCGAAACGGCCTGCGTCATGCGGCGCAACCTAGTCCACCGCTCGCGTCTGTTGTGCTCGGAGTTGCGGGCGACCGGGCGAGCCCGCGTGAGGCCCGCACACCCTCCGTGGGCATTTGAAAAACAACCTCGAGCGGCCCCTCGGTGATTCATCGTGATGACAACCCAGCGCCGGGTTCACAGACATCGAACATGGCCCGTGTCGACGAATCAGACAGCCTTGAAGTCAACCTGCCCTCCATTCTCGAGCGCATCCATCCGGAGCGAGCGTTGCACGGAGACGAAGCGCGTCCCCGCTTCGACGAGTCCGCGCAAGACGTACTCCACGCCAGGAAGGCCAGCGCGGACTCGCCCTTCGCGGACCAGGGCCCGCCTGCGAGGCACCGCGGAGGGAGCGCCGTCGAAGGCAGACCTGGCCTGGAGGGTGAGCGTCCATGGCGAGGACGGCCTCGTCCGGGAGGTCCTCCAACGCGCGCGAGCAGGCGCCAACCAGGGCCGGAGCACCAAGTCCTCGGAGGTCTCCGGCTGCACGCATCCGCTGTGACAGCAGACGATGAACGAACAGGGCCTGAGAGGCACAGCGGGCTACCCCACGTTCGCCGTGGCGGTGCTCGGCGAACTCAGCACGGGGGAGTTCGGGGACTGGCGGCAGGACTACCTGGCCACCCTCATCTATGGCTTCTACGTCGAATACACCGTGGACATGTCGGGCGGCGAGCACCACAGCAGGCCTCCGACCACAGGCATGCCATCTGGCGCTGTGAGCAACACGCCAGGAAGGTCCTCCGCGAGGAGGCTGGCGAATACTTCGACCGAACTACACGGCGGACCTGAGCTGGGGATGGATGACACCAGCGCGAGGCCTCGGGTGAATCCGCGGAACCTTTTCCACGGACCGCTGTCGGAGCACTGGCGAATCCAGGAACAGGGAGGCAGTGAATGAGGCGGAACCTCAAGGCCGTCACGGGTGTCGTGTGTGCGCTCGCGTTGAGCGGAGTGGTGTTCTCGTGCCGGTCATCGGACGTGGACACGAAGAACCTGGCCCCTCGTGACTCGCACGCGGGACAGATGGCCTCCAAGTCCCCCCCTTCCCAGGCAGACACGGCCCTGGCGCCAGCCGCCGGGACCACGAGCCCTGATGCCCCCTCCCCCGTCGCCGCTCTCGAAAAACCTGCCCCCGCACCTAGCGCGGCGCCCCCACCCTCCGGGAACTCCGCGCGCCTGCGCTCCGCGATGGGCAACATGTTCGGAGCGGCCGGCGCGGCCCATGGCCAGGGCGGACTGGGGGTCAAGGGCAGCGGCTCCGGTGGCGGTGGCGTCGCGATACTGGGTGGCAAGAGCAGCGGCATCACGGGTATCGGCACCATGGGTCGCGGCAGCGGACGCCTCGCGGGCTCGTCCCGAGGTCCTGCTGCCGACGCCACTTCCAGCCAGGAGGGCTACCGCGACCACGGCGTGAATCCCTTCGTCTCCACGGAGAAGGACCGCCTCTCCACGTTCGCGGCGGATGTCGACACGGCCTCGTACACGCTGGCACGGCGCAAGCTCAAGGAAGGCACCCTGCCGCCGCGTGAAGCCGTGCGCGTGGAGGAGATGCTCAACTACTTCCGCTACACGTACCCCGCGCCCGCACCGGACGAGGGCCCCTTCGCCGTGCACCTCGACGCCGCGCCCTCCCCCTTCACGCCCGGACGACACCTGCTGCGCGTCGGCGTGCAGGGCAAGCGCCTGAGCGTCTCCGAGCGCAAGCCCGCGCACCTCACCTTCCTCGTGGACGTCTCCGGGTCGATGCAGTCCCCGGACCGCCTGCCGCTCGCGAAGCGCGCCCTGCGGATGCTCGTGGACCAGCTCCGCGACGGCGACACCGTGGCGCTCGTCACCTACGCGAGCGCGGTGCGCCGCGTCCTGCCGCCCACGGGCATGGAGCACAAGGCCCGCATCCACGCCGCCATCGAGGACCTGACCGCGGGCGGGAGCACCGCGATGGGCTCCGGCATCCAGCTGGCCTACCAGGAGGCGATGAAGACGCTGGATGGCGAGTCGGTGTCGCGCGTCGTCATCCTGTCCGACGGCGACGCCAACGTGGGGAGCACCTCCCACGAGGAGATCCTGAAGACCATCCGAGGCCACGTGAAGGAAGGCATCACCGTCACCACGGTGGGCTTCGGGATGGGCAACTACCAGGACACGATGATGGAGCAGCTCGCGGACCAGGGGAACGGAAACCACCACTACGTGGACTCGCTGATGGCCGCGCGGCGCATCTTCGTGGAGCAGCTCGGAGGCACGCTGGAGGTCATCGCGAAGGACGTGAAGCTCCAGGTGGAGTTCGACCCCAAGCAGGTGTCCCGCTATCGCCTCGTCGGCTACGAGAACCGCGACATCGCGGACGAGGACTTCCGCGATGACCGCGTGGACGCGGGAGAGCTGGGCTCGGGCCACTCCGTCACCGCGCTGTACGAGCTGGAGCTCATGCCCGGCGCGGGCGAGGGTCTGGCCACGGTGCGCGTGCGCGCCAAGCGCCCTCGTGGAGAGAGTGCCTCCGAGCGCGCCTTCCCCTTCCCCGCCAGCGCGCTCTCCCCCTCGTTCAAGCAGGCCCCTTCGGACCTGCGCTTCGCGACCGCGGTGATGGGCGCGGCGGAGCTGTTGCGACGCAGCCCCCACGCGGAGAAATGGAGCCTGGACCAGGTGCGGGAGATCGCGCGCTCCGCGACGCCCTCGGGCAACGAGGAGCGTGAGGAGTTCCTCGCGCTGCTGGGCGAGGCGCATCACCTGCTGCGCGACGTGGCCACGCGTTGAGTCAGGAACAGAGGGCACCGGGGGCACCGCGCCTCCAGACGGAGCACCTGGGGTACAATCGATCCTTCACCCCTCGCCCCTGGAGCCCTCCATGCACTCCGCGACGCAGGCAGAGATCGACGAGTCCCATGCGCAATTCCGAGGCGCCTGGCGGAAGATGGCCCTGGGCGGCAGGGCGGGCGAGGTGGTGGAGCGCCCCGAGGTCTTCATCGCGTCGAGCCATGTCTCCTGGGCGATGATGAACGCGGCCTTCCTGCGCGCGCCCGCCACGACGGAGCAGGCGCTCTCGGCCGCCGTCGCGTCCGCGGCCCGCTACTTCTCCACCGGCCGTCATCCGTGGACGTTCGTCATCTCGGACGACTGGCTCGCGCCCCAGGTGCGCGAGCGCGCCGAATCCATCCTCGCCTGGTACAAGCTGCGCCCGCTCACCACCGTCACCGGCATGGTGTGCGAGCGGCTCTCGGAGCCCGTGCGCGCCCTGCCCTCGCTCGACGTGCGCCCCGTGAAGGACACCTGGGGACGCCAGGCCGTGGCCGACATCAACTCGCTCGCCTACGACGTGAGCCGCGAGTCGGGGCGCGAGGCCCTGGACGCGGAGGCCCTGTACGACGAGGAGATCCGAGGCTTCGTGGCCTGCCGCGAGGGCGCTCCCGCGAGCAGCACCGTGGTGCTCCGGGTGGACGGCCTCGCGTACATCGCGCTCGTCGCCACGTCCCCCGGCCACCGGCGGCTCGGCGCCGCGGAGCTCGTCATGAGGCACGCGCTGCGCGAGGCTCGCGACACGTGGGGCATCGAGCGCTCCGTGCTCCACGCCACCGACGCCGGCGCGCCCGTGTATCAACGCATGGGCTATCGCCCCGTGACGCGCTTCCGAATGTACGAGGCCCCCGCGCCCGGGAGCACCTGACACGCACGCGGCTCCCGCCACGAGGACGTCCTCACCCCTCCCTCGCGAACGAGGGCTCTGCACGAAATCCCACCCTGGAGGGCACGAAGGACCCATGGGCCCGAGGCCTCATCATTCTCGCGGTACCAATCCAGCAATGCGCGACAGCCTCGCGAAGAAACGTGACCTCACGAGAACACGGGCACCATTTTCTGCCGGGCCTGAAAGCGCGCGGCCATCCAGGGATGAGAGAGCGAGAGGCGGTGGCGGAAGCGCTGACCCAGGCTCGTGAAACCGCGTGGCTGTGGCAGACTTGGTCTCCAGGGGGATCGCCGGAGACAAGAGGCGCCGCAGCACACGGGAGTCCGCGAATGGCGACGTGGAATGACCTCATCCTGGCCACACCTCGACAGGTGAACGGCAGGCATCAGGAAGAGGGACCGGTGGCGCTGCAGGAGGCGCTGCTGGGGACGGAGGGAGAGCAGCTGGTCCTGCTGGGCCATCTGCATCGGGAGCCGCACCTGCTGCGCGAGGGCGCATTCCACGCCGGGCGCGCGCACCTGGAGGCCTCCACCCGGCCCTCGTGTACGCGCGACGAGCGGCTGGAGCAGATCAGGGCCGCGGGCCACCGCTTCACGGAGGCGCTGGGCGCCGAGCGCGACACGGCCCGCGTCTCGCTCATCTCCCTGCACCTGGGCCTGTGCCGGTTGCTGCTGGGCAGCCCGAAGGACGCGCGCGAGTGGCTGGGGATGGCGAACCAGTCCGCGGTGGAGACGCTCAAGGACATCCTCACCGAAGCGACGGGCGAGCAGGGCTTCACCCGCAACCGGCTGCTCGGGGGGATGCTCAACTTCGTGATGTTCTTCACCAGCTCCGCCACGCTCGGCGCGGGCTACCTGGTGTGGGATCGCGTGATGAGCAAGCGCTCGGACAAGGTGCTGCGGCGCGCGCTCGCGAGGATGGAGCCGCTGGCGGGCTACATCGACGCCCTGCGGGAGATGCGCCTGCGCCTGGGTGAGCCCGCCTCCAGCGTGCCGCGCTACGTGGTGACGCACACCGTGGATGACAGCCAGTGCCTGTCGCGCATCACCATCCGCACGCTGGTGGGCGAAGGCGAGGCAGTGGACTTCAACGGCCGGGAGACCCGCCGCGTGTCGAGGACCGGCTCGGAGCGCACCACCCCGCTCATCCGCTGAAGGCATGCGCGGGGGCAGCGGCGGAATCCCCTGCCCCCGTGAAGCCGCTCAACCGCGGACGCCCGGAGTCACGGCGCGGGCGTGGAGACGACGCACAGCTTCACCGAGCCGGAGCGGACGCCGCCGCGGCTGTCCCGAGCCGTCATGGTGACACTGCAGTTGTTGCACGCGCCGGACGGCACTTCCGTCGGCGTGAAGTTCGAGGACTGCCCGGTCGGCGTGCTGAACGTGCCAGGGCAGGACGCGGTCCACTGGTAGGTCACCGCATCGCGCTCCTGGTCGAACACGTTCGCGATGACGGCCGTGCTCTGTCCGAGCACCACCCGGCCCTCGCTCGCGTGCACGTAGAGCACCAGCGGCGGCCTGTTGAAGCTCACGTGGACCTCCGCGCTCCCGCCCGGGGGAGGCGGCGCTCCGACGACCTCCACCGTGAGGCGCGCGGTGCTGACGCCATTGCGCTGGTCGCGCACCGTCAGCGTGAGCGTCACCGTCTGCGGCGACGTCGGCGCCGTCCACGTGGGGTTGGCCACCGTGGTGCTGCTCAGCTGCCCCGCCGTGGCGCCCCACGAGTACGACAGCAGGTCGTTCGGCACCGGGTCATGCGCCGTGGCGCCCAGCGTGAGCTGCTCCCCGACCACCACCGTGCTCGACGACACCGACACCGAGTCGATGATGGGCACGTCGTTGTCGTCGTGATGGCCGAACGTCATGTCATGCAGCGTGACGGCCACCAGCGCCGTCTCGCCCCCGACGATGGTGACGCCCGTCGCCTGGCCCTGGTACTCAAGCCCGTTGTTCGCCGCGAAGGCCGACACCGTGAGCGTCCTGTCGGTGCCCGCGGGAATCCCGGCGATGGTGCCTCCCCAGACCGAGCCCGTCTTCACCAGGTCCTGCTGGATGTCCGCGAAGTCCGCGCCGGAGACGACCACCTGGATGCGGACGACGCTCGCCTCCGTCGCCGCCGCCTCCTGGTCGCCAATCACCAACTGCACGGCCCCCGACTGCGAACCGGAGCCACAGCCCACCACCATCGCCAGCAGGAAGCCGACGACGCAGACACTCTTCGCCATGCGCATGGATGTTCCCCTTCTCGCACGCAGACGCGAATCGCCTGGCCGTGCGCGGAGCCCCAGCCTGCAACAATGACAGACACGCCAGAAGTGGAATCAGACACAATCACAACCGGGGCCAGGTCGACACCCGTGCGCAAATCATGCGCGTCGGTTTTGGACCGCCCACCCGGCCCACGCCCCAGGGAGGGATGGGTCATTCCGGATGCCTCCGCAAGCGCCCCACGTCACGAGACGATGTTTCACGGACCCGACAACTCCCGGGGAAAGGAGGAGTGAACAGACATACAGGGAGTTCACGAGAACCCACCCTCGTGATAGAGACACGCGCCGAACCAATCACCTGGGAGTCTCTTCATGACCTCGGCTGTCCGAAAGCTCTGCGCCCTCGCGCTGTTCCTCGCGTCCTCGTCGTCCTTCGCCATCGAGCACTGGGCGGATGGCCGCGCGTCGCTGCACTCCTGTCTGTACGCCAGCTCCTACGAGGCGGAGATCCGGATGTCGTACCGGAACCTCTCCCTGCCGTGGGGCACGTCGGTGGAGCTCATCCACGGCTGGGGCGGGCTGGACAACTGGGTCGCCTTCGACTGGGACAACACGCAGACGGTCGCCGCGCCCGCGTCCGCGCCGTGGACCTGGACGGTGACGGTGCGCAGCTTCATCTCCCACCGCACGTCCCCCAAGTGGTACGACAGCTTCAACTTCGTGTGGAAGGTCACCCTGCCCGGCGGCAGCGTGTTCTACGAGAAGGGCAACGGCTCCACCTTCGGCTTCTACTCGGCCAACCTGGGTGACATCGCCGAGCGGCCCTGCACCAACAACTCCAGCTTCTCCGGCCCCCCGTTCGCGCTGACCATCACCTCCATCGAGCGGTGGTAGTCCCGCGCCACGTCCTCCGGGCAGGGCTGCTCCTCGGAGCCCCTGCCCCGCTGTACCTCCAGTCCTCCGCGAGGTGTCGACGAGCCACCGCGCACGCGCTCCCCGGATTGAATGCGAGGCACGGAAGGCTCTAGACAGGTGGGATGCTCGATTCCCCTGGAAGGCTCCGTACCAGCTCGCGCTCCGTGTTCCGCGCGAAGAGCTGGGTGCTGCTCGCGCTTCTCGCCCTCGTCGCTCCGGCGTGTGACGACTCGGACGACCCCTCACCCGCGACGCCCATCGGCGAGGCGCGCGGACGCGCCACCGGCGAGGCCGTCACCGTCGAAGGCCACGTCACCGTCCCGCCTGGCGCCTTCAGCTCAGCGCTCGGAGATCAGGGCTTCGCGGTGCAGGACGACACCGGCGGCGTCTACGTCAAGCTGGAGGAGAAGCTGTCGCTCGCCGTGGGCGCCCGCGTTCGCGTCACCGGGACGCTCGACGAGCAGAACCAGCTCCGCATCCTGAAGGCCGTGCCCGCGGACGTGTCGACGCGAAGTGGAACCCAGACACCCACCCCGAAGAACATCGGCACCGGCTCCGTCAAGGAGCCCGTCGAAGGCCAGCTCATCCGCGTCACCGGCGCCGTGACCAAGACCTTCGAGGATGACTCGCCCTACGGGTACAAGCTCTACATCGACGATGGGTCCGGAGAGGTCCAGGTGTTCGTCCACGCCTCCGCCGGCTTCAACCCGGACACGCTGCGAGCCCTGCCCCTCGGCCAGAGCATCACCGTCGTGGGGCTCGCCGCCCAGTACGAGACGACCTACGAGGTCGCCCCCCGGGAACCCGCCGACCTGAGCATCCCCTGAGCCGGAGCGTCACACCTCTCCTGACACCGGGAGTCCTGGGTATTTCAGATTTTCCGGAGAAGGAACGTCAGACCCCTCCGCCATAGTGCATGGAGGAGGGAGACGGTGACGGCTCAAACGTTGTTGGTGTTCGTTCCGGTGGTGTTGATGCTCGCGGCGGCGGTGGCCATCCGTCGCCCGCGACGGCGCTCGCGGCGACTGAAGGTTCGCGAAGCCCACTGACAGGCTGAGCCGGGGCGCAGGCAGCCGCCCCGGCTCGAACCGGACGAGCCCCTCCCCCGAGGTCGCTCGTCCTTCCGTCAATCAGGTGGCGCTGACTTCCCCCGAAGCCAGACGACCGCATTCCTTGGGGTTATCGGTCCTGCCCGCACCGGGTTGCGTCCGACCCGAATAAAAAATGGAAAGGTGACTGTACGCCCAGGTCCGGGCGTGTCGGAGGTAGACTCCACGCCCTCCCCAACCCGAGTGCCGCGTGGCTGAACGTCCCACCGTCCTGGTCGTCGATGATGATCCGCACCTGCGGGACATCGTCCGTTTCGCGCTGGAGCAAGGCGGCTTCCGCGTGGAGGAGGCCGCGGAGGGGCGAGCGGCGCTGGCCCACGTCCAGCGCTCGCCCCCCGCGCTCATCGTCCTGGACATCATGATGCCGGAGATGGACGGGCTCACGGTGTGCCGCGAGGTGCGGCGCACACACGAACTGCCCATCGTCTTCCTCTCCTCGCGGGACGACGAGGTGGACCGCATCCTCGGCCTGGAGCTGGGCGGCGACGACTACCTCACCAAGCCCTTCAGCCCGCGTGAGCTGGTGGCGCGCGTGAAGGCAGTGCTGCGCCGAGCGCGGCCCGCGCCCGAGAACCCGGCCTCCGCAGCGTCGAAGCCGTTGATGCGCGGCCCCTTGAAGCTGGACGAGGAGCGCTTCCGAGCCTGGTGGGGCGAGCGGGAGGTGGTGCTCACCGTGACGGAGTTCCACCTGCTCGCGGCGCTGTTGCGTGTGCCGGGCAAGGTCTTCACCCGGGACGAGGTCATGACGCGCGTCTACGACGACGGCGTGGTGAGTGATCGCACCATCGACAGCCACGTGCGTCGGGTGCGGCAGAAGTTCGCCGGCGTCGGCGGCGAAGTCATCGAGACGGTGCATGGCCTCGGCTATCGGCTCGCCATCCCGTAGCCGCCGCCCGCAGCCCCGGCTGTGGATGGTCTTCGCGGCCGTGGGGCTCGCGGGCTTCGTGCTGACACTGGGCGGGCTCGCCTTCGTGCGCGTCTACGACAACCAGCTCATCCGCCAGACGGAGATGGAGCTGCTCACGCAGGGCGCTGTGGTGGTGGAGCTCTACCGCGCCACGCTGGCAGAGCGCGTCGGCGAGGGCGACTATGGACGGACTCGCACCGCGAAGTGGCCCTTCCCCATCCCTGATGACAAGCGGCTGCGGCCCATCCTCCCCTCGCTCAAGGCCTCGGACGAGCCGCTCCCCGCGGACGAGGAGCCACCGCGCGCGCTCGTGCCCGGCGAGCCGTGGGCCCTGGAGACGGGCCTGAAGCTCAACCCGCTCCTGGAGAACGTGCGTGCCGCCACGCTCGCGGGCATCCGCGTGGTCGACACCAGCGGCGTGGTGGTGGCCAGCAGCAGCCCGGCCGTGCTGGGCACGACGCTGGCCGACCGACCCGAGGTGCAGCAGGCCCTGCGAGGAGAGCCCGCGAGCGTGCTGCGCCGTCGTCACTCCGAGGCCGAGGACACACCCCTGGCCTCGCTCAGTCGAGACACCGGCATCCGCGTCTCGGTGGCGCTGCCCGTCCTTCAAGGCGAGCGCGTCTGGGGCGTGGTGGTGCTGGCGCGCACGCCGATGACCTTCGCCAAGGCCACGTACGCGGACCGCTGGAACCTGACGGCCACGGGCCTGGTGCTGCTCGGCGCGCTCGGGTTGATGTCGCTGGCCGCCGCCGCGCTGCTGGGCCGCCCGGTGCGGGCCCTGGTGAAGCAGACGCGCGCCATCGCCGCCAGCGCACCGGAGGGCTACGAGCCTTTGGCCCGTCCCGTCGTCGCGGAGCTGGCCGAGCTGTCCGAGTCGCTCGCCGGCATGGCCACCGCGCTCAGGGACCGCAACCAGTACATCCGCTCCTTCGCGGCCAACGTCTCGCACGAGTTCAAGACGCCACTGGCCTCCATCCAGGGCGCGGTGGAGCTGTTGCGCGACAGCGCGGACGCGATGACACCCGAGCAGCGCACGCGCTTCCTCTCCAACATCGACGCCGACGCGCGCCGGCTCACGCGGCTGGTGCAACGCCTGCTGGAGCTGGCCCGCGCCGACTCCATCACCGCCACGCCCGCCCAGGTGGAGCTGGCCCCGCTGCTCAAGGCCGTCACCGCGAGGGCCCACGCGGAGGGACTGGAGCGCGTGGACGTGGGCCCCGTTCCCGAGGGCCTCACCGTGGCCCTGCCCTCCGAGGTGATGGAGGACGTGCTCTGGCAGCTCGTCACCAACGCCCGCCAGCACGGAGGCGAGGACGTGCGCGTGTCGCTCGCCGTGGAGACGCAGGCGGACGGCGTCGTGCGCGTCGTGGTGCGGGACGACGGGCGAGGCATCTCCGAGTCGAACCGCGCCCGCATCTTCGACGCCTTCTTCACCACGGCGCGCGAGCGCGGAGGCACGGGCCTGGGTCTCACCATCTCCCAGTCCATGCTGCGCGCGTTCGGCTCCACCCTGGAACTCCTGCCCGCGAGCCCGGAGACGAAGGGCTCCGCCTTCGCCGTCGCCGTGCATCAGCGGAAGTAGCTGTTGGAGATGTCCACCGAGTAGCCCAGCTCGAGCGTGGGCGAGGACGCGGCCACCAGGTATTGACGGAAGTGCAGCACCTTGCCCGGCAACGTCGCGCCCTGGCTCGTGCCCTCGGCCGCCTCGAACTGCTCCAGGCTGCCGCCCTCTCGGCGATAGTTGAACACCGCGGGGAAGTGCGCGCGGGCCCGCAGCTCCGCGACCGGCCACGAGACGCGCGGCAGCGCCAGCTTCAACCGACCGGACAGGTGGAACACGCCCAGCTCCCGCGTCATCACCACCTCGAGCGCACCCGACGTCTCGCCCAGTCGCGCGGGCGCCACCTTCAGCCGCAGCACCCCATCCGTCACCGCCTCCACGGGCACGGGGATGGCGTTGAGCGTGACGCGCTCCAATGCGTGCCCTTCCGGGATGCTCAGCTCCAGCGCCTGCTCACGGTCCAGGCTCAACGTGTAGCCGACGCGCAGCGTGGCGCGGCCTTCCAGCGTGGACACCCACGTCGCGGTGGCCTCGGGGATGCGCGGCTCCAGCGGAGGACGCACCTGCGGCTTCGTTGCCTGCGCAACCTGGGACGCCGCCTTCCAGCCGACCCGCAGCGCGCCCTGCACCGGATAGAGCACGTATCCCTCACCCGAGGACGACAGCGATTCCAGCAGCGTGAAGACGGACGTGTCCGCCTCCAGCTCCAGCGGCACCGGCGAGGCATGAGAGCCAAAGCGAAGCTGCGCGCGACGCTCCGGCCCCGTGCCCGACGAGCGCACGGTGAGGCTCACGTCGAAGCTCTGACGCCCCGCCTTGCGCGTGAGCAGACACAGGAAGCCATCCACCACGCCCACCGTGGCGCCCTCCAGCGTGGGCAGGGCCGTGGGGTACGTGTCCGCGTCGAGTTGCAGCAAGCGCACCTGCGTCCAGCGTCCATCCGCGAGCACCTCCACCTCGAAGCTCGCCTCCACTTGCAGCGCATCCGCGGACAACCGTCCGCGCAGCCCGGTCTTCACCAGCGCCTCGGTGGGGGGCGCGGGAGGTGGTGTCTGTCGCTGCGAATACAGCGGGATGAGCTGCTCCAGCGGCACGGTGGCGGTGCCGGCGGGAGCCGGAGTGGACTCGGGCGCGCCCAGGGCCTCGGGAGCGAGCAGCAGGATTCCGACGACGAGGGAAAAGGTCCGCATGATGGGCTCAGCTCGCTTCCGGGGTGACAGGAGTGGACACGGGGGCCGCGCTCGGAGCCGCGCCGGGCTGGGACAGGTCCGACAGGAACGCGCGCACGCTCGCGCGGGTGGAGAGCACCATCAGCCCGAGCAGGCCGGCGAGGATCTCCAGCGTGTAGATGAGGCCCGTGTAGCCCTCCAGGATGACGGCGCCGGTGGGCACCAGCAGCGTCGCGGCCCACAGCCCCGCGAGCAGCGACGTGCGCTCCTTCGGGAACAGCCACCGGGCATACGCCACCACCGCCGCGCCCAGGCCCAGCGCGCTCACCGCATAGGCCACATAGAAGTTCATGAAGGCCGCCAGGTACGCGAGCAGCACGAAGAAGAAGCCGTACACGGCGGCGAGCAGATACGACTCATGCAGCGCGAGCTGCCGCTTGTGCCGCAGCCCCAGCGCCGCGAGCAGCGCCACCAGCACCAGGAACGGCACCCACGCGCGCCCCGCCATGCGCGACACCATCGAGTCGAACGTCTTTTCCGACGGGAGGATGACGCCCAGGTTGACGCCGGACTCCAGCGACTGGAACGCCCAGTCCAGCGTGACGGTGTCGCTGCCCGCCTGCACGGACGACGCGGACAGCCCGCCCGCCGGATAGTCGTAGTTGTCCCCGCCCTCGACGGCCAGGTGCACGCGCACGTCGCGCGCGGAGAGCGCCGGATCCAGCTTGTAGATGAACGAGTCGAGCCCTCGCGCGCGGTAGCGGATGACGAAGCGGGCCGTGGCCCCCTTGGCGATACGGCCCGTCCACACGAGCCGGTTGCCGGACTCGCCCAGGTCCAGGCTGGCTTCCTTGCCGTCCACCAGGAACTGGAGCTCCGACAGGAGCACCTGCGACTTGTCCATCTCCATGGGGAAGATGAACGCCACGTCGATGTCGTGGCCCTCGCGGTTGACCACCGCGTACTCCGCGCCCAGGTTGAAGTCGAAGCCGGAGAAGTAGCGCAGGCCGCGCTTGCGGTAGTTCATCTTCGCCAGCACCTCCACGTGCTGACGGTCGAACGCCAACGGCTTGAGCTCCGTGAAGATGGTGCCGCTGTGCACGTAGCGCAGCGACGGCGCGGGCTGCACCACGGGCGCGCCCCACCGGTCCTCCACCCCGGCCGCCAGCTCCGAGTTCGCGAAGTCCGTCCGCCCCGCCACCTGACCGGCAATCACCGCGGTGGCGAAGACGACGATGAAGAGACTGCCGAAGACGTGGTGCGCGACGAGCCACCGGAACGCCCCGCGGATGGGGCCATCGGACGTCCTCGGAGCACGAGGCGGGAAGGCAGGAGGATTCATGCGCCCAGACTCGTCCCGCGCGGTGCAACGCGGATGGCGCACCCGTGCGCTTCCCGAGGAATGTTCGTGCGGATTTCGTGCAAGCCCTCGTCACAGGCACGGAGGTGAGTGCGCGTCGACCCGCACGCGCCGAACGCGGCTGAGCACACCTCGCGACGGAGTCCTCTCGGACCACACCGGCCGCCCCGACTGTGACTTTCCGCGCCCGTCGCGCGCACCGCGCCCGTCGCTGTCACAAAGTTGTCAGCCGCCCCAGGAAGGGGATCAAATCCAGGAAATGGAGAGAGTCGAGGAGATCTACCAGGGCTTCGTGGTCGATCATCAGCTCGAGCGCGCGGGCCTCTTCGAGGTGCTCCGCGAGCGTTACGTGGCGGTGGACACGGTGCTGTACCCGGGGTGCTTCGTGCACATCACCCCGTCGTTCTTCTTCCAGCACGTGGTCTACGTGGACCGCAACGATCTGGCGCAGGGCTTCTTCGCGAACAAGGACGGCGTGCTGCGCAAGATCAGCTCGCGGCAGCAGTACGCGCAGAAGGCCTACGTGCGCTTCGTCGCGCAGGACTTCACGCAGCCCATCCCCATCCTGGACGAGAGCTTCGACCTGGTGCTCTCGCTCTACGCCGGAGGCATCGCCCGCGCGTGCGGGAAGTACCTCAAGGTGGGCGGGCTGCTGGTGACGAACGACCACCACGGCGACGCGGCCGACGCCGCGGCCGAGGAGAACCTGGCGCTCGTCGCGGTGGTGAAGGAGCTGCGCGGCAAGTTCACCTTCAGCGACCAGGAACTCGACACGTACCTGGTCCCCCGACAGGCCACGCGGGGGCCTCGCGCGTCACGCTCCGAGGGCCGCCCCGAGTGGACGCGCCACGCGGACTACTACGTGTTCCGCAAGACACACCCGGGCCCCTCGACCCAGGAGCCCGGGCGATTCTCCGCACCGCACTGAGCGCGCGGACGTGCGCTACCGCGGCTCCAGTCGGAACTGCTGGCAGTCGTTGTTGGACCAGGTCCACTGCTGCAGCACGGTGCCGTTGGTGCTCGACCCGCAGTTCGTCACGTCGAGCACCTTGCCGCTGTGCCGCGCCTCGATGCGGACGTAGCCGCCGGACGTCGCCACCGCGCGGAACTGCTGGTTGGCGCCGCCGCCATAACCCCACTGCTGGATTCCCGCGCCGTCCGCGGTGCTCACGTCCCGCACGTCCAGCGCCTTGCCGCTGTGCAGGGAGACGAAGCGCGAGTAGCCGCTGTCGGTGGGCTCCACCACCCAGATCTGGCTCGCGCCGGTATGGCAATCCCACTGGTGGATGGTGGCGCCGTCCGCCGTGCTGGGCCCGTCGATGTCCAGGCACCGCCCGGTGCTCTTGTTGACGATGCGGTAGCGCTGCGTCGGGCTGCCTTGCGCCGCGTTGTAGATGGCGAGCAGCAGCGACGTGTCGTTGCGCGTGTCCTGGCTCAGCTCCCAGATCATCACCCCGCCGCCCTGCTGCAACGCCAGCCGCGTCTTCGCCTGGATGGTGGCAATGCCGTTGTAGAAGACGTCGCCCACGTTGTCCTTGTACGGCGCCTGCGCGTCGCGAGCGACCAGGTCCGCGTAGCCGACATACGACGACGGCGAGCGCCCGTAGAACGGCACGCCCAGCACCGCCTTGGACGCGGGCAGCCCCCGCCCCTTCCAGTAGTTCAGCGACTGCACCGCGTAGTCGTACGTCGAATGCGGCTGGCCGCCGTCGTACGCCATGATGTTGAGGAAGTCGAAGTCGGTGAACGTCGACGCGGGGACGCCGTCACCGTAGTAGCCGTTGGCCACCACCGCCGCGGTGAGCAGCTTGCCGCGAGCGCGCATCGCCACGCCGAGCTCACGGATGAGCGCCGCGAAGTTCTGCGCGGACGCGCCCGGGTCCGGGTACTCCCAGTCGATGTCCACCCCGTCCAGACCCGCCGTGGTGACGTAGCTCACCAGCGTGTTGACGAACGTGGTCCGCGTGCCCGCGCTCGCCGCGAGCTGCTCGAAGGCGCTGTCGTCGCCGTTGTTCCACCCGCCCACCGCGATGAGCACCTTCACGCCACGCGCGTGCGCCGCGGTGACGAGCGAGCGCAGCCGCGCATCCGTCGCCCCAGGGCCCGTCAGCCCACCCCACGCCGTGGGCACCACGAACGCGTAGTTGATGTGCGTGAGCCGCTCGTAGGGAATCGCGTTGACGTCCCCCGCCCACGTCGGGAAGTAGCCGACCACGCGCGTCGCGAGCGCCGCGTCCTCCCGTCGCTCCAGCGATGCGTCCCTCGGCGCCGCCTCGTCCGGCGGCCCCGAACACGCCATCAGCACCACCGCCAACACCGCTTCGAGGACCAAGGCCCTGGATGTGAATCCCGTGCGCGACATGCGGACTCCCTCGTGAGCCCCCGCCCCGACGCGGGACGGATGGGTCGCGCACCTGTAGCGCCGCCACAAACCCGCAACAACGGTTTTTCCAGAAACCAAAGAAAGACTATCCAGTCCTGTCGGACGTTTGGCGAGGGCCTGGAGCCCCTTGCGGGGGCGTCCGTATTTTCGGCGGGGACTGCACGGCGGGCGTCAGCGGGCGTCGGTGGGGAGCGGCTTCACCTGGAGCTGCTTGGACGCGAGGAACTCCGCGTTGAAGACCTTGGACGCGTAGCGGCTGCCGTGATCACACAGGAAGGTGACGATGCGCAGGCCCTTCCCCGCGTGCTGCCGCGCGATTTCATACGCGGCGCGCACGTTGAGCGCCGCGGAGGTGCCCACCACCAGCGCGTCCTCGCGGGCCAGGTGGTAGAGCATGTCGAGCATCTCGCCGTCGCCCAGCCGCATCGCCTCGTCCACGCGAGCGGCCTGGAAGTTGGCGGTGAGTCGCATGATGCCGATGCCCTCGGTGATGGAGGAACCCGACGACTCCAGCTTCCCCTCGCGCACGTAGCAGTAGAGGCCCGAGCCCGCCGGGTCCACGAGCACCACGCGCAGCGCGGGGTTCTTCTCCTTGAGGAAGCGACTGACGCCGGACATCGTCCCGCCGCTGCCCACGGAGGCGACGAGCACGTCCACGTGCCCCTCGCACTGCTCCCAGATTTCGGGCCCGGTCGTCTCGTAGTGGAAGTCGCCGTTGGCCGTGTTCTCGAACTGGTTGGCCCAGAACCAGCCATGCGCCTCCGACAGCGCGCGGGCCTGGTGGAAGAAGTGGGCCGGGTTGGCGAAGGGCACGGGCGGCACCTTGCGGACCTCCACGCCCATGGCCTCCAGGTACTCGTACTTCTCGCGCGCCTGGTTGTCCGGCATCGTCACCACGACGCGGTAGCCACGCTCGCGGCCGAGCAGCCCCAGGCCGATGCCCGTGTTGCCCGCGGTGCCCTCGACGATGGTGCCGCCGGGCTTCAAGCGCCCCTGCTCCTCCGCGCGGCGGATCATCCCCTTGGCGGCGCGGTCCTTGATGCTGCCGCCCGGGTTCATGAACTCCGCCTTGCCCAGGATGTCGCAGCCGGTGACGCGGCTGAGCGAGCCGATGCGAAGCAGCGGGGTGTTGCCGACCGAGTCCCACAGCGAGCCGATGCGAGGCGCCATGCCCCCTCCCCTAATGGAGTCCGGGGAGGGAGGCAACCGGCCAGGTCCGCTTGCGGCTACTCGTTGCGCATCGCCTCGACGGGGTCCAGCTTCGCGGCGCGGGCGGCCGGGTAGATTCCGAACAACAGGCCCACCCCGCAGCTCATCGACAGCGCCAGGGCCACGGCCCACGGCGGCACGGACATGGGGAAGCCCACCATCCAGTCGCCCAGGAACACCAGGCCGAAGCCCAGGCCCACCCCCATGGCGCCGCCCAGCAGCGCCAGCAGCACCGCCTCCGTGGCGAACTGCCCCAGGATGCGCCGCCGCTTCGCGCCCAGCGCCTTGCGCACGCCAATCTCCCGCGTGCGCTCCATCACCGACACCAACATGATGTTCAGGATGCCGATGCCGCCCACCACCAGCGACAACAGGCACACGCCCACGCCGGCGATGGTGATGACCTGCGAGAGCTGGTTGAACGACGCCGTCACCGACTCGTTGGTGTGCAGCTCGAAGTCGTTGGCCTCGTCGGGCGCCAGGTTGTGCCGGCGGCGCATCAGCGTGGCCACCTCGTCCTGCGCCTTGCGGAACAGGCCGGGGTCCTTCGCCTGGATGTCGATGTCCAGCGAGCGCTCCTTGCCATAGAGCTGCTGGAACACGCGCAGCGGGATCATGGCCTGGTTGTCCAGGCTCACCATGCCCAGGAAGCTGCCGCGCCGCTGGAGCACGCCAATCACCCGGAACGGCCGGCCCTTCAGGCGGACCTCGAAGCCCACCGGGTCGATGCCGGGGAACAGCTCGTCCGCCACGTCCACGCCCAGGATGATGACGTTGCGGCCGTCCAGCCCCTCCACCTCGTTGAAGAAGCGGCCGGACTGCACGGACACCCCGCTCACCGCCGGGTACGTCGTGGACGCGCCCATGATGAGCACCGCGGGCCGCGTCTCCTTGCTCACCGTGGACACCTTCTGCCCGCCCTGGTCGTCCGAGGGCGCCACCAGCCCCACCGACGGACAGAACTGCTCCAGGGCGCGCACGTCCTCCAGGGTCATGTCCGGACGCTTGGCGAACTTGGCCCAGTTGAAGCGGCCGAAGCCGCCCGCGGGCCACTTGGTGAGCTGGAAGGTGTGCGCGCCCAGGCGGCCCAGGTCGCGGTTCACCTTGGTGCGCAGGCCCTCGATGAGCCCCATCATGGTGATGACCGTGGCCACGCCGATGACGATGCCCAGCAGCGTGAGCAGCGAGCGCAGCGGGTTGCCCAGGAACGTGCCCAGCGCCAGCCGGAGGTTGTCGAAGAAGGCTCGCATCGGCTCACTCGTACCGGAGGGCTTCCACCGGGTCCAGGTTCGCCGCGCGCGCCGCCGGCCAGATGCCGAACAAGAGGCCCACCAGCGCCGCGAAGAACACCCCGCCCAGGATGGTGCCCGTCTGCACGTCCGCCGCCAGGGGCGTTATCAGCGACACCACCTTGGCCGTCCCCAGCCCCACTGTCGTCCCCAGCAGGCCGCCCACCGCGGACACGCTGGCGGCCTCCATCAGGAACTGCACCACGATGGTGCGCTTGCGCGCCCCCAGCGCGCGCCGCACGCCGATCTCCCGCGTCCGCTCGCGCACCGACACCAGCATGATGTTCATGATGCCGATGCCGCCCACCAGCAACGTGATGAGGCCCACGCCCACCGCGACGCCATACAGCGCGCCCGTGAGCTGCGCGTACGTCTGCGCCATGGCCTCCGGCTTGTTGATGTTGAAGTCGTCCGGCTCACCCGGCGTCGTGCCGCGGATGCGCCGGAGGATGCCGATGAGCTGGTCCTCGGCCGCGCGCACCTGGCCCGCGTCCGCCACCGCCATGGCGATCTCGAACGGGCGCCCCTTGCCGAAGCTGCTGTAGAAGGTCTTGAAGGGGATGATGACGAGCAGGTCCATGCTCTGGTTCACCACCTTGCCCTTGCGGCTGAGCGTGCCCACCACCTGGAAGGAGCGGTTGTCCACGCGGATGGTGCGCCCCACCGGGCTGATGCCGGGGAAGAGCCGGTCCGCCACGTCCGCGCCCAGCACCGCCACCGGCCGCGTCACCTCTTCGTCCGCCTCCGTGAGGAAGCGCCCGCTGGTGATGTCGAACCCGGAGATGCTCAGGTACTCGTGGTTGACGCCCTGGATGCGCACCGTGGACATCTGCTCGCTGGCGTACGACACGTCCGCCAGCCGCGACACCGACGGCGACATCGCGCTGATGAAGGGCGCCATGGAGCGCAGCCGCTGCACCTGGTCGAGCGTGAAGTTCTTGCGCCCGCGGTACTTCCACCAGTCGCCCTTGATGATCATCGGGTACTTGCTCACGTAGAGCGTGTTCGCCCCGAAGCTCGCGAGCTGCCGGTGGAAGGACGTGTTGAGCCCCTGGATGATGCCGACGATGGCCAGCAGCGTGGCCACGCCGATGCCGATGCCCATCGTCGTCAGCACGGTGCGCAGGCGGTTGGCGCGCAGCGAGAACAGGGCGATGCGCGCGCCCTCCAGGATGTCCACCCGAAAACCCGCCCAGTGCTTCATGCGCCCCCCGCAGCCATCGCCGCGGCGTTGCCCAGCGCCACCTCGCGCCCCGGCCCGTCGGCGACGATCTCACCGTCGCTCAGGCGGATGGCCCTCGGACACCGGGCCGCCAGCTTCGGCTCGTGCGTGACCAGCACCAGCGTGTGGCCGGCCTGGTGCAACTGCTCGAACAGCCGGACGATCTCCTCGCCCGTGGCCGAGTCCAGGTTGCCCGTGGGCTCGTCCGCCAGCAGCATGGACGGCTCGGACACCAGCGCGCGGGCAATCGCCACGCGCTGACGCTGACCGCCCGACAGCTCGTTGGGCCGGTGGTGCATGCGGTGCGTGAGCTGCACCTTGTCCAGCGCCGCCTTCGCCCGCTCCCGCCGCTCCTTGGCGGGCATGCCGCGGTACACCAGCGGCAGCTCCACGTTGGCCAGCGCCGTCTCCTTCGGCAGCAGCTGGAACGTCTGGAAGATGAAGCCGATCTCCACGTTGCGGATGACGGCCAGCTCGTCGTCGCTCATGCGCGACACGTCCTTGCCGTTGAGCATGTAGCGGCCGCTGGAGGGCGTATCCAGGCAGCCCAGCACGTTCATCATCGTGCTCTTGCCGGAGCCGGACTGACCGATGATGGCCACCCATTCGCCCCGGCCCACGCCGAAGGTGACGCCTCGCAGCGCCCGCACCTCCTCGCCACCGACGTGGAAGACGCGGGTGATGTTGTCCACCTGGATGAGCCGGCCATCGCCGGCGCCGCTGCCGTGGCTCACGACTTCCGCCCGCCCTTCATGCCGCCCGGACCGCCGCCCTGCTCGGGCTCCTGCACGTTGTCCCCGTGGTTGAGCTCCTTCGACAGCGTGCGGTAGGGGCCCTCCACCACGCGGTCGCCATCGTTCAGCCCGGAGAGGATCTCCAGCTCCGTGTCGGACGCGATGCCCGTCTGCACCCGCCGCACCTGCGCCTTGTTCGCCGCGTCCACCACGAACACCACCTTGGCCAGCGACTCGGTGCGCCGCGCCTTGAGCGCGCCACCCTCGATGGGCTCCTTGTAATCGGGCAGCGTGCGCTCCGCACGCACCGTGACCGCCTGGATGGGCACCAGGACGACGTCGCTGCGCGTCTCCGCGGAGATACGGGCCTCCGCGCTCATGCCCGGCAGCACGCCCGGCGGACGCATGTCCAGCGCCACCGTGACGGGGAAGCTGGTCACCTCGGCCTCCGTGCCCTCGTTCTTGATGAGCGCCTTCTGGGCGATCTCCACCACGGAGCCCGCGAAGGTCTGCCCCTCCAGCGCGTCCAGCGTCACGTCCGCGGGCTGGCCCGGCTTGAGGTGCACCACCTCGTGCTCCCCCACCTCGAACTTCACCTCCATGGCGGACAGCGCCGCGATGGTCATCACCACGTCCTCGGCCAGCTCCGAGCCACGCACGCGCTCACCCACCTCGCGCGACAGCTCGATGACGTTGCCGTCGATGGGCGAGAACATCGTCGTGCGCGACAGGTCCGTCTGCGCCTGCTCCACGACGGCGACGTTGCGCGCGAGCAGCTGCCTGGCGGACGCGAGCCGGGCCTCCGCCGTGTTCTTGCTCGCCTTGGCGACGTCCAGCTCCGCCCCGGACGCCAGGCCCTTGGTCACCAGGCCCTCCACGCGTCCGAGCTCCTGCGTGGTGCGGCTGACCTCCACCTCCGCCACCTGGGCGTCGGCGCGCGCCGCGTTCTGCGAGGCCATCGCCTGCTTCAGCGCCGCCTCGTAGACGCGCCGGTCGATGCGGGCCAGCACCTGGCCCTTCTTCACCGCGTCGCCATCCTTGACCAGCAGCTCCACCAGGTCTCCAGAGAGGCTGGAGGAGATCTTCACCGTCGTGGCCGCCTGCACCTTGCCCGCGCCGGTGATGGTGCGGGTGATGGTGCCCTTGCGAGCCTTGGCGATCTGCACCTCCTGGGACGGCGGGGGACGCTCCTTCAGGCCTCCCGCCGTGATGGCCGCGGCACCGAGGAACAGCGCACCGGCGATCACACCCTTCCACCACTTCATTTCGTCTCTCCCGGGCTCATCAGGGCGCCCATGGCCCGCATCAAGGTGAAGCGGGCGATTTCGACATCGATTCTGTTTTCCAACAAGCTGAGCTCCGCCTGCGTGAGGCTGAGCTGCGCGTCACGGACCTCCAGCGTGGAGCCCGCACCGGCCTTGAAGCGCTCCTCGGCCAGGTTGAGTCCCTGGACGGCGGCCTCGCGGTTCTCCGCGGCCAGCCGGGCGGCGACGATCTGCGCCTCCAGCGACTGGTGCGCGGTGCGCACCTCGGCCTCGATCTCCCGCGCGGACTGCGCCAGCTGGAGCTGGGCCTTGCGGATGTTGGCCTCGGCCCGCTTGGTCTGCGCGGGGGTGATGAAGCCGTTGAAGATGTTCCAGTCCAGGTTGAGGCGGGCGATGACGTTGTTCTGCAGCCGCGGCTCGGTGAAGACCTGGCCGGCGTCCGGGCCCTGGCGGGTGTAGAGGCCCTGGGCCGACAGCTTCGGGATGTAGTCCGCGCGGGCGATGGCGCGCTCCAGCTCCGCCGCGCTCACCCGCGCCTCGAGCGCCTTGAGCAGCGGGCGCTGCTCGCGGGCCACGCTGATGGCCTGCTCGATGGTGGGCGCGGGGCCGGGCTCCGACTGGAGCACGCCCGGGTCCACCGCCTCCACGGGCTGGGTGCCCGGACGCGTCAGCCACACCGCGAGCTGGCCCTGGTCCGTGACGAGCTGGCTGAGCGACTGGACGAAGGAGATGCGATCATTGCCCAGGTTCACCAGGGCGGAGATCTCCTCCACCTTGCCCACGCGGCCGGCCAGGAACAGGGAGCGGGCACGCTCGAGCTGCTCCTCGCTGCGCTTGACGGTGGCGTCCAGCACCTGGCGGGTGGCCTGGGTGCGGAAGAGCGTGAAGAAGCGGCGGATGGCCTCCAGCTCCGCGGTGTCCGCCTCCTCCTTGGCCTGGCTCGCCTGCGCGTCGCGCAGCACTCCGGCCTGCTCCAGCTGCTTCCAGAGCGCGCGGTCATAGACGCTCTGGCTCAGGACGGCGCCCAGGTCGTAGTCGCCCGTGCTGGTCGGCTTGGACTCGACGGAGATCTGCACGAACTCGCCGGGGTTGTTCACATCCGGCACCAGGTCGAACTGCTGCCGGCGGCCCAGCCAACGCTTGCCCACGAAGCCATTGATGGAGAGCTGGGGCAGGAGCGCGGAGCGGCGGATGTTCACGTCCTGCTGGCTGACCTCCAGGTCCTGGAGCGCCGTGAGAGCGGTGGTGCTCTGGCGGCCCTCCTCGCGGGCCTGCTGCAGGGTGATGGGCGTGGGCGCGGGGGACGCGGACAGGAGCGTCGCGACGATGAGGGCGTTCATTGGCCACCTCCCGCCGAGCCGGGCAAGCCCACCATCATGACGCCCGCGAACATCGCGTAGAGCGCCAGGGACAGCAGCAGCGCGCGGGTGCGCGGCATGCCGGTGGCGGCGGAGAATCCCAGGCCGAGCAGCGCGGTGCTCCAGAGGTTGAAGAAGTCCACGGTGGAGGCGACGCGCGCCATCTTCGGGCTCAGCTCCCCCAGGAACGCGCCCAGGTGGGACGGGACCAGCTGGAGCACGCGCGAGACGGAGACGGTGTGCTGCGCCGCGAGGCAGCCGGTGAGGATGAGGTGGTACAGCGCGATGGGCAGCAGCGCGATGGCCGCCACCGACATCAGCTTCTCGAAGTGGACGGGCCGGTCGAACAGCCACGACACGACCCAGAGCATGGCGGCCAGCAGCAGCGCCATGAACGGCATCACGAAGACGCCCTTGGCGATGCCGCCCACCAGCGCCTTGCGGGAGGCGGTCTGGATCTTGTCGCTCAGGTCCGCCTCGGAGATGGTCGCCATCTCCCCGGAGGACTGGAGCTCACGGATGACATCCGGGGTCGCGTCCCAGCGCAGGGAAAACAGCGTCCCGGAGGCGGACACGCAGAGGGCGAGGATGAGGAGGGGCCAGACCCAACGGCGGGCTTCGACGGCGGCGGGCGTCCCCTCGACAGGGTCGATGAAGACGCGCACGGGTTGGACGAGTGAGGTCATAAGGTGGGTGGTCTCGGAGGGAAGTACGGCAGTCCCCCTCAGGCAATTGCTCGGCCAGTCGAAATTCCGCGGTGAACGGGCAGCCAGCCGGCCGAATTCCATCCGCATGGAAGGTCGGGCGGCTTTCTACTTCAAGGATTCCGCAGACCTGTAGCAACCTGTTGCGGAAATTTTGCCGTCGGGATCGAGAGGGTGTATTCCGCTCGGCTGCACGCCTGCCGGAGCTCGAATGGTCGAAAGCACGGATCTCGCCCAGGTCCTCCAAGAAGCCAACGACATTGCCCGGAGCGTGGCCCAGAAGCTTACCTCGGCCCACGTGCTCCTGGCGCTGTTCACGGTGGAGAACCGGGCGCAGCTGCTCCTCAAGGAGCGGGGCGTGGACGAGGATGCCCTCCTCCAGCTGCTCACCGCCGCCCCCGCCGAGCACGACGGCCTGGTCCGCGAGCTGCGGGAGAAGGCCCGTGAAATCGCGGTCAGCTGCGGTTCCCAGGAGGCGGACTGCCTCCATCTGCTCATCGCGGTGACGCGGGTGCGCTGCGGGGCCCAGGAGCTGCTGATGCACGCGGGCCTGGATCTGGCGACGCTGCGCACCACGGCGGTCTCCTACTTCGTGAGCGGGCGGATGCCGCGCAAGCTGCAGCCGGGGCGCACGCACGTCACCACCTCGCGGCCGGTGCAGAGCCGACCGCTCGGGGCGCCGCCGTCTCCCCTGCCCTTCTCCGCGGTGGCGGTGAGCCTGCCGCGCCCGATGCCGGCCGCGCCGCCGAAGCCTCCTCCCCCCGCCCCCCCGCGCGCGACGACGCCCGCGCTGTCGCCTCGCGACCTCATCGACGTGGACGAGGAGCCGCAGGAGAAGGCCGCGCCCCCCGCTGCCGCTCCGCCGCCTCCGGCTCCCGCTCCGACCGCGCGCGTCACGCCCACCGTGACGCCCCCGGCGCCGACGTCGGCGCCCGTGGCGCGTCCCACGCTGCCCCCCGCGCCCGCTCCGGCGGCGCGTCCCGCCCAGGCGGCCGTGGCGGTGGCGAAGGGCCCCTCGATGGCGCTGGACCCCAAGGCGTTCCCGCTGCTCACGTCGCTGGGTCGCAACCTGAGCCAGGCGGCCCGTGAGGGGAAGCTGGACCCGGTAGTGGGCCGCGCGCGCGAAATCGAGGAGGTCATCGACGTCCTCGGCAAGCGCCGCACGAACAACCCCTGCCTCCTGGGTGAGGCGGGCGTGGGCAAGACGGCGGTGGTGGAGGGCGTGGCGCAGCGGCTGCTGGGGCTGCGTGGCGGGCTGGCGGAGAAGGTGGTGGTGGAGCTGGACATGGCCTCGCTGGTGGCGGGCACCCAGCTTCGCGGCTCGTTCTCCGAGAAGCTCAACGCGTTGAAGGAGGAGGTCCGCCGCGCCGAGGGGCGCGTGATGGTCTTCATCGACGAAATCCACACGCTGGTGGGCGCGGGCTCCACGGGCGACGGGCCGCAGGACGCGGCCAACGAGCTGAAGACGGCGATGGCGCGGGGTGAGTTCCCCTGCATCGGCGCGACGACGCACGACGAGTACCGCAAGTTCATCAGCGCGGACCCGGCGCTCGAGCGGCGCTTCACGGCGGTGGTGGTGCACGAGCCGTCGGTGCCGGAGACGGTGGAGATCCTCCGCGGCATCATCGGCCGGTACGAGGAGCACCACGCGCTGCGCTATCGGCCGGAGGCGCTGGAGGCCGCGGCGTCGCTGGCGAGCCGCTACGTGACGGACCGGTTCATGCCGGACAAGGCCATCTCGGTGGTGGACCTGGCGGGGAGCCGGTGCCACCGCGAGGGGCGTGACGTGGTGGAGCCGTCGGACGTGGCGCGGGTGGTGGCGAAGCTCGCGGGCGTTCCGGAGGAGCGGCTGCTCATGAACGACTCGGCGCGGCTGCTCCGGTTGGAGCAGGACCTGGGCGAGCGGGTCATCGGACACGAGGAGGCGATCGCGCGCATCGCGCGGGTCATCCGTCGCAACTACGCGGGCTTCGCGTCGCGGCGCCCCATGGGCAGCTTCCTGTTCCTGGGCCCCACGGGCGTGGGCAAGACGGAGATGGCGCGCGGGCTGGCGGAGGTGCTCTTCGGCAACCGCGACGCGCTGGTGCGGCTGGACATGAGCGAGATGTCGGAGGCGCACGGGGTGTCGCGCCTCATCGGCTCGCCGGCGGGTTACGTGGGCCATGGCGAGGGTGGCCAGCTGACGGAGCCGGTGCGTCGGCGTCCCTCGTCCGTGGTGGTGCTGGACGAGATTGAAAAGGCGCACCGCGAGGTGCAGCTGCTGCTGCTCCAGGTCCTGGAGGAGGGGCGGCTGACGGATGGCAAGGGTCGGCACATCGACTTCTCGAATACCGTCATCGTGCTGACGACCAACCTGGGCGCGGAGGCGTTCTCGCGCACGGGTCGTCCGCTGGGCTTCGGGCAGGAGAGCTCGGGCGCGGCGAGCGCGCTGGAGCACGCGGCGTCGGCGGCGCGTCGGGCGCTTCCGCCGGAGTTGTGGAACCGCATCGACGAGCGGCTCCCCTTCCGTCCGCTGGAGGAGGAGGAGGTCGCGCGCATCGCGACGCTGCTGCTGGAGGAGAGCAGCAAGCGGCTGTCGACCGAGCGCGGCATCGAGTACGTGGCGGGCGACGACGTGGTGGGGCACCTGCTGAAGTCGGGCGGCTTCGACCCGCAGCTCGGCGCGCGTCCCATGCGGCAGATGGTGCAGCGGCTGGTGGAAGGTCCGCTGGCCGAGCGCATCCTGTCCGGTGAGTTCGGCGCGGGAGACCGCGTGCGCGTCGCGCTCCACGCCGGACAGCTCGCGTTCCAGCGGGAGCGATGAGTCAGCGCGCCTCGCGGAAGCGAAGTGCCCCGAGGAAGGAATCCTCCCGGGGCCGCGCGACCGCGAAGCGCCCCGCGTCCGCCAGCGACGGGGGGATAGAGCCTCATCAGGAGAGCTCTCCGACGACCCTCGAGACCGTCATCGGCGCCGCGCAGGCCGAGGTCTCATCGAAGAGACCCGGCGGGAAGCGAGCTACCAGCACCACGAAGCGGTCCGCATCCACTGGCGCCGGGCAGGCTGAAGTCTCATCGAACAGACCCGGCGGGAAGCGAGCTACCAGCACCACGAAGCGGTCCGCATCCGCCGGCGCCGCGCAGGCCGAAGCCTCATCGAGAAAACCCGGCGCGAAGCGAGCTACCGCCACCGCGAAGCGGTCAGCCCCCTCAGGCGTCGAGCCCACGGAGGCAGCGCAGGAACTCCCCGTCGCGAACCGCGTCACACCGCCCGCTACGCCTCCTGTCGCCACCAGCGCAAAGCGCGTGAAGCCCCCGCGACGAAGCACCTCCGCGAGCCACACCACCAACATCCGCCCGGCACCCGGCAGCGTCGCCATCGCACCGACTCCACGAGCCACACGCTCAGCGAAGCGTCCCCCCGTCGTCATCGTCGGAACAGGTCGCCTCGGCGGAGCCCTCGGTCTCGCGCTGAGCGCGACGGGCTGGCCCGTGACGCTCCACTCACGCGGTGACGAAGGTCGTCGGCGGATCGCAGCACTCGGCCTGAAGCCATCGACACCCGAGGACTTGCGGCGCGCGCGGCTCATCCTCCTCTGCGTCCCGGATGCGGAGGTCCCCCGCGTCGCGAAAGAGCTCGCCAGCACCCTGCCCCGCTCCGTCGCCCTCGTGCACACGGCCGGAGCGCTGTCACTCCAAGCCCTCGGCGAGCCACGAGGCCGCGCCCTCGGCTCGTTCCATCCGCTCTGCGCCGTGTCGTCCGCGCACGACTCGCTCGCCGGCCACACCGCGTCCATCAGCACGCGCTCCAGCCCCCTGCGCGAAGTGCTTCGCCACATGGCCGAGGACGTGAAGCTCGAAGCCATCGAGGTCCCCGAGGCTCACCGCCCCGCCTACCACGCGGGCGCGGTGATGAGCGCGGGGCTCGTCGTGGCGCTCGCCGACGCGGCCGTCGCGGCGCTCGGCACCGCGGGAATCGCGCCCGACGCAGCACTCCGCGCCCTGCTGCCCCTGATGCGCTCCGCGCTGCGAGGCATGGACGCACGCGGCCTCGCCGGGAGCCTCACCGGTCCCATCGTCCGGGGCGATGCGGGCGTGGTCGGCGCGCACCTGGATGCGCTCCCGGACGACCTCGCCCCCATCTACCGACTGCTGTCGCGGCGCGCGCTGAAGCTCGTCTCGGAGAGACTCAGCCCTGAATCGCGCGCCGCGCTGGAGAAGCGGCTCAGGTGATGATGAGCGAGCCCTGAAGGCCCTTGCGCACCGAACCCAGGGCGCGCTCGGAGGCGGCCTCGGCCTCGGTGAGGCGGCGCAGGCACAGCTCGCCCTTGCCCTCACCCACGCCGCGCTTCAGGTCCGACAGCAGCGTGAGCGAGGCCTGGAGCATCTCCTTGCCCTGCGGCGTGTCGTTGACCGGCTTGCCCGCGGCCGTCGCCACCGTCTCGCCGAACGTCTTGATGCTCGTCGCGAGCTTCTGCGCGTCGAAGCTGGCCAGCAGCGGCTTGATGCGCGTGGGGTCGATGCGGATGAGCCGCAGCGCGCCCACCCGAGCGAAGCCCGGGTGCAAGAGGCCGATGTCGCTCATCTCGAACGCGCCCAGCAGGCCCTCGTCCGGCGCGCTGTGCGCGTGCGGCACCACGTCCACGAACAGCGGCAGCGGGTCCGCGCCGTTGCGGAACAGCTCCAGCTCCTCGTCATCCAGCGGCGGGAACGTGGTCGGCGCGCCGATGAAGAGCAGCGGCAGGACGATGTCGTGCCAGAAGTCCTCGGGCGCCGAACCCGTGCCGTTCACCGTGGCGAACAGGTGCACCATCAGCTCCGCCAGACGCGGGGCGCGCTCGGCCTGCTCGATGAGCGACTTGCTGGGATCCAATCGCTGCAGGGACTGGACGATCTGTCCCTCGAACTGCTGGCGAGCCTCGGCCGGCAGGTCCTGCGCGCGGCCCAGGGCGGCGCGCACGTCACGGGCGAGCACATCCGGCTTGGTCTCCAGCGCCGTCTTCGCCTTCGCCGGGTCCACCACGACGAACTGCAGGAAGCCGGGGTCGAACAGCCGCTGGTAGTCCACCGGCGTCAGCTTGGGGGCCTGCCCCCCCAGCGCCTGGGCCGGGTTGGTGCCGAAGCGGGCCTGGCCCAGCGAACGGCGGATGTCCCCCGCCAGGTCGTCCAGCCGGCTCAGCTTGCTCTGCCCCAGCGCGTCCATCGCCGCGCCGAACGGCGACAGCATGATGATGGCCTCGGGGAAGCCCAGCGTGGCGCCCTCGGGCGAGTCCCGGTTGGGGAACCAGAACGCCTGGTGCTCCATGATGAGGCGCATGGCGAAGGCGCCTGCCAGGCCCAGCGCCAGCGTCTGGTGCTCGGGCTGGTTCACCTGAAACGGGCCACCGAGCACCTTCGCGACCGCCTTCTCCACATCAGCCCAGGGCGCCTTGAGCAGATCGATCGGCTTGCCCTCGGCCTTCTCGAGGGCCGCGGCGACCTGGAGCTGCGCCTGGTGGACATGCTGGGGAACAGGATGCGCCTGGGTATCCGGTTGGGACATGGAGGAATCCGAAATCGTAAGGGAAGCGGAGGGCCTCCCCTTACCGTGAAAAACGCGTTCGTGGCTACGAATTGTGGCCAGTAGGATGGCTCCCATGCCTGCTACCCGCCGGCCCCTCCGCTGGCACGCCTGGGTCGTCTGTCTCCTGCTGACATGCTGGGGGTGCGCTTCCGTCACACCCCGTTTTCCCCAAGACATCCAGACGTCCTTCGCGCGCGACTCGATGCGGAAGCTGACGACGGAGTCACTGGAGCTCTATTACCCGGAGCACCTGCGCGCCTCCGCGTTGCGCATGGCGGCGAGGCTGGAGGGCTGCGTGGAGCGGCTGCGCGGCCACACCGTGCGGCAGAAGCCGAGGGACAAGGTCCTCGTCTACCTGACGAGCGCGAACTTCAACAACGCGTACGTCGTCCCGGACTACGCCAGCGTCCCCCAGCAGATGGTGATGCCGGCGCACATGACGCTGGAGCTGTTCCACCTCTTCGGGCTGGGCGAGGTGGACGTGGGCGACGTGGCCTGCCACGAGGCCGTGCACTACGTGCAGCTCCAGCAGGCGGACGGGCTCTGGGGTTTCCTCAACACCTTCACGGGGGGCCTGTTCCAACCCAACACCTTCACGGAGTCCTGGTTCCTGGAGGGCCTGGCCACGTACTACGAGGGCCGCTTCGGCAAGGACACGGGGCGTCCGCACAGCCCGGTGTGGCGTGGCTGGTTCGAATCGGTGGTGCAGGTGCGTGACGGCAGGATGGACCCGGGGTTCCTGTCGCCGGAGAACCGCGCGCTGGATCCGTTCGGCGGCAACTACCTGACGGGCATGCACTTCGTGGAGTACCTGGCCTCGCAGTACGGCGAGGAGAAGCTCTGGAAGCTGGTGGATGACCAGGGCAGCACCATCATCCCGCCCATCGCGGTGACCCTGCGCTTCAAGCGGGTATACGGCCGGGACATCGGCTCGCTGTTCGCCGAGTTCACCAAGAACCTGCGTGAGCAGCTCATCGTCCGCGAGCGCCCTCCGACGCAGACGGTGTGGCAGCGCGACGCGGGCTACTTCTCGCGGCTCGCCTCGCATCCGGACTCGGGGACGACAGCGCTGGTGAGCGTGGGGCGCACGGAGTATTCGCGGCTGACGGTGCGCGAGAAGGACGGGCGCGTGCGCTTCGAGCGGCCCTTGGTGGAGTTGCTGCCCTTCCGCCGCTGGGTGCTGGGGACGTCCACGCTGGTCAGCGGCATGTCGTTCAGCGCGGATGGCGCGTGGCTGTACCTGGTCATGGCGGACCTGAACGCGGTGGGCGCGTACGAGGCGAAGCTGTGGCGCGTGGACGCGCGCTCGGGCGACGTCGTGCGCGTCTGGGATGGCCTGAAGGGCATGGGCGGGAGCATCACCCCGGACGGCAAGGCGTATGTCTTTGTCCACGTCGAGGGGGATACCGCCAACCTGCGGCGGCTGGAGTTGGACACGGGGAAGCAGGAGCCGCTCACGAGCTTCGAGGCGAGCGCTCCGGTGGGACCGCCCTCCGTGTCTCCGGAGGGGAAGCGCATCGTGTTCCCGCTCGGCGGGAGCCAGGGCTGGGACCTGGTGATGCGCGAGGAGGATGGGCGTCTGAGGTGGCTGACGCGAGATGGTCAGTTCAACTACTCACCCCGCTGGCTGGACGCGGAGCGCATCGTGTTCCTGCGGGAGTACGAGACGCGCCTCCAGGCGCACGTGATGAACGTCGACACGCGAGCGTTCGAGCGAATCACCGACGCTCCCTTCCTGGTGCTGGATGTGAATCCCGTGGGCACGAAGGAGGTGACGTTCCTGAACAGGGATGGCACCGCGTTCACCATCGACCACGCGCCCATGGTGGACATCCCCGAGCGACAGGCCACGGTGGCTCCCGTCATTGCCCCCACGGGGACGACGTCCTCGCACGCCGAGGCGACCTCGGAGGACTCGCCGATGAGCCCCCCTCCGCTCACCGCCGCCCCCACCGGAACGTCGCCGTCGGAGCAGGGCGCCGCGTCATCGATGCCGGGGCAAGAGGTCACACCGGCACCGGCTCCTTCCCCACCGGATGCAGCGCCGCCAACGGGAGCGGTCGCGTCGACCCCGGAGACGGGAAACGTGACGTCCGAGGCAACGAGCCCGCCCGGTCCGGCGAACACGCCCGTCGCCAACGAACAGGCACCCGCGGGGAGCGAGCCACCACCGAGCGACTTCACGCCAACGCCCTTCCCCGCCGCGCCCGATGCCCCTCTCGCGGAGACCGTTCCCACCGCGCCGCCGCCCATCGCGGTGCCGCCGTCGACCGTGCCCGTCGCGGACCTGGGAGACCTGGACGCGCCCGTGGTCGCGCCGCCTCCGGACCCCGGCAAGGCCGTCACGGTCCTCGGCGATGAGCCCTACTCGACGCTCGAGGGCTTCCTCATCCCCGAGTTCCGTCTGCCCTACGTGTGGCTCGCGACCGAGAGCGAGGACTCGGACGACCTCATCTTCAGCGGCGGCCTCGCGCTCGCGGGACAGGACCGGCTCGGCTTCCACGCCTACGCGCTATCCTTCGCCTACAGCACGCAGGACAAGGAGCCGAACGTCGCGCTCGCGTACGGCAACGCGCAGCTGGCGCCCTGGTATCTCCAGGCCTCCGTCTCGCGCCTGCGCGAGAACGAGCGCACGGACCTGCAGGCCCTGGCCTACGCGTCGCGCACGTTCTGGACGACGCCCGTGACGATTGGCGTGCTCGCCCTGCGGCGCGAGTACGACGCCGTGGGCCGCTTCCCCGGCCTCGTCACCCGGCTGATCGGTCCGGAGGTCTCCACGTCCTACTTCGCGGGCGATGCGACGTCCTACGGCGGTCTCCAGCGCGGACTGGGCATCAACCTGAGCGCCGCCATCTATCCGGGGGCCTTCGCCCTGGACTCGACGGTGGGTGATTTGCGCGTGGGCCTGGACGCGTTCCTCGCGGGCTTCTTCATCGGGAGGGATCACCTCCAGCTCTCCGCGGTGGGCCGCTATCTGCCCGGCGCGCCCGAGGGCCTGCTGGAGGTCGGCGGTCTCACCGCGGGGCAGACCTGGTACAGCAGCCGCCGATCCACGGAGACGCGCCCCCTCCCCCTCCAGCTCCAGCCCGGAATCGCCTTCAGCGAGTACGTGCGCGGCTACGAGGACATCACCCTCCGCGCGAAGAACGCGATGGTCGGCACGGCGACGTATCGCTACCGCATGCCCATCGACTACGGCTGGGCCTCCACGCTGTGGCTGTTCCCGTCGCTGTTCGTGAGCAACCTCCAGCTCGAGGTCTTCGGGACGCTGGCGCGCACGGACAACCGGGACAACCACGGGGCCTTCGGCACCGCGCTGTCGCTGCAGTCCACCATCGGCCAGTCGGTGCCGTTCTCCATCTTCTACCAGTTCGCCCGTCGCTACGACGATGGGCTGGGAGACCTGCACCTCGTGGGGTTCGGCCTCTAATCGCGGAAGTGTGACTCCGCCACGGACGCGCCCCAGCAGCACGCGTCCTCGCCCTCCGCATCCGCGGGGAGCGACGTGTGCAGCGGGGCGCCCGGCTTCACGTCCGCGAAGTAGAAGAGGTTCCGAGGCACCAGGACGAGGGCGCGGTCTCCCTGACGCGTGCGCAGGGTGAGCTGGCCGAGCGTCGGCGCGGACAGGTCCGCGGCACCGTCCGGGAAGAACGTCTCCTGCTTCGGAGGCTCGAACGCGCCGCCCACGTTGCAGCCACCGTCCTCCGTGAAGACGTCCACCTCACGCAGCCGGCAGCCCTGCCCCGCCTCGAAGCGGAACACCGCCTGCAGCCGGGTGAAGTAGCAGTCGGGCGTCCCGCAGTCCGCGCTGTGGACATCCGCCATCACCGACAGGCGAACGTCGCCTCCCGCGAGCGACGCCACCATGCCGCCGCGCGCGAAGCGCTCGAACAGCGAGGCCTTCGCGCAATCGGAGGACGACGACGGCTTCACATCCACGGCACGCGACGCGCAGTTCGTCAGACACAGCAGAAGCACGAGGGAGCACAGGGCACGCGTCAGCGACATGCCCACGGTCATATCAAGCACGGGCCCTGATTCCTGGCGAACCGCCACGACCTACCGCGCGCGGCCCAGCCCGTACAGCCCCGCCGCGCGGGCATGGGCCAGCACTCCCGAGGGCACCAGGTCCGAGGGCTCCTTGCCTCGGGCCAGCAGCTCGCGAATCTCCGTGGAGGACACCTCCGCCAAGGGAGGCCCCACGGTGTTGGGCGCCGGATAGCCCGCGCGGTACAGCACCAGCACGCGCGACATCGCCTCGATGCGGTGGAAGTCCTTCCAGTGCGGCAGGTCCCTCAGGATGTCGCTGCCGATGATGATGGACCAGCGCACGTCCGGATGACGCGCCACCAGCAGCTCGAGCGTGTCCACCGTGCGCCCCGTCAACCCCGGCTCGCTCTCGATGCGCGTCGTCTTCAGCCAGCCCGAGGTCTCCCGACACATCGCCTTGCACATCGCGATGCGGTGGTCGAAGTCCTCCATCTGTTTGCCGAACGGGTGCTGCCAGGACGGCATCAGCCACACCTGGTCCACGCCCTGCGTCGCGTGCACATACGAGGCGGCCATCAGGTGCCCCACGTGCGGCGGGTTGAACGAGCCTCCAAGCAGCGCGACCTGCACGTCAGGGCCTCACATCACTTCAAGGTCAGCTTCGGGGACTTCTTGTCCAGCGTCAGCACGCGGGGCTCCAGCACCACGTGGCCATCCAGCCGGTACGCGGAGAAGCGCAGCTCCCGGTCCACCCGGTCCAACAGCGCGCACGTCTGCTCCGCCGCGCCCACCAGCCTCCCCGGCGTCAGGAAGTAGCGCGGGCCAATCTGCACCACCTTGGGCTCCGGGTCCTTCCCATGGATGAACACCAGCGCGTTGAGCAGGTCCTCGCGCGTCAGGTCGTTCTTGTCGTGCACCACGCAGCACAGCGTGTCGCCCAGCAGGTCCATCGCCTTGTTGTTGATGGCGGGGTCCCGATACTGGAGTGAGTCCCGCTCCGGCACGCGCACGAAGCGCTCCATCACCAGCCGCCGGTCCTCCTCGGAGGCCACATCCGCGGGGGCCTCGCCCCGGGACGGCGTGCGGGGCAGCGCGTCCTGGCTGCCCAGCCACTGGCTCACGTCCGCCAGGAAGTCCGCGTCCGAGTACTCCCGGCCGCCGCGCGACTTCTGCCGGCGCCAGAGCAGCCACTCGTCCAGGTCCGTGTAGCGCGCGCCCGTGAACAGGAACCGCCGCGCCCCCAGGGAGCGCAGCAGCTCGTAGGCCGCATCGAAGGCTTGAAGGTCGCCGTGGCTGTCGGAGAAGACACCAATCACGTGGAAGGTCCCACGCTCAAGCGTACAGCAGGTAGGGCTCCCTGTGCCCGGCGAAGCGCTCGGATTGGGCCTGGAACCCCTCCATCAGCCGGTCCAGGCTCCACCCCTCCAGGATGCCCCGGCGCACCTGGTCCGTCCCGCACAGCAGGTCGAACGCCGGCACGTCCTCCACGAACTCGTACGCGTCCGCCCGCCAGTCGAACCTCCCCGGGCCGATGTCGTGCAACGCCTGGAAGATGGCGATGCCCGTGCGCAGCGGCTGGAACGTCCGCCGGTCCGTCACGTGGATGAAGGCCCCGTTGCAGGACTCACCCCGGTACTTGTCGAACGTCGGCGTGAAGCCCACCGCGCGGAAGGCCACCCCCGGCAGTTGCTCCTTCGCCAGCCGCGCCAGCAGCGCGTCCGTGTCCACCCAGGGCGCGCCGAACTGCTCGAACGGGCGGCACGTCCCGCGCCCCTCGGAGACGTTGGTGCCCTCGCCCAGGCACATGCCCGGGTACACCAGCGCCGTGTCCGGCGTGGGCATGTTGGGCGACGGGGAGATGAACGGCAGGCCCGTCTCGGACCAGAACTGCTCGCGGCGCCAGCCCTCGCACGGCACCACCGTCAGGTCGCAGCCGAAGCCCTCCTGCGCGTTGAAGAGCCGCGCCAGCTCCCCCGCCGTCATGCCGTGACGGTTGGGCAGCGCATACAGGCCCACGAAGGAGCGGAAGCCCTCCCCCACCAGGTTGCCCTCCATCGCCACGCCGTTGAGCGGGTTGGGCCTGTCCAACACGTAGAAGGGCACGCCCGCCTTCGCCGCCACCTTCATCGCCAGGGCCATGGTGTAGACGTAGGTGTAGTAGCGGCTGCCCACGTCCTGGATGTCGAACACGAGCGCGTCCAGCCCCTTGAGCCACTCGGCGCGCGGGGACAGCGACTCGAAGGTGGAGCCATAGAGGCTGTGCACGGGCACGCCCGTGCGCCGGTCCTTCGCCTCGTCCACGGCGACCATGTACTGCGCCTCTCCGCGCACGCCGTGCTCGGGGCCGAACAGCGCCGCCAGCGTCACGCCCGGCGCCTGGGACAACAGGTCCGCCAGGTGCCGGAAGCGCGAGTCCACGCTGGTGGGATTGACGATGGCGCCCACGCGCTTGCCCTTCAGCGCGCAGAAGCCCTGCTCCACCCAGACATCCAGTCCCGTCTTCACCTTCGTCACGGTGATTCCTTCCTCGCGCGAGCCCATCCGGGCCCGGGCCTAATCCTTGAAGCTCTTGAGCGCGTGCTCGGCATACGCCCGGGAGTCACACTTCCCCATGCCCAGAAAGCCGCCCGAGCCATCATCCGGGCCGCCATCCTCGGCGAGGTCCTCCAGCGCCGACACCGCGCTCGTCAGCTTGAGCGAGCGCACCGTGTCCACCGCGGCCACGCGCACGTTGCAGGTCGGATGCGCCAGCAACTCGATGATGCGCTTCTCCGCGTCGCGGTTGCCCACCTTCGCCGAGCGCCCGTAGTCCTCCAGCGAGCGACGGGTGTTCTCCATCGCCTCGTCCAGCCGCCCCTGCAGGTAGAGCCGCTGGCCCGGGTCCTGCTCCTCGGCGATGACCTTGCGCGCCTCCTTCACCAGCGGGTCGCGCTCCGCCTTGGGCGCCTTCTCCACCGCGGAGATGGCCCGCATCGCGGGGCCGCCACCGAGCGCCACCATGCCCACGCCCGCCACCGCGACCGCCAGCAACACGCAGCCGGCCACCACCAGCGCCTTGCGCTGGGAAGACAGCGCCCTCAACGCCCCCGAGACGCCACCCACCTCCTCGAAGCGGGAGGTGGCATGTCGCCCGAGTCCCACCGCCTGCTGCCCCAACACCACCGCGTGCTGCCCCAGCACCGCCGCGCCCGCCGCGGCCTTCTGGCCCAGCGCCGCCGCCTTCACGCCCAGCTGCGCCAGCTCTCCGCCGGGCGCCTCCAGCGCGGACTCCGGCACCCGCGACAGGGCCAGGTTGCCGTAGGGCGGATTCGATTCGCTGCCCGGCGCCTCGGCGATGGCGCCCGCCGACGGCGCCTCCACCCGGTACGGCGCACGCGGCACCTGGAAGACGCGGATCTTCCCGGGGATGCCCTTGAGCTCGAAGGCCCCCACCTCGCGCGCGGGCACCTCGGCCCGGTTCATCGCGAGGTAGACGGCCTCCGTGAAGTACACCTCGCCCGCCTCGGCCAGCCCCTCCACGCGCGCGGCGATGTTCACCGGCTCGCCGAAGATGTCGTTGCCATCCAGGCGCACCTCGCCCACGTTGATGGCGAAGCGCACGTGGAGCTGGTCCGCCTCCGGGGACACCCGGTTGTGGTGCCACAGCCGGTCCTGGATGGCGACGCCGCTGAGCACGGCCTGGGTGGGCGACTCGAAGGTGACCAGCAGCGCGTCACCGATGGACTTGATGATGCGGCCACCGAACGCCTTGAAGAGCGGCGACAGCAGGGCACCGTGGATGCGCAGCAGCCGCTGGTTCTCCTCCAGCGTCTGCCGACTGGTCCGCTCGGTGAAGCCCTTGATGTCGGTGAAGACGATGGCGAGGTTGGCGGTCTTCAAAGCGCGCGCAGTCTATGCGCCACGCTCTGGGGTGCAATCGCAACGACGCATCGCGACGTCGACCGTCAGCGACGCGACGGCTTGAGTGCTCGCATGCGCCGCTTCTCCTGCGGCTCCATGGACTTGCGCACCTTCGCCGCGAGCTGGGGCCGCTCCGTGCGGTCATAGAAGTCGGCCAGTCGCCGGAGCACCAACGGGCTGTCCGGCTGGAAGCTCCTCGCCGCCAAGAGCTCCGTCTCCGCGTCCAGCAGCCGCTCCTGCTTCTCCAGCACGTCCGCCAGTTGCAGGCGCACCTGCACCCACTCGGGCTTCGCGCGCGCCAGGTAGCGGTAGTGGAGCTCCGCCTTGAGCAGGTCGCCCAGCGCCACCCACAGGCCCCCGAGCCGGAAGCGGGCCTCCTCGTAGGAGCCCCGGTGCTGCACCGCCGTCTCATAGGCGCGGGCCGCCTGCATGGGGTTGCCGCGCTCCTCCCAGATGAGCCCCCGCAGGTACCAGGCGCGGGGGTTGGTGGGGGCCTCGCGGGTGGCGACCTCCAGGTGGGCCTCGGCCTGCTCCATGGAGCCTCCCAGCTTCAGGAGCAGCCGGGCTGCCTCCATCCGTGGCAGCTCCCACCGGGGCTGGCTAAGAACCAGGGCCTCCACGGCCTGGAGCGCGGCGGCGTCGTCCCCACCCGCCTCCAGGGCGAGCGCGTCCGACAGCGTGCCGGGCGAGGGGGCGGCGGCCGGGGTTCGCGCTCCCGTCAGGGCGGAGGGCTGTGCGGCGTCAGAGGCGCCCGCCAGGCACGCCACCAGGATGACCCAGTGCATGCGCGGCAGATAGCAGAGCCGAGCCGGGCGCCTCAATAGATCCTCTTGACGGCCGGACGGCCACGCATGAAACCCATGACCGTGCAGATATCCCAAAAGACGCTGGAAGACCTCGGATTCGCGGATGTGCTCCGAGCGCTGACGCAGCGGTGTCGGACGGAGCCAGGCCGGGAGCGCGTGCTCGCCCGCCCGTTCCTCGACACGGCCGAGCAGGTCTCGGAGGCGCTGGCCCTGGTGGGTGAGGCGCGAACCCTCTCCCAGGAGCAGTTCTCCCTCCCGCTCGGCGGCGTGGTGGACCTGCGCATCCACGTGGGCCACGCCGCCAAGGGCGGCACCCTGGAGCCCCGGCAGCTCATCGACGGCGCCCAGCTCCTGTTCGCCTTCGTGCGCACCCGCGAGGCCCTGGACGAGCGCAAGGAGCGCGTGCCCCGGCTGATGGACATCGCCCGGCGGCTGCCCCTGCTGGAGTCGCTGGCCCGGCGCATCGACCAGTGTTTCGAACCGGACGGTGAGATTTCGGACCGGGCGAGCCCGGAGCTTCGCGAGGCCCGCGACAGGGCGCGCGGCCTGCACCGTCGCATCAAGTCGCGCCTGGACGAGATGCTCCACGACCAGGGCTTCGTCGCCAAGCTGCGGGAGAACTACTACACCCTGCGCAATGGCCGTTACGTGGTGCCGGTGGTGTCGAACTACCGCGCGGAGGTGGACGGCATCGTCCACAACGCGAGCCAGACGGGCCAGACGCTCTTCATGGAGCCGCAGGCCATGGTGGGGCTGGGCAACGACCTGGCCATCGCGCAGTCGGTGGTGTTGGAGGAGGAGCGGCGGGTGCTCCAGGAGCTGAGCCAGCTGCTCGGCCGGGAGGCGGACCGCATCCTCGAGGGCCTGGAGGCGGTGGCGGAGCTGGACGAGGTGGAGGCGGTGGCCATCCTCTCCTCGGACCTGGACGCGACGACGCCGGAGTTCGCGGGCGTCACGGAGCTCCAGTTGCGGATGCTGCGCCACCCTCGCCTGGTGCTGCGAGGCACCGAGGTGGTGGCCAACGACGTGACGCTCAACGGCGGGGCGAAGGCGCTCATCGTGTCCGGCCCCAACGCGGGCGGCAAGACGGTGACGCTGACGGGCGTGGGGCTGTGCGCGCTGATGCTGCGCGCGGGCCTGCCGATTCCGGTGGGCGAAGGCTCGCGGATGCCGCTGTACCGCTCGGTGCACTCGACGGTGGGCGACTCGCAGGACCTGGCGCAGGGCCTGTCGACGTTCAGCGCGCACGTGGTGATGCTGCGCGACATCATCGCCGAGGTCGGCGAGGGCTCGCTGGTGATGATCGACGAGATCGCCGCGGACACGGACCCGCGCGAGGGCGCGGCCATCGCCATCGCGGTGCTCGAGGACCTGCTGGCCAAGAACGCCGTGGCCCTGGTGACGACGCACCTGGAGGAGCTCAAGGCGCTGGCGCACATGGACCCGCGCTTCCTGAACGCGCGGGTGGGCTTCGACTCGAAGCGCATGGCGCCGACGTACCGGCTCCAGATTGGCGCCGCGGGACAGTCCTCGGCCATCGAGGTCGCGGCGCGGGTGGGCCTGCCCCAGAGGGTGTGCGAGCGCGCCCGTGAGCTGACGATGAACGCGGGCGGTCCCCTGTCGCAGGCCCTGGCGGCGGCCGAGGAGGAGCGGCGCAGGCTCTCCGAGGAGCTGGAGAAGGCGCGGGTGGCGGCGAAGGAGGCCGAGGCGCTGCGCGTGGAGCTGGAGAAGCAGAAGCAGACCTTCGAGCGCGAGCGCCGCGCGAAGATGATGCAGTTCAACGAGGACGTCCACGCGGCGAGCGAGCTGGCGGCGACGGAGGTCCAGAAGCTGCTCACGAAGCTGCGCGCCGAGCAGAACGAGAAGGCGCTGTCGGAGGCGCGGCAGCAGTTGCTGCAGCGGGCCGAGGACGCGCAGAAGCGGGCCCTGGCCGCGAGGGCGGAGCTGTTCCAGGTGGAGGCTCCGGCGCCGGTGAACCTCAAGGTCGGCGCGTGGGTGCACCACTCGGGGCTGGCTCGGGATGTGGAAATCCTCGAGCTGGCGGATGGGCACGCGGTGGTGTCCGCGGGCGGCGCGATGAAGATGCGGGTGCCCACCTCGGAGCTGTCGGGCTCTCGCACGCGCAAGCCGCAGCAGGCGAAGTTCCCGGAGCGGCAGAAGCAGGATGCGGCGCTGAAGCGCGCGTCCACGGCGGCGGGCGCGCCGGTGGACGCGATGAACTTCCGCTGCGACGTGCGCGGCATGCGCGCGGACGAGGCCCTGGCGGAGGTGGAGTCCTTCCTGGACCAGGGCATGCGCAGCGGTGAAGAGGCCGCGCTCATCGTCCACGGACATGGCACGGGCGCGCTGAAGCAGGCGCTGCGGGACTATCTGGCGAACTCGCCCTACATCCGGATGTATCGCCCGGGAGAGAGCCACGAGGGCGGCGACGGCGTCACGGTGGTCGCGCTGCGCTCCTGAGTCAGGCCCCGTGGAGCCCGAGCGTCCCCGGCGCTCGAGGTTCCACGGAGGGCCATGTCATGCACTGGGTCGTTCAGGACAACCTGTTCAACGAGCGCGGCTTCCACGAGCTGCTGCGGGTCCTGGAGCGCGGCGGCATTCCGCACACCCTGGTGAAGGTCATTCCGTTCGACGGGGGCGTCGAGCCCACCGTCGACGTGGACGGGCACGTCATGGTGATGGGCTCGTTGAGCCTGGCCCGGTACGCGCGGCGGCGCGGATGGACGCCAGGGGCGTTCATCAACGAGCGGTTCGACTTCCGCGTCTGGCGCGAGCACCTAGGGGAGTTCCTCCTGAACGGGGACGCGCGCGTCTGCCGGTTCGCCGAGGTGCCTCGCCAGGAGGGCGCGTTCTTCATCCGCCCCTGCCTCGATGACAAGGCGTTCTCGGGGATGGTGGCGCGGTGGGAGGACTTCGAGCCCTGGCGCGAGCAGGTGTTGCGAGTGGGCGACACGCCGCAGCTCACCGCGGAGACCTGGGTCGCCGTGAGCGAGCCTCGTCGCATCCAGAGCGAGTACCGGATGGTGGTCGTGGATGGCCGCGTCGTCACCGGGACGCGCTACAAGCTGGGTGACCGGGTCTTCTCCTCGTCGGAGGTGGAGCCGGACGTATGGACCTTCGCGCAGCGGATGGCGGCGCGGTGGGGGCCGGACAGGGCCTATGCCCTGGACATCTTCGTCCACGAGCACCGGCCCCACGTCGGGGAGATCAACACGCTCAACGCCGCGGGCTTCTATGCCTACGACGTGGGGAAGATGGTCGACGCCATCGAGTCGATGCCGTTCTGAGACGATGGAGACAGCAAGGCGCCGGCCTCTCGCGAGCGGCCGGCGCGCCCTCAGTGATGTCGCCCCAGGCTCTCGTGGCTCGTCACCCACTCCTCCGAGCCCAACGCGGAGGCCACCGCGCAGGCCAGCGACAGCTCCCCCGCGAGCACCACGCCAGCGACAATCTCCGCGAGCCGACGCACCTTGCCTCGCCCGAAGCAGTCCATCAGCTCCAGACACTCGCGCTGCGTGGGCAGCCCCGTGCCACCTCCGTGTGTTGCCAGCACCAGCGACGGGAGCGTGATGGAGGCATGCAGGTCGCCCTCCGGCGTCTCGTCCATGTACAGGTCGCCCGCGGCCGACTCCGCCAGCGTCGCCACGTCCTGGCCGGTGGCGATGAACAACGCCGCGAGCGCGTTGGCGGACTGACACCCGTTGTTGTGCGCCCCCGCGAGGCTGGAGCCCTCCGCGCTGACCCGCTGCAACAGGACGACCTGCTGCACGGAGGTCCGCATCTTCTCCAGCAACAGCGCCTTGGGTACCACCACCTCCGCCGTCACGCGCTTGCCCCGCGTCTGGAGGATGTTCAGCCGTGACGACTTCTTGTCGGTGGAGACGTTCCCATCCAGGAAGCTCGCTCGGATGTGCGGATACTGCTCGCGAATCCAGAGCAGCGCCGCGAACGTGGCCTTTCCCACCATGTTCTGGCCCGCCGCGTCCCCCGTCGCGAAGTTGAACCGCACGAAGACGAACCGGTGGAGCTGATACGTCTCCAGGCGCAGCAACTTCGCCACATGGCTCGTCGCCTCGGCCTGCTCCGCGATGGCGGACTCGTTCGCTCGCAGCCACCGCGAGAAATCACGCCCCGCCCTCGCATCGTCGAACACGAAGACCGGCGCGCGCTGCATGGCATCCTCCAGCACCGTACAGCGGGCTCCGCCACACGCGTTGAGCAGCTTGATGCCCCGGTTGTAGCTCGCCACCATCGCGCCCTCCGTCGTGGCCAGCGGAATCAGGTACGGACCGTGGGCGTACTCTCCCTGGATGATGAGCGGTCCCGCGAGACCCAGCGGGACCTGCGCCACCCCGGTGAAGTGCTCACACGCGTTCCTCGCATGCGCGGGCTCGAACGAGGGGCTCGACACATGGCTCAGCCGCGTCCCAGCCCACTGCTCCGCGTGGGCCCGCCGCGCGCGGACGACCCCCTCGGCGAAGTCGTCATCCGGGGCGCGCGGAATCCGCCCATCCGCCTCCGGATGCGGCTCGTCGATGACCTGGGTCACGTCCGCGCGGATGACGCCATGAACCCCACACTCGAGCTCCAGCTCGACGCGGTGCTCCCCCATCGCGAGCGGCGGAATACCGACCCGGAGCCACACACGACGTTGTCGCTCGAAGAGGAACGGACACCGGGACGACAGGTCCACACCGGGCCACACGGCCCCCTCCTCGGGGACCAGGACGATGTCCTCCAGCGGAACCTCCCGCCCGTTCACCCGCACCACCCCCACCCGGATGAGCTGGAGGTCCGCGACCTGGTTCGTCAGCGAGACCTCCACGGCTCCACGTCGATTCCTGAGACACGGCCCCAACACCATCGGGGCCGACCCATCCAAGCCGGTGCCTTCGTTGCTCATGTCCCCTCCCACCGGGAACATGATTCACGTGCTCACCTCCGACCACGGCCCCAGGTCCCTAGCGTGAGACAGCGAGCGAGGAGATGCGATCATTCCACGGCCCGCCCGCCACCGAGTCGACACTGTCGATGCTGGAGGACGTGCTGAAACACCGTCCAGACATGAACGCATGCTCACACAGCGTCGCCTGATACGAGCCGAGCACCGTCACGGAGCTGGTGACGTCGTTGAAGCCGAAGTCCCCCAGGTTGCCGACGCTCGACGTGAGCCGCATCACGTTGCCCTCGTAGCCCCCGTGCTCGTGCAGGTACACGCCGTCTCCCGCCGAGTACCCCTGCACCGCGTACGTGTAATCACCCGACGACGTCTTGTAACCACGACCGTAGTCCGAGTACGCCCAGTTGCTCAGGCCTCCCGGTGAGCGCTTCACCACCACGGACCAGAGCTGGAACGGAAAGCGCGCACTCAGCCGGCCATGGAGCTGTGTGGCCCGATCTCCCGCGCCGCCAGAGAGGCTCCCGAGCTGTCCGTTCACGTAGCTGGCGAGATACGAGGGCCCCACCACGCTCGTCACCGTGCGCGTCGTGAAGGCCAGGTGGGTGTACTCATCCATGGAGTCGGACTGGAGGAACGCGCCCTCGTAGTGCATCCAGCCGCCCCACTCCCGCTTCAGCGCCAGGATGTGCCAGTACCGCCCCGGCGCCGCGTTCTGGAGGAACGCCCGCGTCCCGCGCCACCGGGCCTCCGCGTCACCGCCCACCGTGTGCGCCGTGTTCCGGAAGATGATTCCGAAGTCCGGAGGGAGCGCCGCGCTGCTCGGCAGGAGCCGAACATTGAGCGCGAGGATGGCGTCAATCAGGCCCGCCCCGGGGAAGTCCATCATCAGGATTCCCGCGCGCTGCGCGTACCCGCCCACCAGGTGGTCGATGGCGAAGTCGTTCACCCCGCGATAGCCGATGCCCAGGACATTGATGCCGCCCGCGACGTGGAGCGGATGCGCCATGGCGGAGGCGCCGCTCAGGAAGTTCACGAACAGCTTCGACGGCGCGCCACCCTGCGTCCGGTCCAGGTGCGCCCGGACCTTGTTCCACTTGTCGTCGATGTCCGCGAGCTGCGACACGGTCCAGTCATCCTGGAGCTCCAGCGCCCCCCAGGGGATGCCGTAAGCGCCCCCCGCGAAGTCGTCCAACACGACGATGCGCCCGCGCACCTCGCCCAGCGTGGGCACATGCGAGCCTCGCCAGAGATACGGGCTGTAGGCCGGCTGGTCGCGATACCACTCGAAGGTCTGGTTGAAGCTCCGGGTGATGTCCTCCTCGGTGTGCTCGCGCTTCACGCGCATCACCACCGTCTCGGTGGGGTTGTCGTTCAGGAACTGGATGGTGGTGCGCAGGACGTCATCGAAGTTGACGTGCAGGTACACCACACCGTGATGGATGGTGAACCGGTCGCCGATGTGTCGACACCGGATGTCCAACGCGCGCACGCCCGCATCCAACTGCTTGCGCAGGTCCAACGACTGCGTCTGCGTCAGGCTCCCGCCATACGACTGATACGCCATGGTGTCGTGCGTGCCGGGGATGGACAACGACGCGAGGCTCGTCGAGTTCGACACCCAGCTCATCCACGAAGGATGGGTCGTCTCGATGCTGCCGGAGTCGTTGTAGTAGCGCCCTCGCGCGAGCGCGGAGGGGGCCGCCGCCACCAGCCCCACCGCCAGGGACACGAGGATGTGACGCAGACGCAGGACTGACATGAAGCCCTCGACAAGGATGAGCGATAAGCCGCAAAAGCAGCATAACACTCAAAACGCTATCCAGGCGGGAAGGCAGGCGCCCGGCACTCCGGGAGGAGCTTGTCGAGGGAACGGGCGGGTCCACACCGTACGGGCATGCTCCAGCTCGACCACTTCGGTTTCGTGACGACGGACCTGGACGCGAGCGTGCGCTTCTACGAGGCGTGCCTGAAACCGCTTGGCCTGGGCGTCCTGGAGCGCGGGGAGGGCTTCGTCATCTTCGGCACGGACGCGAAGTCGCCGTTCCTCTGGGTGGGCACGTTGCGGCCATCGACCTGGACGGCCGAGCACGCGCCGGCGCGCAGCCCGCTCCACCTCGCGTTCTCCACGAAGGAGCGCGAGGTGGTGGACGCTTTCCACCAGCGGGGCCTCGCCGCGGGAGGACGGAACAACGGCGCCCCCGGTGTCCGCGAGGGCGGCTTCTCCTACTACGCCGCCTTCCTGTTGGACCCGGACGGCAACAACATCGAGGCCTGTGTCCGGCTGACGTGAGGCCCTGGCCTCAGCCGGGGGACTGTCCCGACAACACGCGCTCCAGCGCCGCCGCCTGCTCCCGCTGGTCCGCGTCCGCGCTCCGGCTCGCGGGCTTCAGGTGAGCCTTCGCCCGCTCCGGGTCCGTCTTGGCCAGCGCCATGGCCATGCAGAGGTTCGCCCTGGGGTGGTCGGGCTGCGCCGCGAGCACCGGCGCCAGGACCTCCGCCGCGCGCGCGTCCTCGGTGCGCTCCAGCAGGGCCATCGCCAGCTCACACGCGGCCTCGGGGTCCGAGGGCGCCTTCGCGTGAACCAACTCCAGGAGCTGCACGGAGCGCTCCCGCTCGCCCGTCACATCCAGGGCCCGCGACAACGCATGCATCACCTTCACGTCTCCGGGGGCCTCGCGAAGCGCGGCCTCCAACAGGCGCGCCGCCTCCCGCCCATCCCCCGCCTCCAGCCGAGCCACTCCGTCTCGATACAGGTCCGCGCCCACGTGCTCTCCTTCTCACAATGCGATGCGTCAATCCCACCCGCGCAACTTCCACCCTACAAATTGCGACAACCCGAGAGAAGCTTTCCCCCGGGTCCCTTCATGCTCGTTCGCAACGCTCCCGTCGCCCCCCGCCGCCAGACGCCCTCCGCCTCGGAGGCTCCGGCCTCGGAGAAGGCCCAGAACACGGCCCTGGTCCGTCCGAACACCGAGGACACCTTCACGAAGGGCACGGCCGCCACGGCGCGCGTGGGCAAGGCGCCCGCCGGAGACCACGGCAAGCTGATGACGGAGTACCTCACGGGTGCCCGTCCTCCTCCGGCCGACTTCGAGAAGGTCATGGGCTACAAGCCCTTCGCCATCCAGACGAAGCACGGTCAGCGCATGCAGGACCCGCACGGCTCCGCGTCCGCGCCCGGCAAGATTGGACCGGACAAGGAGTTCGACCCCGCGGCGAAGACGCACGACTACGGGTACGACCTGCTGCGCTACTTCGACCGCAAGGGCACGCCCCTGAGCGGCGACGCGCGCAAGGCCGCCGACGCGCTCTTCCGCAAGGACCTGTTCGACTACGCCAATGACCAGAAGGGCTTCGGCGACCGGCTGAAGTACCGCACGTGGGCGCAGATCTACGCCACCGCGGTGGAGCTCAACTCCCGCGTGCAGGGCTACGGCCCTCCGTGAGCCGCGCCCCGCGGCGCTACTGCATCCCGTAGCGCCGCAGCTTGTCGTAGAGCGTCCGCAGGCCGATGCCCAGTCGCTGGGCCGCGCGCTTGCGGTTGCCGCCCTCGTCCGCGATGGCCTGCTCGATGGCCATCCGCTCCAGCTCCTCCAACGTCTTGTCCGGCAGCCGCGCTCCCACCGCCGGCGTCGGCGTGGACGTCGGCGCGCTGGTCGGGTCCAGCCACAGGTGACGCGACTCCACCACCGCGCCGTCCGCGAGGATGGCCGCGCGCTCCAGTGCATTGCGCAGCTCCCGGACGTTGCCCGGCCAGGCGAACGACTCCAGCCGCTCCGACGCCTCCGGTGACAGCTTCAACCCCGGACGTCCCAGCTCCTCGCCGATGCGCCGCAGCAGCAGCTCCGCCAACGGCCGCAGGTCCTCGCGTCGCTCGCGCAGCGAGGGCAGCCGGATGGGGAACACCGCCAGCCGGTGGTAGAGGTCCTCGCGGAACTCGCCGTGCGCCATCATCGTCTTGAGGTCACGGTTGGTCGCCGCCACCCAGCGCACGTCCGCCTCCAGCGTCCGCGTCCCACCCACGCGCTCGAAGCGCCGCTCCTGCAAGACACGCAAGAGCTTCGCCTGCAGCTCCGCCTTCAGCTCGCCCACCTCGTCCAGGAAGAAGGTGCCACCCTGGGCCAGCTCGATGCGCCCGCGCCGCTGCGCCACCGCGCCCGTGAACGCGCCCTTCTCGTGGCCGAACAGCTCGCTCTCCAACAGCGTCTCGGTCAACGCCGCGCAGTTGACCGCGATGAACGGCCCCTCGGAGCGCTCGCTCCACTGATGCAGCGCGCGCGCCGCCACCTCCTTGCCCGTGCCGCTCTCCCCCACCAGCAGCACCGTGGCCTGCGTGGGCGCCACCTTGCGCAGCGCCTCCACCACCGGGCCCATCGTCGGCGCGCCCCAGCTGAGCACCACCTCGCTCGTGGACTGGCGCGCCTCCGTCTTCAGGTTGAGCAGCGCGCGCCGCTCCAGCGCCCGCGCCACCGTCAGCCGCAGCTCCGCGGGACTGCCCACGGGCTTGAGCAGGTACTCGAACGCGCCGGCCTTCATCGCCGACACCGCGCTCTCCACCGAGCCCACCGCCGTGAGCACGATGACCTCCACGTCCGGCTGCTCCTCGCGCACCTTGCGCAACAGCGTCAGCCCGTCCATGCCCGGCATGCGCAGGTCCGTGACGAGCAGATCCACGCCCTGCTTCGACAACAGCCGCGCGGCCTCCTCGCCGTCGGCCGCCGTCGTCACCGCGTGGCCCTCCACCTCGAGCGCCTCCGCGATGAACGAGCGCACGCCCTCTTCGTCATCCGCCACCAGGATGCGCGCCATCTCAGGTCCCCCTCGCCGGCACGGTGAGGCGGAACTCCGCGCCTCCCTCCGCGTGCGTCCTCGCGCTCACCGAGCCCCCATGCAGCTCGACGATGCGGCGGGTGATGGCCAGCCCCAACCCCACGCCCCGCAGGCGCCCGGTGACGAAGGGCTCGAAGATGCGCTCCTCGTCGCCCTTGGGGATGCCCGGACCATGGTCCCTCACCGTGAAGACGAGCGCCGGCCCCTCCTGCGCCACCCCCACCTCCACGCGCTGCCCCGCGGGGCTCACCTGCACCGCGTTGCGCAGCACGTTCTCCAGCGCCTGCTGGAAGCGGCCCGCGTCCAGCTCCACCGTCTCGTGGCCCGGCAGGTACCGCGCCTCCACGCTCGACTCACCCGTGGCCTCCACCGCCGCGCGCAGCACCTCGTTGGGGTCCGTGCCCGAGCGGCGCAGCTCGCCGCTGCGCACGAAGTTCAGCAGGTCGTTCATCAACTGCTCCAGCCGCACCGCCTCGCCGACGATGCGGTCCGCCTTGGGACGCAGCACCTCGTCGCGCTCCACGCGCTCGGCCAGCAGCTGCGCATGCCCCTTGAGCGACGCCAGCGGGTTTCGCAGCTCGTGCGCCAGCACCGCGGACATGGTGCCCAGCGCCGCCAGCCGACGCCCACGCTCCAGCTCCGCCGCCAGCGCCTCACGCTGCGCCAGCGAGCGCGAGAACGCGAACGCCAGCCCCAGGATGCCCATGCATGACACCGCGGCCACGAACAGCAGCCGCTGTGAGCGCTCCTTCAACTCCAGCGCCGTGACGGGCTCGAAGTCGTAGCCGATGCGCAGGTTGCGGCGAGGCTCCTGCGAGACAGGAGGCTCCACCATCGGCGGCGTCCCGCTCACGGCGGGCGGGCCGTCCGGCGGCCTCGGCTTGCGCAGCCGGTGGATGAAGCGGCCCCGCCCCTCCTCGAAGCGCAGCTGCGTGCCGTCTTCGATCTTCCCCAACGAGCCGACACCCGCCGAGGCGAGCACCTGCCCGTCCTCGACGATGGCGACGTAGCGCAGCCCGCCCTCCTGGTGGGTGTTCAGGAAGGCCTCCAGCGCCTGCTGGCTCGGCACGCCCGTGCCCTCCCGGAAGGCCTCCACGCCGGCGAGCATCAGCACGTTCGCCATGCCGCGCACCACCAGCGAGGACGACTCCAGCGCCGAGCGACGGATGAACACGACGGCGGACAGCAGCACCGCGCACATCAGCCCGGCCGCCACCCAGGGCATCCAGGGACCCCGCGGTCTCCAACGGGCCGGGCCACTCATCGACGCGGCCCTCGCTCCGGGTGTCTTCCACTCCATGCGGCTCCTCCACTCGCTGCGAACTCTGCATCCAGGATGCGGAATCCGCACTCCCTTCCGTCACGACGTGGCGCCGCGTGGGCTCCTCCTTGCTTGAACGCTGCCGAGCCCATCTGTCTCTCCCCGAGGGTTGGGGGTGGCGCCCGAGCCGGGTCACCACCTCTCTTCGAGACTCCGTTGTGCAAGCACGAGGCCCATGGCCCCATCCCCCGATGACGAGCCGCGTCGAGCGCATGCGGAATCCGCACCCCACCGGCGACTCCCGCAGTCGGTGGAGACATTTTCCATGTGATTCCGCAGGGTTGAAATGTGGCAAGGTGCATGCAATCGACCCTGCCTGGGAACGCCGGAGCGCCAGGAGCGCACCGGCCTGCAACGGGACATGGCGGCGATGACGATGCTCCGGAAAGCGTGGTTGAAGAGGCGGCCCCAGCGGCTGACGGCGCTGACCCTGGGGATGCTCGGCGTGGTGGTGGTGCCCGGTACGGGTCTGGCGGGCGCGACGAAGGGCGCCGCGCTGTTGCCGGGTGATGCGCCCACGAAGGTCGCCCTCCTGGGCCTCGCCCAGGCGGGCGTGGTGCCCGCGCCGGCGGAGACCGCGGCGCCTCCGAAGGAGCCGAGCGCTCCGAGCGAGGCGGTGCCCACGGACCTGGGCGTCACCCGGCAGGCCCAGCCGGAGGTGCCCAGCGTCTCGCTGGAGGAGGCCATCGCGCGGGCGCTGAAGACGAACCCGGCGGTGGCGCAGTCCGAGGGCAACGTCACCAACGCGGCGGCGGCCGAGCGCAGCGCCGTGGGCGCGTACATCCCCACGCTGTCGGCGAGCGCGAGCGGCTCGCTCTCCAGCACCCAGCGCGTCGAGCCGGTGACGGGCGCGGTCATCAACGGCTCGGCCGACAACTACAGCGCGGGCCTGTCCACCGGGTGGAACGTCTTCACCGGCGGCCAGCGCAGCGCCACGCGCGAGCAGACCAAGGCCCAGTCGGGCGCGGCCTCCGCGCAGTTGAGGGCGCAGCGCGCCAGCGCGGTGCTCGAGGTGCAGCGCGCGTACTACGAGGTCCTCCGCGGCACGGGCCTGGAGAACGTGGCGCGCTCGCGCATCGAACGGGCCCGGCAGAACGAGGAGGCCGCGCAGCGCCGGTTGGCGGTGGGCTCGGCGACGCGCTCGGACCTGCTGCGCGCGCAGCTGGACCACACCACGGCGCGCGATGCCCTGCGCACGGCGGAGACGCAGCGCGCCTCCGCGGCCCTGGCGCTCGGACGGCTCATCGGCGCGGAGGGCGCGGTGGAGGCCAAGGGCACGGAGAACCTGGACCCGAAGCCGCTCGCCGTCTCCGATGAGACGCTGGTGTCGGACCTGGAGGCGCAGGCCCCCGCGGTGCTCGCGGCGGCCTCCACGCTGAGCGCCTCCGCGGCGGGCGTGGACGTGGCCAAGGCCACCTACCTGCCGACGGTGCGCTTGTCCGCCGGCTACGATTGGTTCAACCAGGACCCGAGCTTCAATGGCGGCAGGACGAGCTGGAACGTCCGGCTGGGACTCTCCTACCCCATCTTCGACGGCTTCCTGCGCGAGGAGCGCGTGCAGCGGGCGAAGACGGCGGAGGTGGTGTCGCAGGTGCAGCTCGCGGACACGCGGCGCGCGGTGCGCACCGGTGCCCACCAGGCGCTCAACCAGCTGCGCCTGTCCGCCGACCGCATCGGCCTCTCCGAGCAGTCGGTGGAGGTGGCGCGCGAGGACCTGAAGGTGCAGGAAGAGCGCTACCGTCTGGGGGCCACCACCATCCTGGAGCTGCTGACGTCCCAGGAGAACCTGGTCCAGGCGGAGATCAACCTCGTGTCCTCGCGCTTCGACTATCGCATCGCGCACGCGGAGCTGGAGGCGCTCGCCGGGAGGCAGCTGTGACGACACCCATGAACGACACGACGGGAGCACCGGCCGACAAGGCGCGCGACATCGCGGACGTGGTCATCCGGGTGGAGGGCCTTTGCAAGGACTACACCATGGGCTCGGAGGTGGTGCGCGCGCTGCGCGGCGTGGACCTCACCATCCGCCGCAACGAATACGTGGCCGTCATGGGCCCGTCCGGCTCGGGCAAGTCCACCTTCATGAACCTCATCGGCTGCCTGGACGTGCCCAGCGAGGGCCAGTACTGGCTCAACGGCCAGCCGGTGGCGGGCATGACGGAGAACGCGCTGGCGCGCATCCGCAACCGCGAGCTGGGCTTCGTGTTCCAGAGCTTCAACCTGCTGCCGCGCGCGTCCGCGCTCGACAACGTGGCGCTGCCCCTGGTGTACGCGCGCGTGCCCAAGAAGCTCCGCCTGGAGCGCGCCGCGGCCATGCTGGACAAGGTGGGCCTGGGCAGCCGCAAGGACCACCGCCCCAACGAGCTGTCCGGCGGCCAGCGCCAGCGCGTGGCGATCGCGCGCGCCCTGGTGACGCAGCCGGCGCTGCTGCTCGCGGACGAGCCCACGGGCGCGCTCGACAGTCGCACGGGCGAGGAGATCATGGCCCTCTTCGGGGAGCTGCACTCGCAGGGACAGACGCTGATGCTCGTCACGCACGAGTCGGACATCGCGGCGCACGCGCAGCGGGTGCTGTTCCTGAAGGACGGCGTCATCGAGCGGGACGAGCTGAAGAAGCACTGAGCAGGTCCGTCTCCTGGATGGAGAAGGCCACGAAGATTTGGAGGTCGTCGTGAGCAAGGTGAAGAAGGTGGTCATCACGGGTGTCGCGGCGGTCCTGATTGGCGCGGGCGTGTACGCCACCCAGCAGGGAAGCCAGCCGAAGACGCCCGAGCGCTCGGCGGCGGTGGCCGTCGTGGAGCGCCGGGACATGGAGGTCGTCGCGGAGTCCGCGGGCCTGGTGGAGCCCCTGCGCGTGGTGGAGGTGAAGTCCAAGGCCTCCGGCGAGGTGCTCCGCGTGCTCTTCGACACCGGCGACAAGGTGGAGAAGGACGCCCTGCTGGCGGAGATCGACCCGCGCGACGTGCAGAACGCGCTCGCGCAGGCCCAGGCGGACGTGGAGTCCGCGCGGGTGCGGCTGAACACGACTGACGCCCAGCGCCAGCGCATGGAGTCCTTGCGGCAGTCCGGCTACGTGACGCAGCAGGAGTACGAGTCCGCCATCGACGCGTTCGCCACGGCGCGGGCGGCCAAGGTGCGCGCGGAGACGAACCTCCAGTTGGCCAAGGAGCGCAGCCGCGACGTCACCATCCGCGCGCCCAGCTCCGGCACGCTGCTGGAGCGGCAGATCCAACCCGGGCAGATCATCGCCTCGGCCATCTCCAACGTGTCCGGCGGCAACACGCTGTTCAAGATGGCGGACCTGTCGGTGATGCAGGTGCGCGCCAAGGTGGACGAGACGGACGTGGGCCAGCTCAAGGCGGGCCTCAAGGCGCGCGTGACGATGGAGGCCTACCCGGGCCGGACGTTCATCGGCGAGGTCGTGAAGATCGAACCGCAGGCGCTGGTGGAGCAGAACGTCACCCTCTTCCCGGTGCTCGTGCGCCTGGACAACCCGGAGGGCCTGCTCCGGCCGGGCATGAACGCGGAGGTGGCGATTGAAATCTCCCGCCGGCGTGACGCCATCACCGTCCCCAACTCCGCCGTGGTGGGCCTGCGGGACGCGCGCGCCGCGGCGCTCGCGGTGGGACTGACCGAGGAGTCCGTGCGCTCGCTGATGCGGCCGACGGGCGGCAGCGGCAACGCGGGGGCGCCGGGCGGTGACGCGGCGGCGCGTCCCGAGGGCGCGGCGGACAAGGGCGCGGTGGCGCCGGGTGGAGCGACGCCGGTGAACGTGAGCGCGCAGGCGGCGGAGCCGGGCGCGGAGGGTGGCGGCCGTCGCAACCGGGGCGGTGGGCGCGAGGGTCGTCAGGGCACCGGGGACACGCGGCCGGGCATCGTCTTCGTGAAGGGGCCGAACGGACCGGAGCCGCGCCGGGTGACGCTGGGGCTGAGCGACTGGGAGAGCTCCGAGGTGCTGAGCGGCCTGACGGAGGGCGACCAGGTGATGCTGGTGTCGGTGGCGCAGCTCCAGCAGCAACAGCAGCAGCGCTCGGAGCGCATGCGTCAGTCGGCCGGCATGATTCCGGGTGCAGGCGGCGGCGGCATGCGCGGCGGACGGTAGTCGGCGGCAGGAGGAGGAGGACAGGTCATGGGAGAAATCATCCGGGTCGCGTTCGACGCGGTCCTCGCCAACAAGCTGCGCTCCCTGCTGACGATGTTGGGCATCGTCATCGGCATCGCGGCGGTCATCACCATGGTGGCGCTGGGCGAGGGAGCCCAGCGCTCGGTGGAGCAGCGGCTCAAGACGCTGGGGACCAACGTCCTCACCGTGCGCCCTGGACAGTCCTTCTCCGGCGGTCTCGGCCGAGGTCAGGCCACCATGACCATCGACGACGCGGAGGCGCTGCGCGCCAACCCCAAGCACATCCAGAACGTGGCCCCGGAGATCGAGTCCCGCTTCCAGGTGGAGTACGGCGCGGGCAACGCGAACCTGTCCGTCGTCGGTACGTGGCCGGCGTACTTCAACATCAACGAGTCGAACATCGTCTCGGGGCGGCTCTTCACCGAGGCGGAGGACAAGGGCCGGCGCCGCGTGGTGGTGCTGGGCGCGCTGGCGGCCGGGCAGCTGGGGGTGCGGGACTCCTCGGCGCTGGTGGGCGAGACGATTCGCATCCGCGGCATCCCCTTCGAGGTCATCGGCGTGCTCGCAGAGAAGGGCTCGCAGGGCTTCTCCAACCCGGACGAGAGCCTCTACATCCCGCTGGCCACCGCGCAGTTCCGGGTGATGGGCAGCAACCGCATCCGCTCGATTGCCGTGCAGGCCTCGGGTGAGGGCGCCATGGATGACGCGATGGCGGAGATCGACCTCAAGCTGCGCCGCGAGCACCGGCTGCGCCCCGAGGAGCAGGCGGACTTCAACATCCGGGACCAGGCGTCGCTGCTGGCGACGGTGCAGGAGACGACGCAGACCTTCTCGCTGCTCCTGGCGGGCATCGCCGCCATCTCCCTGCTGGTGGGCGGCATCGGCATCATGAACATCATGCTCGTCTCGGTGACGGAGCGGACGCGCGAGATCGGCCTGCGCAAGGCGCTGGGCGCCACCGGCACGGACATCCTGCTCCAGTTCCTGGTCGAGTCGCTGGTGCTCTGCCTCGCGGGCGGCACGCTGGGACTGGCGCTGGGCGTGGGCGGCGCCGCGCTGCTACAGAAGCTCATGGGGTGGACGATGGTGGTGGCGCCCGAGGCCATCGTCCTGGCCATCGCCTTCTCGGCCACCGTCGGCGTGTTCTTCGGCATCTGGCCCGCGCGCCGCGCCGCGAGCCTCGCGCCCATCGAGTCGCTGCGCTACGAGTGACGCCGCGTCCGGCCCGGGAGCACACCTCCCGGGCCGCGCGCGCTCAGCGGCCGGGGCGAGCGCCCGGGTCCAGTTCGTAGGCGGCGACGTCGCGGTAGTAGCGCTCCACCTCCTGCTGCGCCGCGGGCCGCGTGAAGACCTCCGGGCGAGGATGCGCGATGGCGTCGAGGATGACCTCCACGGCCTCCTCGACGCGCTGAGCCCCGGGCAGCATGCGCGAGTCCGGCCCGCCTCCCAGCGCGTTCGTCCCGAACTCCGTGGCCACCACGCCCGGCATCACCACCGTGACGTGGATGCCGGGATGGGTCTTGTGCAGGTCCTGCCGCAGACAGGCGCTCAGCGCGTTCAGCGCGTGCTTGGCCGCGCTGTACGCGGAGCGATGGGGCACGACGGGCAGGCGCCCCAGCGTGCTGGAGATGTTGAGGATCTGCCCCGCGTTGCGTGCCTGGAAGTGCGGCAGGACGGCCTGCATCCCGTAGAGGGCGCTGTTGACGTTGGCTCGCCACATCTCGTCCAGGTCCTGGTCGGTGAGCTCCGCCACGGAGCGGGTGATGCCGCGCCCCGCGTTGTTCACCCAGACGTCGATGTGACCGAAGCGCTCCAGCGCCGCGTCGCGCAGCGTCTCCACCTGCGCGCGGGACGTCACGTCGGTGACGACCGCCAGCGAGTCCCGGCCGGAGCGGGTCGCCACCGTCTCCAACGCATCCTTGCGACGGGCCGCCAGCACCAGCTTCGCCCCACGCGCGCCCGCCACCCGCGCCAGCTCCGCGCCGATTCCTCCACTCGCCCCCGTGATGACGATGACCTTGTCCATGTGTGTCCCCTCCCGAGGCTCGCCTGCTGTCACGGCCGGGGAATCTACCTGCCCGGAGCACACCTGGCCGGTTCTCGTCCGCCGTGTGCCACGCTCAGTGTTCAATCTCCGGGACACGGCCGGGCCCGAGGCCGCGTGCTACCCTGCCCGTCCGTTCTCAGCCCGGGCACATCCCCATGCCGTTCCGGTTCTCCTCCTTCTCGATGCTCATCGGCCTCGGCGCGGTGCTGGGCCACCTGTATCTCTACCGGCGACTGGTGCGTGAGCTGGTGCGAGGCCGCGTCGGCCGGCTCGTGGCCATGGTCGTCCTGGGCCTGCTCACGCTGTTCCTGGGGCTGCGACGCACGCTCCTGGACGCCGTCCCCGAGCAGCACGAGCAAACCGTCACGGTGGCCACGTACACGTGGATGGGCGTGGCGCTCTGCCTCGTGCTGGCCCTGGGAGCCATGGACCTCGCCCGCGCGTTCCTCGCGTTGGGTCGCCGCCTCCAGCAGCGCCGGGCCACGCCGCTCGCGTCCCCGAACGAGGAGCCCATCGACCCGGAGCGGAGGAAGTTCCTCGGACGCGCGCTGGCGGGAGGCGCGGCCATCGCGGGAGGTGGCCTCGCGTCCTACGGCCACTGGCGAGCCTTCGCGCCGCCGATGGTGACCGAGGTCGCCATCCGGATTCCCAAGCTGCCGCGCGCGCTCGACGGGCTCAGCATCGTGCAGCTCACGGACATCCACGTGGGCCCGTTCATCCAGCGCCGGTTCATGGACGAGCTGGTGCGGCAGGCCAACGCGCTGAAGCCGGACCTGTTCGCCATCACCGGCGACCTGGTGGACGGCGACGTGCCCACGCTGGGTCCCTCCGTCGCGGCGCTGCGGGACTTGCGCTCGCGGTACGGCAGCTACTTCGTCACCGGCAATCACGACTACTACTCGGGTGACGTGGAGTGGACCACGTTCCTCCAGTCGCTCGACATCCAGTCGCTGCGCAACCGCCACGTGCGCATCGGTGACGCGGGCGCATCCTTGGACCTGGTCGGCGTGGATGACTGGAGCGGCTGGAAGCGACGCAACCAGAAGGGCTACGACCTGGATCTCGCGCTCCAAGGGAGGGACCCGGAGCGCGCGGCGGTGTTGCTCGCGCACCAGCCCGCGAACTTCAAGGTGGCCGCGGAGCGCGGGATGGACCTCCAGATTTCAGGCCACACGCACGGCGGGCAGCTCGTGCCCATGACGCTGCTCATCAACTTCGCCTGGGAGCACGTGGCGGGCCTGTACCGCCATCAGGACTCGCACATCTACGTGAGCCGGGGCTGCGGCTTCTGGGGACCGCCCATGCGCGTGGGCAGTCCTCCGGAGCTGGTGAAGCTCGTGCTCACCACGTGAGTCATCCCCGAGGAGGGATGCGGGGCGTATAGCGACGGTGGCTGTCGACGCGGCCACAGGCCGGACACGTCACCTCGACCCGGAGCTCTCCGCCCTTGCGCTCGGTGGCGGCGGCGACGGTGTGCACGCTGAACGTCGCGCGTGCGCCGCACCCGGTACACGGGCTCCAGGTCTGCTCGAAGGCGGTGTTGCGCACCACCACGCCCTCCTCGCACGAGCCGCACCACCAGACGTGATAGTCCACGGCGCCGCTCTGCTCGTGGCGTCGTTGCTCCGCGTCGAGGTGATGGTCATCCAGCTCCTCGTCGAGCAGCTCGCGCGCCTTCCCACAGCGAGCACATGCCCCGAGCGACGGAACCGGAAGCGCGCGCCGGTTCGTCATCAGGTGCCAACCCAAGGCCGCCGCCCCGAGCGAGAACACGATGACCACCCACGTCATCGGCTCGGCTCCAGCTCCACCTGATGCAGGGCCTTGCCCGTGAGGTCGTGGATGGCCACGGTCATCACGCCCGATGCGCCCTGGATGCGGACGCTGCCGAAGTACTGCTGTCCCTCCCACGGCGCCGCGTTCATCACCGTGGCCGGCTTCTGCCACTTCACCTCGGGGCCGAAGGTCTCGTCGAGCGGGCTCGGGCCGAACGTCCCCGCGTTGAGCGGCCCCGCGACGAACTCCCAGAACGGGTCGAAGTCCCGGAAGCGCGCCCGGTCCGGATGGAAGTGGTGCATCGCCGGGTAGTGCACGTCCGCGGTGAGGAACACCACGTTGCGCACCCGTCGCTCCTTCAGGAACGAGAGCAGCTCCGCCAGCTCCAGCTCGCGCCCCATCGGCGCGCCCGGCCCGTTGGCCCAGGCCTCCATGAGCGGACCGTCCGGCGTCTTCTCCGCGGGCACCACGAGCCCCAGCGGCATGCTGGTCGCAATCACCTTCCACGTCGCGCGCGAGGACGCCAGGGCCTGCTTCAAGCCATCGAGCTGCGCGCGTCCCAGGAAGGCCGTCTCCGGGCCCTGCTTCGTCTGACGGTTGAGCGTGTTCGGCCCTCGGAACGCCCGCACGTCCGGGATGAAGACATCCAGCAGCGGCCCCTGGGAGAGCTGACGGTGGATGCGCCCCTCCGCGCGAGCGGCGCCGCCCACGGGTGAGTACTCGAAGAACGCCTGACGCGCCCATGCACCGAGCACGCCGTCATCCGAGACCCGCGTGTAGCGCGGGTCCTCCGCCATGGAGCGGCCCGGATACCAGTTGTTGCGCACCTCATGGTCGTCCCACTGGTACGCAATGGGCACCTCGCGAGCGAAGGCCCGCAGGGACTCGTCGAGGAAGTTGTAGGCGAAGTTCCCGCGCAGCTCCTCGAGCGTCTCGGCGACCTTGGACTTCGCGGGCGTGACGACGTTGCGCCACACGCGCCCGTCCGGGAGCGTCACCTCGGGCAACAGCGGGTTGTCCGCGTAGATGACGTCGCCGACGTGCAGGAAGAAGTCCGGCTTCAGCGCGCGCAGGGCCGCGAAGCCGCGATACCCACCCCACTCCCGGTTGATGCCCCACCCCTGCCCGCAGACATCCGCGCTCCAGGCGAAGGAGAGGTCCCGGGCGGTATCCGAGGCCGACAGGAATCTCCCCGTCCACGCCTCCCCCGTGGCACCGCCCTCCTCCGCGAGCACCCGCACGAAGAGCTGCCGCCCCGGAGGCAGCCCCGTGAGGTCCACCACGCCGGTGAAGTCCGTCTCGGCCGTGAGCCGTCCCCCCTCGACCCGGTGGACGCCCCGGGCGAAGCGCGAGTCCTCGCTCCACTCCACCACGAGCCGGGACGCCCGCTCCGCCTTGCCCCAGACGCTGACGGCCCCGGTGCGCACGTCGCCCAGCTGCGCGCCCAGGGGCAGCGACGGTCCGGAGCGCGGCGCGACGAGGGGGCGCGTCGAGGCACAGCCCGCGGCGGTGACGGCGAGCCCCTGGAGGACGGTACGTCGGGTGAGGACGGTCATGGCGCGAGAGCTCCGACGGGGGAAACACGGGGCCGCACCCTAGCAGCGCCCCCACACCCCGGGTGTCCACAGGCGCCCCCACGTCGGGTGGACCGGGCCCCAGGAGGGGGTGGCCGGAAGGCAGGGAGGCAGGCGCGCGCTGCTCCTGGGTGGCGGGGCCGTGACTTCGGGTATGCTCGCCCCTGATTCCGGATCCGCGTGAGGGCGGGTCCCACGCTGAGCGAACAGCAGGATGGACTGGGCCGGGGTCGACTCCCCAGGCCCGCTCGAGAGGTTCACACACATGAAGCGACTGGCACGAGTCGGTCTGATGGTCGGAGTTCTCGCACTGGGTGGCACCGTGGCCTGTAGCGAGGAGAACGACGTCGCCAAGCAGAACCGCGTCAAGGGCACCAACCACCTGGCGAAGAAGGAGTACAAGGAGGCCACCGAGGCCTACGCCCTGTCGCTCCAGGCGGACCCCAAGCAGGAGAAGGTCTGGGAGAAGAAGGCCTTCGCCCACCTCGAGCTCGGACAGATGGACAAGGCCAGCGAGGCCGTCCTGAAGATCCTCGAGATGAAGACCACCCCCGCGGACAAGGCCGAGACCTACCGCACCCTGGCCAGCATGCACATGAAGGGCGGCACGCTGGAGGACGCGGAGAAGTACTTCAACGAGGCGCTCAAGATCGAGCCCAAGGACGAGGCGTCCCTCGGGTGGATCGCGGAGATCTACGCGCAGAAGGGCGGCGCGCGCTCCATGTCGGCCCCCATCGTCAAGGCGGACCTGGAGAAGTCGCTGAGCATCTATGACCAGGTCATCGCCATCAACCCGAACTCCGCCAACACGTACCTCAACAAGCGCGTCGTGATGGGCCGCCTCATGGAGTACGAGCGGCAGCAGAAGGACATGGCGCTGTCCGAGGCCGCCGAGAACGCCAAGGACAAGACCATCGTCGACGAGGCCAACGCCCGCGCCGCCGAGCACCAGAAGAAGATGGACGAGTACCAGGGTCAGTTCGCGGAGATGACCAAGAAGTTCAGCGAGGCGCAGAAGGCCGCCAAGGCCCAGGCCGCGGCCGGCACGCCGTAGTCGCTCCCCTGCCTTGCCCGAAGGGCCTGGAACCGCGCGTCGGCTCCAGGCCCTTCTTCATTTGTCGATAAGCCCCGGAAGCGTCCGCCAGGCATCAGCGAGCGAATCCGTCGTGCGACGCCCGCCCGCCGCGCATTACGCTCCCGCCCTTCATTTCTCACAGGGAGGCTCGTGTATGGACGTGCGCGCGGCGGTGGCGCTCGAGGCAGGCAAGCCGTTGGTCATCGAGACGGTGCACCTGGAGGGACCCAAGGCGGGCGAGGTGCTCGTGGAGCTGAAGGCCACCGGCATCTGCCACACGGACCAGTTCACGCTCTCCGGAGCGGACCCGGAGGGGCTCTTCCCCGCCATCCTCGGCCACGAGGGCGCGGGCGTGGTGGTGGACGTGGGCCCGGGCGTGACGTCGGTGCGCAAGGGCGACCACGTCATCCCGCTCTACACGCCCGAGTGCCGGCAGTGTAAGTCGTGCCTGTCGCGCAAGACGAACCTGTGTACGGCCATCCGCGCCACGCAGGGCAAGGGCCTGATGCCGGACGGCACCAGCCGCTTCCGCCTGGGCAAGCAGGCCGTGCACCACTACATGGGCACGTCCACCTTCGCGCAGTACACGGTGCTGCCGGAGATCGCCGTCGCGAAGATTCGCGAGGACGCTCCGTTCGACAAGGTCTGCTACATCGGCTGCGGCGTGACGACGGGCATCGGCGCCGTCGTGTACACGGCCAAGGTGGAGGCCGGCGCGCGCGTCGTCGTCTTCGGCCTGGGCGGCATCGGCCTCAACGTGGTGCAGGCGGCCCGCATGGTGGGCGCGGACCAGATCGTCGGCGTGGACATCAACCCGGCGCGCAAGGCCATGGCGGAGAAGTTCGGCCTCACCCACTTCGTCAACCCGAAGGAGGTCGAAGGCGACCTGGTGCCGTACCTGGTCAACCTGACCAACGGCGGCGCGGACTACAGCTTCGAGTGCATCGGCAACGTGAACACGATGCGCCAGGCGCTCGAGTGCTGCCACCGCGGCTGGGGCGAGAGCATCGTCATCGGCGTGGCGGGCGCGGGGCAGGAGATCAAGACGCGGCCGTTCCAGCTCGTCACCGGGCGCGTGTGGAAGGGCAGCGCCTTCGGCGGCGCGCGCGGCCGCACGGACGTGCCGCAGATCGTCGACTGGTACATGAACGGGAAGATCAACGTCGACGACCTCATCACCCACACGCTGAAGCTGGAGGACATCAACCAGGGCTTCGACCTGATGCACAAGGGAGAGTCCATCCGCAGCGTGGTGAAGTACTCATGACGGCGGCGCCCACGCTCCTCAGCCAGCACCGCTGCTTCGACGGCACGCAGGGCTTCTACAAGCACGTGTCCGAGGCGTGCGGGGGCGAGATGCGCTTCGGCGTCTTCGTCCCGCCGCAGGCGCGGGAGCGCAAGGTGCCGGTGCTCTACTACCTCGCGGGCCTCACGTGCACGGAGGAGACCTTCCTGACGAAGGGCGGCGCGCAGCGTGTGGCGGCACAGCTGGGGGTGATGCTGGTGGCGCCGGACACCAGCCCTCGGGGCGCGGGGTATCCGGGCGAGGACGCGTCCTGGGACTTCGGCGTGGGGGCGGGCTTCTACCTGGACGCCACCCAGGCCCCGTGGTCCGCGCGCTACCGCATGGGCACGTACGTCACGAAGGAGCTGCCCGCGCTCATCGCCGGACACTTCCCGGCCCGCGAGGACCGGGAGGGCATCTTCGGCCACTCCATGGGAGGCCATGGCGCGCTCGTGTCGGCGCTGCGGCAGCCCGGGCGCTACCGCTCCGTGTCCGCGTTCGCCCCCATCGTCGCGCCCATGCGCGTGCCGTGGGGACAGAAGGCCTTCAAGGGCTACCTGGGCGAGGACACCCAGGCGTGGCGCGCGTATGACGCCACGGAGCTGATCCGCGCCGCGAAGCAGCACCTTCCCACGCTGCTGGTGGACCAGGGCACGGGCGACAAGTTCCTCCAGGAGCAGCTCAAGCCGGAGCTGCTGCGCGAGGCCTGCGCCGCCACGGGACAGCCGCTCACCCTGCGCATCCACGAGGGGTACGACCACGGCTACTACTTCGTCTCCACGTTCATGGAGGACCACCTGCGGCACCACGCCGCGGCGCTGAACGCGTAGGCCCCCCTTTCGCGAGCTCCGTGGGGGCCCGGGTGACACATCCCGGCCCCCGCGGTGTTCCAGTGCCCGGACCTGTCGGACACGGGAGCGGGACGATGCGACTGGGAGCACGGGAGCAAGGCGCGGGGCTCGCGCTGCTGGCGGCGGCGTGGTTGTCGGGCTGTGGTTTCGGGCACCACCTGGAGGGCAGCGGGCATTCGATTGAGGAGTCGCGGACGACGCCCGTGTTCGACCGGCTGGAGGTGGAGGACGGCATCCCCGCGCACGTCCAGGTGGACCCGACGCGGCCCCACTCGGTCCTCATCATCGGCGATGACAACCTCGTCGCCCGCATGCGGACGGACCACGACGGGGACCGGTTGCGGGTGCACTTCGGCGGGCACGGCTCGGTGGGCTGGGACTCGCCCAATCCGCTGCGCGTCGAGGTGGTGGTGCCGAGCCTGGAGGCGCTGGAGCGCTCGGGTGGCGGGCGCACGGACGTGACGGGCGGCGTCGACGCGAATCACTTCAGCGTGTCCGCCAGCGGAGGCGGCGCGATCCTGGTGCGTGAGCTGCGCGCGCAGTCGGTGGCGCTCTCCCTGAGCGGAGGCGCGTATGCGCTCCTGGAGGGCGAGGCGCGCCAGATGAGGCTGGACCTGTCGGGTGGGAGCGAGGTGTATGCGGGAAAGCTCGCGTCGCGGGAGGCGGCGCTGGAGTCCAGCGGCGGCGGCATGGCCTCGCTGCGAGTGTCCGACACCTTGCGAGTGAGCGCTTCGGGCGGCAGCCACGTGCGCGTCTTCGGCCGCCCCGAGATGCTGGAGGAGGACCTGTCCGGTGGCTCCTCGCTGACCTTCGAATAGTCGTGCCGGGCAGGCGCTCGCGTCGGCTTTGACGGCCCTTTCCCCCAGGCATAGGGTGGGAGCGCCGCTGGAGGGCCCCGCGATGACGAGCGCAGATGCATCCACGACCTCCGCCAGCGCCGGGCGGCTCAATCGCCCCCGACGGCTCGCCGTCGAAGCGCTCGGCTGCGGACTGCTCGTGGTGGCCCTGGAGGGCGCGCACCACGGCGCCGAGCACCTGGGCGTGAGCGCCACCGACAACCGCCTCTTCATGTCCCTGGCGGCCGGCGTCGTGCTCGCGTGCCTCACCTGGGTGCTCCAGCCGCTGTCCGGCGCGCACTTCAACCCCGCCCTCACCTTCGCGGACGCGCTGGAGGACGGCACTCCGTGGCGGGACGTGCCGCGCTACGTGCTGGCACAGCTGGGCGGAGGGCTCGCGGGACGGCTGGTGGCACACCTCATGTGCGGAGAGCCGCTGCTCATCGCCACGCGGACGCCCTCGGCCAGCTCGGCGCAGTTCCTCACGGAGCTGGTGGCGACGTTCGGCCTGCTCATCGTGGTGCGCGGCTGCGTGCGCACCCGGCCCTCCGCCACCCACTTCGTCGTGGCCGGGTATGCCGCGGCCACGGTGTGGTTCACCGACTCGCGCTCGCTGGCGAACCCGGCGCTCATCCTCGCCCGGGCGGTGAGCACCCGTGCCAGCGCCCTGCACGCGATGGATGTCGAGTCCTTCGTGGCCGCGCAGTTGCTCGGCGCGACGCTCGCGGTGTTCTTGTTCCGATGGCTGATGACGCCGACGGCGAAGCCCACGCACCGCCCCTGGTGCGTCATCTTCGAGTGCTCCCACCGCGGCGTGGCTGAGCAGGCCGCCGCCGTGTTCAACGGCCTGTGCGCACCGGACCGGGCGCATGCCACGCTGGACACGGGGACAGGCGCCGTGGACGCCCTGGGGCCGCCGCCGATGGTCATCCGGCTCATGCTGGAGGGCGAGGCGCCTCCCTCCGGAGAGGGCGCCGCCGTCTGGCGAGTGCCCGCGAGCGGAGAGGGAACGCCGGACGCGGAGCAGCGACTGCGAGCCTCGCTGCGTGAGCCCATCCACCGGCTGCTGCGGGAGCGGGGATGGTCCCGACTGCACGCCGTCGGCGACCCCGCGCACGAGGCGCCGGTGCGCCCTACCTGAGCAACTGCTCGCGCGCTGACGCGCGGCCGGGAGGCAGACCGCTTCCGGGTAGCGCGCAGCGGGGGCGATGGGCAACACCTGCGCCCGCGAGCGACCCGGACGAGGAAACGCCCGCGCCAGCGCGAGACCCGGACGAAGCAACACCCGCGCCCGCGAGCGACTCAGCAGGGGCGACACCTGCTCGCGCCGGGGCGGCGCGAGAAACCAGCCCCCGCTCGTGCGGGACTAGCGACGCTTGCCGCGACCGCCGCCGAACAGCACCAGCAGGAGGCCTCCCGCGAGCGCGGCGCCCCCGCCCGCCAGGTACAGCGTGGTCTGCTCCGTGTACTTGCCGGTGAAGGCCTGGGTGGCTCGCTCGGTGAGCGACTCCCGCGCATTGAGCCCCGTCCACAGCAACACGCCGCCCGCGACGGCGAGCATCACTCCCACGAGCCGGATGATTCCCACGAGTTCTCCTCGAGCTGTCCAGGCAGCGTTATAGCGCCCGGTGACTCGCCGAGGGGAACTCAGATGCCCCCCTCCCCCCTGGGCCCAGGAACCTCGCGCCACGGCGCCACGAATCAGCCACCGGGATTCAAGAACAACTCCATGGCGATATCGCCAGGCCCTGCGCTTCGATTCGACATCAGCGGCGCCCGCCGGCAAGGCGTGCTCGCCCAATGGACGCACGCGGGACTGCTGCCAGGGTGAGCAGCTCACGGGGGACTGCTCCTGCTCGTTCGGCATCTGGGCCTCCACGGCCTTCGCCCCGTAACCCCCATGCGGGTGTCCTCCCTTTCGAGGGAGGGCACCTGTCCGTCCCTGAATAGGGGCTCGCCTCGCTGGCGGATAGGGGAATCCCTTCCGCTCATCCCATCCTCCGTCGGTTGTCGCCACGGAGGAGAGGGACATGCAAGCGAGACATGTGTGTGTGCTGATGGGTCTGGTGTTCGCCGGCTGCGGGGGCCCCACCCGACTTGAGCTTCGAGGCGCGGGCGTCTCGCCCCCCACCCGCTCCACGGCGGGCTTCCGGGGAGCCACTGCGCCCAAGGAGCTCACGGAGCAGGTCTGCCCGGGACTCCCCGCGCGCCTCGCCGTGGTCATCCCCCCCGGCTCGGGCGCCACGCTCAACGGCCCCTTCCCCGAGTGGTTCGCCGACGTCAAAGGCACGCTCTACTTCGCCACCAACCTGTTCGACGGAAGCGCCGCCCTCTGGCGCAGCAACGGCACGGCGGTGGGGACGACCCGGGTGAAGTCCTTCCCCGCGGCGTCGGTGGGAATCCCCGCGCTGCGCAACCTGATACCCGTGGGCCATCGGGTGTTCTTCCTGCTCGACCAGCCCGCGACGGGACGCGAGCTGTGGGTCAGCGATGGCACCGAGGCGGGCACGCACCTGGTCAGGGATTTGACTCCAGGCCCTGAAGGCACGCACCTCAGCTTCGTCGCGGCCCAGAACGGGAAGCTCACCTTCCTGCGCCAATGGAGCCCCACGCCCGGGGCACCGGAGCTCGAGCTGTGGCACACGGATGGAACGCCCGAGGGCACGCTGCGCTTCGCGCGCTTCGGTCCGGAGTCGACGCTCGGGAACATGTCGCTGCGCGTGGGCCCCTACCAGCTCTTCTTCCTGTCCTCGGCGGCGCAGGGCACCTCCCTGTGGCGCACGGACGGCACCGCCGCCGGCACGGCCCTCGTCAAGAAGGTCGATGCCCAGCAAGTGCCCATCACCGGCACGGGACAGGCCGGTGACGTGGGGCTGTTCCTGTTCGTGGACGGAGCGAACACGGAGGTGTGGAGGACGGATGGCACCGCGACGGGGACCCGGCGGGTGGATGCCTTCGGCAAAGGTGTCACCCTGCTCGGCGCATTGAAAGGCAATGCCTACCTGGCCTCGGTCGACGCCACGAGCATGCGGATGCGCATCCAGCGACTGTCGTTGAGTGGCGGCGGGAAGGGCGCGGTCGTCACCCTCCCCAATCCCCATGCGGGCGAGGAGGCGGCTTATCCCTATCTGCAACAATACACTGTCTCGGGAGAGCGGCTCTTCTTCTCCGTGGCCATCGCGAGCCCCGGGCCCGCACCGCGCGCCGCGACACTCTGGACCTCCGACGGCACCACCGCGGGCACCTCCGCCCTGTCGGAAGCGCTCAGCCTGAGTGACGAGTACACCTCGCCCCTGTTCCCGGTGGGCAAGGGCGCCGCCGTCTTCGCCGCCTCGGCGCCGGGCGAAGGGCTCGAGCCCTGGTTCACCCAAGGCACCGTCGCCTCCAGCCTTCCCCTGGCGGACATCGCGACACGCGGCGAGAACTCACTCCCGGAGGGCTTCACCCGCGTCGGCGACCGCATCTATTTCCGCGCCATCGATGACACCGGCTCCTTCCAGGTGTGGTTCATCCCGCTTCAAGACTGCGACGACACCTGAGGCAGACATCGAGCCCGCATGAACAGACGCTGCGGGCACGCCCCACGCCCGCATGCGCCGCCTGCCTTATTCAAACACGCCTCCATAAGGAATTTCATAGACAAACACCCAATTACTATTAGACAAATGTCGAACCCCCACCCGACACATCCATGAGGAGCGCGCGACGAGCATGCACATCATCGAATCCCCATCGAAAAGCAGCGCTCCTCCAGGACTTTATCCGTCTCAGGCAGGGCTCGCGGACCTGTGGAAGGCCCAGGTCCGCCTCCAGCCCGGAGCCGTCGCCATCCACTGGGGCGTCAGGCGCGTCACGTATGACGCCCTGGAGCGCCGGGCCAATCAGCTCGCGAACGCGCTGCGCAAGCGAGGCGTGGGCGAGGAGACGCCCGTCGCCGTGGCCATGCGGCGCGGCATCGAGGCCATCGTGGCGCACGTGGCCCTCGCGAAGCTCGGGGCCTCTCACGTCCCGCTGGACCTCCAGCACCCTCGCGAGAGAATCACATACATCCTGGAAAACTCCGAAACACAGGTCCTCCTCACCGAGACCCTGACGGAAGAGACGCATTGCGCCCGGGCTGGATTGAGCTGCCTTTGCCTGGAACGCGACGCGGACGGCGTGGCGCGCGAGCCCGAGACCTTCACTGGCCCGCGCGACACCCCGGAGCGACGGACATACATCATGTACACGTCCGGGACGACGGGGCGCCCCAAGGGCATCGAGGTCCTCGCGAAGGGCATCCGCCGGCTGGTCATCGACAATCCCATCCTCGGCATCCGCTCCGCGGAGCGCGTCACGCAGCTCACGAACCACGCGTTCGACATCTCGCTGTATGAAATCTGGGGCGCGCTGCTCAACGGGGCCGCGCTCGTGGTGGTCTCCAAGGCGACGCTCCTGGATCCCCAGGCCTTCCGCCAGGCGCTGCGCGACATGCGCGTCGACGTGATGACCATCGCCACCGCCCTGTTCAACATGGTGGCCCAGGCCTGTCCGGATGCCTTCAGCGGGCTTCGGCTGGTGGTCGTGGGGGGAGAGCGCGCCAACCCCCGCCTCTTCCGCGCAGTGCTGGAGAACCACCCTCCCGAGCGGCTCGTCAACGGCTACGGCCCCACCGAGGCCTCCATCTACGCGACGGCCCACGAGGCGCGCCTCCAGGATGCCTTGAGCGGGTCCATCTCCATCGGGAGGCCCATCGCCCGCACCGAGGTCTTCCTGCTCGATGAGGACCTGCGCCCCGTGGCGCCAGGACAAACCGGAGAGCTGTGCCTCGCGGGAGAGGGCCTCGCGCGCGGCTATCTCCACCAGCCGGAGCTCACCGCCGAGCGCTTCCCCACCGTGTCCGGGCTGAAGGATGGCCAGGCGCTGCGCATCTACCGCACCGGAGACCTGGCGCGGTGGCGCGAGAACGGGACGCTGGAGTACCTGGGCCGGGCCGACCATCAGGTGAAGATTCGCGGCCACCGCATCGAGCTGGACGAGGTCTCCAAGTCGCTCCTGCAGAGCGGGCTCGTCTGGGACGCGGTCGTGACTCTCCAGGAGCGACCCGATGGCGAGAAGTCGCTGGCGGCTTTCGTCGTACCCAAGGAGACCGGCGCGGGCCTCGAGGACGCCCTCCGCGATTTCATGCGCGACAGGGTGTCGGAGCCCATGGTGCCGTCTCGCTTCGTCCTGCTGGAGCGGCTCCCCGTCACGGTCAATGGCAAGGTCGACCGCGCCGCGCTGCCCCACCCCGTGTCGCCCGGCGGCGCCGCGGCGCACCCACGAAGCGCGCCCCCGTCGGAGGACCCGGTCGTCGCGGGCGTGAGCGACATCTGGACCGAGCTGCTCGGCGTGGAGACCGCGTCTGCTGGCGATGACTTCGTGCGCCTGGGCGGCAACTCCCTGATGACGGGACGTCTGGCGCTGCGGCTGCGCGAGAAGTTCGGCGTGGGCCTCTCCGCGCACGCCCTCCATGAGGCGCGGACGTTGGGGGACTACATCGAAGCGGTGCGGCAGGCCCTCGTGGGTGTCCAGGATGAGGGCCGCGCCATCGCGGGCCCCGACGCCTGGCGCGAGGACGCGCGGCTGCCCGAGGACATCGCCCCCGCTCCAGGCAGGCCGGTGGTGAAGGGACGCGCGTTGGAGGACATGCGCTGCATCTTCCTCACGGGCGCCACGGGCTTCCTCGGCGCCTTCATGCTCCGCGACCTGATGCGGATGACGAAAGCCCAGGTG
>NZ_JAIQDH010000018.1:0-241663 GCF_020037095.1 Myxococcus sp. XM-1-1-1
CCTCCGGGCGTACACCCTCCATCACGGATGAGCGTCCCTCCGCGCGAGGCACGCCGGCTCCTGAACCCGAGCGTCCCTCCGGGCGTACACCCTCCATCACGGATGAGCGTCCCTCCGCGCGAGGCACGCCGGCTCCTGAACCCGAGCGTCCCAACGGACGCACGGGTGTGGACTCGGAGCGACCCTCCGTCCGAGGCACCCCCGTCCCCGAACCGGAACGGCCCTCCGGGCGCACTCCGACGGTCCCCGAGCCCGAACGGGCCTCCGTGCGCGTCCCGAATCCCGACTCGGAGCGGCCCTCGGTCCGAAGCGCCCTGCCGGAGCTGGCCGCTCGCGGTCACACCACGGACCCGGAACGCAACACCCCGCGCCCCTCCGGCATCGTCGAACCGGAACGTCCTCGCACGGGTGAGACGGATCGGCTCCCGCCGCTCGTCCGTCCCAGCCCGCCGCCCGACCTCTCGCGCAGCGGATCACGCGGCAGCGCGCTCGACCCGGATCGCCCTCCGCCCATCCTCACCCCGGGAGCCGGCACCCCTTCCGTCGGAAAGTCCTCCCTGCTGGGCGACCTGCCGCCGCCCGACACCGACCGAGGACCTCCCGTCCTCAGCCCCTCCAGCGACGCCGACCGGCCCCCCTCCCTCCCCCCTCGCGCCACCAGCGCCCCGCCGCCCGTTCCCCGGCAGCGGCCGCCGCGCCTCTTGTCCATCGACGGGCCCCCTCGACTGGAGCCCGTCGACACCTCCGCGTCCCGCCCCGGCCTGCCCGCCATCAGGTCCCCCGAAGCCGAGGACGAACCGGAGGAGATCTCCGAGGACGAGGCCCACGCCATCGAGGATGGCGAGGAGGCGGGCCCCACTCCGCCCCACTCGCGCCCACGTCTGGACGATGAACCGGACGAAATCAGCAGCGACGAGGTCGAGGACGCCGAGGTCTCCGCCAGCAGCGCCGCCCAGCTCGTCGACGACGAGGACGATCTCCAGGAAGCCGACGCGGACCCCATCCCCGAAGAGGACGAGGGCCCCCCGCCCGAGCCGCTCTCCTCGACGCTGAACCCCTGGTTCGCCCAGCTCGCCCACGGCTACTGTCCACCGGAAGGCACTCAGTTCGCGCGCCACACGCCCCCCACCACCTTCCCGGGGCGGGACGACGACGCGGATCCATCCCGAACGCCCTCCGCCCCCCGTGCACCAGGCGTCGTTCGCGGCAAGAGCTCGTGAAGCAGCCAACCGAGCACCCTCCGGAAAGTTTCCAAGCGTCGCTCCCGCCCAGTAGGATGTCGCGGTTTTCACTGCACTTTTTACGGGTGAAAGGGCTTCATGGAGCGCCGCGTCCTCATCGTTGAAAGCCAGAACGACTTCGCCCTCAGCATGGCGACCGTGCTCAAGAGCGCGGGTTACCAGACCGCCATGGCGGCGACCGCGACGGATGCGCAGCGCGAGCTGGAGAAGCGCCGACCGGATCTCGTCGTCCTTCGGGCCGAGCTTCCGGATCAATCCGGTTTCACGCTGTGCGGGCAGATCAAGAAGGGCAAGTGGGGCCAGAACCTCAAGGTCCTGCTCCTCTCCTCCGACACGGGCGTCGAGGGCCTCACGCAGCACCGGCAGACGCCGGGCGCCGCGGACGGCTACCTCGTCATCCCCTTCGAGATGGGGGAGCTGGCCACGATGAGCACGGGCATCATGCCGCCGGGCCAGGACGAGTCGGACGCCTCGCTCGACGCCGCGCTCGCCGGTAACGCGCCGCGCGAGGCGCCGCCCCCCATGCCGGGCATCCGCACCAACGCCGGCGGTCCGCCCAAGCTCCCCAAGCGCGAGCGCCGCAGCGCGATGACCGAGGAGGACCGCGCCTTCCTGGACCGCGCCTTCCAGTCCATCGCCGACCGCAAGGCGGAGCTGCTCGCCGAGTCGCGTCAGCTCAAGCGCCCACCCCCGCGCCGCGAGCTGATGGGCACGCCGGAGGGGAAGATCCAGATCCTCCGCGACGAGCTCAAGACGCGCGAGGCCCAGCTGGCCCGCCTCTCCGAGATCTGGAGCGTGCGCGAGCGCGAGCTGCTCTCCGGCGAGGACCGCCTCCACGAGAAGGACGTGGAGCTGCAGGGCCTCAAGATGCAGGTGGACGATCTGCTGCGGCGCTTCAACGAGGCCCAGCAGGCGATGCTCCAGAAGGAGCGCGAGCACGGCGCCACCGTCGACGACCTGCTGCTGCAGAAGTTCTCCTCGGAGAAGGACCTCATCGAGGTCGTCGCATCCAAGGAGAAGGACATCAACCTGCTGCGCAAGGAGGTCCACAACCGCGACGACGACCTCGCGCGGCGGGGCGCCGAGCTGGAGCACCTGCGCGGCGAATACGAGAAGCTCGACAAGCACCTCAACGTCGTCACGTTGGAGTTCGAGGTCAAGGAGCAGAAGCTCCAGGACAGCGTGCGCGCGCACGAGGCCGAAGAGGCCCGGCTGGGCAAGCGCGGTGACGACTTCGAGGCGGAGCTGGGCCGCACCATCAGCGAGCGCGACCAGCGCTACGCCGAGCTGGACGGCGAGATTCAGGCCCTCCAGGAGCGGCTGCAGCAGACCGAGCAGGAGCGCGACTCCACCGTGCGCGGCCTGGAGACGCGCGCCGCCTCCGCCGAGGAGCACGGCGCCCGCGCCGACGCGGAGATCACCCGGCTGAACGCGGAGCGCGACGCGCTCGAGGCGCGGCTCAGCCAGCAGGTGGCGGATCTCGAGACGGACCTCGCGCGCACCACCGGCGAGCGGGATCAGCTCCGGCTGGACAAGGACGCCCAGGAGGCGGAGCTCAGCCAGCGCATCGAGGACCGCGACGCCAAGATCTCGGCGTTGGACCGCGAGCTGTCGGAGACCATCGCCCGCAACGAGCGCACCGAGGCGGACCTCAACTCCAGCATCCAGCAGCAGCTGGAGCGCATCGGCGAGCTGGAGGGCGAGGTCGAGGCCGTCAAGGCCCACCTGGCCGACCGCGAGGCCGAGCTCACCGGTGAGCTGCAGGCGCTCACCGAGGCGAAGAACGCGCTGGAGGAGGACCTCACCGGCCGCCTGGAGGCGCTGCGCGTCGCCAAGGACGCGCTGGAGGAGGACCTCACCCGCCAGCTCGAAGAGGTCCGCGCCGCCAAGGCGGAGCAGGAGGCCGACCTCACAGGTCAAATCCAGGCCCTCACCTCGCAGCTCGAGGCGGCCCAGAACCAGGGCGAGCAGCTCCAGGCCCGCGTCGCGTCCCTCGAGGACACCGTCGCCCAGCGCGAGTCCACCATCGAGGGACTCCAGGGTGATGTCGCCACGCGCGACCAGCGCATCTCCGAGCTGACCGGAGACCTGGAGGCCACCAGCCAGACGCTGGCGCAGACGCAGGGCACGCTCGCGCAGACCGAGCAGCAGCTCGCGGACACGCAGGGCACCCTCGCCTCCACCGAGCAGTCGCTGTCCGAGACGCGCGGCGAGCTGGAGGCCACCAGCCAGTCGCTGTCCGAGACGCAGACGCGCCTGGCCCAGACGGAGGAGGCGCTGTCCTCCACGCGCGGGGAGCTGGACGCCACCAGCCAGACGCTCGCGCAGACGCAGGACACCCTCTCCCGCACCGAGCAGCAGCTGGCGGACACGCAGAACACGCTCGCCACCACGGAGCAGTCGCTCTCCGAGACGCGCGGCGAGCTGGACGCCACCAGCCAGACGCTGGCGCAGACCCAAGGGACGCTCGCTCAGACCGAGCAGCAGCTCACGCAGACCGAACAGCAGCTCGCGCAGACCCAGGGGACGCTCGCCAACACGGAGCAGTCGCTCTCCGAGACGCGCGGGGAGCTGGATGCGACGAGCCAGACGCTGGCGCAGACCCAGGACACGCTGGCGCGCACCGAGCAGCAGCTGGCGCAGACACAAGGCACGCTCTCCCAGACCGAGGGCAGCCTGGCCGAGACGCGCGGCGAGCTGGAGGCCACCAGCCAGACGCTCACCCAGACGCAGAACACGCTGGAAGAGACGCGCGACGAGCTGGGCACCACCACCGCGCAGCGGGATCAGCTCAAGCTGGAGCTGGACGAGACGCGCGCCGTGCTCCAGGAGACGCAGGCCTCGCTGTCCCGGACCACGGGCGAGAGGAACCAGCGCATCGCCGAGCTCCAGGCCCTGGGCGAGGCCAAGGACGCGCTGGAGCAGCTGCTCACCGGCCAGATTGGCCAGCTGCGCGGCGAACTGTCTGAGACGCTGGGCAACTACGAGGCCGAGCGCGCCGCGCACGAGAAGCTCGCCGCCGAGACGAGCGCCACCATCGAGGCGCTCACCGGCGAGCGAGACGGGCTGCGCTCGGAGCTGGAGGCCACCAGCCAGACGCTGGAACAGGTGCAGGGCCAGCTCGCCGCCACCCGCGACGCCCTGTCGCGCGAGCAGCAGGCGCACACCACCAGCCGTCAGCAGGCGGCCAGCACCCAGTCCGCGCTGGAGGGCGAGCTCAACGAGGCGCGCAACCAGGCGGAGGAGCTGGGCGAGCAGCTCACCATCACCAAGCACGAGCTGGGCGCCCGCGTCGCGGACGTCACCCAGCTCACCGCGCAGCTCGCCCAGGTGGAGGACACCCGCGCGAACCTCAAGGAGCGCCTGGACACCCTCACCGAGGAGTCCCAGCGCCGCGAGGAGCTGCTCCAGAACGACCTGGCCACCAAGGGCAAGGAGCTCTCGGACACGCTGCGCAAGCTCACCCAGGTGACGCAGGAGAAGATGCGTCAGGCCGAGGTGCTCAACCGCGAGGTCGCCACCCGCACCGAGCAGGTCAAGGCCCTGGAGACCAAGCTCCAGACGCAGGCCACCGACGCCAAGCGCCACGCGGACGGGCTCGGCCAGCAGATGGCCGGCCTGAACAACCAGCTGGAGCTGGCGAAGAAGGCGCTCGGCGAGCGCGAGGAGCAGCTGCGCGCGGCGGGCACCAGCCACCAGAAGCTGACCCAGGAGCGCGACGGCCTGGCAGGACAGCTCCAGCAGGCGCAGGCGGCCCAGGCTCAAGCGGCCCAGGCCTGGCAGCAGGAGCGCGCCGAGGCGAAGCGCGCGTCCGACGAGCTGGCGGCGAAGCTGGCCAAGGCCGAGCAGCGCATCGCCCAGCTCACCCAGGAGGCCCAGGCGAAGGCGGCCGACGCGGACGCCAAGGCCAAGGACCTGCAGGCCCAGCTCGCCACCCGCACCAAGAAGGTGCAGGACCTGGAGCTGGCGGTGGAGAACGCGCAGGGCGCCAAGGCCCGCGCGGAGAAGGACCTGGCCGCCAAGGTGGCCGCCGCCGAGGGCAAGGCCAACGAGGCCGCCGCCCGCCTCGCCACCGCCCAGAAGGAGCGCAAGGACCTGGAGGCCCGCCAGCTGCGCGAAATCGAGGAGCTCAACACCAAGCAGAAGGCGGAGCTCGAGCGGCGCGAGGCCATCAAGACGCAGGAGGTCACCCGCCTGCAGCAGTCCGTCCAGGAGAAGAGCAAGGCGCTCAAGGTCGCCGAGCTGGAGCTGGCTCGCTACAAGAGCAAGGCCCCCGCCGCCACGCCCGCCCCCGTCGCCGCCAAGGCCGCCAAGGCCCCGGCGCCCGTCGAGGACGACGACCTGGCCACCCGGCCTCAGCTCAACCAGGTCATCCCCGCGGCCGCGGCCCCCGCTCCCGCCAAGGCCGCCAAGGCCGCCGCGAAGCCCGCCGCCGCGAAGAAGGCCGCTCCCGCCCCCGCCCCGCTGGGTGGCGACGAGTCGGAGCCCACGGACCGCACCATGGTCATCCAGCTGCCCACCCAGGCCGCCAAGGAGGATGACGACTGGACGGCCCTGGTGGACGAGCTGGACAAGTAGCGGGCCTGGGGCCGCCTCACGTGGGGCGGCCCCGCCGGCTTCCCGTCACCCTGGCTGTCTGGAGTCCCGGCATCCGCCGGAAGGCCGGCGGTCCGCCGACCCGGAGGGCTTCGGGAGCGACTCGCCTGGAGCCGCGACATCCGTGCCCTACCTGGGTGAAAAACTCAGAGGACGGCGCGCGCGTCGCGCACCAGCTCCTTGAAGTGCAGTGAGGCGAGGACGTCGCGGAGGGAGGCCTCACGGCCCACGCTGTGCGCCTGCGCCTGCGCCTCGCGCCAGCGGGCCATCAGCGTCCGCAGCGTGATGTACGCCAGCAGCAGCGGGAAGCCTCCCGGCAACAGGAGCACCGCCACCGCCATCACCATCCTCATCCACGCCCACACCATGACCACGGACCTCGCTGCTTTCCCTTCGTGAGTTGCGCCACTGAGATGCACGGTGCGTGCCCACGGTGCGCAAATAATTTCCCTCCCTTTTCCGCAGGGTTGGGGACCAGCGGGGCAATAGAGCCGCGACGTGGGGGTGAGGATCCTGGCATTTTTGCCGCAGTCGCCTGAATGGCCCTCGGTTAAGTTCCGCCGCGTGAGCACCCCAGAGACGGCCAAGGTCCGCGGATTCGACAGCGTCGCGGACGCAGAGAAGCAGCTCGAGCAGGTGGGATACCTGCCTTCACCGGAGATCGCCACCGCGGCCTTCCTGGCGGACCGGATGGACAAGCCCATCCTGGTGGAGGGCCCCGCGGGCGTGGGCAAGACGGAGCTGGCGCGCGCCATGGCCGCCGCGCTGGGCCGCGAGCTCATCCGGCTCCAGTGCTACGAGGGCCTGGACGAGGCCAAGGCGCTCTACGAGTGGGAGTACGCCAAGCAGCTGCTCTACACCCAGTTGCTCAAGGACAAGATTGGGGAGATGGTGGAGGGCACCCAGTCGCTGGCGGAGGCCGCGGATCGGCTGGCGTCCGGCGACGCGGTGTTCTTCTCCGAGCGCTTCCTGTTGCCCCGCCCCATCCTGCGCGCGCAGCTGTCCGAGCGCCCCGCCCTGCTGCTGGTGGACGAGATCGACAAGGCGGACCCGGAGTTCGAGGCCTTCCTGCTGGAGGTCCTCTCCGACAACGCCGTCACGATTCCGGAGCTGGGCACGTTCCGGGCGAAGCACATCCCGCGCGTGCTGCTCACGTCCAACGCCGCGCGCGAGCTGTCGGACGCGCTCAAGCGCCGCTGCCTGCACCTGCACATCGACTTCCCGGACCGCGAGCGCGAGCTGCGCATCGTCCGCTCCCGGCTGCCCCAGGTGCCGCAGGTGCTCGCCGAGCAGGTGGTGGAGGCCGTCGCCGCCATCCGCGCGCTGGACTTGAAGAAGGCTCCCTCCATCAGCGAGACGCTGGACTGGGCGCAGAGCCTGGTGCTGCTCAACGCGGACCAGCTCACCTCGGACGTGGTGGCCTCCACGCTCAACCTCGTCCTCAAGTACGAAGGCGACATCGAGAAGGCGCGCGCCAACCTGCCGCAGATCGCCCAGGCGTGAGGTGCGTCGGGACACCCGGCTCCGCGTGAGCCGGGGCATCCGTCCACCGGTGTATGCTCGGGCGGCCCGCTCTCCTCGAGGCCCTGGCCGCTCGTGCTCCTGAAGGAACGCTTCCAGATCAACCGCCCGCTCGAGCAGCAGGAGCTGACGCTCGTGCGCGCGTGCGTGGACGGCCCCGGCCTGCTCGACGCGCGCGAGGAGGCCGTGCTGCGCACCGCGCTGTCGCTCGCGAAGCTCTACAAGGTCCAGCACGGCGGCCTCGACGTGGGCGTGGGCGCGCAGCTCACCCCTTTCCGTGAGGAGGTGGAGCGGCGGCTCGGCCCGGTGCTGAACGGCGCGAGGCCTCCCACGAGGGACAGGCTGGTGCCGCACGTGAGGGACTTGCGCGAGCACGCGGCCCGCGCGCGCGATGGAGTCCTCGCGCGACTGCGGGGACGTGTACCGCCCGAGGCGCTGGACCGGGAGCTGCGGCACAAGGAGCTCGTCATGGTGACGGGCGGCGGAGGCGGCACCGCCTTCGTGTACCTGGGCGTGATGAGCCTGCTGGCCGAGCACGCGCTGGAGCCCCGGCTGCTCGCGGGCGCGTCGATGGGCGCGGTGCTCGCGCTGATGCGCTCGCGCATGGCGCGCTTCGACCCCACGGAGATGATCAACATCGTCCGGGGCCTGTCCTTCCGGAAGCTCTTCCGCTTCATCTCCACGGAGAGCCGCTACGGCCTGCCCGCCGCGCTGCGGCTGTTCCTGCGCGCGGGCCTGGGCCGCTTCTTCGGCGCGGGCCCCGAGGGCAGCGGCATGCGGCTCAAGGACCTCCCCGTCCCCACGCTCATCGCCGTGGGCGGCATCCGTCGGGGCATGCTCCCCAGGCCGCTCGAGTATTACGAGCGCCTGCTCGGCACCAGCCCCCTGGGGCTGCTCGACCCCGTGGGGGTCGCGCGCCGCATCCAGGCCGCCATGGGCGCCATGGCCGAGCTCTTCACGCGCCCCGAAATCACGATGCGCCTGCACCTGGGCGCCGACGACGCGAGCGGCGAGTTCGACGCGCTCGACGCCGCGGGCTTCTCCTCCGCCCTGCCCGGCGTCATCCACTACGACGTGCTGCGCGAGGACCCGCGCATGCACTCGCTGCTCGACGGGCTGATGGCGCACCACGGCATCGCGCGCTTCATCGACGGAGGCCTCGTCGACAACCTCCCCGCCAAGGCCGCCTGGAAGGCCGTGGCCAAGGGGCGCATCGGCACGCGCAACACCTTCATCCTCGCGCTGGACGGCTTCGCGCCCCGCCTCGCCACGCCCTTCTGGCTGCCCCTGCAGCGGCTCGCGGCGATGACGGTGGCGCCCAACCTGCCCTACGCGCATCACATCAAGCGCTTCCCTCGCACGCTCTCACCGCTCGACGTCGTGCCCTCCGTGGAGCTCGCCTCCAAGGCCCTCCACTTCGGCCGCAAGGCCATGGCGGACGACCTGCCGTGGCTCCGCCGCATGCTGACCCCCTTGCCCGCCGTGCTCTGAATTCCGGGGAACGGCTTTCACGCTTTGACCTCATAGCGTGTGGTGGCTAGAAGGGCGGGGCAGTTCCACTTTTCAGGGCGAAGGAACCCCCGCATGAGCTCCACCTCGACCAGCGTATTGCGTGCCGACCAGATCTGGCTCGACGGCAGATTGGTGAAATGGGACGAGGGCCATGTCCATGTGATGACGCACGCCCTCCACTATGGGCTGGGCGCGTTCGAGGGCATCCGCGCGTACCGCACGCATGATGGCCGGCTCGCTGTGTTCCGCCTGCGTGAGCACATCCGCCGGCTGCTCGACTCGGCGCACATCATCATGCTGAAGATTCCGTACTCCGAGGACGAGCTGGTCGAGGCGTGCCTGGACGTGCTGCGCAAGCAGAAGGACCTGTTCGCCAACGGCGCGTACCTGCGGCCGGTGGCCTTCATGGGCGACGGCGCCATGGGCCTGGGCGCCGTCAACCCCACCCGCGTCGCCGTGACGGCGTGGGATTGGGGCGCGTACCTGGGCGACAAGGGCATCCGCGAGGGCATCCGCGCCAAGGTGAGCTCCTTCACCCGCATGCACGTCAACGTGAACATGGTGCGCGGCAAGATCTCGGGCCAGTACGTCAACTCCATCCTCGCCAAGCGCGAGGCGGTGCTCGGCGGCTATGACGAGGCCATCCTCCTGGACATCAGCGGCTTCGTGGCCGAGGCGTCCGGCGAGAACATCTTCATGGTGAACAAGAAGGGCGTCATCAAGACGCCGCCCCTGTCCTCGCCCATCCTCGACGGCATCACCCGCGACACCGTGCTGAAGATCTTGCGCGACAGCGGCCGCGAGGTGGACGAGGTCACCTTCACCCGCGACGCGCTCTACATCTGCAACGAGATCTTCTTCACGGGCACCGCCGCGGAAATCACCCCGGTGCGCGAGGTGGACGACCGCATGGTCGGCACCGGCAAGCCCGGCCCCATCGGCACCTTCGTGCAGGAGACGTACTTCCGCACCGTCCGGGGCCAGGAGCCGCGCTACGCCGAGTGGCTCACCTACGTCTGACGCTCCACCCGTCCGGCTCCCGGCGCCCCTGACGGCCCGGGAGCCCGACGTCCCTTCCTCCACCCGAGGGCCCCGACGCCCCGGTGACGGAAGACCCTCCCCCCCATCGTCGCCTGCCCTCCACCCACCGGATTGGGCTAGAAAGGCCCCGATGGCACCCGCCGGCCCCGCATACGACGACAATCCATTCAAGCTAGAGAACCCGTCCATCCTGGACATCGCCCCGGCCGAGCCGAAGACGGTGGAGGAGACGGGGCTCAAGATGGGCCTGCTCGCGGACATCGCGCTCAAGTTCCTCTACTACTCCGGTACGGGCACCGGCATGGGCATCGCCGACGAGATGCGGCTGCCGTGGCCGGGCGTCATCGAGCACGTGGTGGATTTCCTCGCCACGGAGAAGCTGGTGGACCTGCGGGGTGGCAAGGGCTTCGGCCGCGCCTCGGTGGAGTTCATCCTCACGGAGAAGGGCCGCGAGTACGCGCGCGACGCGCTCACCCGCACCACCTACGTGGGCCCCGCCCCCGTCCCCATCGAGCAGTACAACGCGCTCATCACCAGCCAGACCGAGGAGACGCCCGTCGTCAGCCAGGAGGAGCTGGTGATGGCGCTCAGCCACCTCACCGTGCCCGCGGAGCTGATGGACAAGCTGGGCCCGGCGGTGAACTCCGGCCGCTCGCTCTTCCTCTACGGCCCGCCCGGCAACGGCAAGACGAGCCTGGCCGAGGCCGTCTCCCACATGTTCGGCGGCGAGGTGTACGTCCCGCACTGCCTGGAGATCGGCAATCAGATCATCCAGGTGCATGACCACCTCATCCACACCCCCGTCCCGCTGGAGCTGGGCCGCGACACCTCCGGCCGCCGGCAGACCTTCGAGATGGACAACCGGTGGATGCTCTGCCGCAGACCCGCCGTCGTCGTCGGCGGCGAGCTCACGCTGGAGACGCTCGACCTCATCTACTCGGAGAGCACCCGCTTCTACGAGGCCCCGTTCCAGGTGAAGGCCAACGGCGGCATGCTCCTCATCGACGACTTCGGCCGCCAGAAGGTCCACCCCACGGACCTGCTCAACCGGTGGATCGTCCCCCTCGAGAAGCGCGTCGACTTCCTTACCCTGCATACCGGGAAGAAGTTCGAAATCCCGTTTGATCAGCTTCTCGTGTTTTCAACGAATCTTGATCCGAAGGAGCTGGTGGACGAGGCCTTCCTGCGGCGCATCAAGTACAAGATTGAAGTGACGAATCCGGACGAGGAGTCCTACCGGGAGATCTTCCGCCGGGTGTGCGAGGCGGCGGGAATCCCCTATGTGGACCAGGCCGTCACGTACCTCATCGAGCACTACTACAAGCCGCGGACCATGCAGCTGCGCGCCTGTCACCCCCGGGACCTGGTGGGACTCATCAAGGACGCGGCGCGCTACCGGCAGATCCCGCCCGCCCTCTCCAAGGACCTGCTCGACCAGGCGTGCGAGGTCTTCCTCGTCAATCTCTAACGGAATTCGTTGTTACAACCGTGCGGAATTTCTAGAATCCGCATGCCGTTGTATCGCTCGGCCGCACGCTATGGCCACTCTTGGGTGGCTCGGCGCAAGAAGGAGCCGCAGTCCGTGAAGGAACGCTACCAGGACATCGACGAGAAGAACGAGGCGCTGCGCGATTACCTCGAGATCTTCAAGGACAAGCAGCAGGCGCGTGACTTCCTCGAGCAGTTCGAGATGTCGTGGATCTACCACGACGCCGCGTTGGAAGGCGTGGTCTACACCCACCAGGAGCTGAAGGCCGCGCTGTATCCGCAACGCGCGAGCGCCGAGGCCTCGATGATTCCGGTGGTGCTCGAGATCCGCAACCACAAGGCCGTCTGCGACTTCATCCGCGAGGAAGCCGCGGGCGCCAAGAAGCAGGCGCAGATCACCCTCACCACCATCAAGCGGATGCACGACCTCTTCCTCGGGAACACCCCCGAGGCGCTGGCCGAGCGCGCGCGCATGGAGCGACGGGAGCGCACCGAGAAGGAGCTCGCCAAGGAGCGTGAGCGCTCGGGGCTGCGCAAGGACATGCCGCTGCACCGCACGTACTTCCACGACATCCACCAGCCCGCGAAGATCCAGCCCGCGCTGGAGAAGCTGGTGGACTACACGGCCAGCGCGGAGTTCCGCGAGTTCCACCCCATCAAGCAGGCCGCCACGGTGCAGCACATGTTCCTGCAGATCTTCCCCTTCACCGAGCACAGCGGGAAGGTGGGGCGCATGTGCAGCAACCTCATCCTGCTGCGCAACAACTACATGCCCGCGGTCATCCACTCCATCGATCGGCAGCGCTATTACGAGTGCTTCCGCGGCCCGGCGGCGCAGTTCCGCACGGTGCTGATGGACGCGATGGAGAACTCGCTCGACAACGGCGTGAAGTACTTCCGGGACCTGGGCCGCAAGTACAAGGCCATCAACAACTAGGTCCCCTCCCGCCAGGAAGACCAGGCCCCCTCCGGCCGGCAAGGCCCGCCGCCGGAAGGGCGGGCCTCCGCACCCGGGGCAGGAAGGCGTCCGGGCACCCGGTCTTCCGCCCCCGCGTGAACGTCGGCCGGGGCATCTGCAACTTTGGTGTGCGGCAGACACCCCGCACCCGCCGGCCCCTCGAAACCGGGAGCCGGAGGAAGTAAAGAAGACCACTCCATGCCCGTGACACAGTCCTTCAACAGCCGCCGTGCCCAGGGAGCCTCGGGGGGCGAGCTGACGGAGCCTCCGCCACCGCGACTGGCCCTGCTGTCGGCGCGGGACAAGCTGGAGCGGCTGCTCGAGGTGGCCAAGGGCCATCGCAAGGCGCTCATCCTCACCCACGACAACCCGGATCCGGACTCGCTGGCCGCCGCGGTGGCGCTCGCCCAACTGCTCGAGCGCCGGGCGAACCTGGAGGCCCAGGTGGGCTACGGGGGCATCATCGGCCGGGCGGAGAACATCGCCTTCGTGAAGGTGCTGCGGCTGCCCGTCTCGCACGTGTCGCAGCTGGACTTCGACGAGTACGACCTCTTCGGGCTGGTGGACACGCAGCCCAAGGTGGGCAACCACTCGCTGCCCGCGCGCATGGAGGCGCACCTGGTGGTGGACCACCATCCGCTGCGTGAGGAGAGCCTGGCCTCGCCGTTCGCGGACGTGGGCGGCGACTTCGGCGCCACGTCCACCATGCTGGTGGAGTACCTGCGCGCCGCGCGCGTGGAGCCCTCGGTGGAGGTGGCCACCGCGCTGTTCTACGGCATCAAGGCGGACACGCGCGACCTGGGCCGCGAGACGACTCAGACGGACATCGACAGCTACCTGTGGCTGTTCCCGCGCATGGACAAGTCGATGCTCGCGCAGATCGAGCACCCGGAGCTGCCGGCGCGCTACTTCCAGCTGTACCACACGGCCTTCGAGCGGGCGAAGGTGTACGGCACCGCCATCGTCACCGACCTGGAGGAGGTCTACTCCCCGGACATGGTGGCCGAGGTCGCCGAGCGGCTGATGTTCCTCGAGGGCACCAAGTGGTCGCTGGCCTTCGGCACGTACCGAAACCAGCTCTACTTCAGCCTGCGCGTGAAGGACCGGCGGATGAACGCGGGCCGGCTCATCCGGGAGATCTTCGAGGACTACGGCGGCTCGTCCGGCGGCCACGGCAGCATGGCGGGCGCGCGGCTGCCGTTGTCGGGCAAGGCGGCGCAGCGCAAGGCGCTCAAGCGCGAGCTGGTGAACCGCTTCCTCGAGGCCTTCGGCGTCGCCGACGAGCGGCCCGTGTCGCTGCTGTCCGCGCAGGACTCGTGATCTACTGGGACCACAACGCCGCCGCGCCCGTGCGCGCGGAGGTGGCCTCGCTGCTCGCGCGCGCCTTTCTGCAAGGGGGCCACGGCAACGCGTCCAGCGTGCACGCGGCCGGACGCGAGGCCCGCGCCAGGCTGGATGCCGCCCGGGCCCGGGTGGCGCGGGTGCTGGGCTGCGAGCCGAAGGAAGTCTGCTTCACCGCCTCCGGCAGCGAGGCGGACGCGCTCGCGCTGGTGGGCGCCTTCCACGCCCGTCCCGCGGCGGAGCGACGCCGCGTGGTGACGTCCTCGGTGGAGCACCCCGCCCTGCTCGGCGCGGTGGCGCGGCTGGAGCAAGAGGGCGCGCAGGTGGTGCGGGTGGCGCCGGGCGCGGACGGGCGGGTGCGTGAGGAGGACCTGCTCGCGGCGCTGACGCCGGACACCGCGCTGTGCTCGTTGATGTGGGCCAACAACGAGACGGGCGTGGTGCAGCCCGCGGCGGAGCTCTCGCGCGCGTGTCGCAAGCAGGGCGTGCTCTTCCACACGGACGCGGTGCAGGCGGCGGGCAAGGTGCCGCTGTCGTTGCGCGAGGTGGACGCGGACCTCCTGTCGCTGTCCGCGCACAAGTTCGGCGGCCCCTCGGGGGTCGGCGTGCTGGTGGTGCGCAAGGGCGTGGACGTGCGGGCCCTCACGCCGGGACACCAGGAGGGGGGCCGGCGCGGAGGGACGCAGAACATCCCGCATGCGGAAGCACTCGCGCTCGCGCTGGAGCTGGCCGCGAGCGAACAACCCCAGGTGGCCTCGCGCGTCGGCGCGCTGAGAGACGCCTTCGAGCAGGCGGTGCTCGCGCAGGTGCCGGGCGTGGTGGTCAATGGCGCGGGCGCGCCGCGCGTGCCCAACACCAGCAACCTGCGCTTCGAGGGGGTCGAGGGCGAGGCGCTGCTCATCGCGTTGGACCTCGAGGGCATCTGCGTGTCGATGGGCGCCGCGTGTGCCTCCGGAACGCTGACGCCCTCGCATGTGCTCCGGGCCATGGGCCTGTCGGCGGCCGAGGCCCGAGGCAGCCTGCGCTTCAGCCTGGGCTCCGAGACACGCGAGGAGGACGTGCGACAGGTCGTCGACGCCCTGCGTCGTCATGTCCCCACCGTCAGGGCGCTCTCGGGCTGAGGCCGGCGTGGCCCGGCGTGCTTGCAGGGTGCAAGGCGCGATTGACGCGGCCGCCCATCACGCGCGCGAGCATCCGGCGTTGAATGCCCCATCCCCCCTGGGGTGCATGGACCTTGAACATGCCCGCTCCGGTGGAAACCATTCTTTCCGCTGCCGATGCACGGGGGGAACACATGGGGATGGGCTCAGGGGGGAAGCAGTGGCTGACGCATCGACTCGCGGTGCTCGCGGGTGCGCTCGCGCTCGCGTGCGCGCCGGGCTCGGGACAGGAGGACGCCTCGCCGACGGAGGACGTCACGCGGGCCGCGAGCGCGCCGACGCCGCTGTGGGACGAGGACGCGATGCCGCTCGAGGCCGCGAGTGCTTTTAGAGATCGCTGCCCGGGGCCGGAGGCGGCGCTCGGCGCCACGCTCCACGTCGCGAACCTGGGACCTCGGGATGCCGAGGCGCCGCTCGGCTCTCGCGCCAATCCCTTCACCACCATCATGGCGGCGGTGAGGGAGGCACAGCCAGGGAACATCATCCAGGTCCACGCGGGCATCTATCCGGAGCAGGTCGCCATCACGCCGCTGAAGGCGCGCGCCGGCACGGCCTCCGCGCCCATCGTGCTGCGAGGTGAGCGCGCCGCGCGCCCCATCATCGTCCCCTCCGCCACCGACGTGGGCAGCCTGGTGATGCTGAGCCAGCCCTATTGGGTGGTCGAACTCGTCGAGGTCGACGTGCGCGAGCGGCCCTCGTTCGCGGCGTTGTTCGAGAACGACACCACGTGCACGCAGCTCACCGATTCGCTGCTCCACGGCGGGCGCGCGGGAGGTGGCGTGGTCGTCAGCGACGCCTCACGGCTGCTCATCTCCGGCAACAAGGTGCATGACTTCTCGCGATGGGGTCAGGACTCCCACGCCGTCGTGGTGAAGGGGGCGTCGCGCGAGGTCTTCATCGTGGGGAACGATCTGCATGACGCCTCGGGAGACGCCGTGCAGTGCCAGCCCAACGAGGGCCGCCCCTCCGCGCTCTTCATCGAGGGGAACCAGATGCACGACTGCGGGGAGAACGGCATCGACGTGAAGGCGTGTGACGACCTGGCCATCCAGGGCAACGTGTTCTTCCGCTTCCCGAACCTGGAGCGCTTCCCGTGGCAGGCGACGACGTCGGCGGCGGAGGCGGTGCTGGTGCACGAGGACGCCACGAACATCCGCATCATCGGCAACGCCATCTTCCTGGCGGGGAGGGGCATCTCCATCGGCGGCCTCTCCCCCGTGGACAATCCCGTCGACGTGCTGGTGAAGGGCAACGTGGTGACGGACATCTTCAACTTCGCGAACCGGGCCAATGGCCAGGGCATCCGCATCGTGCGGGCGCACCGGGTGCGGGTGCTCGACAACATCATCGAGCGGACGGAGGACTCGGGGCTGCGGCTCGCCGCGGACGAGCCGCTCATCGTCACGGACCTGCAGGTCTACGGCAACACGCTGCGCGACATGACGAGCTTCGTGAAGCTGGGACGCGACACCGCCCGCCCCGGACTGCGGATGGACCGCAATCGCTACGAGGGGGCGGACGGCAAGTTCAGCGCCTTCGGACTCCTCTCCATCGGCACCTTCACCACCTGGCAGAACCGGCTGGCCCCCTTCAACCTGGAACAGGGCTCCTCGCTCATCACCGCCGAGCCCGACGATGGGCAATCACCGCCCATGGTCGGCGAGGAGTGACACGTCGCCCGCGGCGCGGTGAGCGGCGCCTGGGCGCTACCACGGTTGATCGGGCAGCGACTTCTCGCGCACCTCTTCGTCCGGCTGGCCGTAGCCCGGCATCCCGTCCTCGCGAGGCTCCTCGGGCCGGGCGGGCAGCCGCTCGGGCTGCTCCTCACGCGTCTTGCGCTCGGGGGCGGACTCTTCGGGCTTCGGCGGCGGGGGCTTCTGGGTGGCCATGGCGGTCCTCGCGAGGGGGCGCCGCGCGCACCTTGGCGCGGCATGCGAGGAGGTTCGTCATCCCCGCGCCCTCGTGGGACTGCCAGCGCCGAGGCGACAGCGGGGCGCGTGGCCGCTCCCCTACTCCGTGCCCGAGGAAGGCGGGGGCACCACCACCGCGGGCATGATGTCGCTGGCGCCGAACAGCCCGCGCACCACCGCGGCGATGGCCAGCGGCGTCCCCACGCGCTCGTCGTAATGCGGCGCGAGCGCCTGGGCGAAGGACTCCGCCGTGGTGAACCGGTCCTCGGGGCGCTCGGAGAAGGCGCGCCGCACGACGTCCTCGAGCGCCTCGGGAACCTCCGGACGCAGCTCGCGCAGCGGCCGGTACGCGCGGGAGCGGATGGCCTGGAAGACCTCGTCCGGCGTGGCGCCCGTGAAGGGGCGCTCCAGGGTGAGCAGCTCGTAGAGCACCACCGTCGCCGCCCACAGGTCCGCCTCCGGGCTCACCTCGCCCAGGAGCGACTCCGGGGAGAGGTAGTACGGCTTGCCCAGCACCTCCCCCTCCTGGAGCTTGCCGTCCACGAGCACGCGCGAGACGCCGAAGTCCCCCAGCTTGATCTCCCCCACGCGGGAGATGAACAGGTTCGACGGGGACACGTCGCAGTGGACGATGCCCAGCGGCTCGCCCTGCGCGCCGGTGGCGGAGTGCGCGTACGCCAGCGCCTCCAGCAGCACCTTGCCCAGGTACACCGCGAAGTCGAGCGGCAGGGGGATGCCTCGCACCTTGCAGCGGCGGAGGATCTGCCCCAGGTCCCGCCCGTCCACCAGCTCCATGACGATGAAGTAGATGCCCTCCAGCTCACCGGCATCCAACACCGTCACGATGTTCGGGTGGTGCAGCTGCTTGGACAGCTGCGCCTCGCGCGAGAACAACGTCACCGAGTCCGGGTCCGCCGTCAGCGCCGGCAAGAGTCGCTTGAGCGCGACGGTCCACCCCTCGCGCGGGCCCGACAGCACCCGCGCGCGGTACACCTCCGCCATGCCGCCCTTGCCGAGCACGGAGAGGATTTCATAGGGGCCGAAGACCCGCTGGGCTTTCGGAGGCGAAGGCGTCTGGCTCACGGGCTCGAGCTTCCGGCTCCCGCCGACTCGCGGCCCGGCGCGCGCTTGCGATTCTTCACCGTCTTCTGCACCTGCTCGATGTCCGCGGCGAGCGCCCGCACCAGCACCGCCTCCCAGGGCTTCGGACTCTCCGGCGCCCAGTTCAGCTCCAGCGCCCGGCGCAGCAGCGGCACCACGCGCCCCTTGAAGCCCTGCTGCTCCGCCGCGTACGCCTGCCACGCGTAGACGTCCGGCCGCGACGGCGGCACCGGGCGGATCCGCTCCAGGTACTCCACCGCCCGGACGGCGTTGCCCGAGCCCAGGTTGCTGGCGGCCATGCCCACCAGCGCGTCGATGTCCTTGTTGTCCTCGGCCAGCGCCGCCTCGAAGCGCGCCCGGGCCATGTCCCACTTGCCGTTCGCCAGCAGGTTCTGCCCCAGCTCCACCGGCCGGGTCCCCAGGGGCTGGGGCCGCGCCGCCGAGGCCTCCTTCGCCGGCGCCAGGGACGCCTCCACCGCATCGGGGGGCGCGGCGGGCACCTCCTCCTCGCGCTCCACCGGCTCCGCCCCCCGGACTCCGCGCAGCGTCAGCACCGAGTCCTTCAACCCGGGCGAGTGACACTTGGGCGGCAGCCGGAAGTGCGCGCTGAGCACCAGCGAGTTGGGGTTGTAGACGGCCAGCGCCGTGAAGGGCCTCACCCCCACGCAGTCCGGCGGGGGGCCCTCCAGGCAGAGCTGCACCGTGGCCACCAGGACGTTGCCCTGGAACTCTCCGGACAGGACTTCCGTGCCAGGGGCGAACTTGCAGCCACCTCCGGACCCGGCGGACAAGCCCACCAGGCGCTCGCCTTCCATGTGCAGGTCCACCTGCCCGTAGGTATCCCCCTGGTAGGGGCCTGCGAGCTTCGGTCCCGCCCAGGCGAGGCCGGAGGCGACGGAAAGAGCCGTCACGAGTCCCTTGTTTAGAAGCGAGGGCGGCATGTGCGGGGTGTGGGGGACTGCCATCATAGGGGGCCTGCGCCCGCCTTGTAAACGCGCGAGGATGCCTTGACCTCGCCGCTTCCCATCCTTATCATTTCAAAAGGTGGTCGCGAGTTTTCGCTGTAATTTCGGGACCTTGGTGGCACTGTAGCTTTGTTTCAAGGGCTGTCCCCTGCGGGGCGCGTGATGCCCAGCAGAAATTCGAACCGATACGTCCATTCCGGGGTCCGTTTCGGTCGCCATGTGCAAGCCCTCCCTCCTCACGGGGGATGAGGGAAGCCTGCGGCGGCATGATTTCGGTTCCCACCTGGCTTTTGAGGGTTCAATGGACGCTGGGCACACGGCCATGCGGCGGGGGACTTTTTCTGCGGAGCGGCGGCGGTGAGCGAGACGGTGGTGGAAGAGGCGGCGGCGGCGAGGAAGCAGACGCTGCGGGATGAGTTGACGGCGCGCCGCAAGGCGATGACGCCCGATCTCATCGATACGCGGGGTCTCAAGGTCCAATCTCGATTCCTGGCGACGAAGTATTACGAGAAGGCGCGGTACGTGGCGCTCTACGCCCCCATCAAGGGCGAGGTCCCCACGCAGGACATCCTCAAGGCGGCGCTGCAGGACGGGAAGATCGTCTGCTACCCGCTCTCCCATGTGCACGGGCGGATCCTCTCCTTCCGGGCCATCAAGTCCGAGCTGGAGCTGGAGCCCGGGCGACTGGGCGTGAGGGAGCCGACGAACGCGTCGGATCTCATCGCGGTGGAGCAGATCGACCTGTTCGTGGTGCCGGGACTGGGCTTCACGGAGGACGGCAAGCGGCTGGGGCGCGGAGGCGGCTACTACGACGCCACCCTGCGCGCGGCGAGTCCCCGGAGCAGGCGCGTGGGCCTGGCCTTCAAGGAGCAGCTCGTGTCGGTGCTGCCCACGACGGGTGACGACGTGGACATGGACCTCGTGGTGACCGAGTCCGAGGTCCACCGCGGCCTGCATCGCGAGCCAGAGTTCCTGGATACGTGAAGGTCCTCTTCATGGGAGACGTGGTGGGTCGTCCGGGGCTTCAAGCCGTCCGCGCCCTCCTGCCACGCCTGAAGGCCACCCATGGCATCGAAGTGACCATCGCCAACGCGGAGAACAGCGACCAGGGTGCCGGCATCTCTCCGGAGACGGCCGACACCCTGCTGTCCGCGGGCGTGGACCTGCTCACGAGCGGCAACCACTTCTGGTCCAAGAAATCCATCATCCCCTGGGTGACGGCGCGGCCGGACAAGCTGCTCCGGCCCGCCAACTATCCCAAGGACACCCCGGGCAAGGGCCATGGCCTGGTGACGCTCCCGGACGGGCGCGCGCTGGGGGTCATCAACCTGGAGGGCCGCGTCTTCATGCGTCCCCACGACAACCCCTTCGAGGTGGTGCTGGGGTTGGTGGAGGAGCTGAAGGCGCGCACGCCGTGCGTCCTCGTGGACATGCACTGCGAGGCCTCCAGCGAGAAGAACGCCATGGGGGCGCACCTGGACGGGCGGGTGTCCGTCGTGGTGGGCACGCACACGCACGTGCAGACGGCGGACGAGCGCATCCTCCCCGGCGGCACGGCCTTCATCACCGACGTGGGCATGTGTGGCCCGCTCGACTCCGTCATCGGGATGAAGAAGGAGCAGTCGCTGGCGCGGTTCCTGGGGCAGAAGCACGCGCCCTATGAAGTGGCCGAGCGGCTCGTCTACCTGCAGGGCGTGGTGGTGGACATCGACGACGCCACCGGCCGCGGCCGGAGCATCGAGCGCGTGCGCGTCCACCTGCCGGGTACCTGAACTTCCGGAAGCGGAAGGCTCGCGTGCAGGGCGGGGGTTTCGGTTATGGTCCGCCGGCCATGAATCAGGACGCACTGCGCAAGGCGACCCCCGAGGAGCAGTTCGAAGAAGTCACCCGCGGCACGGTGGACCTCCACTCGCCCGAGGACCTGAAGAAGAAGCTCCAGTATTCGTATGACTCGGGCAAGCCGCTGGTCATCAAGGCGGGGTTCGACCCGAGCCGGCCGGACCTGCACCTGGGCCACTCGCTGCTGCTCACGCGCATGCGGCGCTTCCAGGACTTCGGCCACTCGGTGGTGTTCCTCATCGGCGACTTCACGGCGCTGATTGGAGACCCCACGGGGCGCAACGCCACGCGCCCGGCGCTCACCCGCGACGAGGTGAAGGCGAACGCGGAGACGTACAAGCAGCAGGTCTTCAAGGTGCTGGACGCGGACAAGACGACGGTCCGCTTCAACTCCGAGTGGCTCGACAAGCTCGGCACCGAGGGGATGATCCGCCTGGCGTCGCGCTACTCGCTGCAGCGCATGCTGGAGCGCGACGACTTCAAGAAGCGCCACCGGGACAACGTCTCCATCGCCATCCACGAGCTGCTCTACCCGCTGCTTCAGGGCTACGACTCCGTGGCGCTGAAGTCGGACGTGGAGCTGGGCGCGACGGACCAGCTCTTCAACCTGCTGGTGGGCCGGCAGCTCATGCGCGAGGAGAGCATGGCGCCGCAGGTCATCATGACGGGCCCCATCCTCGAGGGCCTGGGTGCCCGCCTCATCGACGGGAAGATCGTCGGCGACAAGATGTCCAAGAGCCTGGACAACTACGTGGGCGTCAGCGAGCCGGCGGACACCATGTTCGGCAAGCTGATGAGCATCACCGACGACCTGATGTGGCGCTACTACGAGCTGCTCTCGTCGAAGACGCTCAAGGAAGTCACCGAGCTGAAGGCCAAGGTGGCAAGCGGCGAGGTGCACCCCAAGGCCGCGAAGGTGGCCTTCGCCCGGGAGATGACGGCGCGCTTCCACGACGAGGAGGCGGGCCGCAAGGCGGAGGAGGACTTCGAGAAGCGCTTCGCGAAGAAGGAGCTGTCCGCGGACGCGCTGCCCCAGGTGGACGTGTCGCTGGGCGGCGCGCCCACGCTGCCGCTGACGAAGGTGCTGGCCGAGGCGAAGCTGGTGGCGTCCTCGACCGAGGGCCGGAAGATGCTGGCCCAGGGCGGCGTGCGGGTGAACGGCGAGAAGGCCACGGACCCGAAGGCGGAGCTGTCCGCCGGCGAGTACACGCTCCAGGTGGGCAAGCTGAAGGCGGCGCGCGTCAAGCTGGCGTGAATTCCCTCCGGGGGTGGTGCGTCCCTGGTGGCCGAGGAGTGGCCCGTCCCGTCCCTCGTGTCGAGGGGCGGGGTGGGATTGGGATACAGTCCCGCGCACCATGCGTCTTTCCGCCGCCCTGAGCCTCGGTCTGCTGCTGAGCGCCCTCCCCGCCCTCGCGGGCCCGGGCGCGTTCGTCTCCGAGTCCTCCGTCGACGCGGTGGAGCAGCCCGAGTCCTCCCGCGTCGTCTTCACCGTGGAGGCTGGGAAGACGTATCCGTTGCTCAAGAAGGGCGGCCCTGCCCGGGCGTGGTGCAAGCTGCGGGGCCCCTCCGCCGAGGGTTGGGTGCTGTGCGAAGGTGCCGAGGAGTCCGCGGCCCCTTCGGCGCCGAGCGCGGCCACGCTGGCGGCGGCGGACCGGGCGGATGCGTCCGAGCGCGCACGCAGTCGCGAGAAGCAGCTGGCGGAGCGTGAAGAGGAGAACCGCGCGCCTGTCGTCGTCACCGCCCCGAGCGCCGAGGCTCCCCGGTATGCCGCCGAGACGAAGCCCGCCGTGTCGTGGAAGCCGGCCACGGGCTGCGCCACGACGTGCTCGCGAGAGCCGCTGTTCGCCACGCCCCCTCCCCTGTCGGCGATGGACCGGGAGGTGTTGGGTTTATGCCCCGCGCGGCCGGACGTGAGCGTGAGCGCGGCGGACGTGCGGCGCTTCGTCGCCCGGCACTACGACGACTCGCGGCTCCAGACGGCGCTGTCCGCGGCGGGGCGCCCTGGAAACCGGCAGGCGAACATCGACTGGCTGACGAGCCTGTGGGTGAGCACGGGGCCGCGCAACGCCTTCACGCACGTGTTCTGTGGGGACGACTGGCAGCGCGGTCCCATTGGCGGGCTGCACTTCCTGCCGCGCTACGCCCAGCTCGAGGCGGAGGGACGCATCTGCTACGGCGGCCCGGTGCGCGGAGGTTCCGCGAAGACGAAGGAGCAGTACCTCATCCGCTTCCAGGGCGTGGCCCCGTGGTCCTGTGGCGAGAAGCGCGTGGGCGGGTTCACCGACTCGCAGGACGCGGTGGGTCTGATGTCGATCGGGACGCGGGCCTTCGTGCGCTGCTGCGCTCGGGATGGGGCGAAGAAGGAAGGTGGCGTGTATGCCGCGAAGGACCTGGGCAACACGCGCTGGCAGATCTGGTGCGGCACGCGCAACGGCACCTACGGCATCGCGACGCTGCACCCCACGGACAACGCCGCCACCTGCGGCGAGTAGCCGCTTGGCAGCACCGAAGGCTTCGCCACACGGCCCTCCACCGACAACGTCGCCGCCTGCGGCGAGGAGCCGCTCCGTTCGCGGACTACCTCGAGAGGCACACGATGTGCCTCATGGCGCCACTCCGCCATCCCGCGGACCACGCCGCCTCCTGCGGTGAGTAGCCGCTCAGCTCGCGCACTGCCTCGACAGGCACGCGCCTCATGGGGCCACTCCAGCATCCGCACGCCCCATGGTCACCATGGCCCTTCTCAGGGACGCGGAAGCTCGCTCTTGGACGGACCAGGCGGCCACCGCCGCGAGGTCGATGACGTCCCCGACTGCACCGTCAGGGCGCGACGTACTCGCGAGGCCGATAGCCCAATCGGGTGACTTCGAGCTGCCCGTGCGCGAGCGGGTCCTGGAACACGCAGACCAGGTCCGGCCGGCCTTCACAGGCCGAGGGAACCATCCACTTGGTGATGCGCTTGATGAGCTCGTCGGTCATCGTCCTGTCCGCGAAGCGCTCGTAGCGGACGTGGATGAACCGAGAAAGCGCCAGCGGGGCCATCCACGACGTCGTCGCCGCGGTGATGGGGAAGATGTCCACGCCGAAGCTGTCCACCTGGAGCCATGGCGTCGCGTTGTGTGGGAAGGGGCGCGTCGGGAGCACGCCGCTGTTCACGTACACATCGACGTCCTCGCGCGCGGGCCACCCTTCCAGCTTCGACGTGTCCCCTCGCCCCGACTCATCGAGTCCTGACTCGAGCGTCGTGAAGAAGCCCACGCGAAGCCGGTTCGGGTACTCCGCCGACGGGAAGTCATAGGGGTAGTCCCATGGGTCCGTGGCGTCGATCGCCGCCTGCGCGGTGAAGACGCCGGGGGTCGCGAAGAGCACCTGCGCGATGGGGGCGTAGGCGGCCAGCTTCGCGCGGAGGACCTCCACTCCCGGCGCCTCTCCCGAGCAGTACCGGGGCCAGGCGCGCCGCAGGGAGTCGACCGTCTCGCCCAGGCTCAGGTTCACGAAGCGGACGCCATGTCGCTCGATGACGCCCCGCAGCCCCGTGGCCGCGCGCTGAGCCCTGCCCCTCAGTCGCTCCAGGGCGCCCGGCTCACCCGTGGGCTCGCAGAACTCCGAGCGCGACAGTTCATACAGGCCCGGATGGTCCATCACGACGATGGGCTGCCGGGGATTGGCCTCCACCAACAGGGAGAACACCGTGCTGCCGTGTCCCACGCTCTGTCGCCCCTGCTCGGGATAGTGGGCCCGCAGCGGCTCCGCCAGCGCGCGCAACGCCTCGGCCGGGATGAAGTCCTCGGTGGCGAACGTGGTCAGTGCCTCGTGGAACCTGGGGGGAACCAGCCACCCCGGGTCCGCCGCGACGACGTCACCGCCCTCCAGCGCCCGGTAGTACCCGAGGAGTCGATTGCGATAGCGCAGCGCCCTCGCGGGCAACGTCGGGAAGTCGTCGACGATGAGCAGCGCCTCGCCCGTGCTGTCCTTCATGGCGAAGTCGCGCGTCGGCGCGAACGGCACCGTCACGCGGGGACAGCCGCGGGTGTCCTCCCCCTGGTAGCACGTATCCGAGAGGATCTCCGTCCTCAGGGCCTCCAGTCGCGCGGCGCGCTCGGGAGACAGCCGGTACTCGGGCGCGGGCCTCTCCGCACCACCGTCGGAGCACGCCACACCGAGACACAGCAGCAGCCACCCACCCGACCGACACAGACCGCGCGACAAGGACATGACGACACTCGCTCCCAGGGGACCCGGGCCCGCCCGGCCCGGGCCCTGGAGCGAGCCTACTTCGCGGCCCCCACCGTGATCACCGCTCCCGACGAGTACGCGGTGAACTCCGGCGCGTACATGGACTGCACGGTGGCGGGCCCCACGCGGAACGTCCCCGCCATGTTGGCGCGCAGCCGGTACTTGAAGGTGTATTCACCCGCGGGCAGCCACTCGAAGAAGAAGTTCGAGCCCGAGTCCCGCGTCTCCTCGTACCAGACGATGCCCAGGTCCCACCGGTGCCGCGACTGCGCGTTCTCCGGCTCCAGGCCCGCCGCGCGCGGATCCCTCAGGTGGACGTACTCCGCCGCGTGCTTGGTGCGCAGCGACAGCTGCACCTCCACCTCGTCACCCGGGGCAATCATCGCCCCTTCCTTCAGCGGCTGGAGCACCACCTGCTTGCCCTCGCGCTCGCGACGGAAGTAGCGCCGCGACACCTGGAAGAAGTCACCCCGGTCCTCGTCCGGCAGCTTCTCCGTGGAGAAGTGCCACGTGGCCGACGCGAAGGCGAAGCCCTGGGTCGTCTTCTCCACCACCACGCTGCTCATGGTCTCCGGCTGGAGCTCCGGCCCGGGCACCACGACCTGGTTCTTCTTCCCCGTGTACGCGTCCGGCGCGAACTCCATCCGCACCACGCGCGGGCCCACCGTCACCTTCGCGTCCTCGCGGATGCCCAGCGCACCCTCGGCCTCCAGGTACTTCACCAGCGCGTAGAGCGCCTCGGCCGTGGCCCGCGTGGACTTCCAGTGGTTGAGCTTCTTGTCGAGCAGCAGCCACTGCACCAGTCCCTCGCGTCGGGAGTCCTTGGGCCGCAGCTCCGTCAGCGTGCGCAGCGCGAAGGCGTGCGTCTCCGTGGTGTCGTTGTACCAGAGCCAGCTGCGGTCCTCGGGGGCCCAGTACGTGCCCAGCTCCTCGCTCGTCTTCGCCGAGTCCATCACGCTGTCCCAGACCTTCAGCGCGTCCGGGTTGCGCCCGGCGCGCTTGAGCGTCAGGGCCAGGTAGCCCTTCAGGTACGGCGAGTGCTTCTTCCAGTGCGTGAAGCTGAAGGCGAGCATCGCCTTGCGCTCGTCCTCGGTCAGCGCGTCGCCCGTGTAGCTCGCGTTCGGATAGTTGGACGCCACGTAGTTGAGGAAGGTGAGGAACTCCCAGCCCACCCCCTTCTTCATCAGCTTCTCGGAGTACTCCTCGCGGTAATGCCGGGCCACGTACTCCCAGGCACGGCTCGTCATGTCCGCCGGGACCTCCACGCCGTACTCCATGGCGCGCGACAGGCCGTGCAGGATGTAGAGCGTCATGTACGGCGACGGCGGGCCACCCGGCCACCAGGGGAAGCCGCCGCTGGACGTCTGCGCCTTGCGCAGCTTCGCCATCGCCGAGTCCCGCTCCGCCCGAGCCACCTTCGGGTCCAGCACCTTCACCAGGCCCGCGTTGCCCTCGCGGCCGCCCTTGGCCAGCTCGAGCCAGGGCGTCTCCTCCAGGGCCATCTTCCGGTTGGGGTCCACCGCGTCCCAGGTCTCGAACTGGGTCTCCCGCTGGCTCATCTCCTTCGCCATCTTCGCGACGGCCGGGTACTTGTCGTAGAGGCTGCCCAGGATGCCGGAGGACACGAAGCGGTTGAGCGTCTGCTCCGAGCACTCGTAGGGGTAGTCCACCAGGTAAGGCAGCGCCTGGAGCGCGGAGTAGAAGAGCTGCGTGTCCACCGTGACGACGAGCTGCTCGTTCACCCGCGTGGAGTCTCCGCCCTTCTTCAAGTCGTCGAAGCGCATCGTCTTCGAGCCCGGGCCCTTGAGCGTCACGAAGCGCGACTGCGCCAGGTGCACGCGGCCGGGAAGCACGGGCAAGGGCCGCAGCTCTCCGTCGCTCAAATCCCCGGAGCGGGCCTCCACGCGGAAGGCCACCTGGCCCACGCGCGTCGGCGTGGTGAGCGGGAAGCGCAGGCTGGTCCCCCGCCCCGCCGCCACCGTGAAGGCCTGCGACGCGTTCTTCACGCCGAACTCCGACAGCAGGCTCTTGCGAGTATCCGGGTCGACGATGTCCAGCGTGAGCGTGCCCTGCTTCTGCTGCTCGGAGGCGTTGTTCACCACCACCTCCAGCACCGCGCGGTCTCCCTCGCGCAGGAAGCGCGGCACGTACGGCCGCACCATGAGTTCCTTGATGCTGCGCGTGGTGCGCTGGGCCGAGCCCCCCTTCAAGTCCCTCGTGAGGCCGTGGACCCAGACATTCCAGGCCGTCACCGAGTCGGGCACCGTGAACTCCAACGACGCGGACCCGTCGTTGCCCGTGATGAGGTGCGGCACCCAGAACGCCGTCTCCGCGAAGTTGGAGCGCAGCCCGCTGGACGGCGCCTCGGCCTGACCGCCGCCCGGGTTGGGCTTCTCGGCCTTCGCCTTCTGCTCCATCGGCGGCGCCGGAGGCGGCGGAGGAGGAGGAGCCCCCGGAGCATCCTGCTCGCGCATCACCCTCGACTCGTTCCGGACCATCTCCGGAGCCGCCGCGGACGGACTGGCGACACCCCCGAAGCTCATGCGCGAGGACCGGTGCCGACGCCCGGGTCCTCCCACGCCGTAGCCGTCATCGAACCGCAGCCGGTCCGACGAAGGCTGCGTCCACGAGGAGAACTCTCCGTAACCCTGTGACACCAGCCACTGGGCATGCGACATGGACAGCGAGGTCCCCAGCTCCACCGCCGTCGCGCGGTTGGGATAGAGGCTGGAGGCGCTCGGCGGCGAGTGCGGCGCGAACAGGTCCAGCGACTGGTCGTACATATACGCGAGCAGCTCCGCGGCGCCCGCCTCCACCTTCGCGCCCTTCGGGCCCTTCACCGTCACGCGCCAGGTCTCCTTCGCGCCGGGGCGGATCTTGTCGCGGAACGTGGAGAACTCCAGCTGCAGCTCCTTGTTGTCCCACGGGACGAAGACGTGCTCGGTGAAGCGCACGAACTGCCAGTCACGCACGGCCACGAGCACCGCGGTGAAGCCGCCGCGCATCGCCTCCGTCACCGGAATCTCCACCACCGACGCGCCCTCGCCCGCCACCAGCGCCTTGCGCAGGATGCGCGTGTCTCCCTGGTACAGGTCCAGCACCAGCGGCTGTCCCTCGAAGCCGGACGTGGCCAGCAGCCGCGCCTTCTCGCCCACGCGCACCGAGGACCGCTCCACCACCAGCGCCGCGGCGAGCTCGGCCGGCGACTTCGTTCCGGCCACCAGCAGCTCGCGCGCCACGGTGAAGGTCTGCCCGAAGGCGTCCTTCGTCTCGTAGTGCAGCCGATAGGCGCCCGCCTCGAGCGCGGGCAGCGTCACCTTGGCCACGCCGTCCTGACCGTGCTGGACACTGCCCTTGGCGCGCTCCGCGCCATCCGCCCAACGGGCCAGCACCGACTCGGGCTTGTAGTCCTGCGCCCAGCGCGGCTGGAGCGCGTCCCCCGGCGTGGGCGAAGGCGCGGCGGCGGGGTCTTCCTTCAGGTTCGGCGGCGTGGGAATCGGCTCGTCCGCCGGCAGCAGCGGCTGCGCGGGCTGCTTGAGCGCCACCAGGCGCCAGCGTCCCTCACCGGGCTGCGGCGCGCCGTCCAGCGTGGAGCGCACGAGGCGCACCTCCGACTTCGCGCCCTGGGACAGGAAGCCCGTGTCCGTCTCCACGCGGCCCTCCACCGCGACGAAGCCCAGGCGGAACGCCCGCTCCGCCGAGCGCGTCTCGCCGCCCTCGTCGGTGGCATCCGCCTCCACGCGGTAGCGCCACGTCAGCCCGGGCGTGCTCGCGGAGCGCTCGTCCGCCTCCGGCGTGAACGTGATGTCGAAGCCGCCGTCCTCCTTCACCGACGACGAGCCCGCGGCGACCAGCTGCCGCTGCTGCGAGATGAAGCGCGTGTCGTACCACCACCACCAGGGCAGCACCGGCTCGCGGTACGCGCGCCAGCGCACCGTGCCGGACGCCACGGGCAGCCCGAAGTAGTAGCGCGCCTCGCCCTTGAAGGTCGCCGGCCGGTTGAGCCGCATCGGCGAGTCCGGGTCCTTCAGCGTCACCTCGAAGGTCGGCCGCTTGTACTCCTCCACGCGCACCGCCGCGCTGCCACCCGACTCGACCTGGACCTGCCACGCGCCCAGCAGCCGGCCCGTGGGAATGGTGAACTCGCCCGCCGCCGAGCCGAAGTCGTTCGTGCGGACCTCCTTCGACGCGACCTCCTGGTAGTTCGGGTCCATCAGCCGCACCTTCACCGAGGTGTGCGGCATCGTCTCGTAGCGCGACTGGCTCGTCTGTCCGCTGTACGCCACCACCTTCCACTGCAGCTTCTGCAGCGGCCGGTAGACGCTGCGGTCCGTGAAGACGAGCGACGACACGACCTGCTGCGGCTCCGAGAAGGGATAGAAGTTCACCCCGTTGAGCAGCATCAGCGCGGACTTCCCCTCGCCCAGCACCACGATGTAGCTCTGGTAGTTCTGGCCCTTGGGCGCGTCGAACGACACCTCGCCCTGGGCATTGCTCTTCGCCCGGGCCACGGTGCGCGGGCCCTGGCGGTAGTCCATCTGGACCAGACGCACGGCCACGTCCGGCGCGGCGACGCCCGTGTCGCCCTTCACGATGCGCGCGTCCACGCCCCGGCCGCGGATGTTGCGGGTGATGGCCACCCACGGCGTCACCGACAGGAACGACGCCTGGATGCGGTTGCCCTTCTCACGGAAGTCCTCCCGCGCGGACGCGACGATGACGTACGTGCCCACGTCCTTCAGCGGCGGCGTGACGAAGGTGCGGTGCGGCTGGAAGTCGGGCGTGGCGGGCAGCTGCGTGGTCCACGTGGCCACGGGCTTCGTGCTCCGGACGAGGCGCAGGAGCGCGTCCCCGTACGGCAGCAGGTTGTAGTCGTCGATCTTCTTCAGCCGCGCCTCGACATCCAGCGGGTACGCCCGGAAGTGGAGCGCCGGCACGTTGCGGTGCGTGACCTCCACCGAGCGACGGTTCGCGCCGTCCGACTGCATGGAGACGACACGGAAGTCCGGCGCCTCCAGCGACTCCACCAGCGTCCGGCACCGCGAGGCGCCCAGCGACTTGGGGAACGCCGCCATGCCCGCCTTGCCGAGCGCGTGCGCCCGCACCGCGTGGCCCGCCGCGTTCTCCTGCTCCGCCAGGAGCCCCTGCCCCATGGACCACCAGGGCACGTCCTTGAACCCCGCCAGGTGCGCGGTCAGGTGCTCGCGGATGCGCGCGCGGTCCTCCGCGTCGGTGATGTGCTGATGCAGGACCTCGTAGCGACGCAGCCGCGCCTCCAGCGCCGCCTCGCGCCGTCCGCCCGCGCGGTGCCAGGACTCCAGATCCCCCAGCACCGCGGCCACCTTCACCAGCGGGTGGATGTTCGGGTCCGTCAGGTCCACCACCGGCGTGCCCTCCAGCAGCGAGCGCAGGTCCAGCTTGAAGACCTCGTTGGCCTGCTCGGGCAACCAGTGCGTGCTGTCGGCGAGCAGCTCCACGCGCAGGTACGTGACGGCGTCGCGCAGCGTAGGCCGGATGCCTTCCGGGTACGTGTTCAGCTGCAGGTACTCGGACAGCGCCTTCACCGGCTCCTGGCCCAGCGCCTGCCGCTGCTTCCAGAGGTCCTCGTACGCGCGCTGCGCCTCGGTGATGAGCTGCGAGTACGTCCACGCCTTCAGGTCCACCGGCCCCGAGGACGCCACCTGCTCGCGCTGCCGGACCTCCCAGCTGTAGACGCGCGCGTACGTGACGAGCGAGTTGGCGTAGTAGAGGTTCAGCGCGGCGCGAGACAGCTGCCCCTTGGGCCAGGGCTCCTCGCGCAGGAAGCGCACCGCCGTCTCGTACCCGTGCAGCGCCCTGCGCAGGCGCACCGTGCGGAGCAGCGCGCGCGTCCACTCGGCCTCGTCCTGACCTTCACGCGCCTTGATGAGCCGGGCCTCCGCGCCCTTCGCGGCGGCCTCGTACTGCTGATTCGACTCCAGCGCGTCGATGTCCTTCCACGAGGGAGGCGCCTTCGCCGCCGCGGCGCCGAGCGCGGGCGGGGCGAAGAGCAGCAGGGACACGAACAACAGCGCGACAGTGGATGCCCAGGTGCGGAGGGTGTGGTGCATGGTCGGCACTCTAGACACAGGAGGCCGCCCCACCGTTCCACAATGCGGATCAACTCGCGGGGGGCGCCCCCTCCGACGGCGCCTTGCGGCGCAGCCCCACCAGGTAGACCTCCATGCTGGCGCCGCGCGTCGCCTCGGGGCGCACCACCTTCACCTCCTCGAAGAGGGCGCGCACCTGGTCGCGGAAGTCCTCGAAGTCGCCCCCCATGAACACCTTCGCCACGAAGGAAGAGCCGGGCCGGCCCCGCTTCTGGGCCAGCTCCAGCGCCTTGCCCGCCAGCCGCAGGCTGCGCGCCTCGTCCGTGGCCTTGATGCCGCTCGTCTTGGGCGCCATGTCGGAGATGATCGCGTCGAACAGGCCGTCATGCAGCGCGGTGAGCTTCGCGTCGAAGTCGTCCGCGAGCACGTCCAGCACCGCCGTGCGCACGTGCCGCTGGGTGAAGGGACGGATGGCGACGATGTCCACGCCAATCACCTGCCCCGTGCCTCCCACCGCGTCCGCGAGGATCTGGAGGAACCCTCCAGGCGCGGCCCCCAGGTCCAGCACCACATGGCCCTTCTTCACCATGGGGAAGCGTTTGATGAGCTCGTCGACCTTGAAGGCGGACCTCGCTCGGAGGCCCTCCTGCTTGGCTTTCTGGAAATAGTGGTCTTTAGGACGGTAGGGCTTGCCCATGTCAGGGGGGCTCCCTACCATCCGCTACTGTCTTCGGGAAGCCGGGGCAGGCGTGGGTGTCGAGGCCCGCGCAATGGCGATTCCGGAGGACGAGGCGATGGGCACCCGGAGCTTGACGCTGGCGCTGTGCTTCACCCTGCTCTCCTCGGGCGGGGCGGTCTACTGCTACACCCGGGCGGATGCGCTCCAGGTGCAGGGGCAGTGGCTGATGGAGCGCGGCACCGCCCAGGCCCAGGAGTACGCCCAGCGGCTGGACGACAAGGCCGCCGCCGCCCAGCTCAAGACGTTCTCCGAGCGCCGCGGGGTGATGGAGAAGGCGCACCTGTGGGAGCGCGGGATGATGCTGGCCGTGCTGGCCGCCGCCCTGTCCCTGGTGGGTGCCTACGTGCTGTTCCTCCTCAAGCGCCTGGATGACCAGCTCCTGGATGCCCTCGGGGAGCTGCGCCCCTCCGCGCCGCCCTCGCCCGCTCCCTCGGAGCGCACGCCGGCGCTCGTGTCCAGCCTCCAACGGTAGGCCTCCCGGCCGTCACGCCACGCTGGCAGAATGTCCCCCCTGCTCTTTCGCGGAGGTGGTCATGGCCGGCTGTGCGCACTGTGGACACACGCTCGACATCATCGCCAACCAGGTCGGTCGCAGCGACACGTGTCCGAAGTGTGACGAGGACGTGCGCTCGTGCCGCAACTGCCGGCACTACGACGCGAGCTTCGCCAAGGAGTGCAAGGAGCCCTTCGCGGAGGTGCCCTCCGACAAGGACGGCGCCAACTTCTGCGAGCTGTTCCAGATTGGCGAGGGCGGCCTGCACGCGAAGGCGAGCCGCGACGCGCTCATGAGCGCCGCCGAGGCCCTGTTCCGCAAGCGATGAAACGCCCCACGGCGGGCCCGTGATAGACGCTCGGGCATGAACCGAAAGCTCATCGGACTGCTCGCGCTGCTCGTGCTCCCCGGCTGCGTCACCGTCGCCGCCACCACCGCCGCCGTGCCCAAGGAGCGGGCCACGGAGTGCGTGAAGATCTGCACCGACCTGGACATGGAGTTGGGCGCGTTGGTCATCATCCGCAACTCCGCGGGGTGCGTGTGCTCCCCCAAGGGCAAGCCGGCGACCCCCGAGGACATGGGCGCGGCGGCGGCGGGAGCGGTGCTCGACGACGAGCAGCAGAGCGGCACCTACGCCTCGCAGCAGGGCGGCGTCCGCTGAAGGAGCACGCCCGGGCGGACCGGACACCACCGTCCGCCCGAGCCGTGCTCACGGCCTCCTAGAAGCCGTAGAGCTTGGAGATGATCTCCTTCATCACCTCGGAGGTGCCGCCGCCGATGGTGATGAGGCGCACGTCGCGCCACATGCGGGCGACGGGCGTCTCCTCCACGTAGCCCATGCCGCCGTAGAACTGCTGGGCGTCGTAGGCCACGCGCTGGGCCAGGTCGCCCGCGAACAGCTTCGCCATGGAGATCTCCTTCACCGGGTTCTCCTTCCGGTCGAAGAGGTCCACCGCGTGGTACGTCAGCCGCCTGGCCGCCTCGATGGCCGTCAGGTGCTCCACGAACTTGTGGCGCCACACCTGGAACTTCATCAGCGGCCGGCCGAACGCCTCGCGCTCGTTGCCGTACTGGATGGCGTCCTCCATCATCCGCTCCATGCCGGCCACCGCGGTGATGGCGCCCACCAGGCGCTCGCCCTGGAAGTTCGTCATGATGTGGTAGAAGCCCTCGTTCTCCTCCCCCAGCACGTAGCGCGCGGGGATGCGGCAGTCCTCGAAGTACAGGACGGCCGTGTCCGAGGACAGGTTGCCCACCTTGTCGAGCTTCTTGGAGACGCCGAAGCCCTTCACGTCCGTGGGGAACGTCACCAGGGAGATGCCGCCGTAGCCGGCCTCACCCGTGCGCACCGCCAGCGTGATGAAGTCCGCGCGCGTGCCGTTGGTGATCCACATCTTCGAGCCGTTGATGACGTAGTCGTCGCCGTCCCTGCGCGCCGTCGTCTTGAGGCTCGCCACGTCCGAGCCGCAGCCCGGCTCGCTCACGCCCAGCGCGGCGATCTTCTCGCCCTTGAGCGCCGGCTCCAGGAACTCCTTCTTCTGCTCGTCGGTGCCGATCTCGTTGATGATGGGCGTGGCCATCTGGCTCTGCACCAAGAGCGCCATGTTCACGCCCGCGTTCTTGCTGTAGCTGAGCTCCTCGCAGAACGCCGTGACGTACCAGTAGTCCAGTCCACTGCCGCCGAAGCGTGGATCATGGTTGATGCCGAGGAAGCCCAGCTCCGCGCACTTCTTGAACAGCTCGCGCGGGAAGATGCCGGCCCGGTCCCACTCCAGCCCGTACGGCGCCATCTCCTTGTCGACGAAGGCTCGCACCGTCCTGCGAAACGCCTCGTGCTCCTCGGTGAACGGGTTCGGCATGCACGCTCCTCCCTGGAGAAATCCGGGGGGTACCTCGGGGGATTGATTCGCGAATCAATACGCAGCCCCGTCCGGTGGGCAACACCCGTGACGCAACCGGCAAGGTGACGCAGTGAGCCAACCCGCTCGCCCTCCGGGGCAGGTCCCGCAGAAAGTCCTGCTTGCCCGGTAAGCGGGCGTTAGGTAGGCGCGGCAGGAGATAGTCCGCATCACGGAGTATCCCCTTGACAGACAGTTCAGTCTCTGTAGTTTCTGGGGCGCAGACTTTCCATGGCATCAAGCCGGAGCAGCGACCTGGAGGAGTCCAGGTCACGCGAGCCGGCAGGAGCAGGACGATCGTGATTCGACGCATGTGGATGGCCGCGGTGCTGGCGGCGGTGATTTCGACGGGCTGCGGCAAGGGTGGAGCCCAGCCGACCCTGCCCCAGCAGACGGGCCCGGCGGCGATGGGCGTGAAGGCGATTGCGCCCGCCACGGAGCTGGAGGCCAGCGTGACGCGCGTCACCGGTCAGGTCCGCTCCAAGCAGGAGGCGACGCTCAGCCCGCAGGCCAGCGGCACCATCGCGAAGATGCTGGTGAAGGTGGGCGACAAGGTGAAGAAGGGCCAGGCGCTGGCGGTGCTGGACACCTCCAACATCCTCATCGGCGTGGAGCAGGCGCGCGCGGTGAAGGCGGCGGCGGAGGCCGGGCTGCAGCTGGCGACGAACAACCTGGAGCGCACCCGCAAGGTGGCCGAGGGTGGCGGCATCGCGGCGGCCGGCCTGGACCAGGCGGAGATCGGCCAGAAGCAGGCGGCGGCCCAGGCGGCCCAGGCCACGGCGGCGCTGCGCATGGCGGAGGAGAACCTGCGCGACATGACCATCGTCGCCCCGTTCGACGGCGTCATCACGGCCCGGCTCAAGAACCTGGGTGACTCGGTGGCCATGACGCCGCCCACCGCGGTGTTCACCCTGGTGGACACCACGGGCCTGGAGGTCCGCGCGCTCGTGCCTGAGTCCGTCGTGGACAAGGTCAAGCCCGGCGTGAAGACGCACGGCACGGTGAGCCCCAGCGGCATGCGCTTCGAGGTGCAGGTGGCCACGGTGGGCGCGGTGGTGGACGCCACCAACCGCACCGTGGAGGTGCTGGCGGACGTGGTGGGTGAGACGACCAACCCCCTGCGCCCCGGCGCGCTGGTGGACCTGGACTTCTCCAACGTCGCGGAGCAGGCGGACGACAAGGGCCTGTTCCTGCCGACGCAGGCCGTCTCCGCGCGAGGCCAGGACGGCTTCGTGTGGGTAGTGCAGGACGGCACCGTGCGCAAGCGCGACGTGCGCGTGGAGCGCGTGCTCCCCGGCTACGTGCGCGTCCTCCAGGGACTCAGCGCGGACGAGCGCGTGCTCGCCGACTCCTCCCTGGACGTGAAGGAGGGCACGGCCGTCCGCGTGGTGCAGTGACGCCCTGCCCTTCCCCTTCGAGACTTATAGGGAGCTGCTGAATGAGCCCACTCAAGACATTCATTTCACGACCCATCTTCACCGCCATGTTGATGATGGCGGTGGTCGTGTTCGGCATCAACGCGTACCCGCGCATCGGCGTGGACCAGTTCCCGGACGTCGACTTCCCCGTCGTCACGGTGACGACGGTGCTGCCCGGCGCGGACCCGGAGACCATCGAGAAGAACGTCAGTGATCCGCTGGAAGAGGCGCTCAACACGCTCAACGGCGTGGAGCAGCTTCGCTCCATCAACATGGAGAGCGTGTCGCAGATCGTCGTGCGCTTCACGCTGGACACGGCGGTCGACGTGGCGGCGCAGGACGTGCGTGATCGCGTCCAGGCGACGCTGAGCAAGCTGCCGAACGAAATCGAGACGCCCGTCGTCGAGAAGTTCGACATCGGCGCGGCGCCCATCGTCACCCTGTCGCTGTCCGGCGCGCTGCCCATCCAGGAACTGACGCGGACGGCCGAGGACATCGTCAAGCCGGCGCTGCAGCGTCAGCCGGGCGTGGGCAGCATCGACGTGACGGGTGGCCGGGAGCGTGAAATCCAGCTCGTGGTGGACCCGGACCGCCTGCGCGGCTTCGGCATGGCCATCAGCGACGTGAGCCAGGCGGTCAAGGCGCAGAGCCTGGACATGCCGGGTGGTCGCACCATGGACTCCGGCCGCGAGCGCGTGCTGCGCCTGACGTCCGAGGCCAAGAGCGTGGACGACATCCGCAACATCATCCTCACCAACACCAACGGCGCGCCGGTGCGCGTGCGTGACGTGGCGGACGTGGTGGACGGCCCGGAGGAGGCGCGCGGCGCGGCGAAGAACGGCGACCGCAGCGCCGTGGCGCTCATCGTGCGCAAGCAGTCCGGCTCCAACACGGTGCAGGTGGCCGAGCTCATCAAGGAGTCGCTGGCGGACATCAACAAGCAGCTGCCCGAGGGCATCCTCATCGAGACGGTGTCGGACAACTCGCGGTTCATCCGCTCGTCCATCGCGTCGGTGCAGTTCGACCTGGTGCTCGGCGGTGTGCTCGCCGTGCTCATCGTGCTGGTGTTCCTGCGCAACCTGAACTCGACCATCGTCGCCGCGATTGCCCTGCCGGTGTCCATCGTCGGCACGTTCGCCGTGATGGCCGCGCTGGGCTTCACGTTCAACATGATCACCATGCTGGCGCTGACGCTCTCCATCGGTCTGCTCATCGACGACGCCATCGTGGTCATCGAGAACATCGTGCGTCACATGGAGGAGGGTAAGTCCCCCATGCAGGCGGCCATGGACGGCGCCGGGCAGATCGCCGTCGCGGTGCTCGCGGTGACGCTGGCCATCGTGGCGGTGTTCATCCCCGTGGCCTTCATGGACGGCATGATGGGCAAGTTCTTCTACCAGTTCGGCGTCACGGTGGCGGTGGCCACGCTCATCTCCTACGCCGTGTCCATGACGCTCACGCCGATGATGTCGTCGCGCCTGCTTCGTCACCACGGCCAGCCGACGGGCATCTCCGCGAAGGTGGAGAAGGTGCTGGTGGGCATGGAGACCGGCTACCGCAACCTGCTGGCGGGCATCCTGCGTCGCCGGGCGCTGACGCTGGTCATCGCGGTGGGCGTGCTCTTCGCCACCTTCGCGATGGCGCGCTTCCTGAAGTTCACGTTCATCCCCGAGCAGGACAACGGCAACATCAAGATGACGGTGGAGCTGCCCATCGGCTCGACGCTGCAGGAGACGCAGGCGGAGCTGGACCGGCTCGACGCCGTCATCCGGCCGTTGCCGGGCATCGCCTCCACCTTCGCCACCGCCGGCGGCGGCGTTCAGGAGGAGGTGCACAAGGGTGAGCTGCTCATCAACCTGGTGAACGTGAAGCTGCGCGGCTACACGCAGGGCGAGCTCAAGACGTACCTGCGCCAGAACATCAAGGCGCCTCCTGGCGTCCACCTCGCGGTGCAGGACATCTCGCCGGTGGCCGGTGGCGGCTCGCGCACGCAGGCGGTGCAGTTCAACCTGCGCGGCGACAACTGGCAGCAGCTCATCGAGACCGCGGAGAAGGTGAAGGCGGCCATGGCCAAGAACCCGGGCCTGGTGGACGTCGACTCCACGTACCGCTCGGGCAAGCCGCAGTACGACGTGGAGGTGGACCGCGAGCGCGCCGCCGCCCTCGGCGTGCCGGCCGCGTCCCTGGGCGCCACGCTGCGTGCCTTCCTCGGCCGCGACAAGTTCATGGACTACCGCGAGGGGGGCGAGACGTACGAGGTGAAGCTGAGCCTGCCGCCCTCCACGCTGGCGTCCGCGGACTCGCTGGGCAAGCTCACGGTGCGCTCGCCGAGCGGCCAGCTGGTGGAGCTGCGCAACCTGGCGAAGATCACCCCCGCCGACGGTCCGGTGCAGATCGACCGCGAGGCGCAGAAGCGGCAGATCACCCTGCTGGCCAACCTGGCCAGCGGCTACCAGCTCTCCGAGGCCATCGCGTTCATGAACACGACGGCGCAGGAGCTGGCGCCCGCGGGCGTCATCCACGACTTCGAGGGCAACGCGAAGGAGCTCGGCAAGGCGGTGACGGCGTTCGTCTCCGCGCTGCTGCTCGGCATCATCCTCGTGTACATGATTCTCGCGGCCCAGTTCGAGAGCCTGGTCCACCCGTTCACCATCATGCTGTCCCTGCCCTTCGCCTTCATCGGCGCCATCGGCGCGCTGCTCATCACCGGGCAGGCCATGTCCATGTTCGCCCTCATCGGCGTCATCATGCTCATGGGTCTGGTGGTGAAGAACGGCATCCTCCTGGTGGACTTCACGCTGCAGCTTCGTGAGGAGGGCAAGTCGGCCACGGAGGCGCTGCTCGGCGCCGCCCCGGTGCGTCTGCGTCCCATCCTCATGACCACCATCGCGATGATCGCCGGAATGGTGCCGGTGGCCATCGCCCGCGGCGACGGCGCCGAGACGCGCGCGCCCATGGCCATCACCATCATCGGCGGTCTCATCACCTCCACGGTGCTGACGCTGGCCGTGGTGCCGGTGGTGTACTCGCTGCTGGATCAGCTCACGGAGAAGTTCAAGCGCAAGAAGGGCCCGGGCTCCGCTCCGGACCACGGCACGCCGCACGCCGTGGACCCGCACAGCGGCAAGCCCGCGGTGGCCGCCGCCGCGCGAGTGGAGACGGCCTGATGCGAGTGCCGGCCAACAGACCGGCCCTCCGCGTGCAGCCGACGGGCGCGGGCGAGGAGGAGCTGGAGTCCACCGAGGATTCGGGCGCGGCCTACGAGGCGCCCCCCGAGGAGGACACCTCCACTCCCGCGTCGCGGCGGCTGCACGACCTCATCATCCAGCTCGGGCGCTACCGCTCGTTGAGGGATCCGCTGCACGGAATCTGCGAGAGCAACCAGCTCACCCCCACGCAGATCCACGTGCTGATGTGGCTGGGCAACGACGGCCCCACGCACGTGGGCGTCCTGGCCCAGCGGGTCGGAATCACGAAGAAGACCATCACCGGCGTGGTGGACCGGCTGGAGGACATGAAGATGGTGGAGCGCACGAGGGACGCCGAGGACCGGCGCGCCGTCGTCGCGCAGCTCACCCCGGAGGGCGTCAAGCTCTTCACCCTCATCAGCCGCAGCGTGGACCAGGGGCTGCGGCGGATGCTGGACCTGCTTCCCCCCGATGACCAGGAGGCCCTCTTCGGCCTCCTGGAGCGGGTGCTGAAGCGGCTCGGGACCACGCCCGAGCAGGCCATCTAGGATGGACGAGCGCGCGTCGGTGGCGACCTCCGCCCGACGCGCGCTCCGTCTCCTGGCGTGCCTCCCCTGTCTCTTCTTCACCCCACAGGTTCGAGCCGAGCCCTCGCCGCTCGCGCGTGAGCTGGCATCCAGGTGCCGTGCGTGGGCCTCGGATGCACGGGCTCCGTGGGCGCTCGCGCATGGCATGGCGCTGGACGGGCGTACGTTCCGCGCGGCGGATGGACGGCTCGCCGCCGAGGTCGTGGTGGCGGACTTCCTGCGCCAGGCGCCCGCGCGAGAGCAGACCGCGGCGAGCCGGGTGGACGTCTACTTCGACTCGTTCACGTCCGACGGCACACCGGTGGAGCCGCACCCGGCGCTCCAGGTGAAGACGCTGCTCGCCTCCGGGTTGCCCTTGTCACAGCGCTTCAAGACGGACTGGGGCGAGGTGACGCTGCGGGAGCTGGTGGAGGACGTGAAGCGCGACTTCCGCATGGCGCAGGTGGAGTCCGGTGAGAGCGCGTGGATGTTGGAGGCGCTCTCGCTGAGCTCGCGGCCCGGGGATTCGTTCCGTGACTCGACGGGGCAGCGGGTGCGCGTGGATGAGGTGATGACCCGTGCGCTCACGGCGCTGGAGACGGCGAACGCGGAGCTGGCCGAGGGGATGAAGGCGAAGCGGCCCGAGGTGCCCAAGCGGGGCCAGGGCATCTACGCGCATCCGTGTGGCGGGCTGCACTACTTCCAGGCCGTGGCCGGCTGGGCGCGGCATGCCTCGGTGCGTGCGGCATGGAGACGACGGCTCGCGGCCCAGGTGGACGTGCTGCTGTATCGGCTGGATTCGGAGACGCGGCAGTACGAGACCGCGTGGGCCTCGGCGCCCGCGGAGCGCGAGCGCGTCCTCGCGCAGATGCTGAAGTTCCAGGGGCATCTGCTGGAAACCCTCGGGCGATTGCGGGAGGACACGGGCTGGCGCCCTACCCCCGCACAGCAGCAGACGGTGGAGCGGGCACGCCGGTACCTGGAGAACACGGTGCGCCGGATGGACCAGACGGGCCTGCTCGCCGCTCCCGCGTCGGTGGCCGGGCGCGACAAGCAGCTCGCGCTCGACCTGGTGGGCGACACCTGTCACGCCGCGCGAGGAGAGTCCTTGTGGAGCCCCCGAGAGCTCACACGCCCAGCCGCGCCATCTCCTCCTCGGTGAAGCCCGCCTCGGCGAGCACCTCGCGCGAGTGCTGCCCCAGCGCGGGCGGCTCGCGCAGCGGCGTGGGCCCCATGCGCAGCGGCGTCAGCAGGTGCGTCACCTTGCCCAGCCTGGAGTCCTCCGCCTCGACGAAGAGCCCCCGGGCACGCAGCTGCGCGTCCTTCAGCACGTCGTCCCCTTCGGCCACCGGCTCCACGCACAGGTCCGAGCCGGCGAATCGCTCCGCCCAGTGCGCCAGCGGCTTCGAGGCGAACAGCTTCGTCAGCTCCGCCTTCACCCGCGCGCCCGCCTCCCCTGGCGCGTACGCGTCCTCCATCAGGTCCGGCCGCTCCAGCCGCTCGCACACGCCCGAGAAGAACTTGGGCTCCAGCGCGCCCACCGCCAGCCACCGGTCGTCCGCCGTGCGGTACAGGCCGTAGCACGCATACCCGCCGTTGAGCGCCTCGCGCCCGCGCTCCAGGGGCGCGCCCTGCTCACCCATGAAGAGCCGCGCCGCCAGGTGCATGTGCAGGAACGCCGTGGCCCCGTCCGTCATCGACACGTCCACGAACCGGCCCAGCCCCGTGCGCTCGCGCTCGTACAGCGCGGCCAGGATGCCCACCAGCGCGAAGAGGCTGCCGCCACCGATGTCCCCCATCTGCACGCCCGGGAACGCCGGCGCACCGCCCGCCTCGCCGCCGTACCCCAGCAGCCCCGCCCGGGCGATGTAGTTCAGGTCATGCCCCGCCTTGAGCCGGTCCGGCCCCGTCTGCCCGTACCCGGAGATGGAGCAGAAGACGAGCCGGGGGTTCTCCGCGCGCAGCACCGCCTCCCCCACGCCCAGCTTGTCCATGACGCCCGGACGGAAGCTCTCCACCAGCACGTCGTGCGTGCGCGCGAGCTTCTTGAGCGCCTCGCGCCCCTCGGGCGTCTTGAGGTTCAACGTCAACGAGCGCTTGTTCCGGTTGAGCCCGTAGAACAGCGCCCCCACGTCGTCACGCGACGGCGGCATCGCCCGGACGTAGTCACCGCCCTCCGGCTCCTCCACCTTCACCACCGTGGCACCCAGGTCCGCCAGCACCAGCGTGGCGTAGGGACCGGGCAACAGGCGCGACAGGTCCAACACGCGCAAACCCTTCAGCGGCAACGTCGACATGGGAGTCTCTCCAGGAGGTGCTCGGGGGCCCGAAACGACACGCGGCGCGCTCCCGAGGACGGGGGCGCGCCGCACATGACTCACTCAAACGGCCATCAGCCCAGGATCTTCGCCAGCTTCATCGCGAGACCCATGTCCATGGGCTTGAACTTCAGCTTGCCCTGCATGGCCGCCATCTGGGGGTTGAGCGTCTTGTTCTTGATCTTCACGAAGTCGTCGTTGCTCACGAGGATGGTCATCTTCGACGCACCTTCGTGGCCGGCGGAGACCCAGCCCTCGGACTTGGTCAGGTCCAGCGTCCACTTCCCGCCACCCTCACCGGAGACGTCGAAGTGGATGATGGCGTTGACCTCCTTCGCCAGCTCCGGCTTCGCCGTGAGCTTCTGCGGAATCTCGGTCTCGATGATTTCCTTCGCGGTCGTCATGGGGCGCTCCTTGGCCTGGTCGTTGATTGGAGAATCAAGACGGGGGGACCGTAATGTCGCCCCCCTGGCAGGTCAAGGCATCAGATGCGCCGTGTTCATCACGCGCTGGTCGTGTTCGCGGCCGACGAGGGCAGTGAGCGGCGCACCATGTTGAGCAGATCATTGAGCTCGAACGGCTTGGCCAGGTGCCCCACCGCGCCGATGTCCTGGGCCTTGCTGCCCACGTTGCGGTCCGCGCTGAGGACGATGATGGGGATTTCCGCGTGCGTCGTGGGCCGCTGGCGCATGCGCTGGGCGAACTCCCACCCGTCCATCACCGGCATCATCAAGTCCAGCAGGATGAGGTGGGGGGGCTCCGGCTCGAGGCGCTCCAGGGCCTCCTTGCCGTTGCGCGCGCGGCGGATGACGAAGCCCTCGGCCTCGAGGATTTCGGAGAGGGCTTCGAGGATGTCCGGATCATCGTCCACGACGAGGACGACGGGGGCACCATCAGGCTGTGTGTTAGGCGGAGTCAGGGCAGTCTCCCTCGGTGCGACGCTGGGGATTCTTCCACCATCCTCCCACCCGGCGGCGCAACAAAAACGCGCTCCCCGCACGCGACGGGGGTGCACGTTGCAAAACCGACAGTCACGCCCCACCCTTTCCGTGACCTGCTGGACGGGAGGTGGAAAACGTGAGGAGCCCAGGGGAGATGGGAGCTGGCAGCACGGCGGAAGCGCCTGGCCTCGTCCTCGTCCCCACGCAGGGGCCCCCGCGCCTGCTGGGCGGCCTGCTGCTCGAGCATCTGGGCCTCCAGGCGCTGCCCGGGGACGTGAGCTCCCTGGACGCCCTGCTGGGCGCCGCCGGCTTCCAGCGCCGCATGGGGGACGCGCGCCTCTGGGAGAAGGACGACGACCACGTCCTGCTCGCGGGCGAGGAGTCCCTGGGCGACGGGGGGCGCCTGTTCTGGACCTTCCCCGTGGCGTGGGACGAGGCCGACAACCGCCGGCGGGTGCGCTACCTGGGCATGGCGTCCCACGACCTGCGCGGCTCGCTGGCCAACATCCGCTCCTATGCCGCGCTGCTGCTCAACGGCCGCTCGCCGCTGGAGCCCAAGGTGCAGCGCGGGCTGGAGACCATCCTGCGCAACGCGGACCGCTCGCTGTCCTTCTCGCAGGACTTCTTCGACTCCAGCCGCGCCGACCTGGGCTCGCTCGCCTGCGAGCCGGAGCGCCAGCCCCTGTTGCCCCTGCTGGACGCGGCGGTGGAGCGGCAGCGCGCGGCGGCCACCGCCGCCAACGTGGCGCTCGTGCTGGACCTGGACCCGAGCGAGGCCCAGCCCGAGGTGAGCGTGGACGGCGCCCGCATCCAGCACGCCCTGGAGGCCTTCATCCTCTACCAGCTCTCCCGCGCCCAGCCCGGCGAGGTCATCCACCTGCGCATCCATCCCGGCGCGCCCCGGGTGCGGGTGGAGGTGCGCCGCGAGGGGGTGCCCCTGTCGGACGAGGACGCCTCGGCGGTGTTCCGGCGCGAGGAGCGGGCCTTCCGGGAGAAGAAGCTGGAGGATCCGCTGCGCATCTACCTGGCCCGCCAGGAGGTGGAGGCGCACGGGGGGAGCGTGGGGGTGGAGACGGATCCGTCCGGCAGCTCCCTCTTCATCACCCTGACGGCGGTGCCGGGGGCCACGCTCGCAGAGGCAGCGGCCCTCCAGGCATGACACGTCCGCTCTTGCTGGCGGTCCAAGGCGCCCCCCGGTATGCTCCGCCCGTTTTCACGAAGGAGCCGTGATGCTGGGGCTGAAGCCGATGGAACTTCTTCTCATCCTGTTTGTGCTGCTGCTCCTCTTCGGGGCCACGCGGCTGCCGCAGCTCGGCTCGTCCCTGGGCAGCGCGATTCGCAACTTCAAGCGCGGCTTCGGCGGCGAGGAGGACGCGGGGACGCCCGGCGCCGACAAGAAGGGCGGCAACCTGGCCAGCGGCGGCAACGTGGACAAGGACGTGAAGTCCTCGTCCCCCAGCAGCCACGCCTGAGCCCCGCTTCCTGAAGCACCCTTGAAGCGCGACGCCCGCTCCACCCCTCCTCCAGGGGCCGAGCGGGCGTTGACGTTTCCACCGGCCAGCCGGGCCCCCGGTCGACCGCACCGGGGGCGAGCGGCCTTGAGCGCTACTCGACGACGGCCACGTTGTCGTACATGGCGTCGATCTGCGCCTTGTACTTCTGGCTGCACACCTTGCGCTTCACCTTGAGGGTGGGCGTCAGCTCGCCGGACTCCTGGGTGAAGTCGGCGGACATGATGGTGAAGCGCTTGATGGTGGCGTACGGCGGCGAGTCCGCGTTCACCTTGTCCAGCACCGCCTTCACGGCCGCGTGGACCTCGGGGCGCTTGGCGTTCTCCGCGTAGCTGCCCACCGGGGCGCCCTTCTCCTCCAGCAGCTTCTTCGCCGTGTCCTCGCCCACGGTGATGAGCGCCACCAGGTACGGGCGCTTGTCGCCGTACACCATGGCCTGGCTGAGGATGGGGAAGGTCTTGAGCGTGTTCTCGATGTTCTGCGGCGCCACGTTCTTGCCGCCCGCGGTGACGATGATGTCCTTCTTGCGGTCGGTGATGCGCAGGTAGCCGTCCGAGTCCAGCTCACCGATGTCCCCGGTGTGGAACCAGCCGTCCGCCTCCAGGACCTCGGCCGTGGCCGTGTCGTTCTTGTAGTAGCCCTTCATGATGCAGGGGCCGCGGGCGAGCACCTCGCCGTCGGAGGCGATCTTCACCTCGGTGCCCGGCATGGCGGGGCCCACGGTGCCGATCTTGATCTTGTTCGGGCGGTTCGCGTTGGTGGGCGCGGCCGTCTCCGTCAGGCCGTAGCCCTCCACCACCTTGAAGCCGAGCAGGTCGAAGAAGTAGCCGATCTTCCGCGACAGCGGCGCGCCGCCGGAGACGAACAGGCGCATGTTGCCGCCCAGCTTCTCGTCCAGCGTGCCGCGCACCTTGGTGAACACCAGCTTCTTGGCCAGGGTGAACGCCAGGCCGTCGTAGTCGCGGCCCTGCTGCTTCGCCTCGACGTACTCGTCGAACAGCTTGAAGGCCCAGCGCGCCATCCGGCCCTTGAGGCCCGGGGCCGACGTGCCGTTGGACACCACCGTGTTGTAGACCTTCTCGAACACGCGCGGCACCGACGGCAGCACCGTGGGGCGCGTCTCCACGATGTTCGCCATCAGCTTGTCCACCGACTCCGCGATGATGAGCCGGAAGCCCATGGACAGCCACGCAGCCTTCACCACCTGCGCGAACACGTGCGCCAGCGGCAGGAACAGCATGACCGCGTCGCTGGGCTCCATCATCCCGATGGCCTGCACCGCGTGCGCCTGGTACGTCCAGTTGCCGTGCGTGAGGATGGCGCCCTTCGGGTCACCCGTGGTGCCCGAGGTGTAGATGAGACAGTTGGTGTCCTCGGACTTCACCGAGGCCACCCGCTCCTCGAAGGACGCCGGGTTGGCCTGGTGCGCCTCGCGGCCCTGGGCCATCACGTCCGCCAGCGCGACCTCTTGCCCGCCCGCCACCGCGCCCTCGAAGACGATGACCTTCTGGACGGTGGGGCACTCGGCCAGCTTCTGCCGCACGCGCGTCAGGCGGCCCGCCTGCTTGGCATCCTTCTCGTCATTGTCCACGAAGACGAAGGACGTCTCCGAGTGCTTGATGACGTAGCGGAACTCGTCCGGGAGGTTGGACGAATAGATGGGGACGGTGATGGCCTGCGCCGCCGTGATCGCCAGGTCCGCGACGATCCACATGAGGCTGGTGTTGGCGAACAGCGCCACCCGGTCCCCGGGCTTCACGCCCTGCGCCACCAGGCCCGCGGACAACGCCTTCACGTCGTCCAGCACCTGCCCGAAACTCACGTCCTGCCAGCGGCCGTCCTTCTTGTGCGTCACACCCGCCTTGGAGGCGTTCTGCGCGCGCTGGATCAGCAACTGGACCAGGTTTCCCTCCTGCGCTCCGGCCGCCGAAGCCGAAGGTCCTACCTGATTCTCTGCTCTCACTTGAGCTCCTCCTCGATGTCGGCTTCGACCTTCTTCGCCCACTCCTGGATGCGCCGTCCCTCCGGGGGGTCGTACGCGACGCTGCCCTGCTTCACCTTCTGGATGGCGTTGCGCGCCTCCTTCGCCTTGTCGTCCCTGAGGAGCGTCTCGGCCAGGAAGTAGTATGCGCGCAACATCTCCGGATGCTGCTGGATGGCCTTCTCGTAATACTCGGCCGACTTCTTGAGGTCCCGCTTGGGCCAGGGCAGCTCGTAGTAGTAGCGCCCCTTGGCCAGCAGCGGCGCGGCGCCGTAGAAGCCGGAGTCCAGCTTGATGGCCGCGTCGAGCCGCTCGTTGAACTTGCCTTCAAGGCCCTCGCCCAGCGCCTTCATCACCCCCACTGCTTGAGAGTAGGCGCCAATCCCCGCCGCCGCGAAGTAGTGGCCTTCCACGCGGTTGGGGGCCAGCTTGACGGCCTTCTCCGCCACGTCCCACGTCTGCCGGCCGAGCACCTTCTTGAGCTTCTCGCTCGCGGCCCCGTCCGCCTGCCACTGGAGCTGTCGCGCCTGGCGCCACACCAGCTCGAAGTCGTCCGGCGTCACCGACAGCGCCGCCTTGAGCTCGGCCTCCAGCGCCTTGCCACCCTCCGCCTCGCCACGTCGCTCATGCAGGGCATCCAGCCGAGCGAGCAATTCCGGCTCCGCCGCCCGTGCCGAAACCGCCACGAACGAGCACAAGGCGAATAAAATCAAGCGCATGGCGGGTGGGCTTAGCACGCACGCTCGGTTGCACGCAAACGACCAGGACCGACTTTTCCACCAAACAGAAGGGGCGGGTCCAGCAAGGGTTGAAGACCCCGCCAGTCCCGCCCCATTCGAGCGCCTCCCCAGGTGGGGAAGCGAGGTGGCTCAGGCCACGTCCTGCAGGGCCTGCTCCTCGTTCTCGTTGAACGCCGAGAGGTAGCGCTCGAGGAACGTCTTCGTCTTGAGCTCCACCTGGCGCACGCGCTCGCGCGACACGCCCCAGCGCTGCCCCAGTTCCTCCAGCGTCAGCGGCTTGTCCTGCGTCAGCCGCTCCGTGAGGATGTCCCAGCCCAGGTCGCCGATGCGCTTGCGCACCTTGGTGAGCGCGTCCTGGATTTCGGTGTCCTGCTCGTTCGACAGGAACACGTCCTGGGGCGACGGCCCGTTGTCCTCCAGCCGGTCCAGGAAGGTCGTCTCGCCTTCCTCGTCGATGGAGGCGTCGAGCGAGAAGTCCACCATGCTGCCCCGCTCGGCCTCGCCGCCGCGCACCTGGCTGCGGTTGTCCTTCAGATAGCGGGTGATGTAGGCGCGAATCCACCACACCGCGTACGTCGCGAAGCGCACGTTCTTCTTCGGATCGAAATGCTCGATTGCCTTCATCAGGCCGACGTTGCCTTCCTGGACGAGGTCATCCAGGCGAGCGCCGCGATTGGCGAACTTCTTCGCGACGGCGACAACGAAAGCCAGGTTGGAGGTGGCGAGCGTCTGCCTCGCCGACTCGTCGCCCTTGCGAGCGCGCCGAGCCAGCTCGTACTCCTGCTCGCGAGTCAGTTGCTGGTGTCCCCCCAGCTGACGCAGGTATTGCGACAGGCCCTCCGCCGCAAACTTCGTCGAGTTGGCCATGATTTCCCGTCCTCCGTTCGATGCCGGACGCGCCGTCCCCGCCGACTCGCGTCCACCTGTCTCTAGGACGCCCAACGAGCGAAAGGGTTTCTCATTCCATCGCCGAAAGTCGTTTCGACTGTCGAACTTCGCCCTCACGCGGACGCAAGGCTTGCGCTTCCGCTGACTTGCAAGGTCGAGAAGCACCGACTCCCACGGCGATGGCCGCGACGCGGCCACTCACTCATCAACGTTTGAGCGCGGGGAAGATTTTCTCGGGATTGAGCAGCCCTGATGGGTCGAAGAAGGCCTTGAGCCGCCGCTGCAATTCCAGCAGCGCTGGCTGCTGTTCGAGCGCGAGAAATTCCCGCTTCGCGAGGCCCACACCATGCTCGCCTGTGATCGTCCCGCCCAGCTCCACCGTCATCAACAACATGCGGCGCAGCGCCTCATCCACCAGCGGGCGTTGATGCGGGCCTTCATAGAGGATGTTGGCGTGGAGGTTCCCATCGCCCGCATGGCCATACGTGGCCACGGTGAGGCCCAGCTGGGCGCCCATCGCCTTCAAGCGCTCGATGACCTCGGGGATTCTCGAACGTGGGACGACGATGTCCTCGGAGACCTTGCGCGGCTTGAGCGCGCGCAGCGCGGGGGAGATGACCCGACGCACGGCCCACAGTTTCTCGCGTTGGGAATCATCCTGCGCGACGAGTGTTTGACTGGCTCCCTGCTGTGCGCAGATGTCGCCGAGGCGTGACAGCTCCTCGAACAAACCCTCTGCGCCGTGGCCATCGACCTCGGCGATGAGGGCCGCGCCCGCGCCGGGTGGGAACTGGAAGCCGCGTCCGTCCACCGCGCGCAGGGCCACGTCGTCGATGAGCTCCAGGCATCGGGGCAACAGGCCCGCCGCGAGCACGGCCGACACCGCGCGGGCCGCGTCCAGCACCGACGGAAAGACGACCAGGGCGGTCAGCACTTTTCGTGGGAGCGGAATGAGCTGGAGGGTGATTTCGGTGGCCACGCCCAGCGTGCCCTCGGAGCCGACGAAGAGGCCCACCAGGTCGTAGCCGGCCACGCCCTTGATGGTGCGCCGCCCCACCTTGACGACCTCGCCGTCCGGGAGCACCCACTCCAGGCCGATGACGTAGTCGCGCGTGACGCCGTACTTCAGCGCGCGCGGGCCGCCCGCGTTCTCCGCGACGTTGCCGCCCAGCGTGCACGACTCCCAGGAGTTGGGGTCCGGTGGATAGAAGAGCCCCACGGCCTCCACGGCCTTCATCAGGTCGCCCGTCACCACGCCGGGCTCCACCACCGCGGTGAGGTCCTCCACGGAGATGGAGCGGATGCGGTTCATGCGCTCCAGGCTCACCGCCACGCCGCCGCACAGGGGCAGCGAGCCACCACTCTTGCCCGTGCGCGCGCCACACGGCGTGTAGGGGACTCCGTGCGCCACGCAGGCCTTGAAGATGGCGGAGACCTGCGCGGTGTCCTCGGGGAACACGACGACATCCGGAGGGAAGATGCCGCTGTCGGACTCGTCCCGCGCGTAGGCGGCGAGCGTGGCCTCGTCGCGCTTCAGCTGCCCGGCGGCGAGCACCCGCGAGAGCGCCTCGCACACGCGCTCCACCCGCTCGGGCTCCACGCGGTCCGGCCGCGCGGACACGTCACTCATCGCCGCGCCCCGAGCCGCGCCCACAGCTCGCGTCGCAGCGCACCGTCGCTGCGCAGCTCGCCTTCATAGGCCTCCGCGTGGGTGATGGCGTCGCGCTGCTGGGGACCGCGCATGCGCAGGCACGCCTGCTCCGCCTCGATGATGCACGCGGTGGCGGGGCTGCCCAGCTCACGGGCCAGGGAGCCCGCGACCTCGCGCGCCAGGTCCTCCTGGAGGATGAGCCGGTGCGCGAAGCAGTCCACCAGCGCGGACAGGCCGCCGAAGCCCGCCACGTGCTTGCCCGGGACGTACGCCACATGCGCGACGCCCGTCACCGGCAACAGGTGGTGCGGACACATGGAATGGAAGCGCAGGCCCGTCACCACCACCAGCTCACGCGACGAGCCGCGCGGCGCGGAGAACGTCTTGCCCAGCACCTCTCCGGGCGTCTGGGCATAGCCGTCCAGGAACTCGCGGCTCCAGGCGTCGGCCACGCGCTTGGGCGTGTCCACCAGGTTCTCGTCATCCATCGGCAGGCCGGCGGCCCGGAGGAAGGCCTCCACCGCGCTCGCCATGGCGACGGGGTCTGGCACGCTGGCGAAGGACCTGGGGGCAGGGACTCCGCGGGGACGGACTTTGGACGAGCTCACGGGGCAAGGACTCCTGCGGGGGTGCGGGCGCTCAACGGCCGGGCACCCTATCCGATGCGGCGATGAGGATCTCCCCACCTCGCACGAGCACGTCGTAGATGCGAACCTTCGCCTCCGGGCGCCAGGGGCACAGCCCCGTGCGGACATCGAACGGCCAGGCGTGCAGGGGACAGTGCAGCAGCGTCCCCTCCAGATCTCCCTCATGAAGCGAGCCGCCACGGTGGGGACAGGTGTCCTCCAGCGCGTGCACCTGCCCGTCGACCCGCACCAGGGCCACCCGGGTGTCTCCCACCTGGACCACGGCGCGACCGCGTGCGTCCAACGCGGTGAGCCGCGCCACCGGAATGAAGCGTCCGTCCGGTTGTCCTTCCTCCATCCAGGTGTCTCCCTCGCCCGGGCCCACCGGGCCGCCCTACGTGAATGCGGTGACACGAGTATGCGTCCCACCACCGTGCTAGCCTGCCTTGACTCTCCCGGGGGCCGTCAGTAGAGCACCCGGGCCTCCCCCCTTCCCGCCGATGACCCAGCGCGCCCATACCTTCGCCCGCGGCACCGCGACGCTGTTGGTCGTGCTGTGGGCGTTGCAGCCGCTGGGGACCCTGCTCCATGCCCGGGACGCGCACGCGCACCGCTTCTGTCCCGAGCACCAGACCTTCGAGGAGACGGCCAAGGGCACGGGTGCCATCCAGGCCCGGCTCGCCCCGGAGAAGCTGGCGCAGCTGACCGCCGTTCCTCCCTCGGGCACGGACTCCAGCCGGCCGACCCACGAGACGTGCCCACTCCTCACGTCGAGCTCGCGCGACGAGGGGTGGTTCGTCGCGCCCTCCTCGTGGGTCCTCGCGCGGCTCGTGGTGAGCCGTCCCACCACCGCGCCGCCCCACGTCACCCCTCCCCTCTCTGTCCTCGACACCGCGCCCAAGTCCTCGCCACCCGCGCACGCCTGAGTCGCGTCCGCAGTGAGCTTGCAGGTCCTGTGCTGTGGGGCGCCACGCGCACGCGTGCGTCCCGTCCGAGGAGCATCACCGGTGTCATCCGTTCCACGTCGTCCGCACGGCGCGCTTTTCGTCGTGTCCCTCTCCGTCCTGTTGTCCACGGCCACGGCCGCGGCGCAGGAGCTTTCCCCACCCTCTCCCGATGCGGGCGTCCCCGCGTCGGACGCGCCCACCGCCGAGCCCGACGCCGGCCCTTCCTCCGACCTGCCCGCCGGCCTGACGCCGGAGGAGATGGCTCAAATCGAGAAGGCCTTCGGCGGCGACACGCAGCAGGGCGTGCCCGCCAGCACCTCCGCCGCGCCGGATGCCACACCCGGCGGGGGCTTTCCGCTGTCCATCCCTGGCGCGAGCAGCGGCACCAACTTCCTGGACATGAGCTTCATCCTGGATGTGGCCGCGGCGGCCTTCACGTCCAAGGAGCCGCTGCAGGGCGGCGCGCATGACCCCACGCGCAACGGCTTCAACCTGCAGCAGTTGGAGCTGTCCATCGGCTCGGTGGTGGACCCGTACTTCCGCTTCGACGCGAACATCGTCTACAGCCAGTTCGGCGTCGAAATCGAGGAGGCCTACGGCACCACGCTGGCGCTCCCCGCGAGCCTCCAGGTGCGCGCGGGTCAGTTCCTCACCCGCTTCGGCCGGCTCAACGCCACGCACCCGCACGCGTGGGACTTCGTGGACCAGCCCTTCGCGATGAGCCGCGTCTTCGGCGGCGAGGGCAACCGGGGCCTGGGCGTGGAGCTGTCGTGGCTCACGCCACTGCCCTGGTTCGTCGAGGTGACGGGCAGCCTCACCGACGCCACCGGCGAGGCCACCGCGCGCAGCTTCCTGGCGTCCTCGGGCGACCGCGTGTTGTCGCCGTTGGACCTGCAGGCCACGGGCGTCGTGAAGCAGTTCTTCCCGCTGTCGGACGACCTGTCCTTCATGTGGGGTCTGTCCGGCGCCACGGGCCCCAACCCCACCGGCTACCGCAACCGCACGGACATCTTCGGCACCGACCTGTACCTGCGCTACCGCCCGATCACGGAGGCGAGCAACACGCTGGTGTCGCTGCAGGTGGAGGCGCTCTACCGACGCAGGCAGGTGCCCGGCGACGTGCTGACGGACTTCAACTCCTACGCCCAGCTCGCGTGGCGCTTCTCCCAGCGATGGGCCACCGCCGCGCGCTACGAGCTGGGGACCGCGGCCAAGGGTGCGGACGGCCAGGTGGCCGTGGACCCGTTGGACCCGGAGTGGACGAAGCGTCGCGACCGCGTCTCGGTGAACCTCACCTTCTGGCCCACCGAGTTCTCCCGCCTCCGCTTCCAGGCCGCGCGTGACAACGCACGGTGGCGCGACGAGGCGGACTACTCGGCGTTCCTCGCCCTCGAACTGGTCACGGGTGCCCATGGCGCCCATGCGTTCTGAACCTCTTTCACGGGAGCCCTTCCCCATGCGTTCTCTTCGATTCGTCGCGGCCCTGTGCGCCGCCCTCTGTGTGCTCGCCGCCGCCCCCGCGCTCGCGGCCGTCAATGTCGTCACCACGCTGCCGGACCTCGCCGCGCTGACCAAGGCGGTGGGCGGAGACCTGGTCAAGGTGCAGTCCATGGCGCTCGGGACGCAGGACCCGCACCGCGTCGACGCCAAGCCCAGCCTCGCGCTCGCGCTGCGCAACGCGGACCTGCTCGTCTGCGTGGGACTGGACCTGGAGGTGGGCTGGCTGCCGAACCTCCAGACCGGCTCGCGCAACCCGCGCATCCAGCAGGGCAGCCCGGGCTTCCTCAACGCCTCGCAGTTCGTGCGGCTGCTCGAGGTGCCCCCCACCAAGGTGGACCGCAGCGAGGGCGACGTGCACCCCGGCGGCAACCCCCACTACCTCTACGACCCGAGGCAGGGCGCGGCCGTGGCGCGCGGAATCGCCGAGCGGCTGGCCCAGCTCGACTCCAAGAACGCGGCCACCTACCGCGCCAACGCGGCGAAGCTGACGGCGGACCTGGATGCGGCGCGCGTGGAGTGGGAGAAGCGGCTGGCGGGCCTGAAGGGCGCGCCCGTGGTCGCCTTCCACCGGACGACGGCGTACCTGGCGGACTGGCTCGGCTTCGACGCCATCGCGTTCCTGGAGCCCAAGCCGGGCATCCCGCCCAACCCGTCGCACGTGGCCGGCGTGCTGGTGCTCGCGCGTCAGCGCAAGGCGCGCATGGTGCTCATCGAGAGCTACTACAACGACCGCGAGGCGAAGATGCTCGCCGGCATGATTCCGGCGCCGCTCGTCGTCCTCCACGGCGGCACGGACTTCCGCGCGGGCGAGACGTACCTCCAGCACATCAACGAGATGGTGGGCAACCTGGAGAAGGGCCTCAACGCCGGGAAGGGGGGCTGACGCCATGAAGCTTGGACGACTGCTTCCCCTGTTGTTGCTGTCCGGCTGCGCGCTGGACGCGGGCGAGGGCTTCGCCGTGCTCGAGCCCACCGTCCACGCGACGTATGTCCCGGCGGTCTCGCGCGATGCGGGCAATGGCTTCCAGCGCCTCGCGTCGGACTACCAGCTGCGACTGGACTCGGCCGCGCTGGGCGTCTCGCATGTCGAGCTGGTGGGTGGCTCGGGCGGTGGTGGGCCGACGACGTTCGACCCCGCCAATCCGCCTCCGGGTTACTCGCTGTGCCACAACGGCCACTGTCACAGCGACAGCGGCGCGCTCGTGGACTACGAGGACATCGAGGCGGAGCTGGGCGGCGGCGCGTCCTCGTCCGTGGTGGCCGCGCTGCACGTGGATGGCACGCTGGACCTGCTGACGTCGGCGGCGACCCCGGTGGAGTGCGAGCCGGACTGCGAGCTGCCTCGCACCGCGCTGTCCCGCGGCGTCTGGGAGGTGACGGCCGTCACGCTGACGGGCGTCGTGCGCGACTCGCGCGCAAGCCCCAGGCTCCAGGAGGTGCCCTTCCGGCTCACGCTCGAGTCCACGGGCGGCGAGGAGGCCGAGCCGCTGTTCACCGTGACGGGGGACGTGGACGTCCCGTCGGACCGGGAGCACAAGCCGCGCGTGAAGCTGGACCTGTCGCTCGCGGTGCCGCCGAGCATCTTCGACACCGTGGACTGGGCCCAGGTGACGCCCGGCGCGGACGGCGTGCTGGACCTGGGCACGGCCGCGAACGAGGCGACCCGCAAGGCGCTGCTCGCGGAGCTGGCGGAGCTGACACCCCAGGCGGAGGTCCGACGTGAAGACCGATGAGCCCGTGCCCTCCGAGGGCACCGCGCACGCCGTGTCGCCGACCTTCACCGTGGGCGAGCCGCTGCTCACCTGCACGGAGCTGGTCATCGGCTACAACGACAAGGCCATGCTGCCGCCCATCAACATGGTCATCCGCCGCGGCCAGTTCATCGCCGTCGTCGGTCGCAACGGCTCCGGCAAGAGCACCTGGTTCAAGACGCTGCTGGGCATGCTCGAACCGGTGTCGGGCACCATCTCCCGGAGCCATCCGACGATGCGCAGCGCGTACGTGCCGCAGACGTCCAGCATCGACTCCATCCTCCCGCTGCGGGCGCGGGAGCTGACGGCGTGGGGGCGGCTGCGCGGGTGGAGCTTCCTGTGGCCCTTCGCGCGCAAGCCGGAGCGCGACGCGGTGGAGGTGGCGCTGGAGACGGCGGGCGCGAAGGCCATCGCCAACAAGCCCTACCGCGAGCTGTCCGAGGGCCAGAAGCAGCGCACGCTGCTGGCCCGCCTCATCGCCACCGAGGCGGACCTGGTGCTGCTGGACGAGCCCACCGCCGCGATGGACGCCGTCGCCGAGCGCGAGACGATGCAGCGGCTGTGCTCGCTCGCGCGGGAGCGCGGCCTGGGCGTGGTGGTGGTGTGCCACGACCTGGAGGTGGCCGCCGAGCACGCGGACGTGCTGCTCTTCGTGGACCGGGAGACCTCCGCCTTCGTCGTGGGCGACGCGCGCACCGTGTTCTGCCACCCCGCCTTCCGTCGTCAGTACGGCGACGAGTACTGCCACCGCGCTCCCGAGGGACCCCACCGTGGACCCGATGCTCGCTGAACCCTCCCAGTGGCAGCAGTTCGTCGAGGGGTTCGAGCTGTTCAGAGACCCGCTCCTGTGCGCGCTCCTGGCCGGGGGCGTGCTGGGCTTCCTGAGCGTCTACGTCGTGCTCCGGCGCATGGTGTTCGTCAGCGCCGCGGTGGCCCAGTCCGCCGGCCTGGGCGTGGCGCTCGCGTTCTACGCGGGCATCCACCTGGGCTTCGAGGTGGAACCCGTCATCGGCGCCACCGCGCTCGCCCTGCTCGCGACGATGCTGCTCATGATGGACCCCACGCGGCTGCGCCTGACGCGTGAGAGCCTGCTGGGCATGGCCTATGCCCTGTCCGGCGGCGCGGCCATCCTCGTGGGAGACCGCATCGCCCAGGAGTCTCACGACATCCAGGGCATCCTCTTCGGCACCGCCGTGCTGGTGACGCCCGAGCAGCTGCGCACCGTGGCCGTCGCGGGCATCGCGGTGATGGCGCTCCACCTGTGGTGGTACCGGGGCATCACCTTCGCGAGCTTCGACCGCATCGGCGCGCTGGTGCAGGGGCTGCCGGTGCGACTGCTCGACGGCGTGCTGATGGTGTCCATCGGCGTCATGGTGGGCGTGTGCGCGCGGGCCCTGGGCGCCCTGCCCGTGTTCGCGTTCTCCACGCTGTCCGCCATCGCCGCGCTGATGTTGGACCTGCGGCTGCCGTGGACCTTCGTCGTGGCGACGCTCGCGGGCATCGTCTCCGGCGTGGGTGGCTACATGTTCGCCTACTTCTTCGACTTCCCGGTGGGCGGCTCGCAGACGGTGGTCGCCGCGCTCCTGGTCGGCGTGGCCATGGGTGCACGCGCACTCATCCAGTTCGTTCTGCGCAGAGCCAGTTGAAACCCGTGCGTGCCGGGTGAGGGGTATCCCCCGGCGCGCAGATATGCACCCGCGCGAAGGCCGTTCCCCGTTCATCCCAGCGATGAATGACGCGAGGTTGCACATGGCGCCGCGAAGCGGGTGGTGGTGTCTTGTCTGGCTGCTCTTCGTGGGGTGTGCCCATGCCCCCCGCTCCGAGGAGCCTGACACGCCGAAGTTCGAGCACGTCTTCCAGAAACCCCTGGAGGAGGCGCTGGCCGTGACGCGGGAGCTGCTCGCCAACCGCGGCATGACCTTCGAGCAGACGGAGGACCCGCACCAGTTGCTCACCACGTGGGAGGTCCGTGACTCCATGCGGACGGCGAACAACACCTATACCCGCTACCTGGTGACGGGCATCGCCGTGGGTCCGCGCCAGTCCGTGGTCCGCGTGTTCAAGTCGACGTTCCAGTCGTCCGGGAACGACGCCAGTCGCGGCGACCACTGGTGGAAGATCCTCTGGGAGCGCGCGGAGATGGACATTCAGAGCCCAGCCCAGTTCCAGACGGGTCTCCAGCGTGCCATGCCGCGCAGAGGCGGTCCCATCGAGCTGCGCAACGCGCTCAAGGGGACCCGAGACCTGGACCTGGAGAAGGAGCTGACGCTGCGGCTGGAGTCCGGCCCGTCGCTGGAGGTGGTGAGCGGGAACGTGAAGGAGGACCCGCGTCCACCGGCTCCCGTGCGCGACTCGGACTTCTATCTCACGCGCTGGAAGGAGGACGGCGTGAAGGAGGGCCCCTGCGCAGAGACGATGCGAGGGCTGCATGAGCTCCTGGCTCCGGGGCTCACGCTGCTGGTGGGCGAGCAACTGGGCTCACGCGAGGCGCCCGCGGTGGTGGGCGAGCTGGTGTGTCAGGTGGCCGAGCTGGGGCTGCCCGTCGCGCTGGGCGTGTCCATCCCTCGCAAGGAGCAGGAGCGGCTGGACCGCTACCTCGCGAGCCCCGGCGCGCCGGCGGACCAGGACGCGCTGCTCGAGGGGCGCTTCTGGCATCGGCCCTATCAGGACGGCCGCAGCAGCAGGGCCATCCTGGACCTCATCGACCGCGTGCGCGCGATGCGGCTCGCGGGGCTCGCGGTGTCGCTGGTGGCGTATGACACGGACCTGAAGGGCGGCAGCGAGCGGGACCAGGCGCAGGCGGACCTCTGGAATCGTCGCAGGCAGGCGCTCAAGGACGAGGTGCAGGTGGTCCTCGCGGGCAACACGCACACGCGCACCGTCGCGGGCACGCCGTGGGACAAGGCCTTCACGCCCATGGCCCACCTGCTGAAGGCCTCGCGGCTCGTCGTGCTGGAGATGAGCTACGCGCAGGGCACGCGGTGGGGGTGTGACCTGGACCGCGCCGGGAAGATCCAGTGCGGCTTCGTCGGCGCGACGCCCAGCGGACGCGTGGCGGCGCGGCCGGGCCTGTCGCCCCACATCACCCTGTTCGAGGCACCCACGCCCGAGGGCACGCATGGACTGCTCTACGTGGGCGAGCTGTCACCGTCGCTCCCGGCCATCTCGCCCCACAAGGAAGCACCGCCGCCCACGAACATCCGGCCGCCTCGGCCGATGCGCGACGACAAGCCGCCCATGTTCTAGGCGTCAGCGGACCGCGGTGGAGATGGCCTTGAACTCGGGCGTGCCCGCGCGCCCGAGCACGTCGAACAAGGCGGTCTCCACCGTCGCCACCACGGCGCCCGCGTCGCGGCACAGGTCCAGCCCCACCCGGCGGTCCTCCGTCGAGCGCGACAGCAGCGCGTCCGCCAGCAGCACGGGCAGCAGCCCCTTCTGCGCCAGGTCCCTCGCCGTCTGGAAGACGCAGATGTGCGTCTCCATTCCCGCGATGAGCACCTGCTTGCGCTCACCCAGCTGCGCGAGCACGTCCGGCACCGCGGCGCTGAACTCGAGCTTCTCCACGGCCTTGTAGCTCTTCAGGAACATCTTCAGGAGCGAGTGCGTGGGCCCCAGCCCCTGCGGGTATTGCTCCGTGACGATGATGGGCAGTCCCAGCGCGCGGGCCCCCTGGATGGCCGCGTTGGTGCGCGCGAGCATCCGGTCCAGCGCGTCGCGCTCCATGGCCGCGCACAGGCGCTCCTGGACATCGACGATGAGCAGCGCGGTCTGGTCCTGCGTGAGACGGAAGGTGGCCATGCCCCCTCCTCGCGCGAATGGCGCGGGGCCGTCAAGCACGAGGCACGACGGACGCCCGACGCCTCACGCTTCCGCGCGGCCCGCTTCGGGCGGACGACACTCGCGGCACAGCGTCCGGTTGCGACCATGCGCCACGGCCAACAGCACGCCGCCGCCCACGGTGAGTCCCACCTCCCAGGCCTCGTCCATGCCCTCGGGCACCAGGAAGGCCCCGGCGCCGAGCAACCCGAGCCCTCCCACCGCGAGCACCGGCACCCACGCGCGGCGATGCAGCCGCCACCCCGGGAGGAAGGCCGCGAGCGCGCCGAGCAACGCCAACGCCAGCAGCCCGCGGTGAGCTCCCTCCCCGCCCAGCCACCCCGCCAGCGCCGCGGGCAACAGCCCGAGCACCGCGGGGAGCACCAGGCAATGCACGACACACAACGCGGAGAGCAGCTGTCCCACGCCATCCCAGCGCGAGGGCGCGACGGCGCTCCGTTCAAGAGAGCTCAACAGGACACCTTCTCCAGGGGACGGAAGTCGGGAGGAACCGGGGGCGGCACCTCCGCCGTGTGGACCAGTCGCAGGATGCGCCCGCGGCCGGAGATGTACGTGCGCGCGCGCCGCAGCTCCGGCAGGTGCTCGTCCGCGTCACGCCACCGCTCCAGGAAGCGCTCGAAGTCCTGCACCGCGAGCACCCGCTCCCCCATCGCCACGTGCGTCTCCGCCAGGAGCAGCCGGTAGTGGCCACACGCGGGGCGCTCCTCCACCAGCGCGCGCGCCAGCTCCAGCGCCTTCTGCTCGCGCTCGCCGCGCAGCCGCGCCCGCGCCAGCGTCTCCCGCGCGGGGCGGGAGAAGGCCGAGGGCCCCGCGGTCCGCAGCCGCCGCTCCATGCGCCACGCGCGCACCAGCGTGGCCTCGGCGCGGCCACCATCACCCCGGCGTGACTCCAGCGCGCCGCGCAGCTCCTGCTCGGCCACCTCCACGACGCGGGCGACATCGCGCGGACACAGCTGCCGTCCCTCGGCGCGGCGCAGCTCGGACAGGGGCGCGTGCAGCAGCGCGAGCGCATCACACGCGCGCTCCACCTCCGAGAGTCGGCCGGCATCCATCGCGTTGATGCCGCGCGTGTACAGGCGCAGGCCATCGCGCAGGCCCCGCTCGGCCGCGGAGAGCTCGCCCGAAAGCTCCAGGGGCACGTCCGCCGCCGCACGGCAGAAGCCGAAGCGCAGGTGCGTGGACACCAGCGTGGACGCCGCGAACAGGAGCGCCTGGGGCTCGGCGCCCGCGGACTCCACGCGCTGACGCAGCCGCCGCGCCCACGTCTGCGCGTCACTGTACTGCCCCGCCTCCGCGCAGCCCTGGCTGAGCAGTCGCATGGCCAGCTCCGCGCACGGCGCGAAGGACGCGGGCAGCGACTCCGCCGCCAGGTACGCGTCATCCGTCTCCACGACGGCCTCCAGCACCCGATAGGCCGCGTCCGTCTCCCCCAGCCGGCTCAGCAACCGCCCCGACGCCAGCAGCGCGGGGCTCGCTCCAGGCGCGAGCCGGGGCAGTCGCAGCGCGCTCTCGTGCGCCGCTTCGGGGCGGGAGCTCGGCAGCGTCGCGCACACCCAGGCGAAGTGGACGCCCACGTGGTCCGGACTCGTGCGCATCAAGTCCCGCAACATCGCCTGCGCGTAGGGCTGGCCCTGTCCGGGGCGGCCGTCCGGCTCGTAGCCGTCCACGAGGAAGCCCGCGAGCAGCAGCTTCGCCTCGACGTCCTCGGGATAGCGGTCGATGAGGCTCTCCATCTCGCGGATGAAGGCATGGCGACCGTTGGCGGGCCCCTTGTCCGACAGCAGGCTGGCCGCGACGATGTAGCGCTGCTCCAGGTCCGGCAGGCCCTCGCTCAGCGCGAGCGCGCGGGCCATGGCCTCGGCGCGAGCGGCCGCGAAGCGCGCTCCCGGCCCGCGCGTCAGGGCCAGGCCCCACCACGCCATGGCCAGCTCCGGGTCGTGCCTCGCCGCCTCCGCGAAGGCGCGGCGGGCCTCCGAGCCCCAGCCCAGGTGCAGGAGGCTCAAGCCCTGGTCGAACCAGGCCTGCGCCAGCGGCACACGCGTGCTCACCTTCAGGTGCGAGGCGCCCAGTCCCTCGCGCAGCCGGGGACGCGGAAGCGCCTCGTCCGCGACGTCCTCCCAGGCGGCCTGGACGTAGACGGATGGCTCATCGTTGCGCAGCAGTCGCGACAGCATGATGTCCTCCCAGTGCCCCGGCATCCGAGGCGCCACAGGCTTCGAATTCACAACCCAGTGAGCGAATGCGCGCGCCGAGCCGCCACCACGCGGCGGCCAGCGCTTCCGGTGGAACCGGAGACGCCTTGCGCCGCGACGCGACGCACGCACGCCTCCAGTCCAGTCCCACTTCCCGCAGCACCCAGTCCTCGTGCCCGGCCAACCACTCGGCGAGCTCCACCAGACACTGGTGGACCTCCCGCCGCTCTCCGACGGTGGCCGGAGCCCGCGAGGGACCCAGCTCACTCGCCTGGAAGGCCGGACGCGCGGGCGCGTGCTCGAGCCAGCGAGGGGTGAAGCCGTCCCGTGGGACGAAGACGGCCTGACCGCACTCGCACAGCGCACCGAAGCCCCAGAGCGACAGCCTTCCGCCGTGCGCCAGCGCGATGGAGTAGGCGCTCTGCCCCTCCACGCCCTCGGGCCGCGCGTGACGCGTGAGCCCTCGACGCAAGAGGAGGTTCCCCTCAGGGCAGCGCACATCCTGTCCGAGACACCACATGGTGACGTCGAACAGGCGGTCCGCGTCCCGGAGGACGTCGCGGGGAAGCAGCTGAAGGGCCTCGGTTCCAGACATGGGGTCTCCGGGGCTCAGCTCGCGGACTTCTTCGCGGGGGCGCCGGAGCGGATGGCCGTGTCACCGAACAGGGCCTTGGAGTCCACCGCCGCGCCGCCCTTCTTCGACAGCACCGCGTTGATGGCCCGCACCAGCTTGCCGCGCACCTTGCGGGGCAACGGCTTGTCCTCGAGCGCCGCCTGGAGCTGCTGCGAGCTCACACCCCGGCCGCTCTTCGGCTTGGCGAGCGACAGCTCCGTGTAGCTCTTGCCCTGCGTCTCCTTGTCCCGCCGCTTCGAGGTCCGCTTGCGCGCGAGCGCGCGGCCATCACTCCCCTGCGCCTCCAGCTGACGGGACAGTCGCAGCAACGCGTCGGAGGCAATCTGCTTCTCGGTCAGGAACTGCTGAAAGGTACCCATGGTCTTCTCTCCAGGAGGGGCCGGCCGGAAGGCCGACCCCGGATTCGGTTGAGGCAGGACACGAGGCCCCTCGCGAGGCCCCGGACACGCGGCCGGCTAGTGCTCGTGGCCCTCGTGCGACGCCTCCTCGATGACGAGGTTCACGGACGCGGAGGTGGTGGGGCCGAAGGTGAAGGTGAACGTGCCGACGGACAGCGGGACGACGTGGCGACCCTTGATGTCGGTGCAGGACTCGGAGCTCTTGGCGCTCTCCTCGATCTCCACCGCCGCGCCGCTGGCGTCGGTGATGACCACCGGCACGTCCGCGCTCAGGTAGAGGACGTAGTCGGTGGCCTCCGCCGCGGCGAACGACACCGAGCCCCGACGGCCGCCCGCGCCATCCACCAGCGAGATGTCGTAGCGGCGGTGGTCGTTCGACACGGAGGGCGGCGTGCCCGTCAGCGTGGCGTTGACGGCCGTGGACGGGCCCTCGGCCAGGTGCTCGCACCCCTCGACATCGACGTCCTCTTCGTGCGGCTCGTCGTCACCGCAGGCGGTGGTCAGGAGCGCGGTGGACATCAGGAGGGCGGCCAGAAGCTTCTTGTTCATGTGTGTAGCTCCACGTGGATGGACTGCGGATACCCAGCCACCAACGCCGCCACGGACCCCACCCGCGAGGGCAGAGCCAAGACAGACATGGGCGACAGGGTGGGAATCGCGCGAACCGTGCGCGACACGGGGGGCGAGAGCGTGCACGCAGGGGAAACGAGTCATCCGGCGGCGCGTCGCGCGACGTCTGACGCGGGGCTCCGAATTCCGGAGCCGGACGTCAGGTGTCGACCACGGACCGCGGCCTTCTCACGGCATGGCTGTGCCGGGAGCGAGGGACGCGTACCCTGGGTGCTGACTCAGGCGCGAGGCGGAGAGGCCTTGGGGGCCAGGTGCAGACGGGCCACGGGCTCCGCGTGGAAGCGGAACACGGCCAGCGCCGGCGAGGAACGGGTGGGCACCCGGGTGACGACCGGGGTGACCTCTGTCGGAGGAGGACCCTCGCGACGGATCAACGTGTGGACGCAGTGGGCCTCGGAGCCGTGGCCCGCAGGAGCGTCGTCACGAGAAGTCAGCCGGACGTCGTCGAAGGACTCCTCGGCGACGGGGGCGGTGTGCGAGCCCCCCTCCTCCACGTGGACCACCTCACCGTGCTCCAGACACGTGGCGTGCTGGACCATGGCGAAGTGGAGCACCGTCCCCATGTACGCCAGCGCACACACAGCCGCGAGCGGCAGCGCCAGGAGGCGCGACCGGACGAGACGCGAGGGCAGCGAGTGGAGGGAGCGGCTCACGGTGATAGGGATTCCAGCGTTGAACGCAACGCGGTTGTAAGCCAGACGGAGCGCGCGTGCAAGTCACACGAGCGAGTCCGTGGCGCGCGCGGGCCCCGCTGCTTGTTGGCGCGCGCGCCGTGAGGGGCCGTGCAGGCGGCGCGCCGATGGACCGGTGAGCCTGTCCGCGCATAGGTTCGCCGCCCCGGGCAGGCCCCGGCATCTCGAGAAGGACAGAAACACCCGTGCAAGAGCTCATCGACGTGCTGCGACATCAGGCGCGCCACTTCGCGCCCGAACTCGCGCAGCTCGCGTACAAGCGCGGACTGGCCGTCACCCAGTCGGACGGCACCACGCGCCCCATCCCCATCACCGCGACGCCCGTCATCCTCGACGCCGCGGAGATCCGCCGCCGCGCGGAGCTGTCCGCGCACCTGGCCTCCGCCACGGTGAAGATGGCGCGCGCGTGGCTCGCCGCGCCCGACGCCGAGCTCCTGCTGGCCTCGCTCTCCCCGCTCGAGCGCGCGCTCGCGGAGCGCACCTGGCCCCAGGCGGTGCGGCTGGCCACCACGCGCGTGGACTACTTCGTCTCCGGCGGAAAGCCGTGGGCGCTGGAGGTCAACGCGACCATTCCAGCCATGCAGGGCTACTCGGACATCGCGGCCCGCACGTTCATCGAGGTGGTGGCGCGCCACTTCCGCTATCCGGAGAAGGCGCTGTCCTCGCTGCTCACGCTCAACGGCAGCAACGCGCTGGCGCTCTATCGCTCGCTGTTGGACGGGTACGCCGCCGAGCGCCCCGGCCGGTTCCCGGACACGGTGGCGCTGTTGTGCCGCCGCAACGACGCGCAGATTTCGGAGCTGCGGTGGCTGTGCGAGCGCTTCCGGGAGTTCGGCGCCGACGCGGACATCGTTCACCCGGATGAGGTGTCCGGCGATGCGGCGTTCGAGGTGCGCGGCAAGAAGTACGACCTGGTCTACCGCCACCTCTTCGTGCGCCGGCTGGAGCAGCAGCCCTCGCCCTGGGTCGAGGACTTCCTCGCCACGGTGCCCGGCAAGAAGGCCGTGTTCCTCAATCCGCCCGCGTCGCAGGTCGAGGTGAAGTCCACCTTCGCGCGCCTGTCGCAGGCGCTGGCGGAGCCCGAGCTCGCCGAGGCCGCGGGGCTCACCCCCACGGAGCTGGAGGCCATCCGCGCCTCCGTTCCCTGGACGCGGCTGTTCCGCGCGGGCCCGACGACGGGGCCGGATGGGACGAAGCTGGACGACGTGGTGGCGGAGGTGGCGCGCACCCCTGCCCGCTTCGTGCTCAAGCGGGCGTGGGACTACGGCGGCAAGGCCGTGTTCCTCGGCCGCTCGGCGGGCACGGTGCCGTACACCGAGCGCGTGACGGCGGCGTATGGCGAGCCCCTGGGCTGGCCGGAATTGTGCGCGCGCGCGGCGAGCGACCCGACGGGCGGCGGCTTCGTGGTGCAGGAGATCGTCGACTCTCCTCCCGAGGACCACCTGCTGGTGGAGCCGCATGGGACGGTGCTGCCCACGTCGTTCTTCGTGGACTACTCGGCCTACGCGTCCGTGGGGCTGGCGAAGCAGCCCGCATGGGGCGGCGTTTGCCGGGGCTCCATGGCGGAAATCGTGAATATCGTGGGTGGCGGCGGCGTGCTGCCCCTCATCACCACCGAGGTCGCCTCGAAGCTTTTGCTCGCGTGGAAGGCGATTTAAGGAAGGGCCTCAGCCAGGGTCCGCGCACGCCCGGGTCGAAGACGCTATAAGCAGTGGCGCCGCCGGGGCGGGTCCCCGGCGCGAAAGGATACGATTCAAATGGCCTGGGAAACTTCCGGATGGCAGACGGCCGAGAGCGACTCGGTCAACTCCGTCCTGGTGCAGGAGTCGAAGCGCGCGTTCATGACGCGCGTGCATGGTTGGATGTTCGCGGGGCTGCTGCTCACGGGCGTGATGGCCATGGTGACGCTGAGCAACGAGGCGCTCCTGCGCACGGTGCTCGAGTGGCGGTTCGGGTTCATGATCGCGCAGCTGGGCGCGGTGTTCGCGCTGTCGTTCCTGGCGCCCCGCCTGTCGGGCCCGGCGGCCGCGGCCCTGTTCCTGGGCTACTCCGCGCTCACGGGGATGACGTTCTCCATCCTCTTCCTCGTCTACACGGCGGGCAGCATCGCGCAGGCGTTCTTCCTGACGGCGGGCGTCTATGGCGCCATGGCGCTGTACGGCACGGTGACCAAGAAGGACCTGAGCGCCTGGGGCACGTTCCTCTTCATGGGCCTCATCGGCGTGGTGCTGGCCGGCCTGGTCAACCTCTTCATGCGCAGTGACATGATGTCGTTCGTCATCGCGTGCGCGTCGGTCCTCGTGTTCGCGGGTCTGACGGCGTACGACACGCAGAAGCTGCGGGAGATGCACGCCAACACCGGCTACAGCAGCGCAGCCACGGTGAGCATCGTCGGCGCGCTGACCTTGTACCTGGACTTCATCAACCTGTTCCTCGCCATCCTCCGGTTGCTCGGCCGCCGTCGGTAGTCAGGCAGGCGACAACCCTCCGTTCGCGACGAGCGGCGGCACGGCCCATGTGGGCACGTGTCGCCGCTTTTTTATTGGGGCGTGTTTGACCCGATTGCCGGCCCTCCCTGCTCCATCCGTGGGCACAGGAGGAAACCCCATGCAGAGGTCTCTCGCATCATCCCTCGTCGCGCTGTCCCTGTTGTCCTCGAGCCTGGCGTCCGCGCACGGCTCCATGGAGGTGCCGCTCAGCCGCGTCTACAGCTGCTTCAAGGAAGGACCGGAGACGCCCAAGTCCGCGGCGTGCAAGGCCGCCATCCAGAGTGGTGGCACCCAGGCGCTCTATGACTGGAACGGTGTCCGGCAAGGCAACGCCAACGGCCGCCACCGCGAGCTCATCGCGGACGGCAAGCTGTGCAGCGCGGCCAACGAGAGCCACCGGGGCCTGGACCTGGCGCGCACGGACTGGCCCGCGACGCTCATCTCGCCGGACGCGAACAACCGCTTCGACTTCGTCTTCCACGCGACGGCGGTGCACGCGACCGCGTACTTCCACCTCTACGTCACGAAGGAGGGCTACAACCCCGCGCTGCCGCTGAAGTGGTCGGACCTGGAGGCCTCGCCCTTCTGCACGCTGACGGCGCCGTCCGCCCCGCAGAACAACCGCTATCGATTCACCTGTCCGTTCCCCCAGGGGCGCACCGGCCAGCACGTCATCTACGCCATCTGGCAGCGCTCCGACAGCCCGGAGGCCTTCTACGCGTGCACCGACGTGAAGTTCAGCAACACGCCCCCGCCCCCCACCACGTGGAAGGAGCTGGGCGCGGTGCAGGCGCGCGAGGACCTGGCCGCGCAGAGCAAGGTGACGCTGCGCCTGTTCGACAGCGGCGGTCGTGACGCGGAGACGCACCCGCTGACGCTCTCCGCCGCGACGCCCGCGGCCACGTGGATCTACCAGCTGGCCCAGCAGGTGAACGCCACCTCCAGCCGGGTGCAGGTGGGTGAGCTCCAGACGAACGGCACCGTGCGGCCGGCCAACAGCGCCACCGCGAACCGCGTCTACTCGCGCGAGGCGAGCGACTCGTTCCAGCTCGACATCGAGAAGCCCACGGGCGGCGGCGGGGACCCGGCGCAGTACAAGTATCCCAATGGCATCGACAGCTACGTGGCGGGGACGCTGGTCGAGGGGACCAACGGCAGCATCTACCGGTGCAAGCCCTTCCCCTACTCCGGCTGGTGCAAGGGCTCCGCGCCGTACTACGCGCCCGGCACGGGCAGCCACTGGAGCGACGCGTGGGAGTTCGTGCGCTGAAGGAGCGCTCGAGGTCGGTCCCGACGCGATGACGCAGTGGATGGGCGGGGGGTTGCCGGGGGCCAGGTGCCTTGCGTCAGCTCCCCGCTTTCTCCTTGCGGGAGAACGGCATCAGCAGCCGCTCCACGGGGCGGCCGTTCATCAGGTGCTCCTCGACGATCTCGCGCACGTCCTCCACCTTCACGCCCGCGTACCAGGAGCCCTCCGGGTAGATGACGACGGACACGCCGAAGGCGCAGGTGTCCAGGCACCCCGCGGCGTTGGCGCGCATGCGGCCCTTCACCCCGCGCTTGTCGAGCTCCTCCTTGAACGCGGCGCGCACCTCCTCCGCGCCCTTGGTGGCGCAACACCCCTTGGGGTGTCCGTCCGGTCGACGGTTGGTGCAGACGAAAACGTGGCGCTGGAAGGGAGGAGGCATGCTGGCCTCCTAACGCGCCGGATGTCCGAAATCGACCCCCTCCTGGCCACCCGGCGACGGGACTGTCGAGCGGCGGGCGCGCGGATCATCGCCCCCACTTGTGGCATCGCGGATCCCATGCACAGACTTTCAGCAAACGTCCCCCAGTGATCACGCCCGTTTGCGTCGGAGTGACGATACATGTCTCGCACGCTGTTATCCGTCAAGGTAGAGCCTGGCTTGCGGTGCCGGCGCCAAGGGTCTAGATCCGCCCTTGCACGCCCTCCGAGCTACAGGTTGCTACGTCCTCTGCCCGCACGGACGGCAGCGGGATAGAGCCCATTTAGTTGTGTGTGCGACAAGGCACAGCACTACCAATGGGGTCTGAGCTGTTCCTTGATCAGCCGAGGCGAAGCGCGTATTGATCCCGGCCGCCCGGTCCTCGGCCGGGCAATCTCCACAACGGAAGTCCGGGGCCAGCAGCCCCCCACGCACCGCTCGCGAGCCTGATCCAGTGCCGCTCACGCCTGTCCGCGTGACGTCCCTGGAACCTCCGGAATCTCGCGCGTTTAGCGTTGCGCAAAATTTTGCATTCCAACTCAGAGTGAACCCGGAGGGTGGCGACATGGAGAAGGAACTGAGTTCGAAGGCCCTGATCAACGGCAAGGAGCGCCGTGCGGCACGCAGCAAGCCGAAGGGGGTTTCGACGGGGCTGGGCCTGGAGCGCTACTTCACGACGCCGGGCGTGGACCCCGCGGACGAGCTGGCGTGGGAGTACCGCAGCGCGAGCATCACCGGTGAGGACGGCAAGGCCGTCTTCGAGCAGAAGAACATCGAGGTCCCCCGCTCCTGGTCGATGCTGGCCACCAACGTCGTGGCCTCGAAGTATTTCCGCGGCACGCCGGGCACGCCCGAGCGCGAGACGAGCGTGCGCAAGCTGGTGGCGCGCGTGGTGGACACCCTCACCCGCTGGGGCGTGGAGGGCGGCTACTTCGCCACGGACGTGGACAAGGAGACCTTCCACGCCGAGCTGACGCACCTGCTCCTGCGCCAGAAGGCCTCGTTCAACTCCCCCGTCTGGTTCAACGTCGGCGTGGAGGCGCAGCCCCAGTGCTCGGCGTGCTTCATCAACAGCGTGGATGACTCCATGGAGTCCATCCTCACGCTGGCCCGTACGGAGGGAATGCTCTTCAAGTACGGCAGCGGCACCGGCAGCAACCTCTCCACCATCCGGGGCAGCAAGGAGCTGCTCGCGGGCGGAGGCACCGCGTCCGGCCCGGTGTCGTTCATGCGCGGCTTCGACGCCTTCGCCGGCGTCATCAAGAGCGGCGGCAAGACGCGCCGCGCGGCGAAGATGGTCATCCTCAACGCGGACCACCCGGACGTGCTCGAGTTCATCCGCTGCAAGTCCGCCGAGGAGAAGAAGGCCTGGGCCCTCATCGAGGCCGGGTATGACCCGTCCTTCAACGGTGAGGCCTATGCCTCGGTGTTCTTCCAGAACTCCAACAACTCCGTGCGCGTCACCGACGACTTCATGAAGGCCGTCGTCTCGGATGGCCCCTGGCAGACGCGCGCCGTGCGCGACGGCTCTCCCCTGGACACCTACCGGGCGCGCGACGTGTTCCGCGAGATCGCCGAGGCCGCGCACCTGTGCGGTGACCCGGGCATGCAGTTCGACACCACCGTCAACGGCTGGCACACGTGCTCGACCACCGCGCGCATCAACGCGTCGAATCCGTGCTCCGAGTACATGTTCCTGGACGATTCGGCGTGCAACCTGGCGTCGCTGAACCTGATGCACTTCCGCGACATCGCGGGTGACTTCGACGTGGCCGCCTTCAAGCACGCCGTCGACGTCATGCTCATGGCGCAGGAGATCATCGTCGGCTTCTCGCGCTACCCCACCGAGCGCATCGCCAAGAACAGCCACGACTACCGGCCGCTGGGGCTGGGCTTCGCGAACCTGGGCGCGCTGCTGATGGCGTCGGGCCTGCCGTATGACTCGGACGCGGGCCGCAACTACGCGGCCGCCATCACCTCGCTGATGTGCGGTGAGGCCTACGCGATGAGCGCGCGACTGGCCGAGAAGCAGGGCCCCTTCGCCGGCTACGCGAAGAACGCCGAGCCCATGCTCGGTGTCATCCGCAAGCACCGCAAGGCCGCCTACAGCGTCCCCCAGGCGGGCGTCACGGCCGACCTGCACGCCGCGCAGAAGGCCGCGTGGGACTCGGCGCTCGCCCTCGGTGAGCTCCATGGATTCCGCAACAGCCAGGTCACCGTGCTCGCCCCCACCGGCACCATCGGCTTCATGATGGACTGCGACACCACCGGCATCGAGCCCGACATCGCGCTCATCAAGTACAAGAAGCTGGTCGGCGGCGGGATGCTGAAGATCGTCAACCAGACGGTGCCGCAGGCGCTCGAGAAGCTGGGCTACCCCCAGACGCAGGCCCAGGACATCGTCGCCGCCCTGGACAAGGCCGACACCATCGAGGGCGCTCCCCACCTCAAGCCCGAGCACCTGTCCGTCTTCGACTGCGCCTTCAAGCCCGCCAACGGCTCTCGCAGCATCCACTGGATGGGCCACATCCAGATGATGGAGGCCTGCCAGCCCTTCCTCTCCGGCGCCATCTCCAAGACCGTCAACATGCCCTCGGACTCCACCGTGGAGGACATCGAGAAGGCGTACATGGAGTCGTGGAAGCGCGGCCTGAAGGCCGTCGCCGTCTACCGCGATGGTTGCAAGCGCACCCAGCCGCTCAACACGTCGAAGGCCGGCGTGAAGGACACGCGCAAGGCCGAGGCGGCCCCCGTGGTGGAGCCGGCCGTGAAGCCGGAGCCTCGCGCGGTGCGCCGTCGCCTGCCGGACGAGCGCCGCTCCATCACCCACAAGTTCTCGATTGGCGGCCACGAGGGGTACCTCACGGTCGGCATGTACGAGGATGGCTCGCCGGGCGAGCTGTTCATCGTCATGGCGAAGGAGGGCTCGGTGGTCAGCGGGTTGATGGACAGCTTCGCCACCAGCATCTCCCTGGCGCTCCAGTACGGCGTCCCGCTGAAGGTCATGGTGGACAAGCTGAGCCACACCCGCTTCGAGCCGAGCGGCTTCACGGGCAACCCCGCCATCCCCATCGCCAAGTCCATCACCGACTACATCTTCCGGTGGCTCGAGCTGAAGTTCCTGCCGAGCGAGGACCTGGTGGAGGACGCGGTCCTGTCTCCCGCGGAGGGCGCGTCCAAGCAGCCCGCCCTGCCCGCCCAGGCGGCCTCGTTGTCGCTCCCGTCGACGAACACGCGCGCGACGTGGCTCAACCAGGCGGATGCCCCGCCCTGCCACACCTGCGGCGCCATCATGGTCCGCAGTGGCGCTTGCTATAAGTGCGGCAACTGCGGCGCGACCAGCGGCTGCAGCTGAACCTCACGCGATGAGCTGAAGCACTCGAGGGCTCCGGAGCGCTGCTTCCGGGGCCCTCGCTGTTCTCGCGCTCGCGGCGGCGGCCACGCGGGTGGCGCGGTACGCCCGCCGTGCCCACTTGGGGCGCGAGGTCCGTGGATGCGGGACCTCGCGCGGGAGCGGACGATGCGTGGCTCAGTCCGCCCGGGTCGCGGGCAGCCGGTCGTAGACCTCCGAGGCCTTCGCGGACACTCGCGTCAGCTCGTCGAGCGTCGTGGTGGCCACCTGCGCGCCTCCCGAATCCGCGACGACGAACGCCACGGGACGCCCACGGGCGCGGATGGGGACGACGAGCAGGTGTGACGTGGGCCCACCGAGCGCGGCGAAGATGGCCTCGTCCTGGACGCAGGACGGAGCATCGAAGCTGCTGGGCCCCAGCTGGCCGAGCGCGGACACGAGCAGCGACGGGGCCTCCAGGTCCACCTTGAGCGAGGCCACCGCGGGGCTGTCACTCCCCGGCCCCCATGCATGGCCGACGCGCACGAGCCCGAAACTCTCCCCGAGCAGGAAGGCTCGCTGGAATCGACCCGCGCAGTAGGCGATCAACACCTTGCCGAGCACGCCTTGTGAGCCGACGTCATCGAGCGCCGTGAGGACCTGGTCCGCGGAGACCCTGGGGCCGTCGGGGCTCGCGTCTGGAGTGGACTCGTCCGCGGCGGCCAGCAGCGTCGTCAGTGCCTCCGAGGGAGCACGGGCCTGGGGCTGCCAGGGCTGCTGGATGAAGTCCCAGGCGGAGGCGAGGGGAAGCTCCGTGGTGGCGCCCGCTGGCGCCGCCGGACGAGCGTTGCCCTCGAGGTCCACCGCGCGGTCCTCCCACGTGTTCTCCGCGGAGTGACCGATGGTTCCGTTGCCTTCGGCCCCCTGCCACCCGACGAACTCCCACGTGGACGCGAGCTGCATCGGCGCATCGTCCGCCGCTGGAAGTTCGTCCAACTCGATGGCCGCGCGGCGCTGCGGGACGGGCCTGGGGGGCGGCGCCGAGGGCGTGGGCTCCGCGTCGGGCACCTGGGGCTCGCGCAGGGCAATCACCTCGGCGCCCGAGTGGGGACTGGGTGACGGTGGATCCACGGGAGCCGAAGCCACGGTCGCGGAGCCGGAGGACTCACCGTGGGACGCGAGCATCGTGCCCGCGGCCTCGAGGGTCAGGGTCTCCCCCACGTCGCCCTCGACGGGCACGGAGGACGACGCACCCGAGTCAATCGCGGAGGCGGGCGTGTCCTGGGCAACCGGGCTCGCGTCACCGAGCGTTGCCTTCATGAGCTTCCAGTGTTCGACCGACGGCGCTTCCGTGCTGTCGGATGCGGCGGCGCCCGAGTGCTCGGCCTCGGGGACCTCCGGTGACGACGGGACCTCGGAGTGAGGCTTCACCTCGGTTTCGTCGAGGTAGGCCACCGCGGAGGACGACTGGACCTCGGGAGCGCTCGACGTCTCCGCGTTGCGCGTCTCTGTCGCGTCGTTCGATAGCGCGGCGGTCTGGAGCGCTCGTGCAGCCGACCCGGTGGTCGATGTGAGAGGCACCTCAGGCGCTGCGCTGTCATCGGACTGCGCGGAGATGGAAGGGGCATCAACGCTCGGCTCGAGCGTGGAGACCTCGATGGAAGACCGCGCGACGGTTTGGGACTGCTCGTCGACAGCTCGGCGCTCTTCCGGCGTGGTCCTCGCCTCTCGCGCGGCAGGCTCCACATCCACGGAAGCCCCCGTGACCTTCAACTCCGGCTGCGCGACATCACCCCAGTCATCAAGCGGGCTCGCGTCCTGGCCGGTGATGCGGCCGTCCGCCCCGGAGACACCCTCCGCCAAGGGACGCGCGGAAGGCGCACGGTCGGAGGCCGCGGCGCTCGAATCGACCTCGACCGTCTGGAGCGAACTGCCCTGTGCTGTCTGCGATTCGACCGCGAACGGCGCGGAGGCAATCACCGAGGCGAGGGCCACGTCCGAAACCGTCTCGACATCAGCTGGTGCGGCCCCGTCCAGCGTCGGCACATCGGAGCCCGTGGTGGACGGCGCCACCACCGCGCCCTCCCCGACTTCTTCAGGAGTGGAGAGCCGAACCGCCTCGGCATCCTCGGACGACGATGCGGCTGCGTCCTTGTCCGCGGGAGTGACGTGTTCCTCCAGTTGGGCAGGGACCGGCACATCGGTCGTCGCAGCCGCGCCCTCTCCTTCGAGCGGGTGGGCCGCGCGCGACGTGGCACCGGCCTCATGCGATGAGGCGGGCTCGACCCCATCGACCTGCGCGTTATCACGTGCCTCGATGCGTTCGTCCGCCACACGGGGTTGCGCGAGGTGCGTCTGCGCTCCGCCCACCGGCTCGGGGTGCTGGGCGACGGTCTCGTGCGAGGCGACTTCGCCGTTCGGCGCAGGCTCAGTTCGAGCACCCGCGTCACCCTCACTCCACGGTGACCCGGAGACGTCGGACGTCGTGGCCTGCGGCGACTTCTCCGCGGCACGTTCCCCAGGAGGGAGCTCCTCCTCGGACACGTCCCCCCGTGTCAGGTCGCTCGCGGCTTCGACGTTCAGCGCTGGAGCCGAGCCCGCTGCCGTCGGAGGACTCGCTGCGGCGACCGCATCGTCCAGACCCTGCGTGTTCGACGACGCGAGCCCCGCCACTTGCGCAGGTCCATCGTCGAGAGCACCGAGCGCCGCTGGAGAGACGTCACGTGCGTCTGTCTCGCGAACCGACGAGACCTCGGAGGCATCCGCGGCCTTCGCCGGCCCATCGTCGAGAGCGCTGTGCCCCGCTTGAGGGACCCCAGGTGCTCCACCCTCACGAACCGCGGAGACCTCGGAGCCATCCGAGGCTTGCGCCTGACTGCCTTCGCGAGCGCTGAGCACCGCGCTGGAGACTTCGAGCGCGCCTCCATCGAGGACCGCTCCGGCCACGGAGGCATCCGGGCCCGAAGCGGACTGGCTGTCCTCCGTGGAGAGAATCTCCGGACCCGACTCAGACTCCACGCGCGCATCGAGCGCGCTCGGAGGAGCCTGCGAGACATCGCCGACCGAAGGCGTTGCGGGTCCGATGCTCGACGGAACGGAGCTGGCGGCGGCGTGCGGTGGCGCTCCTCTTGGCGCCATCCCCGGAGGTTGTGGCGCGGCGATTCCCTTCATGCCCGGAGGCGGCTGCGGCCCCATCGACGGGCGCGGCGCTGCACCACCCACTTCGGGAGTCATGCCGCCCATGGGCTGGGGCGGACGCACCGTTCCTGGAGGCGGTGGCGCTCCGGGTCCTCCGGACATCGAGGGAGGTCGTCCCCCTTGCATTCCGGGAGGCATCGCACCGTGCGGTGGTCCGGGGACCGTGGGGAAGCCCGTTCCCGAGGGAGGGCGCGCACCCGACATGCCTGGAGGCACGGGGCCTTGTGGGGCCCCCATGCTCGGCATGCCCGGGTTCGAAGGACGCGTCCCCGCGCCCCCCGGAGGCACCGGCCCCTGCGGTCCCGGACCGCCCGCTCCCTGCGGAGGACGAGGTCCCATCCCAGGAGGCACGGGCCCGGGCACCGTGGGAACTCCCGTACGCGACGGAGGCCGTGCCCCCGTCATCCCAGGAGGCACGGGCCCCGACGGAGGCCGAGCGTTCATCATCCCAGGAGGTGCGGAGCCAGGCCCCCCCATCGACCCCGGAGCAGGCGCGGCCCCAGGCATCGGCGGCGCCCCTGGTCCCGGAGGCGGCCCGCCCACGCCCTGCGCGGGTCTCGCCACCATTCCAGGCGGCAGCCCCTGACCTCCCGCTCCGGGTCCACCCGGAACAGGAGGCCCTCCCTGAACGGAAGGCATGCCGCTGCTCGACGGAGGCCGGGCCCCCATCATTCCAGGGGGCCCACCAGGTCCACCGGCGACAGGTCCACCTCCAGGCGCCCTGGGCGGAACAGCCCCCTGCACCGAGGGCACTCCACTGCTCGAGGGAGGACGCGCGCCCGGCATCCCAGGCGGCCCCAGGGGGCCCGGTCCACCCGGCATCCCAGGAGGCACAGGGCCAGGAACCACGGCCGTGCCCGCGCTCGACGGAGGTCTCGCTCCGCTCATCCCTGGAGGAACAGGTCCCTGCGCACCGGACACGACGGGAATCCCCACCCCCGACGGCCGGGCACTTGCGAGCCCCGGCGGGACAGCCCCTGGGCCCCCCGGCGCGCCGGTGTTCGGAGGAGGCCTTGCGCCTGGCGCGGCGGCCGGTCCCCATCCCGGTGACGCAGGCGGCTTCGCGCCTTGAGGCGCCGCGGACGGAGCCACCACCGGAGCGCCCAGGCCCGGCTGCGGCCGCGCTCCCGGTCCCGCCACGGGCCCCAAAGGCACCGCCCCCTGCGTCGCCACGGCCGGCTCGGAAATGCCACCCGCGGCAGCGGACGGCCGCGCCGCAGCCCCCATCCCCGAAGGAATCCCACCCTGCGGTCCCGAGGCAGCGGCCTCCACGACTCCACCGGGAGCAGACGGCGGTCGCGCGGCCATCGCCGGAGACACCGGCGCCTGCGGCTCCACGGGTGCGCCTCCGGCTCCAGGTCCACGAACCGGAGGCAGCCCCGCGCCACCAGGCCCCGCCGCCCGGGCCAACCCCGGAGGTTGGACCGGAGACCACTGCCCCGCGGACTGTCGCGACACCATGCCCGGCGGTTGAGCGGATTGTCCCCCCTGTCCCTCGGGGTTGCCGGCGAGCACCGGGCTCCTCGGAGCGGGAGTCTCCACCACCTCCTCCATCACCCCTTCGAGCACCTCCTCGGTTTCCACCACATCGAGCTCCTCGGTGGGCTCGATCTCCTCCGCCGCCTCGAACTCCTCCTCGGGTTCGATCTCCTCCGCCTCCTCAATCGGCGTGGGAGGAATCGCCGGAGCCAGCCGAGGCGGCTCCGCCGGCGCGAGCCGAGGCGGAGGCCCCGACGGCCGAGCCCCTCGCGCCGCGTCCACGGACGCCAACTGGGGCGGCCCCGGAGGCCGGGCCGACGCCGCGGGCCCCAGCACCGGTGGCCCGGACTTCGTCACCACCGCCGCGGGCGCCTCCGACGCATCCCCCAGCAGCCCCCCCGTTGGCGCCAGCACCGGGCTCGCTCCCGTCCACGGCGTCTCTTCCGTCGTCGCGTCGTCGGAGTCGTCACTCAGGAACTGCCCGGGCGCCAATCCACCGAACATCCCCTCCGTCCCCGGAGCGGCCCGCACAGGCGCGGGCGGGGGCGGAGACTCGGGCTGCTCCACCACCCCGCCCCGCGTCTGCACGGGCGGGGCCGCGGGACGAGGCGGCGGCGCCGGAGCCAACCGCCGGGCCGTCGCCATGCTCAACGAGCGCGACTCGCGCCGGATGCCATAGCGCTGGGCCTGGTAGTGGAACAGCCGCAGCTCGGGCGTGATGTGCGGGAGGATTCGCAGGCCCGTGATGAACCCCAGCGCGTCCGTGTGCTGGATTTCGAAGGGGCTCGCCATGGCCACCCTCAGCCGGCGCCCCTCCTGTCCCAGCGGGAAGGCCAGGTGCTTCTCCGCGAGCGCCGCCGGAAGCAACGTGAGCGTCGCGTCCGTGACGGCCTCGAAGTCGGCCTCCTGCGCCACCGGGTAGCGGGTCTGCTCCCCCAGCACCATCGCCAGGGTGTCGATGTCCAGCATCTCCAGCTCGACGAGGATGGAGCCCAGCCGCCCACCGTAGATGAGCTGTGCCTTCAGGGCTTCGTCGAGCTGCGCCTGCGAGAGGAGGCCCTTGCGGACCAGGATTGCTCCGAGCTTTTCGGCCATGCCTCCCGGAGTCTAGACGGCTTCGCCCCACACCGGACCGGCCCCCGTGCGGCCTCGCGTCATTTCGCCCAGGTCCGCGGGTACCTCGCACACAACCCGGCGGCAACAATCGCGCTCCGTGTGAAATCAGACGGGCGCCCAACCTGCCTGCCCTCCCCCCGAGACAGTGTCAGTTCCGCGTCCAGGACCCTTGCTCCCGGCAAACGCCGCCAGGCCCACATCCCATCGCTTTGTTGCAACCGGGTACTCAACTGCGAGTCGGGGCCCTACGTGACTGCCGCTATAACGGTGCGTGCAGCCCACGCTGCGAAGTCCCATCCCCTGCAGGAGAACCGATGAAACGATTCCAGCTCGCAGGTCTCGTCGCCGCGCTGTCGCTCAGCGCGCCGGCGGCGCTGGCCTCGGCGCCCGTGTGTGAGGCGACCGTGTCGCCCGCCTCCCAGCGCGCCACGAAGGTCGGCGAAGACGTGCACCGGCGTTTCGAGTCGGCCCATCCCTACGCCACCCCGGAGCTGCGCACACGAAGCGGTCCGCTCCACACCGACGTCATCACCCACCCGGGCGCCGCGTACATCGCCGCGCACTTCGAGCGGCTGGAACTCGCGGAAGGCGACTTCGTCGTGGTGCGCGCCCCGGACGGCTCGCGCTCCAAGCGCTACGACAACCGCCACCCCGGCGCGCGCGACGGCTTCTGGGCCCTGCACATCCCCGGCGACACGGCCATCATCGAACTGCACAGCGCGGACCACCCCGGCCGCCAGGGCATCCTGAACCAGCACGGCTACAGCATCGACCGGTTCGCGCGCGGCTACACCAACGAGGAGATGGGCTTCACCTCCGAGCTGAACAAGGCCGTGTGTGGCGCGGACGACTCGCGCTGGGCGCCCTGTTACGCCGCCAGCGACCCCACCCTCTATGGCCGCGCCCGCCCCGTGGCGCGCCTGCTCATCGGCGGCTCCAGCGCGTGCACCGGTTGGCTCGTAGGCAGCCAGGGTCACGTCATGACGAACCAGCACTGCATCGCCACCGCGAGCGACGCGCAGAACACCGACTTCGAGTTCATGGCGGAGGGCGCCAGCTGCGCCACGAGCTGCGGCAGCTGGTTCGGCTGCCCCGGCCACGTCATCTCCGGCGGCACCCTGGTCCAGGCGGACGCGCCCCGTGACTACGCGCTGGTACGGCTGGCGGTGAATCCCACCAACAGCTTCGGCTACCTCCAGCTTCGCGGCTCGGGCGCGGTGGTGAACGAGCGCATCTACGTCCCGCAGCACCCCGCCGGGTACGGGAAGAAGATCGCCGTCGCCTCCACGGACGCCTCGGACGCGTCCGGCTTCGCGGAGGTCTACAGCCTCAACGAGCCGTCCTGCCAGTCCGGCGGCCCCAACGACGTGGGCTACTTCGCGGACACACAGGGCGGCTCCTCGGGCTCCCCCGTGATTGGCCATGGCGACCACCTGGTGGTGTCGCTGCACCACTGCGCCAACTGCCCCAACCGCGGCGTCCCCATCCAGGCCGTCATCAGCCACCTGGGAGCGAACCTGCCCACGTGCGCCCTGCCCGCCGCCGGCTGCCCCAACCCCAACGGCGACGGCACGCCGCCCCCGGAGGAGCCGCCTCCGCCGACCAACTCCTTCGCGTACACGGCCTCCAACACCAACGACGCCCAGCAGAACACGACGAACAAGCGCATCGCCCTCACCGCCGGCCAGACGCTCACCGTGGCCACCTGCGGCCTGACGGGAGCGAAGACCTCCGGGGACACCTATCTGCGCCTGCACAACCCGTCCGGCGCCTCCGTGGCCGCCAACGACGACGCCTGTGGAGGCCGCGGCTCCAGCATCACCCACGTCGCCACCGTCACCGGAGAGTACGAGGTGCGCGCGGGCTGCTACGCCAACGGGAGCTGCGGCGGCACCGTGGTGTGGGAGGTCTCCGGCGGAGGCAATCCCCCCACGCCCCCCACCTCCGGCACCTTCCAGTACAACGGGACGAACACCGACAGCGCCCAGCGCAACACCACCAACCGGGATGTCGTCGTCGCCGCGGGCCAGACGCTCCTGGTGGCCACCTGCGGCCTGCCGAACACGTCCTTCAGCGGGGACACCTTCCTGCGCCTCTACGGCAACGGGGCGCAGGTCGCGGCGAACGATGACGCGTGCGGGGGCCGGGGCTCCAGCGTGAGCTACACCGCCACCGCCAACGGCACGGTCCAGATTCGCGCGGGCTGCTACACCAGCGGGACCTGCAGCGGCACGGTGGTCTGGAACCTCCAGTAGCGCGGGTCCGGTTCCACGGCGCGTCGGGCCCTCGGATTTCCACGGCCCGACGCGGCCCCGGGCCTCGGATTTCCGAGGCCCGCTCGCCCTCCCGACGTCAGTAGGCGTTCTTCGAGAGGAAGCCGCCGAGCGCGGTGCGCACGAGGATCTTCAGGTCCATCAACAGCGACCAGTTCTCGATGTAGTACAGGTCGTACTCGATGCGCTTCTCGATGCACGTCTGGCCGCGCAGGCCGTTGATCTGCGCCCAGCCGGTGATGCCCGCCTTCACCTTGTGCCGCAGGTGGTAGCGCGGAATCTGGCGCTTGAACTCCTCGATGAAGACGGGGCGCTCGGGGCGAGGGCCCACGAGGCTCATGTCCCCCGTCAGCACGTTGAAGAACTGCGGCAGCTCATCCAGCGAGTACTTGCGCAGGAACGTGCCGATGACGGTGCGGCGCGGGTCGTCCTTGCGCGCCATCATCGCCCCGGAGTGCTCGGCGTCCACGCGCATGGTGCGGAACTTGAGGATGGAGAAGGTGCGCCCGTCCATCCCCATGCGCTCCTGGCGATAGAGCACCGGCCCGCGGCTGGTCAGCCGCACGGCGATCGCGGTGGCCAGGATGAGCGGCGAGGTGGCGAGGATGGCCAGGAGCGAGAAGAGGATGTCGAACGCCCGCTTGGCCACCCGGCTCCAGCCCTCCATCGGGTCGCCCTGCAGCCGGATGATGGGCAGGCCGCCGAACTCCTCCAGGCCGCCATACAGGGTGATGTACTGGTAGAGGTCCGGGACGACGCGGACGTCCACGGTGCGCAGCGCCAGTTGCTCCATGAGCTGCTTGACGTGGGCCTGCTCCTGCAACGGCAGCGCGAGGATGACCTGGTCCACCGGGTGCGCGTCCAGCACGCGCTCCACGTCGCCCACGTGGCCAATCACGCGCACGCCGTTGACGTACTGGCCCACCTTCTCCGGCCGCAGCGACAGAAGGCCCGTCACCCGGAAGCCCAGTTCCTTGTGGACCTCCACCGTCTCCACCACGCGCTGCCCCAGCTCCCCCGCGCCGATGACGAGGATGGACTTCAGGTTGTGGCCGCGCCGGCGCACCTCGCTGAGTACGTAGCGGAACGCCAGCCGGCTGCACGTGACCAGCACGAAGGCGTAGACGACGAAGATGACCAGCGTCAGGCGCGAGTAGCGCTCGCGCACGAAGTAGGTCACCGCCACCAGGATGAGCGTCGCGGTGATGGTGGACTTGAAGACCTCGAACACCTCACCGGTGTTCGTCCGGGAGCGGATGGCCGCGTACAGCCGCGACTGCTTGAAGGTCACCGGGAAGATGACCAGCAGCATCAGCAGGAAGACGAACGAGTCCTCCCAGGGAGGGATGCCCTCCGTGACGGGGACGATGCCGGAGAACCGCGTGGCGTACGCCAAGGCGAACGCCAGCGCGAGCATCACCATGTCCGCGACAACCTTGATGGACGTGTAGAAGCGCTGGAGACGACTGAACACGCCTGGACTCCTGTAACCTGGTCAACGGGGCGCCACCCCACTGCAAGACTCGCACCCTGGTCCGACGAGCACGCGTCCTGCCCGACTCCCTCTGACGAGACGGCCTCCTAACACGGAAAAACGCGTGAAACCAATGGGTTACCTCCACCCCGGCTGGACAATGGTGGGCAGAGGACACAGCCCGTCGATGAAAGACGGAGGTGGGGGTGACAGCCGCGTCACACCGCCGTGGCGCGGGTTGTGGATTTCGTCGACAGGCTGAGGAGCGACTCCACTTCGCGGAGCATCGCCTGCTGGAAGGACTGGCGGCTGAAGCGCTCGGCCTGCGAGCGGGCCTCTCGGGGACTGAAGCTCGCTTCCCAGGAATCGAAGCGGCGGACGGCCTCCGACAACGACGCGGGTGTCTGTTCTGAAAAGAACAGTCCGGTGCGGCTGTTCACCGTCTCCAACGCGCCGCCCTTGGCGAAGGCGATGACGGGGCGGCCGGTGGCCTGGGCCTCCAGCGGGGTGATGCCGAAGTCCTCCTCGGGCGTGAAGATGAGGGCGCGGGCGTCCCGGTACAAGGACGGCAGGGCGTCATCGGAGACGTTGCCCAGGAAGCGGATGTTCGGCGGCGGAGCGCCGGAGGTGAGCCGCGCGGCCTCCTGGCCGGTGCCCACCACCCAGAGGGGAACGCCCAGCTCGCGGAAGGCCTCGAGCGCGATGTCCAGCCGCTTGTAGGGCGCGAAGGCGCCGAGCCACAGGAAGTATCCGCCGCGTCCCCCGCCCTCCAGCGGAGACCGGGTGAAGCGCTCCAGGTCCACCGGGGGATGCACGACGGTGGCCTCGCGCCCCCAGAAGCGCTGGAGCTTGCCGGCGACGTGGTGGCTGTTGGCCACGAAGCGGTCCACGCGCGCCGCCGAGGCGCGGTCCCAGCGCCGCAGCCAGGGCCGCACCGCGTGCGCCGCCGCGCGCACGGGCAGCCGGGCGCGGCCGGGGCCAAAGTAGTCGTCGAACAAATCCCACATGTACCGCATGGGCGCGTGCACGTAGCTCAGGTGCGGCACCCCCGCGGGCGCGCGCAGGCCCTTGGCCACGCAGTGGCTGGAGGACAGCACCAGGTCGTAGTGCCCCTGGAGGCGCAGCGACTCGATGGCCCGGGGCATCAGGGGCAGCAGGTGCCGGTAGCGGCCGTGGACGCCGGGGATGTGCTGGAGGAACGAGGTGAAGATGCGCCGGGACTCGATGGCGGGGGACTGGGTGCCCGGCTGGTGGATGAGGGTGTAGATGTCCGCGTCGGGCAGTGCTTCGCAGAGCGCGTCGAGCACGCGCTCTCCCCCGCGGTGGGTGACCAACCAATCGTGGACCAGGGCGACCTTCACGAGGGCGGCTTCTAGCACCCCCCATGCCGTGCACGGCCAGCAACATGAAGCAGGTGGCTGCCTGCCCCCACGAGGGCCGCGCGTGTGGTACGCGGGAAGCGTGGCTCAAGTCCTCCTCGACCTGCGCATGGTGCGCGGCCGGCTGCATGGAATCGCTCGCTACGCGCTGGAGCTGGCGCGACGTGTGCCGCTCCTCGCGCCGGACCTGCGCTTCTCCGCGCTGGTGCCACCCGAGGGGCTCCCCTCGGACCTGGGGGTGCTCGCGCCCCGGATCCCGCTGCACCGCTCGCTCGCGGGCTTCCTCTCGCCGGTGGAGCAGGCCGCGCTGGCGGCGGAGCTGACGAGGCTGTCACCGGACGTCTTCCACGCCACGTCGTTCTCGCTGCCGCTGTTCTGGCGCGGTCCGCTGGTCGCCACGCTGCATGATGCCAACCACGTCGCGCTCGCCCGCGAGTACACGCCGGCGCAGGCGCTCTACTACCGGCTGGTGGTGGGTCCTCGCGCGAGGCGGGCCTCGGCGCTGGTGACGGTGTCCGAGTTCTCCCGGGAGGAGCTGGCGCGACACCTGGGGCTGTCGCCCTATCGGCTGCAGGTGATCCACAACGGCGTGGACCCGAGCTTCCAGCCGCCGTCCCCGGTGGAGGCCCGCGCGTTCCGCGAGCGGCACGAGCTGCCCGCGCGCTACTTGGCCGCGGTGGGCAACGCGAAGCGGTTCAAGAACCTGGAGCTGCTGCGCCACTTCGCCGCGGACCTGCCGGTGCCCATCGTCCTGCTGGCCGGCAAGGGCGCGGTGGCGCACGAACTGGGGCTGCACGAGAACGTCCTGGACCTCGAGGAGCTGCCCGAGTCTCAGATGCCGCTGTTCTATGGCGCCGCGGCGGCGCTGCTGTTGCCCTCGAAGTACGAGGGCTTCGGGCTGCCCGCGCTCGAGGCGATGGCGACCGGGTGCCCGGTGCTCGCGGCGGACGCGACGGCGCTGCCCGAGGTGGTGGGAGGCGCGGCGTTGAGACTGCCTCCGGATGACCCGGACGCCTGGCGCGAGGCGACGCTGCGAATCCTGCGCGACGATGCGCTGCGCTCGGAGTTGATGGAGCTGGGGCGAGAGCGCGCCGCGCGCTTCACCTGGGACGAGTGTGCTCGGCGCACCGTCGCCGTGTACCGGCGTGTCCTCGAGAACCGCGCGCCCTCCACGACCTGAGGAGTCGACCGACGTCACGCCTGCACGTCGCATCCCGCGGGCGGCGACACCTGTTCCTCACGCGGCCTCGAAGCAATTCATGGCGCGAGCCATGGAAAAGCCCTGACACACGACGACGCGCCAGGCCGAGGCAGAGCGGCGACACGCAACGCCGCTCGGACCTCACTCGTGCGCGGCGGGCGCCGGTGCGGCGGGCCGACGTGGCGCCGCGCCGCGAAGCACCCCGCTCCCCTCGCACAGCCCCAGTCCCCACACGAGCGCGAACGACAGGTGCACGCTGGAGTGGAACGGCAGGTAGTGCACGAGCGCAAGGATGTGGAAGCCCACGAACGACAGCAGCGCGCCGGTGGCCGCGATCGACCCCGCGCGGTGTCGACGGATGAGCGCCCAGCCCAACAGGCCGTGCACCGTGAGCATCAACACCAGCCCCACCAGCCCCGTCTCGGCCCACACCGTGAGCCAGAGGTTGTGCGAGTCCGTGGCCAGCAGGTCCGTGATGCCCGACTCGTCCTGCCGCGCGAGCACCGCCGCCTTGTGGTTGCCGAAGCCCACGCCCACCCAGGGGTGGTCCTGGACGAGGCTCCAACCCACCGTCATCGCCAGCTCGCGCTCGCCGCCGTAGATGTTGTCCGCCGCCTTCCCCAGGCGCGCGCGCCACGCGGGAGACGCGAGCACGACGACAATCAATCCGGCGATGAGCCCCAGCCCCACCCTGCGCGCCAGGCCGCTCACGAGCAGCAGCAGCGCCACCACGCTCACCATCAACGCCGCGCCGAGCGCCGCGCGCGCGAACGCGTTGTAGATGGACACCAACATGCCCAGCACCACCACGCCCGCCAGCAGCCGACGGCGCGCGACCTCGGAGCCTCCGAGGATGGCCAGCGCGGGCCCCAGCGCGGCGATGGCGCCGTGCGCGAAGCGCAACCGGTGGAAGAAGATGCCGCCCGCCGCGTAGCGCGGTGAGGCCTCCGTGCCGAAGTTCTCGTGCAGCCGGGCCAGGTTCAGCTTCAGGAACGCGGGGGGCTCCCAGGGCCAGCGCACGCGGTTCTGGAAGATGCCCAGGCCCGCCGCGAACAACCACCCGCCCAACACCGTCCCGGCAAGCGCCAACCAGGGCACCCCCACCGAGCCCACGCACGCCACCGCCGCGCCCGCCACCGAGTCGAGCACCTGCCCGTAGCGGGAGCTCCGCGGCCACGCCGCCGCCGCGCCCGTCATGAGCGCGAGCGCGGGCGACACCACCTGCCACGCGCACAAGGCCACGCTCGCCAGGACATACGCGCGCACGTCCCTGGCGAGCACGAGCCTCCGCTTCGCCAACAGCACCAGCGAGAGCAGCACCGCGGCGGACGCGGCCACCTGCAGCACGACCTCCGCCAGCACGAGTCCCACGGCCCAGGCGAGCAGCACTCCGGCCACGACGCGACGAAGAAGAATCTCCAGCCGGGGCTGGGAGGGTTGGTCCATGAGGGGGTTCACGCTATCTCACGGCGAGCCAACGACGGGGCACGTGAAGAAACCCCTCCCGACGGAGCCAGAGCGCGGCGGCCACCAGCACGAGGATGACGGGGGGTGTCCACGCCGCCACCGGGGGTGACAGGCGCTCCGTCAGCACCAACGTGCGGCACACCATCATCAGGCCCCACATGCCCACCGCCACGAGCAGGCCCTCGACGATGGCGGCGGTGAGGTGGCCCTTGCGGCTGTTTCGCAGCGCCAGCCCCACCCCCAGCAGCGCGGCCGGCAGCGCCGCCAGCGGATAGGCGAAGCGGTTGTGCAGCGCGAGCTCGAACTGCTTGGTGGCGAGCCCCACCTCGCGCCGCGCGACGATCTGCTCGCGCAGCTCCCGCACGCGCATCTGCTCCGGACGGCCCGGGCGGATGCGGAAGGCCGAGGCGGCGATGCCCAGCTCGTACTCCGCGCTCTCCAGGCTCTTCACCGCCGTGTCCTGCTCCCCGCTGAACGTGCGCTCCACCACGCCCGTCAGTCGCCAGCGGTTGCCGTCCAGCCACTCCATGCGCGCCGCGTCCAGTCGGCTTCGCAGCTCGAACTCGCGCGACAGGGTGAAGATGGACACATCCTGGAAGCCCTCCTGCGCGCTGCCCGCGCGGAGGAAGAAGATGCGGTCCCCTCGGCGGAACCACTGCTTCGGCGTGTAGTAGAAGCGCCAGTCCCCCCACCGGTTGAAGCGCTGGGTGGTGATTTCGTCCACGCGGCGCCCGGCGTGCGTCGCCACGACCTCGTCGAAGACCACCAGGCCCGAGCAGGCCAACAAGCCGAACGCCAGCACCGGCATGTACAGCGCGGAGGGGCCGAAGGTCAGCGCGCGGATGGCCGTCACCTCCCCCTGCTTGCGCAGCGCGGACACCGTGGTGCCCGCGGCCAACAGCAGCGCGGCCGGCCCCAGCTGCTGGACGGCCATCAGCGCCTTGTAGCCGTAGAGCTTCGCCGCGTCCGTCACCCAGCCCGGGCCCGTGTACGTCTTCGCCCGGTCCACGAAGTCCACCACCACGAACACGAGCACCAGGCCGCCGAGGATTCCCAGCGCGAAGCGCACGTACGTCCGCAGCACATAGCCGAAGAGCGTCAGTCTCACCGGACCGTCCCCGAGCGGCTCACCCGATACAGGGCCACCGCCCCCACCACCATGAACACGACATTGGCCAGCTGTCCCGCGAGCGCCGCCGGCAGCTTGCCCTGCTGTCCCAGCTGCTCGAAGGCCCGGCTGAGCAGGTAGTACAGGACGTAGCCGCCCAGCGTCAGCAGGTAGCCCCACGCGCGGCCCGCCTGTCGCCGACCGATGGCCAGCGGCGTGCCCAGCAGCGCGAACGCGATGGGCGCCAGCGCGCCCCCCAACCGGCTGTGCAGCGCCATCCGGAAGCCTCGCGCGTCGCCGCCCTGCGCCTCCGCCTCGCTCGCCGCCTGCATCAACTCCACCGGCGTCAGCTCCTCCTTCGCGGAGGTGAAGCGGCCCCGCTTGCCCATGGACGCACCCACGCCCACGCTGATCTCCGCGCCATCGAAGTGGATGACGCTGTAGTCCTCGCTCGCGCGCCCGGAGCGGTGCACCTCGCCGTCCTCCAGCGCGAAGCGCAGCACCTCGCCGCTGTTGGACGTGCCCACCTGTCCGCGATGCGCCAGCACGAGCAGGGGCGAGCTCGCCTCGCGGTCATCGTGCAGCAGCACGTTCGTCCACTTGCCGTCCGCGGACACCTTCTCCGCGTACAGCGTCAGGTCACTCAGGTCCTCGTAGAAGGTCCCCGACTTCACGTCGCCCACGACGTTCTTGCGGATGACCTCGCTCACCAGCTCCTTCACGCCGGTGAGCCCCCACGGCTGCGCGGTGGAGGTGATGAGCAGCATGAGCGCGCTGAGCGCCACCGCGATGCCCATGGGCGCCGCGAGCAGCCGCGAGGGCCCCACGCCCAACGCCTGGAGCGCCGTCAGCTCGCGGTCCTCGCCCAGCCGCCCCAGCCCCAGCAGGATGGCCAGCAGGAAGGCGATGGGCAGCGCCATCATCAGGAAGTGCGGCGTCAGGTACGCCACCAGCCGGCCCAGGTCCGTCAGCGTCACGGACGAACCCAAGAGCACGTCCGTGCCCCGCAGGAACTGCATCACGAAGAGCAGCAGGAACATGAAGGCCACCCAGACACCGAGCGGCACCAGCAGCTCCTTGAGCAGATAACGCGAGATGCGCGTCACGACGTCGCCTTCAGCCCCTTCGCGCCGATGTCACGACGGAAGTGCATGCCCTCGAAGCGGACCGCCTCCACCGCCGCGTAGGCGCGCTCCCGCGCCCGCGCCAGGTCCTCGCCCCGGGCGCACACCGTCAGCACGCGTCCGCCACTGGTCACCAGCGCCCCACCCCGCTCCTCCGCGCCCGCGATGAACACCAACGCGTCCGCCGGCACCGCGTCCACCCCGTCGATGCGCTGCCCCTTGCGCGGTGACTCGGGATACCCCTCCGCCGCCACCACCACGCCCACCGAAGCGCCGGACGCGGCCACCAGCGGCCTCGACTCCAGCTGCCCCCGCGCGCACGCATCCACCAGCGGCAGCAGGTCCTCACCCAGCTGCATCATCAACACCTGCGTCTCCGGGTCTCCGAAGCGCGCGTTGAACTCCAGCACCTTGGGGCCGCTCCGCGTGAGCATCAGCCCCGCGTACAGCACGCCCCGGAACGCAAGCCCGCGCCGACGCAGCACCGCCAGCGTGGGCGCGATGACGCTCTCGCCCACCTCCGCCAGCTGCCGCGCGTCCAGGAAGGGCGCCGGGCTGTAGGCCCCCATGCCGCCCGTGTTCGGACCGGTGTCGCCATCCCCCACGCGCTTGTGGTCCTGTGACAGGGGCAGCATCACGTAGCGCTCGCCGTCGCAGAGCGCCATGGCGGAGACCTCCTCGCCCTCGAGCAGCTCCTCCAGCACCATGCGCTGGCCCGACGAGCCCAGGGCCGCCACGGCCCGCACCGCCTCGCGCGCGGCCTCCACGTCATGCGCGACGATGACGCCCTTGCCCGCGGCCAGCCCGTCCGCCTTGACGACGATGCGGCCCTGCGCCACCGCGTAGGCCTCCGCCTCCGCCGCGTCCGTGAAGGTCTGGAAGGCCGCGGTGGGCACGCCCGCCTCGGCCATGATCTCCTTGGCGAAGGCCTTGGAGCCCTCGATGAGCGCGGCGCCCGCCACCGGTCCGAAGCAGGCGATGCCCGCCTTCGCCAGCGCGTCCGCCACCCCCGCCACCAGCGGCGCCTCCGGTCCCACCACCACCAGGTCCACCGACTCGCGCTTCGCCAGCGCCACCACCTCGTCCGGCGACTCCGCCTTCACCGGCACGTTCGTGGCCAGCTTCGCGGTGCCCGGGTTGCCCGGGGCACACCACAGCCGCGTCAGGCGCGGGCTCTGCGACAGCTTCCACGCCAGCGCGTGCTCACGGCCTCCGGAACCCAGCAACAGGACCTTCACATCCACCTCATCTGTCCAACAGGTAGAGCATCCGTTTGGCGGGGAGGTACTCGGGGTCCAACCCCACCACGCTCACGAGTTCCTTGCGCGCCTCGGCTCGCCGCTGCGTGGACTCCAGCTCCGCCAGCCGCACCCTCGCGGACCAGAGCGTGGGAGACAACCCCAGCGCATCCCGCAGCGCGCGCTTGGCGGGCTCCACCTGACGGCCGTCCGCCAGCGCCCAGCCATGCGCCAGGTGCGCCACCGGGTGCTGCCGCCCCGCCGACACCGCGCGCGCCGACAGCGCCCGCGCCTCCGTGGTGTTGCCCTTGCGCGAGGCGATGAGCGAGCGGTACGCCAGCGCGTCCGCGTTGTTCGCGTCCGACTCCAGCACGTCGCGCAGGTGCCGGTCCGCCGCGTCCAGCTCCCCCTGATGGAAGCGCAGGACCCCCTCGTAGAGGGAGGGGCCCGGGTCATCGGGGTTCTGCGCGAGCGCGAGGATGGTGCCCTCCACGCCCCTCACCGTCTCCGCGGGCCGCAGCCAGAAGCGCGTGCTCACGGGCCGGGGCTCCAGCCGCAGCGGGTCCGCCGCCAGGGCCTGCTTCAGCACCCGGAACGCCTCCGTGCTCCGCTTCGCCGCGGCCTCGGCCACGCCCGCAAGCAGGTGCGCGTCCAGCCGCCGCGCATCCAGGCCCGTCGCCGTCTGGAAGCGCTCCAGGGCCTCCAGGGGCTTCTTCTCCAGGAGCAGCAGGCGGCCCTCCAGCACCGCCTCCAGCGCGCGGTCCTCGAGCCGACCCTTGATGCCGTCCAGGTGCTTGCGCGCCCTCGCCGCGTCGCGCTGCTCCAGCGCCACCAGGAAGACCTGCAGGTGCGCCTCGGGCAGCTCCTTCGACAGGCCCAGCGCCTCTTCCGCGGCCTTCACGCCCGCGTCGCTGTTGCCCGCGGCGCGCTCGGCGGCGGCCAGGTGCACGAGCACCTGCGCCACGTCGCGGTGGTCATGGCGCTCGCGCGTCTTCAACAGCGCCCGTAGCTCTCGCACGCCCGCGGCGGCATTGCCCTCCGCTTGATAGCGCAGCACCGCGAGCGGCAGCAGCGCCCGCAGCTCCCCGGGGTCCGCCTTCACGCGCGCCTCGTACAGCTTGCGCGCCTCCTGCGGCTCACCGACCTCCTGGTAGATGCGTGACGTGGCCGCCAGGCTGTCCCAGTCCCGAGGGTCCGCCGTCAGGCGCTTGCGCAGCGTCTCCAGCGCGAGCTTGTACTCACCCGCGGACTCGTGCGCGAGCGCCCGGTAGTACTGGATGCGCTTGAGGTCCGGGGCGAGCTTCTGCGCCATGCCGAACTGCTGGTCCGCCAGCCCCCCGGACGACGACAGGTAGACGCGGCCCATCACCAGATGCGCCTCCGCCTTCTGCGCATCCGTCGCCTTCGCGTGCGCCAGCGACTCCTCCGCCAGCACCCGGGCTCGCTCACGCGGCGCGCTCTGCCGCGAGCGCGTCAGCAACAGGTTCGCCTCCGCCAGGAGCAGCTGGGGCACGCGCCCCGCGCGCGACTGGGCGGCCTCGACCAGCTCGCTCGCCTCCTTGAAGGCCCCGTCATCCAACCCCGCGCCGCGCCCCAGCGCGAGCGACTGGACATAGCCCGCGATGGCCTCGTCGCTGCGAGGGTCCAGCAACAACGCCTGCTGGAAGGACTCCTCGGCCTCCGTGTACGCGGAGCGCTCCTCGCGGGCCAGCTGCCGCCGGCCGTCCTCGAGTCGCTGCGCGCTCGTGCCCTCCAGCTCCAGGTACTTCAGCTTCCAGCGCGGGAGCACCGTCTGGATGACCTCGGGGATGGGCGCCACGACGGGCGTCGCGGCCGCCTGCCGCGCCTCTTCCTGATGCTGCAGGTAGAAGTAGCCGCCCACCCCCGCGCCACCGAGCACGAGCACCAGCCCGCCCACCAATCCCCAGCGCCCCCCACCGCCCGACGAGCCCTGCTTCTGCGCGGAGCCCGAGCGCACGTTGGACGGCGGACGCGCCGCGGCGCGCTTGCCACTGCGCGGCTCCGCGCCCAGCTCCGGCGCGGGCGGGCCCCGCATCGAGCTCACGTCGTCCCGCATGCTCTGCCCCAGCGAGGCGTCCACCCCACCTTCCTCGGGCGCGGTGAGCGGGGGCAGGAAGTCCATGCTTCCCGGAGCAGCGACGGGCGCGGCCGACTTGGGCGCACTGCCCGCGGACTCGCGCTGACGGCACGCATCACAGATGCCGAGCGCCTGGTCGAACGGGTCGACGAGCGGCTTGTTGCAGGTGCGGCACCCCATCGTCGCCGGCTTCGGCGCGGCGGCAGCGGCGGGCGGAGGCGCGGCGGGACGCGGCGGCGCCACGGAGACAGGCACCGCGCCGGGCTCCGAGGAGATGCGAGCCACGGGCGCGGGCGGCGAGGTGGGCGCGGGCCCCAGGAAGTCGAGCAGCGGATCCGCTCCCGCCGAGGGCGCCGGCGCGGGCCCGCCCAGGTCGGCGAACGGGTCCACCGGCGGCGCGCTGCTCGGCGAGGGCTCCGGCATCGCACCGAAGTCTCCGAACAGGTCGGCCTCCGGCGCCGCGGCCTTCGCGGGCCGGGCCGGAGCGGCGGGCGCCTGCGCGGGCGTCGGCGCCGGGGCGCCGAAGTCACCGAACAGGTCATCCGCGGGAGGCGGCGCGGAGGAAGCAGCCGCCGCGGGACGTGACGGGGCCGCTGGCGCGTCCTGTGAAGGCGCGGCCGAGGGATCCCGCCGGACGAGCTGCAGGTTGCGGCAGCGGGGACATTGCGCGCGGACGCCCTTTGCCGTGATCAGTCGATCATCGATGGCATAGGCGGCGGCGCATTTCTGGCAGACGATGCGCATGAGTCAGTGCCGGAAGTGTCGCACTCCGGTCACCACCATGGCCATCCCATGTTCGTCCGCGGCGGCGATGACCTCCGCATCCCGAACAGAGCCGCCCGGCTGGATGACGCAGGTCGCACCCGCCCGGGCCGCCTCGTCCAGGCCGTCCCGGAAGGGGAAGAAGGCGTCCGAGGCCACGGCGCTCCCCTGGAGGGCCGCTCCGCCGCGCTGCATCGCGATTCGGACCGAGTCCACCCGGTTCGTCTGTCCGCCGCCCTGCGCCAACAGCTGGCTGCCCGAGGCGAAGACGATGGCGTTGCTCTTGACGTGCTTGCACACCTTCCAGGCGAAGCGCAGGGCGCGCTCCTCGTCCGGTGTGGGGGCCCGCTTGGACACCACCTTCCACCCCAGCTCCGGCTCCACCGCGTCCCGGTCCATCAGCAGCAGGCCTCCGGACACGCTCCGGCCGTCCAGTTGGGCCCTTGGCCGCGCGGTCGGAGACGCGAGCGCCGCGCCCGCCTCCAAGAGCCGCAGGTTCTTCTTGGCCGCCAGCACCTGCAGCGCCGCCTGCGAGTACGAGGGGGCGATGACCGCCTCCAGGAACGTCTCCGCCATCGCCTGCGCGGTGGCCTCGTCCACCTCGCGGTTGAACGCCACGATGCCGCCGAACGCGGAGGTCTCATCCACCGCCCGCGCCGTGCGGTACGCCTTCACCAGCGCGTCATCCACCGCCACGCCGCACGGCGTGTTGTGCTTGATGATGACCGCGGCGGGCCGCTCGGCGAACTCGAGCGCCAGGCCCAGCGCCGCGTCCAGGTCCAGGATGTTGTTGTACGAGAGCTCCTTGCCCTGGAGCACCTTGGCGAAGCCCACCGTCGGCTCCGAGGGCGCCGAGTGCTCGCGATAGAAAGCACCGCGCTGGTGCGGGTTCTCCCCGTAGCGCAGGTCCTGCGCCTTCTTGAACGACAGCGACAGCTCTCCGGGGAAGGGCTCGCTTGCCTGCGCGGACAGCCACGCGGAGATGGACGCGTCGTAGGCCGCCGTGTGCGCGAACGCCTTGCGCATCAGCTTGCGCCGCGTCGCCTCGCCCACCGCCTTGTGCTGCTCCAGCTCCGCGAGCACCGACGGATAGTCGTCCGGGTCCACCACCACGGCCACGTGGCGGAAGTTCTTCGCGGAGGCGCGCACCATCGCCGGCCCGCCAATATCAATCTGCTCGATGACGTCCGCCTCCGCCGCGCCCGACGCCACCGTCTGACGGAACGGATACAGGTTCACCGCGACCAGGGAGATGGGCTCGATGCCGTGCGCCTTCATCTCCTCGCGGTCCGCCTCCAGCTCCAGGCGACCGAGGATGCCGCCGTGGATGCGCGGGTGGAGCGTCTTCACGCGGCCGCCGAGAATCTCGGGACTCTGCGTGTGCTCGGACACCTGGGAGGCGGGGATGCCGGCGCCCTTGAGCGCCTCCAAGGTTCCCCCCGTCGACAGCAACCGGAACCCCAGGTGAACCAGCCCCTGGGCGAAGGGAACCAGACCGCGCTTATCGGAAACGCTGAGGAGTGCCAGCACGTGTGCGCCTCGGTGTGCGGGAAGCGGCGGTACTAGCAACCACCCCCTGGGGTGTCAACGCAACACGTCGGCGCGACGTTGGCGGCACCAGGCCGCCGGTCGATTCAGGGCTTGCGGGCCGAGACAGGAGGCTCGGCCTCGGTGGCCTCGCGCAGCTTCATCAGCCCGCGCGTCTCCACCTGGCGGATGCGCTCACGGGTGAGGTTCATGATCTCCCCCACCTCCTCGAGCGTGATGCCGCCCTTCTCCGCCACGTCCAGGGCGCAGGTGTGCTCCAACTCCCAGATCTCCTTGTCCGGGAAGTTGAGCTTGATGGACCCCGTCTCCGGGTTCACGTCCAGATACAGGTTGTGCTTGCAGGAGACGAACATGCACGGACGCGGTCCGTTCACGCAGTCCGCGCGCGTGCGCGGCCGGGTGTCGTCCATCTGCTTGAGCAGGTCCGCCTCTTCCGGGTCCACCTGCCCGGTGAGCCGACGGCGGCGCAAATCACGCGCCATCTCCTTGCGCGACATCGTCTTGGACCGTCGGCGCTCCTGCGCCAGGTCCTCTTGCGCCTGGTCTCCGCCCTCCTCCACTTGCTTCACTTCCGACATGTCCCCTCCACGTGAGGCCAGTCTAACCGGGTCCACCGGTTGCAGGGCCGGCATCTTATTGCGAACTCATCGTTTCGTCTTCGCGTGCGGTCACCGCGCTGCCCAGCCGGGCCACGTCCCGGACCAGATCCTGCGCTCTTTGCCGCAGCGTTGCCAACTCCGCCTCGAGCGAACGTCGATGCTCCCCCCCGAAGGCGCGCTCTCCCAACTCCTCCTGGAGCCCATCCAATAGACCGCCGAGGTCGCGTTCCACCTGGTCGATGTGGTTGCGGTGGAAGACGAAGGACTTCTTGATGTCCTCCAGGGTGTGCCCCTCCGCCATCATCTTCTTGATGACATTGATCCGGCGCACCGCTTCCACGGGGTAGAGCCCCAGGCTCCCCTGGTGCTTCCCCTTCCGCCCCACCCGGCGACTCCTCGGTAGCAACCCCGCCTGGACGTACTTGCGGAAGGTCGCCTCCGACAGCCTCACGCCCCTCGGACGAAAGATTTCAAGGATGGCGCTCGCGGGCAGACCGCCCGCGTTCTCGCGCTCGATCCGAGCAATCTCGTCGGGAGCCAACAGGTCCATCGGTTCCATTGAATATAAGCCACTCAGTAGAAGACACTGAGTGCCAGAAACGACCATTCGGTGTCAAGGCAGACCGCTACAGGGCTGTTGTGCTGTCGGCCTGTTCACGCTTTCGAGAAAGACGGCGGGTGCGCCCGCGCCCGAGCGAACGGCGCTTCGAACGGAGTGCTCGCGGACCCGGAGGACCCCTCGGTTTTCCACGAGGCGACGCGCGACGCGGGGTGACAGGAGACCCGGCGTGCGACTCGGACGCGGAGTGATGAGGACGAAGCGAGGCTCCGTCACGCGTGGCGCGAGGGCGGAACGGGGATGCAGGCGGACCGGGTCAGCTCACGGCGCGCGGCGGAGACGACGCGATGCTTCGGGGGGCGACGTCGCCGCGGAGGTTCAACGACCGCGCGGCGGTCGGAACTCTCGCGTCACCGTGCCGCCCGCGGAGAGGGTGATGACGAAGAGCTTCTCGCCCGCGGGATGATGGAAGAGCAGCTTGTAGGTGCCCGGCGCGAGCTTGAAGGTCGCTCGGCCGGAGACTTCGCCCAGCTTCCGTCCGTCGAGGAAGACCGTGGCATACGGCGTGGCCCGGACGAGCAGCGTGCCCGTGCTCGCGGGGACCTGCGACGAGGGCTCGGGGACGGAGTCTCCTCCCCTCGAGGGAGTCGGTCCCGCCGCGAGCACCTCCTCGCGCTTCATCCCCTCGACCTCGGCCTCTGAATCGGCGGACAAGGGCTCCACCACCGGGCTCGCGGCGTCACCGGTCTCCACGTCGGCCTTCGGCGCGGTGGGAGCCTGCCCCGTGCCACCCCGCGCGCTGAACTCGCTCGGCGCGGGAACGGCCTCGGGCGGAGTCTTCACCGCGGAGGTGGAAGGGGTCTGCGTGCCCGTCGGCACCGGGTTCCATCGATCCTGCGTCATCACGATGGCGGACACGAGCAGCGACAGGCCCAGGCTGCCGACGAGCAGCCACGTCCTCGGCCGCCGCGACTTCGAGGTCGAAGCGCTGCCCGGCGAGGAATCCGTGACGGTGGGGACCTCACTGCCCGACAGGGACTGTGGCCCCCCTGCCCGCGCATCAGGCACCGCAACGTGGTTCCCGCCCGTCGAGGTCCGCGCACGGCCCTGGCTCGCGTCTCGTTGCGCCCAGGCTCCCGAGTCTCCCTCACCGACGGGCTCCGGAGCACCCTCCGGCCGGGGCGAGGATGTCGCCGCCCCCTCGGACACGTCGGAGACCGCGTCGTCATGCTCCGCGAGTGAGTCCCGTCGCGAGACAGCGGCCACGTCGCCCGGACGGCTCGGCGTCCGAGCGGGCACCGCCGACACGCCGGAGGTCTCCTTCTCGAGCGGCAACGCAACCGAGGGGGTCCCCTCCGGGCGGCTCGGGCGCACCGAGGCCACGGGCGGAAGCGAAGACGGCGTGGGCCTGCGAGGCACCGGCGACGACGCCACCGCCGGCAGCGGCATCATCGGCGTGGCCATGGGCGGCAACGGGACGAGCGGCGCCTCCATCACGGCCTCGTCGCGCCGGGGCAGCACGAAGGTGGACGCGTCGAAGTCCTCGTCGGGCGAGGACGGCGCCCCACCCGTCCGCCCCGGCCTCATCACCGCGGTGGGCTCCCTGCGCGCCGGAGCCAGCGGCGCGACGTCCTCGTCGTCACCCTCGGGCCCCTGCTCGCGCGGCAGCACCTGCGTGCGCTCCTGCACCGCGGGCAGCGCCATGGTGGGCGTCGTGGGGAACAGCCGCCGCAGGAAGCCCGCCAGGTCCGTGTCATCCACGGAGCGGGCGTGCCGCAACACGCACTGCGCCAGGGCGCGCTCCAGTTCTCCCGCAGTCTGGAACCGCGCGGCCGGATCCCTCTCCAGCGCGCGCATCACCACCGCGTCCAGCTCCGCGGGCACCTCCGGGTTGAGCCGCGCCGGGGGCGGGATGACGCTGTGCTGCACCGCCCGCAGCACCGCCAGCTCCGAGTCCCCGTCGAACAGCCGCCCGCCCGTCAGCATCTCCCACAGCACCACGCCCAGCGCGAACAGGTCCGTGCGCGAGTCCACGTCCTCGCCCCGCGACTGCTCCGGGGACATGTACGCGAACTTGCCCTTGAGCATCCCCGGCTGCGTGAGCTTCTTGCCCGCCTTGGCGATGCCGAAGTCCGTCAGCTTCACCGCGCCGTCGTACGAGAGCAGCACGTTGTGCGGCGTCACGTCGCGGTGCACCAGGTCCAGCGGGTGCCCGCTCACCTTCAGCCGGTGCGCGTAGTGCAGCCCCCGGGCGACCTCCGCGCCGATGTGCGCCACCAGCATCGGCGGCATCGGCTCCATCAGCTCCTTGCACTTGCGCCGCAGCTCCCACAGCGAGCAGCCGCGCACGTACTCCATCGCCAGGTAGTACGTGTCCTCGTGCTTGTCGAAGTCGAAGATCTGCACCACGTTCGCGTGGTTGAGCCGCGAGGCCAGCCGGGCCTCCGCGATGAACATCCCCACGAACTCCGGGTCGCTCGCCAGGAACGCGCGCACCCGCTTGATGACCACTTCCTTCTCGAAGCCCTCCGCGCCCCGGGCGGTGCAGAGGTAGATCTCCGCCATCCCGCCCTCCGCGAGCTTGCGGCGGACGACGTACTTGCCGATCTGCGTACCGGCGAGGAGCGTCAAGGGAGCTTCCGGAGCATGTGCGCTATTCGAACTTCACGCTCACGACGTTCAGGTCGATGGGCTTCACTTCGATACGTCGACTGAGCGTCTTCTTGAGGTCGGGATTGAAGAATTTGCAGTCGTAGCTGCCAACGCGCAGCTCTACCGCCTCGAAGGGCGTCTCGCCCAGCTTCTTCCCTCCACACGTCACCTCGGCCCACGGCCTGACGGCGAAGCGAACCTTCGCCATCCGCGTCTCCGCGCGGACCTCCTGCCGGGGCGGACGCGGCGGCGTCACCACCGGGGCCACCCTCGCCTCCGGCTGCAGCGTGAAGCGCTCCACCTGCTCCGGCCCCGAGCCCACCGTCACGGTGCGCTCCAGCGGGTGGTGCTTCGCGGCCTCCACCCGGACGGCCAGCGCCACGCCCGGCGCGGACTCCACCACCAGCGGCGCCGCTCCCTGCTGGCGCCCATCCACGTACACGAGCGCCTGCGCGGGCTGCGACTCCAGCCGCAGGCGGACCTTCTGGGCGACCTGCGCGGGAGGCGCCTCCACGGGCGCCTGCTCCGGCTCGGCCACGGGCACGGGCTTCTTCTCCGCCGGCGCCACCGACACCAGCTTCAGCACGCCCAGCGGCAAAGGCCCCGAGGCCTGCACCTCCAGCTCCGTCCTCAGCTCCTGGTAGCCCTCCAGGGACACCACGAGCGCGTAGCGCCCCTCGGGCATCCCCGGCAGCGTCAGCGGCGTGCGCTCGGGCAGCTCGCGCCCGTCGAACACCACCCGCGCGCCCGCGGGCTCGGTCTCCAGCCGCGCCTGCACCGGCGCCGACTCGCCCGGCTTCATCCACGCCCACAGCAGCACCAGCACCACCAGCCCCAACCCCACCGCGGGGATCCACCAGCCCAGCCGTGACGTGGTCGCCTGCGACACCTCGCCCGTGCGCGCCGCGCCCTTCTTGCGCCCCGGCCGCGACATGCCCAGCGACAAGGTGGGCGCGTCCTCCTCCTGCTCCTCATCCTCCTCACGCGGCACTGGCAGCGCCAGGCGGGAGGGCCTCGAGGGTGACGCCACCTCCGGCAGCGCCAGGCGGGAGGGCCGCGACGGCGTCGACGCCAGCTCCGGCATCGCCAGCGTGGGCGCGTCCTCCTCCACGTGGTGGCCGTGGTGCACGACGACGGGCACGGCCCGCGTCGGCGGCCTGCCCTCGGGCTTGGGCTCGGTGGCCGCCTTCACGTCCGTCAGCGTGGCCCGGGACGCCGCGCGCCCGTCCATCGTCGGCGCGTCCTCCTCCACCCGCGGCGCCGCCGGCACCGCGCCCAGCCCCGAGCGCGACGCCCGCTCCGGCGCGGACGACGACTCCAACGCCCGGCGCTGGCCCGTCAGCCGGCCCGCCGGTGACTCCAGCTCGATGCGCCCCGTGTTCCGCGTCTGCCCGCGAGGCCTGAGCGCCGCCGTCTCCCCCTCGGGCGCCACCGCCGAGCGCGACAACGACGGCCGCAGACCGCTCCTGCGCGGGCCCTGCTCCTGGCGCCCGGAGCCCGACGCGGGGTCGGAGTCCTCCATCGGCACCTCGCCCGAGCGCGCCTCCGACGCCAGCCGCTCCGCGTAGATGTCCTTCATGTACACGGCGACGTGCGCCGTGGACGAGGGCAGCCGGTTCGCGCTCAGCCAGTCCTCGAGCGCCAGCTGCAGGTGGACCGCCTCCTGGTAGCGGTCCACCGGGTCCTTCGCGAGCGCCTTGAGGACGATGGCGTCCAGGTCCTGCGGCACCCGGGGGTTCACCTGCGAGGGCGGCAGCACCTTGCACTCGGCCACCGCCGCCAGCGTCTGGATGTCGCTGGGGCGCTTGAACAGGCGCGTGCAGGTGAGCAGCTCGTACAGCACCACGCCCAAGGCGAAGATGTCCGCCCGGCAGTCCACGCGCTGACCCGCGGCCTGCTCCGGCGACATGTACGAATACTTCCCCTTCAGCACGCCCGAGCGCGTGACGGTGGCCTGGTCCGCCGCCTTGGCGATACCGAAGTCCACCACCTTCACCCCACCCTCGAACGTCACCAGGATGTTCTGCGGGGACACGTCGCGGTGGACGATGCCCAGGGGCCGCCCCGTCGACGGGTCCGTGCGCTTGTGCGCGTAGTCCAGGCCCGAGCACGCCTCGATGAGGATGCGGCACACCAGCGGCACCGGCACCGGCTGCCCCATCGCCTCCGACTGCTTCCAGATGCGCCGCAGGTCGTCGCCGTGGATGTACTCCATGGCGATGAAGAACGAGTCGTCCTGCGCGCCCAGGTCGAAGATCTGCACCACGTTCGCGTGGTTCAGCCTCGCGGCGATGCGCGCCTCGTCCAGGAACATCTTGACGAAGTCGTCGTTCTCCGCGAGGTGCGGGAGGATCCGCTTCACCACCACCAGCTTCTCGAAGCCCTCCGGGCCCTGCTGGCGCGCGAGATAAAGCTGCGCCATCCCGCCCATGGCGAGTCGCTTCAGGAGCTGGTACCTGCCATACGTTTCAATGGTCACGGCGACCTGACCGGCACTCCCACAGGGATACCCACGGCCCGTGGCCTACCGGAATCCGGGCGCGGCGAAGTCCCGAGCGTAAGCCCACACGACAGGGGGGTCAAACCCTTGTAGGCATGGCGGAACCGGTTAATCCCGGCCCGCGCGCTACCGCCGGGCCACCCGGACCTCGCGCGTCTCGCGCATCAGCGCCTCCAGTTCGTCCAGGTGCCGCTTGAGCACCGGCATCAGCACCGGCGCCCGATCCACCCGGTCGAACAGGTCCAGGACCCGGTCCACCTTGCGCTCGATTTCCTGGGCTCGCGCCGGAGAGATGCGGCGCAGGAGCAGGTCGGCGCCGGCCTCCATCAGGGCGCGGGCGACGGCATCCCGGGAAGCGAGCGGCTCCTCCTTGCGGCGGCCCTCGCCCTGGATGACCCGCAGGCCCGGCGAGCGCGCCGCGCTGGGGCGGGCCGGGCTCGTCGTCTTGGTTCCTTCGGAGTCTGGGGACATCACCGGGTGCCTCCTCGGCGGGAGCGGGTACGACCTCAGGGTACACACCGTGAGGAGCGCTCCAATTTTCTGGTCATCCGCACAGGCGGAAGCAGACCTGTAGCACCCGGGACCGACATGAACGTCGAGGGCCGGATGACCGGCCCTTCGACTGGCTCACACCTCCTGTCTGGAAGCCCCCGCCCGCGCCCGCCTGCTCACCCGGCGTCGCACGAGCGGCGGTAGCTGATCGACACCTTGGCGCCCGGCGCCGGCACGTTGGTGAAGACCACGCTGTTGGTGGGCGCGTCGTAGCGCCAGCCCGTCGTCACCGGGGCGCCGTTGACCGTCACCGTCACGCTGCCCGGCTCCGGCGAGTCGCTCAGCGGGAAGCGGTCCTGGGCGGAGAAGGCCTTGTTGGCCACCGCGGACAGGAGCGGGCCGTAGTTGGCCGCGCAGACGTTCATCACCTCGCCGCCGGTGCGCGCGGTGGCCTCCGCGTAGCGCGTGCCCGTGCCGCCCGCGGTGCCGCACGCCGTCGCCGTGGGGGCGATGGCGTAGAACGTCGCGCGCTGGGGCTGGTTCTGCCCCTTGAGCTGCTGGGCCCACGCCACGTAGGTGTCCACCGCGTCCGGCGAGTGATCATCCTCGTCGCCCACGAACACCACCACCAGGGCGGCCGCGTCGCGCAGGAAGCCCAGGTTGCCGTCGCGCGGCAGGGACGTGCGCGGATCATCCGCGTTGTTCACCAGGGGCGGCGACAGCGCCCGCCGCATCGCCTCGAAGCCCTGCTCCACCTGGGCGCACTGCCCCACCTGCACGTTCTGCTGCAGCAGCGTCGTCAGGTTCGGCGTGTTCTGGGTGAGGATGCGCGGCCGGGCGTTGTCCGCCGGGAAGAAGCGGCCGGCCTCGCCCCCCTGGGCGCCGCCCGGGCACGCGTTGGAGACGGCGGAGATGCCCGTCGTCGTCACGGCCACGTGCAGGTCCACCTGCTTGGCCAGCGCCGCGTCCACGAAGGACGGAATCGCCGACACGAGCCGCGGGTGCTCCTCCACCATGGACGCGGTGTTGTCCACGACGAAGAGCACGTCCACCTTGCTCACGTCCTGCTGGGTGAAGTGGTCCGTCTTGTCCGTGCGCTTGGAGGACTCGCCGATGAGCGGCACCAGCAGCGGCGCGGCCAGGTCGTCGGAGCTCACGAACAGGGGCGACAGGTTCATGCCGTACACCTGCGCGGTGTAGTCCAGGTCCACCGTGAAGGCCTCGCCCGGCTGCAGCGTGAAGGGCAGCGGCGTGGGCACGCCGCTCACGGAGAACTCGCCGTCCGTGGTGCCCGGGCCAATCCACACGTTGGACACCGACACGGGCATGGTGCACGCGTTGAGGTAGTTCACCTCGCGCGGCTCGGGCGGACAGTCGCGCCGCGCCACGCCCCAGTCCACGTACCAGGGCGACGGGATGAGGCACGTCGCCTGCGCGTTGGCGATGAGCGGCACCAGCACCACCGGGTTGGCCGGCTCCATCTGCTCCACCTGCAGCGTGCCCGCGAAGGTGCCGCCGGTGACGGGCATCTGCACCGCCACCTGGAAGCTGAACCAGTCGCCCGGGTAGATGATGACGCCGAACAGGTCCCCACCCGGCATGCGGAACACGCCGCCGTCGCTGTCGCGCAGCTGGATGTTCTTCACGGGGCACAAATCGCGCCCCTTGTTCTCCAGCTTCACGCCCAGCACCGCGCCGCGCCCCGGCGGCACCGTGCCGAAGTCCAGCGCCATGGGAGTGATCGCCAGCTCGCAGGGCGCGTGCGCCAGGGCCGTGCCGCGGAAGTCCATCTGCACCATGGCCGCGGAGTACGCGTTCGTCGTCATCACCAGCACGCCCGACGCGGAGCCCGTGCGCGTGGGCTCGTAGAAGACGGGGATGTTGATCTCCTGCCCCGGCTGCAGCGTGTGCGGCATGGCCAGCGGCGTGTGGTTGAACTGCGCTGGTCCCGCGGGGTCCGGCTGCCAGGTGAGCGACTCCAGCGTGAGCGCGCCCGCGTTGGACGAGCCGCAGTTCTTCACGTTGACCATGACGCGCGTCTTGGAGCCCAGCGGCTGCGTGCCGAAGTCGTGCGTCACCGGCGACACGCACAGCTCCGCCGCGCCGCCGAAGCCCTTGAGCTTCACGTCGGTCGTCGGGTGGCGCTTGCTCACCACGTGGTAGCGCGCCATGTCCTCCGCGGGCCCCATGTGGCCGGGGCTGTAGCGCACCTGGAACCCGCGCACCTCGCCGGGCTGGAGCACCAGCGGGAAGCCCGTGTTCGCCTGCGAATAGGACAGGTCCAGCCCGTCCAGCGTGAGCTGGTTCACCGTCATGGGCTCGGTGCTGATGTTGCGGATGCGCGACTCGCGGAAGGCCTCGCGGTCCACCGGCACCGCGGCGAAGTCGAGGACCGGGGGCTCGGCCACCACCGCCTGCTCCAGCGACTCGGCCGCCACCAGCACCGGCACGTCCGCGCAGCCCCGGCACGGCGTGAGTGCCAGCGCCACCTGCTTGCGGCCCACCTTCACCGGGTTGAACTGGATGGGCAGCTCCACCTTGGCGCCCGGCTCCACCACCACGGACTTCGCCACGAACTCGTCCTTGTCCGCGCCGACCAGCCGGGGCGTCACCTCCACCGCCAGCTCCGTGGGGTTCTCCAGCGACAGCGCCAGCGTCTTGCTGGAGTCCGCCTCGATGCGCCCGAAGTCCAGCGAGCGCGGCGACACCCGCGCCCACGCGTCCACGCCCGAGCCCGTGAGGGGGATGCGCAAGAGCGGCTCGATGCGCGTGTCCGAGCGCACCACCAGCATCGCCGGCTGCCCACCCTCCTTCGTCGGCGCGAAGCGCACCTTCAGCGACGCCGCGCTCCCAGGCACCAGGCTGTGGGGCACGTCGCTGGTGAACTCCGCCCGGTAGGCGCCTTCCGGCCCCTCCACCCAGACCTCGTTCACGTCCACCGGCGCACGTCCCACGTTGCGCAGGGAGATCTCCGTCTCGCGCGCGTCGTAGAGCGCCACCTTCTGGAAATCCATCCCGCCCGGGGTCGCCGTCAACCGCCCGTCCGCGAGCGTCGAGCGCTCGCGATCCGCGCACCCCGCAACCAGCCCCAACACCGCGAGGGCCCAAATGCCCAAGCGCCCCGTCATGGCTTCCACCCCTTCCCCGCGCCCATCGCCCTGTGCCGCTTGCTTGCCGCCAGTGAGGCAGCCGAGCGGACCCGATGGCGAAACTAGGCACCCACCCAGGGGCGGGCAACCACCCACGAGGGCCAATCCCGGTGTCAGGGGGGCCTACGACGTCCGGTTTCCCTCAAAGCTTCGGGATGCGCAGCGTCTTGGAGATCATCGCGCTGCCGCTGGCCGCGTACAGCAGCACCAACGGGTGCAGCACCAGCGGCCCCACCTCCCAGGTGCCCCACAAGAGCGCATCGCCGATGCGGCCCATGTAGGTGGCCACCGCCAGCACCATCACCAGGGCCAGGCTGGTGGGGATGGGCGTGCCCTCGAAGTACTTCACCTTCCCCGTCGGGTCGGCCAGCTCCGCCGACGTGACGTTGAAGCGCGCCAGCCGGCTGATGCCGCACGCCACGAAGTACAGCAGCACCGCCACGTCCAGCGCCCCGCGCATCCCCACCGCGAACGCCAGCGCCGCCGGCGCCATCCCGAAGGAGATGACGTCCGCCAGCGAGTCCAGGTCCGCCCCCAGCGGCGACTTCTTGAAGCGCCACCGGGCGATGCGTCCATCCAGGAAGTCCATCACCAGCGCCAGGGGCATCAGCGCGAAGGCCACCCACATCCAATGCACCTGCCCCGTCGCCAGGTACTGCATCGCGGCGAGGATGGTCCCCGCTCCCGCGAAGCCGTTGCCCAGCGTCACGAAGTCGGCGAGCACGAAGGTGCGGATCATCGAGAAGTGGCGGCGCGGGCGGCGGGCTCGCGGCTGCTCGGTCGTCATATGCGCGCTCTCCTAGCACAGGGAATCCTCACTGCCGGTCCCTCGCTGTCGTGTTTCATGCCGCGGTGCGTCTGAGTTCAGGCTCTCAGGAATCGTCGAGTTCGAGAAAACTTTTGACGGCTGAATCAGCCCCTTCCTACGCTCGACGACTGCCATGCATCCAAACCCAACCGTGTCCTCCCCGCGAGGGGCGTCCTGGAAGTCCGGGCGCTCTCGCTGGCACCTCACCCTTTTCGCCGGCGTGAGCCTGGCGCTCGCCACCGCCTGTGGTGAGGATGATGATGGGAAGCCCACCCCGCCAGCGCCGGAGGAGCCCGCGAAGTACGAGGCCACCATCCGCCGCACCGCGCATGGCATCCCCCACATCATCGCGGACGACCTGGGCAGCCTGTCGTATGGACAGGGCTTCGCCTTCGCCAAGGACCACGTCTGCATCCTGTCGGATCAGATTCTGAAGGTCCGCGGCGAGCGTTCCCGCTACCTGGGCATGGGCCCGGGCAACACCTACGTGGGCAGCGACTTCGGCTACCGGGTGCTGGCGCTGGACAAGAAGGCGGAGGCCGCCTTCCCCAAGCTGCCGACGGACGTGCAGGAGATGTTCAACGGCTATGTGGCGGGCTTCAACCGCTACGTGAAGGAGACGCCGCCGGACAAGCTCCCCGCGCCCTGCACGAACGCGCCCTGGGTCAAGCCCATCAGCGCGGTGGACCTGCTGGCCTATGACATCAGCGTGGGCCTCGCCGGCAGCAGCTACCAGCTCATCCTCGCCATCGCCGCGGCCATGCCCCCCGGCCCGGGCGCCGGCAGCGAGGGCCGCCCCGCCCCCGGCAGCTTCAAGGTGGAGCGCCCCGAGTGGAGCAGCGTGGGCAGCAACGGCTGGGCCATCGGCGCGGACCGCTCGGCCAACGGCCGCGGCATGGTGGTGGCCAACCCGCACTTCCCCTGGGAGGGCGAACTCAAGCTGTGGGAGAGCCAGCTGACCGTCCCCGGCCAGCTCAACGTCTACGGCGTGGGCCTGCTCGGCGTGCCCGCGGTGCTCATCGGCTTCAACGAGCACGTGGCCTGGACGCACACGTTCTCCTCCGGCCAGCGCATGACGCTCTACGGGCTGCAGCTCGTCCCGGGCAACCCCACCCGCTACAAGTACGGCTCCGAGGAGCGGGACATGGTGGCCCAGGACATCACCGTCCTGGTGAAGCTGTCCGAAGGCTCGCTCACCCACGTCACCCAGCGCTTCTACAGCAGCCACTACGGCCCCGTCATCGTCATCCCCGGCACCGCGCCGTGGACCGAGGCGTCGGTGCTCACCTACCGCGACGCCAACCTGGACAACACCCAGCTGGTCAGCCAGTTCGTGGGGATGAACCGGGCCAAGAGCCTGGAGGAGTTCCAGAACGTCTACGCCACCGTCCAGGGCATCCCCTGGGTCAACACCATGGCCGCCGACCGCGCGGGCAACGTCTGGTACACCGACGCGACGCCCACCCCCAACCTGTCGCCCGTCGCCATCGGCACCTGGCGCGCGGCCTCCGCCGGCGCGGACCCGACGACGGCCGCCATCTGGAACAGCATGGGCCTGGTGCTGCTCGACGGCAGCAACCCGGAGAACGAGTGGCGTGACGCCGAGGGCGCGCGCGGCCCCGGCCTGGTCCCCTTCAGCGGCGTGCCCAAGCTCGCCCGCCGCGACTTCGTCTTCAACGCCAACGACAGCTACTGGCTGGCGAACCCGAACCAGCCGCTCACGGGCTTCTCCCCCATGCACGGCCTGGAGAACGTGGGCCAGACGCCGCGCACGCGCATCAACGCCAAGCTCCTGATGGAGGAGAACGGCGCGTCGGGCGCGGACAACAAGTTCACCGTGGCGGAGCTGGAGAACGCCATCCTCAGCAACCGGGGCATGGTCTCCGAGCTGATCAAGGACCAGGTGGTGGCGCGCTGCACGGGCGTGACGACGGTGCAGTACAACACCACGCAGATCGACATCCGCGCGGGCTGCGCGGCGCTCACGGCCTGGGACGGCCTGTTCAACGCGAACAGCCGCGGCGCGGCGCTGTTCCGCGAGTTCTCCGGTCACCACACCATGGGCACGCTGTCCAACGGCGGCACCCTGTTCGCGGTGCCCTTCAACGCCGCGGAGCCCCTGGCCACGCCGCACACGCTGGCGGCCGCTCCCGCGACGGGCTCGGACCCGGTGCTGCTCGCCCTGGCCGCGGCCGTCTACCGGCTGCAGGTCGCCGGCATCCCCGTGGACGCGCCGCTGGGTGAGTCGCAGTACTCCACCCGCGTGGACGGCAAGAAGATCCCCATCCACGGCGGCGGCAGCTACGACGGCACGGCGAACATCGTGTCGTGGGGCACGCTCAAGTCCACCACGCCGGACTCCGACTACAGCGCGGTGCGCGGCAGCACGGTCATCAACTCCCGCACCAACCTCACCGACCAGGGCTACGTCATCAACAACGGCAGCAGCTTCATCATGGCCATGGGCTTCACCGACACGGGCGTCGAGGGCCGCGCGGTGCTGACCTACAGCGAGTCCAGCGACAAGAGCTCGCCGTACTACGCCGACCAGACGGAGCTGTTCTCCAACAAGCAGTGGCGCAACATCGTCTTCACCGAGGAGGCCATCAACGCCGCCAAGGTCGAGGAGACGAAGATCTCCGGCAACTAGCCCCAAGCCGTCCGGGCGCTCGCTCCTCGCGTGAGGGAGCGCCCCCCTTGAAGCACCCGAGGCCCCTGCCCTTCAACGGCGGGGGCCTTCGTTTTTTCGGGCGCGTGGGGGACACCACCCCGCACCTTCCCGGGCCGGCCCTCGGAAGCCCGCAGTCCACCACGCGACAGCGGCGGGGGCGCGGGCAACCTCGGGACGACACTCGGCGAGACGCGGGGACGAGCCCCGTGTCCAGCGGGTGATGCCCGCCCTCGTGGGCGGCTGGCGTCACGGCGGGGCGAACCCAGGATGCGCGGGCAGACCGCCCGGCACCGCCAGCAGCACGCGGTGAAACGGCCCCGGGGGCACCGGTACTGCGAAGGAGCGGAAGTGCACCATGACGACGACACCCGTCTTCAAGACAGCCATCATCGACAGGGTCTTCTTCTTGCGGTGGGAGTCCCCTCCCGACCCACAGGACATCCAGCGCGTGTTCCAGCAGATGCGCGACGCCCACGCGAGGCCCGAGCCACCCCTGGTGCTGGTGGCGAGCCTGTCCTCCAGGTCCGCGGTCCCCAACAGCGAGCAGCGCTCGAACCTGTCCGCGTTCCAGTCGGATGCGCGGCCGCTGTTCACGGAGATCCACGCCATCGTCGAGGGCAATGACCTGCAGTACAACCTCCAGCGCGTCATCATCGCCGGCATCAACATCGTCACGCGCACCTACGACAAGACGCTCCAGCGCGTGCACCAGCGCGCCGAACAGGTGGCGCCGCTGCTCTCCGACACCCTGGGCGTGGACGGGCCCCGGGTCATCGAGGAGGCCAAAAGGCGCGGCGTGGTGTGAGCCACCTGCACGCGCGTCGGCCCGCCCTCACGCGGGCTGGCGCGCGGGCTCCTCGCTCCGGGGCCTCGCGCGGGCCTTGACGTAGCGGTGGTCGAAGAGGTCCACGTAGAGGTACTCCGGCCACGACACCATGGTGTGGGCGCCGAGCATCACCCCCCGCATCAGCTCGCTCACCATCATCCCCGCCGCGGTGGTGGCCCCCACGACACAGGTGGGCGCGGGCCCCTTGCCCGCGAAGCACGCCTCCATGGCGGCCTGATGCAGGTAGTCGCCCAGATGCGGGATGATGGCCGGCAGGTCCACGCGGCCATCCGGAAGGATGTACAGCTCCTCGTACAGCGGGGCATCCGGTTGGAAGACATGCAACGCCGCCCCGAACCCCAGCATCAACCCCGTCATCGCCGGGACGCCGCGCTCGCGGCACGCCTTGTGGAGGGCCTGCTTGGCGCGCGCGCCCGCGATGTCGATGACCTCCACCACGTAGTCCACCGGCGGCAGCACCTGGGTGCCCGCCAGCACGTCGGTGACGTTGTCCTCGGTGATGCCCTCGTGGACCAGCCGCAGGCGCAGGTCCGGGTGGATGTCCAGGCACATGCGCCCCACCACGTCCACCTTGGACGCGCCGAGCGTGCTCTCGAAGCACCCCACCTGCCGGTTCATGTTGTGGACCTCGTAGGTGTCGAAGTCGGCGAGCGTCAGGCACCCCACGCCCAGCCGCGCCAGGTCCACCGCGCACTGGCCTCCGGCCCCTCCCACCCCGGCGACGAGGACGTGCGTGCGGGCCAGACGCGCCATCACCTCGGCGCTCACCACTCCCAGATTGCGCTCGAAACGGGGCTCCACCATGACGCCTCCCCTTTCTTTCCCGGGAGCGTCGAGGTGTGCGTGCGACGTGTCGCCCTCGCGTCATCCCAGGGCCCGTCGATGTGGTCCTCGTCCCCCGCTCCCGGGAGGGGCTGGCGGCCCGGGATGTTCACCAGTCCGCCTCCCCCGGGGACGGTGTCCGGCGCACGGCACTCGGCACGTCCGACAGCCTCAGCCATCCGCCCCGCGCCACACCCGTGATGTGCCTGCTTCAGTCGTGAAGCGGGGTCTTTCCCACCGCACCCGCCAGGGCATGTCAGACGGTTGCTTCACAGTGGACACCAGGCGTGAAGTCCAGGGATAGGAGACACTCCGCGAGTTTCGTGTGTTCAAACTCTGGCGTGGATTCTGCTCAGCGGGTGACACGGCACGGAGGAGCCAGGACACCGACGCGCGGCCTCCTCCGAACCCCTCTTCTTCGATTCGAGGTCCCTATGCGTTTGAGGTTCAGCCTTCTTGTCTGTCTGACATTCTTGTCATTGGGTTGTGGGAATTCCGAGCCGCCCGCCACGCCGGAGGCGCTGCGGGACAGCGCGACGGAGGCGCTCGCGACGAACGGCTCCGAGCTGTTGGGTGTGGCGGGCCCCGCCACCGCGCGGCACGCGACGCGCGAGGTGCTCTTCGGAGACCTGGCGCACTACCGCTTCGAGCTCCAGGTGGGGCCCGGTGAGCATGACGTGGTGACGGTGCACCGCGTGGTGCGGGAGAACGCGCCCTGGTGGCCCGCACGGACGCAGCGGGCGGTGTTCATGCTGCACGGCGACGCGTGGGGTTTCGACGCCGCGTTCCTGTCGAGCGTGGGCTCCGCGCACGTGCCGCGCGAGCAGTCCATCGCCGCGTACCTGGCGGAGGAGGGCGTGGACGTGTGGGGCATGGACATGCGGTGGGTGGGCGTGCCCGCCGGTCAGCAGGACTTCTCCTTCATGGCCGGGTGGAACCTGGGCACGCATGCGAAGGACCTGGGCGCCAGCATCCTCCTGGCCAAGGCGCTGCGGCTGACGAATGGAAGCCTGGGCTCGCTGCACCTGCTCGCCTGGAGCCGCGGCGCCATGGTCGCGTATGCCTATCTGAACGACGAGGCGCGGCTGCCCAGGGGGCTGCGCCAGGTGGATGGGTTCATCCCCGTGGACATGGTGATGCGGCATGCCCCGCAGAACGCGGAGCAGCGGGCCTGGGCGTGCGGGCGTCACGCGGCGATGAAGGCCCGGCGGGACTCGGGCATCTACGAGGGTGGGCTGCTCGGCGCGGCGCCGGGAATCACGCTGCAGGCCATCGGCCAGCTCGCGGCCCTGGCGCCGTCGGCGCCGTCCCCGCTCTTGCCGGATGATGTCTTCGGCCCCGGCACGGGTCGGCCCACCAACCGCCGGGCGGCCATCGTCTCCGCCGCGGCCACGGGCGCGCTGCTCAAGCCGCTGGAGCCGCTCGCCCCGGGCTACCACCTGCTGGCGGGCAAGGCGGACGAGACGGGACTGCCGGGCAGCCTGACGTACACGTCCGAGGCCTACCTCTACGAGTACGCCCAGCGCGCGGCGCCCTACCAGAGCCTCAACGAGGTGGTGGAGTCGGATGCGTGGACGTGCGGGCTGGAGGTGCCCTACGACGACCGGCTGAGCCAGGTGAAGCTGCCCGTGCTGTACGTGGGCGCGGGCGGCGGCGTGGGTGAGTACGGGGTGTTCTCCACGTCGCTCCTGGGGAGCAACGACGTGGTGTCCCTCATCGTGAGGGACCACCCGGTGGCCGAGCGCGCGCTCGACTTCGGTCACGCGGACCTGTTCCTCGCGGCCAGCGCCCGTCAGCGGGTGTGGCGTCCCATCCTCCAGTGGGTGCGCGCCCACTGACGCCCGGACGTCAGTCCTGCTTCCACAGGCCGTGGCGCCGGGCCCGGCGGCCCAGCGTCACCGGGTCCATGCCCAGCGCCATGGCCGCGCGTCGGAGCACCCCGCCGTGGCGCTCGAGCGCCTCGCGGATGAGCTCACGCTCCACCCGCTCCAGTCGCGCGCGCAAGGAGCCGTCTCCCGCCAGTTCGTTCCGGGGCGGGGACGCGGACGCCAGGCTCGGCGGCAACAGCCGGCGCGACACCACCTCCCCCGGCCGCGACAGCAGCACGGCGCGCTCCAGCACGTTGCGCAGCTCGCGCACGTTGCCCGGCCACGGGTAGGCCCGCAGCATGTCCTCCACCTCCTGGGACATGCCGCTGGCCGAGCGGCGCAGGGTGCGGTTGAACAGGCCCAGGAAGTAGCGCGCCAGCTCCGGGATGTCCTCGGGCCGCTCGCGCAAGGGCGGGATGTCGATGGTGAAGCTGTTGAGCCGGTAGAACAGGTCCGCGCGGAAGCGCCCCGCGCGCACCTCCTCGCCCAGGTCCTTGTTGCTCGCGGCCAGCACCCGCACGTCCACGTGGCGCACCTGGGTGCCGCCCACCGGACGCACGTCGCCCGTCTCCAACACACGCAGGAGCTTCGCCTGCAGGTTGGGGGTGGTGTTCTCGATCTCATCCAGGAAGATGGTGCCGCCGTTGGCCAGGACGAACAGGCCCGGGTGGTCCGCCACCGCGCCGGTGAAGGCGCCCTTCACGTGGCCGAACAGCTCGCTCTCCAGCAGCGTCTCCGTGAGCGCGCCGCAGTCCTGGATGACCAGCGGGGCCTCGCCGCGCCCGCTGAGGCGGTGGACGATGCGCGAGAGCACCTCCTTGCCCGTGCCCGTCTCGCCCTGCAGCAGGACCGCCACGCGGTGCGGAGCGACCAGCCGCACCATCTCCATCACCCGCTGCATGGCGGCGCTGCGCAGGCCCACCTCCTCCTCACCCCGTGCCCCCGACACCGAGGGCAGGGCCTGCGACAGCGCGCGCTCACGCAGGAGGTTGCGCTCGAGCTCCAGCGCCATGCGCCACTGTTCGGTGCGCACGCCCCGCTCGCGGCCTGCCTGGAGCACGGCTTGGAGCACGGCCTCGGGAGGGGGAGACTCACCGAGCGCGCGGAAGACGAGCCCCGCGTTGAACAGGGCCACCAGTCGCTCGGGCGCGGCGGGCGCGCAGTAGATGATGCGCGAGGTCAGGTCGGAGGGTGGCCCCGCGGAGGACAGGTCCACGTCCTCGGCCGGCGTGCCCAGCCCCGCGACCAACGACAGCGCGCGCTCCTCGTCACGGCCGCAGACCAGCAGCGCCGCCGCGTCGCCACGGGCCAGGAGCGCCTGGGCCTCCTCGGCGCTCGACGCGAAGTGTGGCACCGCCTGGCCCTCAAGCGCGGCCCGCACGTCCTGGGCCTCCTCGTCGCTGGCGAACGCCACCACCACGTGGAGCCGCGCGGTGGCCAGATAGCGCGCCAGCTTCACCCCGTCCGAGTCCTCGAAGGCGTGGAAGAAGACGCCGAGCGCCGTCACCGGGCCGCCCGTCTCGTGCCGCCAGCGCACGTCGCCCCGGGCGCGGATGTGCTCGCCCGAGTCCGGCAGGGAGAAGGACAGCTCCACGGACTCGCCCTCGCACGGGCCTTCCTGCGGGCCACGCGGCGTGGCGATGAGGCCGATGCCGGTCTCGCTGATGTTGACGGCCCAGCACCCAGGGAGCGCGGGCTGCGTCACCACCTTCACGTACAACGGCTTGCGTTCGCTTCGAGGGGCGTAGGCGGACACAGGCCGCGTCATGACGCCCGCAGTCTACTTCACGGATGAAGCCTTGCTGGGAAATTGCGGCGGCAGGGGAAAGACAATGTCGCCGTCCGGTCGTCGAGGGGCGGTGCGGGCGAGCCCGGTGGCGGAGTGAGGGTGGAAGGCGACTCAGGGCCGCTCGGGGTGGAGCAGCAGGCTCATGAGGAGGTCGTCGACCCAGACGCCCTCCTCGGTGCGCAGGAAGTCGCGACGGGTGCCCTCGAGGACGAAGCCGAAGGAGCGATAGAGGGCCTGGGCGCGGGGGTTGTCGCCCCGGACCTGGAGCTCCACGCGGTGGACCCTGTCTCCGTTCGCGTCACGATGGGCGCGCAGCCACGCGAGCAGGTGATGCATCAGCGCGCGACCCACGCCCAGGCCCTGGGCGTCGGGGTGGACGCCGATGCCGAGCACGCCGCCGTGGCGCAGCATCCGGTAGCTCGGCCTCAGGAAGGAGGCCTCGCCCAGGAGCGCGCCTCCGGGTGCGGTGGCGACGAGTGGGAACGCGGTGCCGTCCTGACGGTGGAGCCCCGCGGCCTCACGTCGGGCGGTGAAGGCGGCCGCGTCCGCGGGCAACTCGTCCGGCAGCTTCACCAGCCCCTCGCGAGCCTGGACGACGGCGCGCTCCAGTTCGAACAACGCGGGTCCATCCTCGGGCGTCGCCTCCCGGATGAGACAGGGACGACCCTCCTTCAGCGACAGCGACACGGGCGAAAAGCGCATCGGTGCACCCTTCATCGAGCAAGACTCCAGGGGGAGAGAAGACAGGGGGTCGCCTCACTCGGCAAGAGCGCCCTCGCGAAAGGCGGCATGGCCATGGGATGACGAGATGCCCGAGGGCGCTTCTTCAACAAGCGCGACGGCCGGAGAGACAGTCGACATGGGCTGGAGAGATAGCGCCGGCCGCCTTCAGCAGGAGCAACCGCCGGGGGGAGCATCGACCTGGAATGGCGAGGCAACGGAGCCGCCCCTCGTTCCGCACGCTCCACCCATGGAACGCCCCTCCTTCGACGAGAGCGCCGCTGATGACGAGCCTGTCGACACGGGCTGGCGAGACGGCAGGAAGGCCCCTCCCTCAGTGAGCACGCTCCCGGTAACGGACCTGTCGACATGGGAGGTCGCGACGGGGTGCGGAGACCGGACCTGACTCGCTCGCGGGTTCGGGGCATGATGCGCGCACGCAGATGAGGGGGAGTCCCATCTTGACGATGACCACCACCGCGAGCCCTCGCGGCGAGGAACACGAGCTCGCGCTGCTGCTCGGCGGACGCTGTCGGCGCTGCGCCGAGCGGATTCCGGGAGGGACCGCGCTGCGCGGCCGCCCCTGCCCTCGCTGTGCCGAGGCCACGCTGCCCAGCCCCGAGGACCGGGAGGTGCTCCACCAGCTCGCCACCCAGCGCGCCACGGTGCACCTGAGCGTCGCGGTGGTGGGCGTCGCGGCCGCGGCCCTGGTGGCCAGTTGGGTGCCGCTGCTCACGTCGTTGCTCCTGGTCGCCGCGCTCGTGTGGCTTCGCGTGACGCTGGTGACGCCCGCGCTCCAGCTCCTCTCGCTCCAGCGCAAGCTCGTCGCACGCTGGACGCTGCGGCTGGCCGCGGGCTGCTTCGTGGCGCTGTCCGTCCTCCTGCTGGAGCTCCTGACGCTGGTGCCCGGCCTGGGCGCGCTGGCGAAGGTGGCGCTGAGCGCGGGACAGGTCGCCGTGGCGGGGCTCTTCGCGCGTCGCTACCTGGCGTGGCAGACCGGACGCGAAGCCCGGGGCGTGCCCATCGCCTGGTGGGAGCTGGGGCTTCTCGTAGCGTGGATGCTCCTGCTACTCGCCTTCACCACGGCGTCGGTGCTGCTGGTGCTCTACGTGCTCCAGTCCCTGGGGTTCGTGAAGGAGTTCCTCGTCATGCCGGTGGGAGGCTGAGCGATGCTCACGTACGCCCTCGTCTCGCAGGCCATCGGCCTGAGCGGTGCTTCGGGGACTCGCGCGGGAGGCAGCCTGCTGCTGCTCGCGCTGGCCGCGCATGCGCAGTACCTCACGCTGCCTCCTGAGCTGACGTGGCTCGCCACGCCGCAGGCGCTCGGCGCCATGGTGGCCCTGCTCGCGTTCGAGATGTACACGCAGCGCGACAGCGACCTGCGCATGGTGCTCGGCCTCGCGCAGTTCGCGTTGAGCGCGGGCAGCGGCGCCACGGTGGCACTCGCCTCCGTGGGCGTGGGCACCGAGACTCTCCCACCCTGGGCCGTGGGCGCGGTGGGCGCCTTCGTCGCCGTGTCCACGCTGTCGCTGCGCCAGTGGCTGCACACGCGCGTGGACCAACTGGAGACGGAGGTCCTGCGCCCCCGGAAGTGGCTCCTGCGCATCGAGGACTGCTTCGGACTGGGACTCGCGGCGGTCGCCATCCTCTGGGCCCCGCTCGCCCTGGTGCTCGTCCTCCTGTTCACCCTGGCCTGCGCCGTGGCCGGCTGGTTCGCCTACCGGCTGGAGGCACGTGGCCGGCGCCCCTGCCCCGCCGGCTGTGGCGCGCGCATCCGACAAGAAGCCTCGCGCTGTCCGAAGTGTCGCGCGGATGTGCCCATCGCCCGCACGCTGGACCTGCGACTCGCGGGCCGGATGCGGGATGCGCTCCAGAACGCGCTGGGCTCCGGGACTTCCGGTGTTTCCCGCGCGGACCCGAGCGTCCGGCGCGGCGGCGGCAAGCTCCCCTCCCGACTGGGGTGATGCGCGGCCCGCGCCGTTCCTGGCATGCTGCGAACCTCCGCCATGTCCTCGAGCCCGGACACGTCTTCGACCGGCCCGGTGCTCCGGGTCGCCCAGCAGGTTCCTCGCACCGAGGCGGAGGGCCCAGGCCGCCGCTTCGCGCTCTGGGTCCAGGGCTGTCCGCTGCGCTGCCCGGGCTGCTGCAATCCGGAGATGTTCGCGATGGAGCGCGGCGCCGTCGTGACGGTGGAAGCCCTGGCGGCCCGGGTGCTCGCGACGCCCGGCATCGAGGGCCTCACGATCCTGGGCGGTGAGCCCTTCTCCCAAGCGGACGCCGCGGCGGAGCTGTGTGAGCGCGTGCGCGCGGGCGGGCTCAGCACCCTCGTCTTCACCGGCTACACGCTGGCCGAGCTGAAGGCGCAGGGCCGACCTGAGGTCGAGCGCCTGCTCGCCTCGCTGGACCTGCTGGTGGATGGGCGCTACGAGAAGGACCAACCGGAGACGCGCCGGCGCTGGATTGGCTCTCGCAACCAGGTCATGCACTTCCTCACCCCGCACTACGCCCCGGAGGACCCGACGTTCACCGCGCCGAACACGGCCGAGGTCCACCTCATCGAGGGGCGCATCATCGTCAACGGCTGGCCCGACCTCGCGGACCGCCTGCGCCCATGACGCGCGTCTCGCCCTCCGAGCACCGGCTGCTCACGCTCGCGCGCGCCATCCTGGGTCAGGGCCCCTACGTGCCCGTGGAGGACCTGTTCCGCGGCAGTCACGTCTGTGCGCCCCAGCTCGGCCCCGCGGCCCTCTCCGCGCTGAGGGACTCGCTGTCCAAGGGCACCGTGCTCGCCCTCGCGCGGATGGGCGGCGGTCGCAAGCGTCGCCACCTGCCCTCCACCTCCGGAGCGACGCGGCTCTGGGAGCGACACCCGTCCCGCCCGCTCCACTTCTCCGCGCTCTGCTTCCACACCCTGCGCTGGCTGGTGGAGCAGCCGCTCACCGTCCCCGACCACCGTGCCCTGGACGTCGACGCGCCTCCGACGCTCGCGGATGAGCTGTTCCTGTATCTGTGCTGCCGGATGCTCGTGGGGACCTCCTGCGCGCCGGCGCTGGGCAAGGAGCCCCAGTTCCGCCGCTCCGCCCTGTGCCGGCTCGGGTTCCCCGACGTGTTCGCCTCCGTGTCCGATTCGCTCTCGGCCGACGACTTCGCGCCGCTGCTCGCCGAGGGTGGCTGGCTCCTGGAGGCCGTCCAGGACGAGCTGGCCCTGCGCTGGCGGAAGATGGAGGAGTCCAAGAGCCGGCGAATCGAACCCCGGGAGCTCGTCGAGCTGGGGGCCTCGCAGACGCGGGTGCTGGACGCCTTCTTCGATGCGCTGGACCGCGCGCGCCGAAGAGACCTCGCGGGCTTCCTGCTGGACGCGCTGCGCCCCCTCGTGGACCAGCCCGCGGCCCGCTGGGTGGCCCACCTGTCGCCGCGCGCGCCGCTGGGCGCGAAGGTCGAGGCACGCCGTGGCGCTGGCGCGGGATTGCGTGCCCTGGCCCGACTGGCGCGGTGGGACCAGGAGCACCGCGCGGTGCGCTTCTTCGACGATGACCACGATGACGCCCAGCTGCTGCTCTCCGAGTGGTCCTCGTTCGGCGACGCGGGCTTCCGGCTCGCGGCGGACCGGGAGCGCGAGCTGGGCTCGGACCTGATGGTTTCCTCCGAGGTCCCCGAGGACGGGGCCTCTTCGACTTTCACCGGGAGCGCCCCATGAGCCGCGCCTATCGCATCTCCGTCTCCGAGTCCCTCAACCGCATCGTCCACGCCGACGACGGCGTGTGCTCCAAGCTGGAGCTGTTGCCGCTGCTGTCGCGCGAGGAGACGGCGGGCCTGCTCGCCGCGGACCTCGCCGCGCGAGGCTTCGTCCAGGAAGGCGACGTGGCGGTGCGCACGGAGGCGGACGGCGTGCGCGTGGCCGTGGACGTCACCACCGGCGAGGTCAGCGTCACGCTCGCGGCCCAGCAGGAGGTGGAGCTGACGGCCGTGGGCGAGGTCCTCACCAATGCCCCCTCCGGCACCGAGGCCACGCAGAAGCTCGCCCGGGAGAAGGCGCGCGCGAAGCTGGAGGACCGCGCCCAGGACGCCACGGAGGCGCTGCGCGAGGAGGTCACTCGCAAGCTGGAGGGCCGCCTGCGCGACCTCAAGGCGGAGCTGGACGCCATCTCCAACAAGGTGACGGCGGAGGCGCTCAAGGTGCGCGCCTCCCAGCTCGGCACGGTGGAGGAGATCCACGAGGACGCGGCGACGGGCTCGCTCACCATCAAGGTCCGCGTATGAGCCAGCGCATCCCCGAGGACTCGCTCCCCACGGAGCTGACGCCGTTCCAGGCGGTCGAGGCCGCGTACCCCGCGGAGCTGGAGCGCACCCGCGAGGCGCTCCTGCGCGGCCTGCCCGTCATGGTGGAGGCGGACAAGGAGCTGACGCCCTACTTCTACAAGTGCCTGCGAGACAGGCTGAAGAAGGACGGCAAGCAGTTCCTCTATCTGGACGGACGCGCCGCCGCGGAGCCGCCTCCGGGCATGCCCGCGCCCAGCATGATGGCCACGCTCATCGGCCAGCTGCGGGACGCGGTGCGCGGCGCGGTGCGAGAGCGAATCGTCGTGCTGCCGCACCTCGACCTGCTCACCACCAGCAGCGGAGGGCTTACCTCCGAGGCGCGCGAGGTGATTCCGCTGCTCTACGAGAACCCGGAGATGGTCTGGGTCGGCTTCAAGGACCCGTCCTTCCCGCTGCCTCGGGTCATCGAGAACCTGTTCCCGCACAAGGAGACCCTCCTCGGTGTGAGCCGCGAGCGGCTGCGCCACCTGGTCACCCAGCGCGAGTGCCGCAAGTTCGGCCGGGGCCTCCAGCCCTACGTGCTCTACAAGCACGTGTCCGGAGTGAACGCCGTCCGCCTGCGTCGGCTGCTCGGCGCCATCACTGGCGAGGACTATCCGAGCGACGCGCGGCCCGCGTACGCGCAGCTCCGCTCGGCCACGCTGAGCGGCTCGCTGAACGTGCCGGACCTGGACCTGCGGGCGGACATCGGCGGCTACACGCAGGTGAAGGACCGGCTCCAGCGCGAAATCCTCGACGTGCTCGCGCACAAGGACACGCTGTCGGACCCGGAGGCGGTGAAGCGTGTCGAGGGCCTGCTCCCGCGCGGGATGATCTTCTGGGGCCCGCCGGGCACGGGCAAGACGCTCTTCGCCAAGGCCATGGCGTCCTCGCTGGGCGCGGCGGTGCTCGTGGTGAGCGGCCCGGAGCTCAAGAGCCGCTGGGTGGGCGAGAGCGAGGAGAACCTCCGGCAGATCTTCGTCCGGGCCCGGCAGGCGGCGCCGAGCATCATCATCTTCGACGAGCTGGACTCGTTCGCCTCCGCGCGTGGGACCTATACGGGCTCCGGCGTGGAGCACTCGATGGTGAACCAGCTGCTCACGGAGATGGACGGCTTTCGCAAGGAGGAGCTCGTCTTCGTGGTGGGCACCACCAACTTCGTGGAGTCGCTGGACCCCGCGCTGCTGCGGCCGGGGCGCTTCGAGTTCCAGCTGTGCATCCCCTACCCCAACAACACGGACCGCCGGGCCATCCTGTCCATCTACAACGAGAAGCTGGCCCTGGGCATGACCGAGCGCGCGCTGGACTACGCGGTGAAGCGCACCGGAGACCGCGTCGAGGGCACGGGCACGCGCTTCTCCGGCGACCACATCCAGGCGCTGTGCCGCGCGCTCGCGCGACGCCGGCTGCGTGAAGGCGCCCAGACGCCCACCGAGCCCGTGGACGTCGAACGCGCCCTCACCGACTACCTGGACCGGCCCGCACTCACGCCCACCGAGGAGCGCGTCGTCGCCACGCACGAGGCCGGCCACGCGGTGTGCGCGCTGTTCTGCCCCAGCGCTCCCGCCATCGACCGCATCAGCATCCGCGGTGACCTGGCGGGCACGCTCGGCTTCGTGCAGTACGCGGACCCCGCGCATCGCCACGTCGTCACCCGGGGGCAGCTGCTCGACAGCATCTGCATGCTCTTCGGCGGACGCGAGGCGGAGGCGCTGCTGCTCGAGGACCTGTCCATCGGCAGCGCGCATGATCTGGAGCGCGCAACGGAGATCGCCCGCGAGCTGGTGGAGGAATTGGGCATGGGCGGCGACGGCCTGCCCGTGCGCCGCTTCGACGCGCCGGGCAGGAACGCGGACCGACACGCGCTCTCCGACGCGACGCGCGGCACGCTGGAGGCGGCCATCCTGGAGGTGCTCGAGGTGCAGCGGGCCCGGGCGCGCGACATCCTGCGCCGCGAGAAGCCCCGCCTCGTCGCGCTGCGGGATTTGCTCCTGGAGCGCAAGGTGTTGGACCGCGAGGCATTCGTCCACCTGGCGCCCGAGGCGGCGCCCAAGAAGGAGCCGGCCCATGGCTAGTCTCATCCTCCGCCTGCTCGTCAATCCCCAGACGGGCCGCAAGGACGTCGTCATCCAGTACGAGAGCGACTCCGACGCGCTGCCCATGGAGCACGAGGACGAGCACCGCCGCCTCGTGGACCAGCTCATCGCCGGGGGCGCGTTGAAGGCGTCGGAGCTGGGCCAGGTCATCGTCCAGCGCGACACGCCGTCCGGCCAGGCCGCGAACCCCGAGTCCACGTCCGACGGCAACGCCGAGAAGGTGAGCCAGAAGGCCTGATGTCCACGCTCGTCTTTCCCACCCGGGAAGCGCTCCACCTCGCGCTGACCTCCCGACTCGTCCCTCCCGAAGTCCAGGCCGCGCCGGCCCATCACCACACCCGCGCCGAGGGCCCGCTCTACGTCACGCCGCACGCGCCGCTGACGAAGGCCGCGCTCGCGGAGCTGGCCGCGTTCGGCGTCCGCGTCGACGCGAAGGCCCCTCGCGGTGAGGCCATGGTGCGCTGCTGGGCGGAGCTGCTGCCCACCCACCGCGCCCCGCTGGAGGGCGTGCTCCCCGGCACGGTGATGTTCCTGCCCACCGACGCGGACGCGCTGCTCGCGCTCGCGGGTGAGCTGCTGCGCCTGGGATGCGACCGACAGGAGCTCTGCTTCGCGAAGGGCGAGGTGGGCTCGCGGGCGCTGCTGCGCGCGGTGGCGCCTCCGTACTTCACGCTCACGGGCGCCCTCGACCGCGCGGGCGGGCTGCGCGCCTTCGTCCCCGCCGTCCCGGGTCAGACGTCCGTCTGGGTGGAGCTGGGGCATGTGCATCCGCTGGCGCGAACGCTCCAGCCCGCCGCCGGCAACGTGCTGCTCATCCCGGGCGAGGGCGCGTGGCTGACGGCCGCGGACGGCCCCTGGCTGGACCTGTACCAGCTCACGGACTTGCGGCTCCCGGAGCCCGCGCGCGCCTGGGAGCCCCTCCCCGCGCCCGGCCGGCTGTCCGTCCCGCTGCGCCTCACCCGCGCCGCGCGCACCGAGGCCGCGAGCCTCTGGGTGCTGCGAGAGAACGCCGTGGCCCAGGTGGAGTCACTCGTCCACACGCTGCCCGAGCCCGTTCTCGCGCAGCTCCGCTTCGCGGTGACGGGTCCACCGGACGCGCCCTGCATCATCCTGCGCGCGCGCGCCGGCCGGGAGCGACCTCCGGAGCTGGGCCTGTCCGCGATGGCCTATGCGCCGCTGCCGCAGGTCGCGGAGCTGTACCTGCCGTGCGACGGACTGCTGGAGCCGCCCGTGCGCAAGGAGCGGCTGCGCGCGCTGCTCGTCCCCACGCCGGAGACGGTGACGTGGCTGCACCCCACGGGGGACGGAGGCTTCCGCGCCGAGCGCATCTGCGAGAAGGCCTTCCAGCCACTCGAGACCTGGGTGGACTACGTGGTGGACGCGAGTGCCGTCGCGCTGGAGCCCTGGATGAAGGGCGCGACGTTCGACTTCGACGCCATCGAGCTCGCCGACGGGGAGTGGATTCCCGGCACCACGCGCGCCCCTTCCGCGGAGAAGAAGCCCAAGGACGCGCAGCCCTCGCGGACGGAGCGCCGCGCCCATGACACCGCCGAGCCCGAGCCCGTCGCGGAGCCCTCGCGCAAGGCCTCGAAGAAGGCGGCCACGAAGGCCCCGAGCGCGCCGCTCGTCCCCCTCGCGCCCGAGCGACAGGACGCGGCGGCCGAGGCGCTCGCCCGCGCGGAGAAGGACTTCCTCGCGCTGGACGTCCCGGCCGATGCCCCCGAGAGGCAGGCGCTGTGGGTGCGCATGGCGGAGCTGCAGGTGCAGCTCGGACGCGCTCGCGAGGCGACCCTGTGCTGGACCCGCGCGCTGTGGAGCGCGACGGGCGATGAGGCCACCGAGCTGGCCGAGCGCTGGGCCCGCGCCGAGACTCGCAATGGCCAGCCCCCCGAGCAGCTGTTGACCCGGGACACGCCGTCGGAGGACGACGTCCGCGGCCTCGCGAGCGCGCTCGTGCACGCGGCGCGCGCATCGGGAGGGGCGACCTTCAGCGACGTCCCGACGGTCCAGCGCTGGCTGGACAAGCACGACACCGCGCTCGACGTGCGCACGCTGTGGCTGTCCCGCGCGGCGCTGGACAAGCTCGCGGGGGGAGATCCGCTGAGCCTCGCGAAGGCGGGAGACCGGGTGCAGGAGATGCTCCAGCGCGGCCTCTCCCTGTCGCGCGACGTGCCGCTCTTCCTGCGCGGAGGCACGGACGCGGCGCTGCTGCCCCGGCTGGCGACGCACCTGACGACGCTCCTGGACCGCTTCGAGCGCACCACGCGCCGACGCTCGTCGGTGGAAGCCCCCACCGCGCTCACCCAGGCCTATGTCCGCCTCGTCTTCGCCTGCGGCCTCGCACGGGTGGGCCAGCCGGAGCACGCGCGCACGCTGGTGGAGGCGGCCACGGCGGCGCTCTCCAAGTCGGACCCCATCCACGGCTTCCTCGTCCGGGCGTACGGCGCGCGCGTGACGCAGGCCATGGAGGGCGAGCCCCTGGAGACGCCGCTCCCCGCGGACATCGCCGCGGAGCTCAACGCGCTGGTCACCTTCCAGCGGTACAAGGTGGACCGGCTGCGCCAGGGCTCCGGACTGCTGGAGCCCAGCGAGCGACTGGACCCGGCGCGCGCCTTCGGACGCGGGACGCGCGACCTGCGTGGCGAGGAGTTCGCCGCGCTGCGAGACATCCGCGACCCGGAGGTCGTCGACCGCGAGGTGCGCCAGCTCGTCCAGCGCGCCACCGGGGCGAAGCTGAACGCGGCCGAACGACAGCGGCTCATCGGCGGGCTGCTGGAGACGCTGCCCCGGCTCCCGATGGCGCGCGCGCTGCCGTTGATGGACTCGCTCGTGTCCGCGGTGGACACGCTGCCGGGCGAGGTGCAGGCGCGGCTGCTCGGAGACGCGCTCGCGCTGGCGGCGCTCTTCGGCCGGGTGGACCGCGCCACCACCTTCGCGGGACGCCTGCGCACCGTGCTGGCGGGCCTGCCGCCCGACTCCCACGCGTGGAGCGCGGGCATCCTGGAGGCGAGCCTGCGCGGCCTGCGTCGGGTGGGCCTGACGCGCGAGGCGGGCGACCTGGTGGAGGCGACGCGCGGCCTGCTGACGCGGCCCAAGACGCCGGTGGCCGCGCGACTCGGCGTCGCGTCCGGCATGGCCTTCGTCGGCCGCATGCAGGAGGCGCTGCCCGTGTTCGACGCCGCGTTCGAGGCGCTCGACGCGCTGAAGGGCACGCTCCCGGAGCGGCTGGCGCTGATGCGCAGCCTCGCGGGAGCGCTGTCCCATGCGCCCGCGGACCTGGCGCTGTCGGGCCTGGCGCGCCTGTCCGAGGTGCTGCCCCTGGTGACGGACAGCTACAACACCAACAGCCACTTCTGCCTCTCGGTGGTGGAGCTGGCGGACATGCTGGTGCTGGGACACGTGGAAGTGGCGCGCGGCTCGGGTGAGCGCGCGCGTGGTTGGTTGGATGAGGATGAGTTCCTGGTGCGACGACGCATCCACCAGGAGTTGGAGGAGCGTCTATGAGCAGTGTTCCCCGGCGTGAGGAGCCCGCCGCCGACCCCATCTCCGCGCTGACGTTCGATGCGCTGTCGCGCGAGGCCCAGGGGCTGAGAGACCGACTCAACCGCTTCCGTCAGGCGCTGGGGCGGCACTTCGTGGGCAAGCAGACCCTGGTGGACTTGATGACGGTGGCGGCGGTGGCCCAGGAGCCGCTGCTGCTCGTGGGCCCTCCGGGCACGGCCAAGTCGGACCTGGTGCTCAAGTTCCGCGAGGCGCTGCGCATCCCCTCCGAGGACTACTTCGAGTACCTGCTGACGCGCTTCACCGAGCCGTCGGAGGTGCTGGGCCCCATCGACATCAACCTGCTGCGCCAGGGGCGCTACATCCGCCGCGAGGGCGGCAAGCTGCCCACCGCCCGGCTCGTCTTCCTGGACGAGGTCTTCAAGGCGAGCTCCGCCATCCTCAACGCGCTGCTCACGGTCATCAACGAGCGCAAGTTCTACCAGGACGGCGCGCCGCAGCCGGTGCGCCTCAAGGTGCTCTTCGCCGCCACCAACGAGCTGCCCGAGCACGCGGAGCTGGGCGCGCTCAAGGACCGCTTCTGCCTCAAGGCCGCGTGCCGGCCGGTGCAGGACCGCTACTTCCTGGAGCTGCTCGACTCGGGCCTGGAATCGCAGACGAACCGGGAGCTGAACCAGAAGCCCTGGGCGGAGGGGCACGCCACGCTGGAGGACGTGCTCAAGGCGCACCGCTACCTGACGCTGATGATGGGCCGCAAGGAGGCCGGGCCGGAGGGACGCGAGCTGAGAGACCGCGACCTGTTCTTCCGCGACGAGCTCTTGCGTGAGTTCCGCCGCGTGGTGCAGACGCTGACGCGCGAGGACGGCGTGTTCATCAGCGACCGCAAGCTCGTGAAGCTCTACCGGCTCCTGCGCACGCGCGCGTGGATCTTCCACGGCGGCGCGGTGGAGCGGCAGGACCTCCAGCTCCTCTCCTACCTGGGAGAGACGCGAGAGGAGATCGACCTCCTGGAGGAGAAGGTGCCCCGGCTGCTCGGCCTGACGTGAGTCCGGAAGGAGCGGAAGGCGCCCTGCCCTCCGCTCCCGTCCCTTCGGCTACGGCGTGCAGCTCACGTTCGAGGGCATGGCCCAGAGCTGGTGGTAGCCCGTGTCATCCCTCGCGCCGAAGTAGATGCGGTTGCCCACCCGGGCGAACGCGGTCGCCAGATGCGTGCGCGACGGGCTCGTGGTGATTTCGGACGAGGTCTCGTCGGTGCCGTAGGACACCCACGGCACCGCGAAGGAGCCCTCGCCGCCCGCGGTGAACACCACCCCGCCATTGTCCGCGGCGATGAGCGGAGACCAGTACTCGTCGGAGGTGCTCAGCGCCGCGGGAACCCGCCGCGTCGTCCCGGCCGTCCCCTGCGTCACCCACAGCCACACCCTGCGCGGCGCGGGACCCGACGTCCCGATGGCGACGGAGAAGTAGAGCGTGTCCCCCGAACGCACGACGCCCTGGACGTAGGTCCCCGCATCCGGGTCATTCCCCCATGGGTTCTCCAACTGGGTGACGTTCGCCTTCCCGCCCCCCGCCAGCGACACGCTGGAGAGCGTCATGATGGGCAGGTAGGCGCTGTCCACCAGGTACACCGAGCCGCCCAGCGAGCCGAGCATCAGCATGCGCTTGCCGAAGGTCTCCAGCCGCACCGTTCCCGCGGCCGTCCCGTCCGTCTTCCAGACCTCCGTGTTGCCGCCATCCAGCAGGGTGAACAGCCCCACGGCGCCATCCTGCGTGGTGCCCACGTCCATCACGGGGACCTGTCCGGCATCCAGCTTCTTGACGAAGACCGTTCCGCCCGCGGTGCCATCCGTGCGCCACAGCGACGTGCCGTCCGTCGCATTGGACATGAAGAAGAAGTGCGCGCTCGTGGTCCGCACGTATTTCTCCGACAGCGTGCTCAGCACGCCCAGGTTCACCTCCATCCGCGTGCCGGCCTCCGTGCCATCCGTGCGCCACAGCTCCACCTGCGTCCGGGGCGGCGTGAGCACCTGCCGGGTGCGGAAGAACGACGCGCTGTTGCCCCACACGGAGACCTGCGACATCGCCGTGCCCTCCGGTCCGGGTGTCACGTCCTTCAGCAGCCGCGTGCCAACCTCCGTCCCGTCCGACACCCACGGCTCGCGGCCCGACTCCGGCGTGTAGACGGTGAACAGCAGCTTGTCGCCGAGCGGCGCCCGCGGAGACAGCGCACGCTCGGGCCACATCGCGGAGAAGGCGCGGACCTGCACGGTGCTGCCCTCGGTGCCCTGCGTACGCCACAGCACGGAGGCGCCGTCGGGGTAGTTCACGGTGAAGTACGCCGTGCCCTGCACACCCACGAAGCCCGCGGGTGACAGCCCCGCGAACGGCGGAGGCTCGGGCGTCCCCGGGGGAATGACGACCTTCACCCGCTGCGCGCCACCGGTCGGACATGACGGTGCCAGCAGCGGCGCTTCCGCCGTGCTCACGGGACTCTCCGCCCTCGCCTCCGGTCCTCCGCAGCCCAGGGCCCCCAGCAACATCACCGCCCAGCCAGACTTCGCGCGCATGTGGCCTCCTCTCCCGCGAGGGAGCAAGGAAGCGAGGGTGGGAACCGACCCTGGGCTGGACAACTGCCCCGAAGTCGCAGGGGCCTGTCCGCGTCGAGACAGGGACCGCTCCTCCGGTCCCCTGCCGAAACCACGGCGCCTCGGCGCCGCGCACCGACACGCCCCTGCATCCGCCCCCAGCGGGAAGTGATACATGGTGGACGCATGGGAGTCCCCGAGCCGCGAGCCCCCCAGGACCTGGAACGCTGGTTGTGCGCGGGGCTCTGCCTCTCACGGCAGGAGGGGCTCGACGCGGAGGCGCTCGCCGCGAGCATCCCCGGGCTGAGGGCCATGCTCGAGGAGGCCCCCACGCTCCCGCCGCCCGCGCTCATCGCCGACCTGGGGCGGCTCGTCTCGGGGCAGCCTCCCGCACCCTCCCTCCCCATCGCGGACACCCTGCCCCGCCTGCGCGACGCCGTGCGGGCCTACGACGACCACGTCCTCGCGCGCCTGGCCGCCGAGCCCTCCCTGGAGGCCGTGTCCGCCGCGCTGGCCCGCGTGCCCCAGGCCCTGCGGCCCAAGGGCCTGGCCTTCCTCGTCAGCCGCGTGCTCACGCGCATGGGCTTCACCTCGGGCACGCCCGTCAGCCCCGCGCTGGCACGGCGCATCCTCGAGAAGCCACCGGGTGAACTGTTGCAATCGGGATACGGCGCCCTGCGCGAGCGGGACTCCGCGCTCGAGTCGCTCGCCCGGGGCTACGAGGCGCTGGCCACCGGGGCGCGTCGCGCCAGCGCCCTGCTCGGCGACGCCGAGGTCTTCACGCTGGAGAACCTGGAGCACCTGAAGGGCAAGGCGCAGCGCCTGGCGTTGGAGCAGGCCGTGGAGGCCGCCGAGTCCCTGTCGCGCACGCTGCCGCCGCGTCTGCGCGCGCGCGCCGTCTCGCAGGGCCCCGCGCCCACCGCGCTGGAGGACGAGGCCGCGTTCCCGCAGGGCGGCTTCTCGTCGGTCTCCAACGTGGGCAGCCTGGAGAACCTGGTCACCTCCGAGCTCGTCTACATGGAGGACGAGCCCACGCTCGACTTGTTCGACGTGCGCTACGTCGAGGGCGAGCTGCTCTACTACACGCGCGACGAGAGCCTCGCGGTGCGCCGCCGTCGGGTGCTCGTGTTCCTCTTGCCCGTGAGCCTCGCGGACGCGCGCGTGAAGGACAGCGGCGTGAGCTGGCAGCGCGCCGTCGTGGCCCTGGGGTTGGTGCTGTGTCTGGTGCGGCGGCTCTCCGTGTGGCTCGGAGACCAGGACCTGCGCTTCCAGGTGGCCTTCCCCTGGGAGGGACAGGGCCCCCACCCGCTCGAGGCCGAGCGCGGCTTGTGCGAGCTGCTCCTGCGTGAGTGGCGCGCCCGCGGCACGGTGGAGATTCTCACGCCGCGAGACAATGAGCAGGTGTTGGAGCAGGTGCGTGTCGACGCGAAGCGGGCACGCGTGGACGTGCTGTGGCTCGACGCGGTCCGTCAGTCGCCGCTCGACACGCGCGGGCTGCCCTCGCACGTGAGCGTGCACCGGGTGGACCTGAGCGGGCCGAGCCCTCGGGTGCAGACGTCACGGCCGGGTGTCCCCGCGCAGGGAATCCCGGAAGACGGGCAGGCAGGGCGCGTGCCCGAGACGCCCTGGGAAGCCTGGATGGGCGCGACGCTTGAGCTTGCGCGAGGGCTTCTCTAGCTTCCGGTCGGACGCGCCACGCTCGGCGCAGGAGAGGACGGCCATGCCGCGGTACGAGTTCAAGGAAGGCAGCTCCAGCAAGTTCTGGGAGATCAAGCTCGAGGGCGACTCCTTCACCACGCGTTGGGGCCGCATCGGCACCGACGGCCAGGAGAAGACGCAGTCGTTCGACTCCGACGAGAAGGCCCAGAAGGAGTACGACAAGCTCGTCCGTGAGAAGGAGAAGAAGGGCTACGAGCTGGTGGGCGACGGCGAGGGCGGCGACGACGACGACGAGGGCGAGGCCGTCGAGGGCAAGTCGAACCCGGAGCTCGAGGCCGCCATCCAGAAGGACCCGGACAACGTCGACGCGTACCTCGTCTATGGCGACTGGCTCCAGGCCCAGGGCGACCCGCGCGGCGAGCTCATCGCGCTGCAGCACGCGCTCTCCAAGGCGTCCGGCGCCGAGGCCACCGCGCTCAAGAAGCAGGTGTCCGCGCACATCAAGAAGCACAAGGCGCTGCTGCTCGGCTCCATGGCGAAGGGTTGGAGCGACGAGGAGATCACCCTCGAGTGGCACCTGGGCTTCATCCGCTCGGCGCGCCTGGGCCGCAAGGAGTACGACTCCGAGTTCGACGTGGGCGAGGGCGTCAAGACACTGCTGACGCACCCGTCGGGGCGCTTCCTGCGCTCGCTCGCGGTGGGCATCGTCGACGCCTCGGATGGCGAGAACAGCTACGAGCCCGTCCTGGAGGCCCTGCAGGAGGCGCCCCCCAAGGGGCTCGAGCACCTGTTCCTGGGCGACTTCGAGTATCCGGACGAGACCGAGATCTCCTGGTCCTACGTGAACGACGTCTCGGCGCTCTACAAGCTGGTGCCGAACCTGCGCTCGCTGCGGCTGCGCGGCGCGGGCGCGGACCTGGGCGACATCGACCTGCCGGAGCTTCGCGAGTTCACCATCGAGACGGGCGGCCTGCCGCTGGGCGCGGTGAAGTCCATCGCCAGCGCGAAGTGGCCCAAGCTGGAGAAGCTGGAGGTGTGGTTCGGCCAGGACAGCTACGGCGCCGAGGGCGGCGTGGCGGACATCCAGCCCATCCTGGACGGCAAGGGCCTGTCGAACCTCAAGGTGCTGGGCCTGCGCAACGCGGAGTTCACCAATGACCTGGTCAAGGTGCTGCCGACCGCGAAGGTGCTCCCCCAGCTCGAGAAGCTGGACCTGTCCATGGGCTGTCTGACGGACGAGGGCGCGAAGACGCTCGCGGAGAACGCGGCGGCCTTCAAGCACCTCAAGCACCTGGACCTGACGGAGAACACGCTCACCGACGCGGGTGAGAAGCTGGTGGCGAAGCTCGCCGGCACCGTGGCCGCGGGCAACCAGCGCGAGTACGACCCCGAGTACCACTACGCCGCGGTGGGCGAGTAGTCCTCCCATGTCCGCGTTGCCCGGCTTCATCGTCATTGGCAACGCGGAGAACCGGCGCGTCTCGCTGTTCCAGGACGCGCTGGACCGTCAGGGCCTGCCGCCCGCGAAGGTGGTGCCCTGGCGGGAGCTGCTGGAGTCCCCTGCCCGCCTCGCCGAGCTCCCCGACACGGACGCGTTCGTCCGCATCGACGCCGCGGGCGAGAGCTGGGAGGTGGAGAAGGGCCTGTTGAAGCGGGGCTACGAGGACGCGCTCGCGCACGGGGGACAGGTGCTCGCCCCCGACGAGGTCGACGCGCTCGTCGAGGACCACGGGCGCATCCTCGCCCCCCGGCAGGGACACCTCGGCATCCTGCGCGTCCTCTCGGAATTGGAGGCCGTGTTCCGCGAGCGCCCGTCGTGGCGGGTGCTCCAGTCGCCCGCGAGCATCCGGGACTTGTTCGACAAGCGCGTCACCTCGCGCCAGTACGCCGCGCTGGGCGTGCCCGTGCCGGAGCCCCTGGACGGGGTGACGGACGTGGCATCGCTGCGCGAGCGCATGGACGAGGAGGGCTGGCGCGAGGTGTTCGTGAAGGTGTCCTGCGGCTCGTCCGCGTCGTGCCTGGGCATCTTCCGGCGACTTCGCGGCCACGAGTCGCTGGTCACCACCGTCGAGCAGTCGCCGCGGGGCTGGTTCAACACGCTCAAGGTGCGCCGCATCCGCGAGCCGGAGCCGCTGGAGCAGGTGCTCGGCTTCCTCTTGCGCGAGGGCTCGCAGGTGGAGCGCTCGATTCCGAAGGCGCGGCTGGGCGGAGACCTCTTCGACTGTCGGGTGCTGGCGGTGCGCGGCGAGCCCGCGTTCATCGTGGTGCGCCAGAGCCGGCTGCCCATCACCAACCTGCACCTGGGCGGCTGGCGCGGAGAGCTGGAGGAGCTGGAGGCGGCGGTGCCCCGGAACGAATGGGACGCCGCGATGGAGAGCTGCCGCCAGGTGGCGCGCGCCCATGACTGCCTGCACGTCGGCATCGACCTCATGTTCGAGGAGTACTTCACCGGGCACCGCGTGCTGGAGGCGAATGCCTTCGGTGACCTGCTGCCCGGCCTGAAGCGCGATGGCCTCACCGTGTACGAGTGGGAGATTCGCGAGGCCCTGCGGGCCGCGGGCTTCCACGTGCCCGCCTGACGCCGTCGCCGCAAAGACAGGCACGGACGAGAAAGAGCGGTTCATCCGCCTCTCCGGGCCTAGAGTGCGAGCCTTTCTCGAGGAAGGTTCCGCCATGAATTGGAAAGTGTCACTCGGTGCGTTGTTGTTCACGCTGACGGCCTGCTCGGAGTCTCCGGACCCGACGCCCACGCCGCCCCGGCCGATGAAGGCCGTGTTGTTCCCCTACATCCCGGACACGGTGGGCGACGGCTTCGCGAGCCTCGCGGCGCGCCTGGAAGCGGACTTCGAGCGGGAGCACTCGGACATCGACCTGGACATCGTGTTCGATGCGAACCTGGATGTGTATGACCTGGATGAAGGCGGCACGCTGAACCAGCTGCTCGGCTCGGGGCCCTCGGCGGCGCAGGTGGTGGAGGTGGACACGCTCATCCTGGGCTCGCTGGTGTCGAAGGGCTGGATTCAGCCGGTGACGCCGGCGGCGGGCACGGTGCATCCGGCGGCCGAGGAGGCGGTGCGCATCTCCGGCACGAGCTACGGCATGCCCACGTACCTGTGCACCTACGTGGTGTACTCACACAGCACGAACATCCGCTCCGCCACGAATGGCGCGACGCTGGTGGACATCCTGCGGGAGGTCTCTCCGGGCAAGCGGCCGCTGGCGGCGAACTTCGACGGGAGCTGGACGCTGCCCTCCTCGTACATCGATGCGTGGGGAGACACGCACCCGGCGGACGCGCTGCCCGGCGCGCTGGCGCTGCCGCTGGATGCGACGACGCTGGCCCCGTTCGAGACCGTGGTGGACAGCTGCGCGATGGAGCCGGGCGTCAACCCGTGCCTGGATGGGACGTACGCGGACAACACCGCGGCGGAGGAGGCGTTCGCCTCGGAGCAGGCCAACGGGTTCATGGGCTACACCGAGCGCCTGGTGCCCATCCTGAAGGCCCGGCCGGGGATGGCGTTGCCGGACGTCGTCTCGGTGCCGCTGGGTGGCGGCTCGGCGCCCACCGTGTTCGTGGACGCGCTGGTGCTCAACGCGGGCTGCACGGGCACGTGCGCGGAGGACGCGAAGGCGCTCACCACGTTCCTGGGGAGCCCCGAGGTGCGCGGCCTCATCGCCTTCAGCGGCGAGGGACCGCAGGGCACCCTGCCCCGCTATCTGCTCCAGGCCAACCGCGCCTTCTACCAGCAGGAGCCCGCGCGCTCGGACCCGATGTACCGCAAGTTCGAGCCGCTCATCCACGGCGCGCGGCCCTTCCCCAGCCAGGGCTTCCCGGAGAACCGCAAGGCGATGCAAGCCGCCCTGTTGGAGGCGTTGAAGTAGTAGGGTCCGCCTCGCCATGCGGCGGCTCGGAAACCCAGCGCGTAGACGGTCCGTGGTGACACGGCCCTCTGCATCTCCGGGGTACCCCCGGGGACTCTTCATGAGGAACACACTCCCACGCGAGGCCGGTATCGCGGCGAGCCGCGAGTCTGGCCACGCCGGACGGGACAGGTGGGCCCGAGCCGCCGCATGGCACCCGGAGGCCCGGACGTGAGCACGCGCCACCCCGTGGCGGCGGCGCTCGCGTCCGCGTTCCTCGCGGGTCCCTGGACTCGAGCGGGACTGAGGGAACGAGGCGCCCATGTCGTGGGCGGCCGCCCGCGCTGGCTCGTGCCCGTCGTCCGCGGCATCCTGAGGTACTTTCCTCGCCCGCCCCACGCCCGCATCGAGCTGCTCACCGAGCTGCTCGCCACCCGCCCAGCGCTCATCCGCGCCTGCGGCAACAGCGCCGAGCCCATCCGCATCCGTCACTGGCTGGACGCGGAGCCCCAGATGGGCCGGCGGCCGTGGCCCGTCCCCGAGCTCACGACGCAGGCCGCCCTCGCGCAGTGGCTCGGGGTGACGGACGCCCAGCTGGGCTGGCTCGTGGATGGCGCGGGCTTCGAGCGCACGTCCCGTCCCGGCCAATGGCGACGCTATCGCTACGTCTGGATTCCCAAGCGCACGGGCGGCAAGCGACTCCTGGAGCAGCCAGGGCTGGACCTCGCGCGACTGCAGCGCAAGGTGCTCCACGACATCCTGGACGTCATCCCGCCCCACGCCGCCGCTCGCGGCTTCGTCCGGGGCCTCGGAGTGAAGGACTTCGCAAGCCCCCACGTGGGCCGCGCAGTGGTGGTGCGCGTGGACCTGGAGGACTTCTTCCACGCGGTGCGGCCCGCGCAGGTGTGGGGCGTGTTCCGGACCGCCGGCTATCCCGATGGCGTCATCAACGCGCTCGCCGGGCTCTGCACCAATCGGACGCCGGGCGCCGTCGTTGAACAGGCACGCCGGGCCGAGAGCGCACAGGAGCTTGACGCCTGCTGGCGACTGTCGCGCAGGCTCTCCGCGAGACACCTCCCGCAGGGAGCGCCCACGTCACCGGCGCTCGCGAACCTCGCGGCCTATCGACTCGATGTCCGCCTGTCCGCGCTCGCGGCGACGCTGGGCGCCCGGTACACGCGCTACGCGGATGACCTGGCCTTCTCCGGTGACGAAGCCCTGGCGCGACGCGCGCGCAGGCTGCTCACGTGCGTGACGCGCATCATCCGCGAGGAGGGCTTCACCGTGCACCACGGCAAGACGCGCGTGATGCACCAGGGCCAGCAGCAGCGGCTCGCGGGCGTCGTGGTGAACGCGCACCCCACCGTCCCTCGCGAGGACTACGAGCGCCTGAAGGCCGTGCTGCACCTGTGCCGCACACGCGGCCCCGAGAGCCAGAACACCGAGCAGCATCCCGACTTCCGCGCGCACCTGCTCGGGAGGATTGCCTGGGTGGAGCATCTGCACCCGGCGCGAGGAGCCCGCTTGAGGGCCACCTTCGAGCGCATCACCTGGGCGTCGGAATGAAAAGAGGCCGCCGACAACGCGCCGGCGGCCTCTTCGGGCTTCACGTCGTCCCAGGCTCAGGACGTCGCGTGTGAGTCATCCACCGGGGGCGAGGACTCCGTCTCCGTCTTGCGTCGGGTGAACAGGCGCTGCACCACGACGAAGAACAGCGGCACGAAGAAGATTCCGAGCAACGTGCCCACCAGCATGCCGCCGAGCACGCCCGTGCCGATGGCCCGCTGGGCACCGGCGCCCGCGCCCGAGGCGATGGCCAGCGGCACCACGCCGAAGCCGAATGCCAGCGACGTCATCAGGATGGGCCGCAGACGCGCACGCACCGCGAGCAGCGTGGCCTCCACCAGCTCCATGCCCTTCTCGACGTTCTCCTTCGCGAACTCCACGATGAGGATGGCGTTCTTGCTCGACAACCCCACCGTGGTCAGCATGGCCACCTGGAAGTAGACGTCGCGGTCCATGCCTCGCATGAAGCTGCCCAGCACCGTGCCGAGGATGCCCAGCGGCGCCACCAGCAGCACGGCCGTCGGGATGGTCCAGCTCTCGTACATGGCCGCCAGACACAGGAACACCAGCAGCAGCGACAGCGTGTACAAGAGCGGCGTCTGCGAGCCCGCCTGCCGCTCCTGATACGACTGGCCCGTCCACTCCAGGCTGAAGCCCGGCGGCAGCTGCGCCACCATCTGCTCCACCGCGGCCATGGCATCGCCGGAGCTCACTCCGGGCGCCGCCTCACCGGTCAGCTCCATGGCGGACACGCCGTTGAAGCGCTCGAGCCGGGGAGAGCCCGAGCCCCACCGCACGCTCGCGAACGCGGGGAACGGCACCATCTCCCCCTTCGTGTTGCGCACGGACCACCGGCTGAAGTCCTCCGGCACCATGCGGAACGGAGCGTCCGCCTGGATGAACACCCGCTTCACGCGGCCGCGGTCGATGAAGTCGTCGATGTACTGACCACCCCACGCCGCCGTCAGCGTGTTGTTGATGTCCGCCGTGGAGAGCCCCAGCGCGGTCGCCTTCGCCACGTCCACGTCCACGCGGAACTGCGGCGTGTCCTCCTGGCCGTTGGGCCGCACGTAGGCAATCAGCGGGTTCTGCATCGCCGCGCCCATGAACTGGTTGCGCGCGGCCGTGAGCGCCTCGTGCCCCTGTCCGATGTTGTCCTTGAGGAAGAACGTGAAGCCGGCCGAGTTGCCCAGCTCCGCCACCGCGGGCGGCGGGAAGGCGAACGCGAGCGCGTCCTCAATCTGCCCCAGGGCCCCCGCGGCGCGACCCGCCACCGCGTTGACGCCCAGCTCCGCCGACTTGCGCTCCTTCCAGTCCCGCAGGTTGATGAACGCGATGCCGGCGTTCTGACCGCTGCCGGCGAAGCTGAAGCCCTGCACGCTGAAGAGCGCCTTGACGGTGTCCTTCTCGTTCTCCAGGAAGTGGTCCTCCAGCTGCTCGATGACCTTCATCGTGCGCTCCTGCGTGGCGCCCACCGGCGTCTGCACCAGGGCGAACAGGAAGCCCTGGTCCTCGGACGGGAGGAACGACGTGGGCAGCTTGAGGAACAGCACCACCATCAGCGCGACCATGGCCACGAAGGCGACCATGAAGCTCCACGCCCGGCCCAGGATGCCCTTCACCACCGACTGGTAGCGGGCGTTGCTCCAGTCGAACGCGCGGTTGAACGCGCCGAAGAAGCCCTTGCTCGCCGCGTGGTGGCCCTTGGGAATCGGCTTGAGCAGCGTGGCGCACAAGGCCGGCGTGAGCACCAGCGCCACCAGCACCGACAGCGCCATGGACGTCACGATGGTCACCGAGAACTGCCGGTAGATGACGCCCGTGGAGCCCGCCAGGAACGCCATGGGGATGAACACCGCGGAGAGCACCACGCCGATGCCCACCAGCGCGCTGGTGATCTGCGACATCGACTTGCGCGTGGCCTCCTTGGGGGACAGCCCCTCCTCGCTCATCACGCGCTCGACGTTCTCCACCACGACGATGGCGTCATCCACGAGCAGGCCGATGGCGAGCACCATCGCGAACATGGTGAGCATGTTCGCCGAGTACCCCAGCGCGGTGAGCACGCCGATGGTGCCCAACAGCACCACCGGCACCGCGATGGTGGGGATGAGCGTGGCGCGGAAGTTCTGCAGGAACAGGTACATCACCAGGAACACCAGGAGGATGGCCTCCAGCAGCGTGGAGACCACGCCCTGGATGGCGACCCGGACGAACGGCGTGGTGTCGAACGGCACCACCGCCTTGAGTCCCTTGGGCAGCGTCGGCTCCATCTCCTTGAGGGCCGCCGCCACGCCCTGCGCGGTGTCCAGGGCGTTGGCGCCCGTGGCCAGCGACACGGCGATGCCCGTGGCGGGCTTGCCGTTGTAGCGGCTGATGACGCTGTAGTCCTCGGAGCCCAGCTCCACGCGGGCCACGTCGCCCAGCCGCAGCACGGAGCCGTCCGCGTTGCCTCGCAGGACGATGTTCCGGAACTGCTCCGGCGTCTGGAGGCGGTCCTGCGCCGTCACCGTGGCGTTGAGCTGCTGGCCCTTCACCGCGGGCGTGCCGCCCAGCTGACCCACCACCACCTGCTGGTTCTGCCCGCGGATGGCGCCGATGACGTCCGTGGGCGTCAGCGCGTAGGTGTCCAGCTTGTTGGGGTCCAGCCAGATGCGCATGGCGTACTTCGTGCCGAACACCTGCGTGCTGCCCACACCCGGGACGCGGGAGATGGGGTCCACCATGTTGGTGGCGACGAAGTCCTGGATGTCGTCACCGCCCATGCTGCCGTCCTCGGACACGAAGCCGATGACCTGCAGGAAGCCCGAGGCCGCCTTGGTGACGGCGATGCCCTGCTGCTGCACGGCCTGCGGCAGCAGCGGCGTGGCCAGCTGCAGCTTGTTCTGCACCTGCACCTGCGCGATGTCCGGGTCGGTGCCGTTGGCGAACGTGAGGGTGATGGTCGCCGCGCCGTTCGACTCGCTGGTCGACGACATGTAGAGCAGGTTGTCGAGCCCCTTCATCGTCTGCTCGATGACCTGCGTGACGGAGTCCTCGATGGCCTTCGCCGAGGCGCCCGGGTACACGGCGCCGACCGTCACGGTCGGCGGAGCGATGATGGGGTACTGCGCGATGGGCAGCCGGGTGATGGAGAGCGCGCCAGCCATCATGATGATGATGGCGAGGACCCACGCGAAGATGGGTCGATCAATGAAGAATCTTGCCATGGCTGCGTTCCGTCACTGGTTGGGAGCCGGCGGGACGAGGGGCGCGGCTTCGCCCCCCTTCGTCTCTGTCGGCGGGGCTTCCGTCGCCTGGACGGGCATGCCCGGCTGGATCTTCTGGAGACCGGAGATGATGACGCGGTCGCCCTCGGTCAGGCCGCTGTCCACGAGCCAGCGGTCTCCCACGGTGCGGCTCACCGCGACGGTGCGCGGCTCCACCTTGCCGTCCTTGCCCACCACGAGCGCGGAGGCGTTGCCCTTCGCGTCGCGCGCAATGCCCTGCTGCGGGACCAGGAGGCCCTCCTGACGCAGGCCGTTGCCCACGAGCGCGCGCACGTACATGCCGGGCAGGAGCATCTGGTCGGGATTGGGGACGGTGATGCGCAGCGCGAAGGTGCCGGTGCCCGGGTCCACCGTCACGTCGGAGAACGTGAGCGAGCCGGGGTGGGCATAGCGGCTGCCGTCCTCCAACAGGAGCGTGACGGGCGTGCTGTCGGTGGGCTTGAGCGTGCCGGCGCTGAGCTCCTTGCGCAGGCGGAGCAGCTCGCTGCTCGACTGGGTCAGGTCGACGTAGAGCGGGTCCAGCTGCTGCACGACGGCGAGCGCCTGCGGCTGGTTGGCGGTGACGAGCGCGCCCTGGGTGACGGACGACTTCCCGATGCGACCGGCGATGGGCGAGGTGATGCGCGCGTGTCCGAGCGTCACGCCGGCGCGCTGGACGGCGGCCTGCGCGGCCTTGACGTCCGCCTCCGCCTGGGCGAGCGCGGCGACGGCCTTCTCGTTGTCGGCGGGGGTGACGGCCTCGAGCTTGAACAGCTCGGCGGAGCGCTTGGTGGAGAGGGCGACCGAGGTCAGCGTCGCCTGGGCGCGCTCCAGCGCGGCCTTGGCGCTGGCGTAGTCGGCGCGGTAGGTGGCGTCATCGAGCTCATAGAGGGCCTGGCCCTCCTTCACCTGGCCGCCCTCGGTGAAGAGCCGGCGCTGGACCAGGCCGTTGACCTGGGGGCGGACCTCCGCGACGAGGAACGCCTGGGTGCGCCCGGGCAGCTCGCGCGTGAGCAGCACGGACTCCGACTTGAGGGTGACGACGGTGACGGGGGCGGCCTGGGGAGCCTGCTGCTGCTGCTGTTGCTGCTGCTCGGCGGGCTTCTCACAGGCGACGAGCAGCACGGCGCCAGACAGCATTCCAACGAACGCCGGCGTGAGCCGACGTGAACGAGACCACATGAAGTCCTCGGGGGTGGGGGACTGAAACGGGCGGCCGAAATCCTTCCGGCGCGGCCTCTCCTCTACCGAATACGCGCGCTCATGCCACCAAATCCGCATGCGCCCGGAGTGAATCCTCCGAAGCGACGTCAGCAATTCGCGGCGGACGAAATCCCGCTGGAATCCTGACAGGAGTTGTGTGCACGCGAGATTTCCGGTTGTGCGGCGTGCACGCGTTTTCGAGCACGACGAACGGTCGTTCTCGGGCGCGACACGCGCACGTCACGGAGGTGAGGACGGGCGCCACCCCACGAGGGCGCCCGTCCTCAGGAGCCGGAGCTCAGGGCACCGACGCGCGCTGCTGCGCGAGGAGCCAGTCCCAGAAGGCGTAGTTGTTGTAGGTCTGGGTCCAGCAGTCATGCGCGCTGCCGGGAATCACGGTGAGCCGGGCCTGGAGGTTGCCCGTCGACACGTAGCCCGGCTGGGACGTCCACACGTTGCTCGCGGCGCCGGCGAACAGGTACGTCAGCGTCGCGGACGGCTGCGGCACCGTCACCATCTGTCCCTGGTTGAAGTTCTTCGTCACGCCCATCAGCCACGAGCGCTCGGCCAGCAGCGAGTTGCCATCCGCGAACGAGTGCACGGCCCACACCGGCACGTTCTTCAGCTGGGTGATGGTGGGGCCCGGGCCGCCGATGTTGGTCGCCATGGGCGCGAGCGCCGCCAGGCGGTGGCCGTACGTATACGCGTACTGCCAGGCGCCATAGCCGCCGTAGCTCAGGCCCGTGACGTAGATGCGGGACAGGTCCACGCGGTAGTTCGCCACGATGAAGTCGACGAAGGCGTTGACCTCGGCGGGGACCCAGTTCGTCGCCGCCTGCGGCGTGAAGATCATCACCTGCTTCTGACCGAAGTACGTCTTGGCCGTGGGCTCGTGGCGGATCTTCTTCAGCGCCCCGTTGGCCGTGCCCTTCTCGAACAGGGCCGCCTCGTTCTGCGCGGTGCCGAACTCACCCCGGCCGTTGAGGTGGATGATGACCGGGTAGCGCGTCTCCGGAGACGTCAGGTAGCCGGGCGGCAGGTACTCGACGTAGCCATACAGCGTGCCCGTGCTCGCGGGCATGCGCGTCACGAGCTGGTCCTCGGTGGTGACGGTGAGCCGCGAGCCCTGCGCCTCCAGGGACTCGTGCTCCCCCAGCTCCCCTCCGCAAGCAACAACCCCCATCACGAAACACAGCAACATCCAACGTAGCAGCATGGTGTGCTCTCCAGGGTGAACGACGGTAGGCACCTGGAGTCTGCACAAAAGCTGGAATCCCGGAAACAGCCACAGCCCTGCTGATACAATCGGGATTCAAATGCGACACGAGGGCCGTCGACGCACCTGACCCCCGCTGCCCTCACATCAACCGCCCCAATAGCCCCGGGCAATGCAGGTGCAGCGCACAAACAGACGCGCCATGTCTTGCTTTGCGGCCGCGACGCCCAGGCTTCAGCGACTCGCGACAGGCTCACGCCGCCACAGCGGCTCGGCCGGCACGCGCTCCAGGATTCCGGAGCCGAAGACCCGGTCCAGCTCCAGGTAGTCCATGTGCACATAGCCGATGTGACAGCCACAGGTCGCCTTCGAGCACGGTCGGGGACGCAGCGCCTGGTCGAAGTCCGGCGCGTAGATGTTGCCAATCGCCTCGTCGATGAAGTGACACCGCCGCGCCGTGCCCTCCCCGTCCACCGAGATGACCGACTCCCCTCCCCTGCACGCCTTCCCCAGGCTCGGGTGACGCACGTTGTTCACCGGGAACAGCGGGTCCAACCGCGTGAAGCGCGCCACGTCCTCGGGCGTGTACGGCTCCTCCTGCCCGTCCTTCACCGCGTTGATCCACAGGTACGTCTCGGCCGGCAGCTCGCGGCGCAGCGTCTCCGCCTCCTCCACGAAGCGCAGGAAGCCCACCACGCCCACACTGTGCCGGACGCCCAGCGACACCAACGTCTCACACTGCTTCAGGAAGCGCGGCCGCTTCGTCCACTCCGGGTGGTACGTCGCCCAGAGGCCCAGCTTCTCCGCGCGGCAGTCCTTCACCCAGTCCAGCCGACACGACAGGTTCGTCTGCGCCGCCACCCGCTCCACGTGCGGCAGATGCGTCAGCCGCGCCAGCGCCTGCTGATACCAGGGCCAGATGAGCGCCTCACCCCACGGCGTGAAGAACACCGACACCGTGTCCTGCGTGCGCGCCTCCACCCACGCGATGAACCGCTCCAGGTCCGCGCGGTCCTTCGCCAGCTCCTCGTCCGTGTGCTTCCACTTCCCGAACGGGCAGTACTCGCAGCCGTAGTTGCAGCTCGACAACGGCCCCCGATAGAGCACCGTGAGCTTCATCGCCAGGCGTACTCCGACGACAGCGCGCGCACCCCGTCCGAATGCAGCCACGGACCAATCAAGTCCGAGCGCTCCACCCCCGCCGCCGTCAGCCGCAGCCCCGTGGCGTCCCTGCGCCCCAGGCCGTGCGCCTCCAGCTCCAACAGCTCCGGGAAATCCTCCAGCACCTCCGCGCCGAACCGCGCCCGGTACGCCGCCAGGTCCACTCCTTCCGCGAGCAGCGACAACAACATGAACCTGCGCCGCCGCTCCCCCTCGTCCAACCGGAAGCCGTACCCCACCTCTCCAAAGGACTCCGCCGTCCGAGCGCTGTACGACGCGATGATGTTGCGCACCTCGCGCGAGCCCACCGCGTACTCGGACGAGTAATGCACCGCCCCCGTGTACGAGCGCGCCCCGCAGCCCAGCCCCACCATCCCGTCCTCCTGGCAGCGGTACACGGGGCCCCCCGCGTCCGGCGCGTGCTTCGCGCGGAACATGCGCATCGACACCTGCGTGTACCCCTGCGACAGGAGGAAGTCCCGGCCCGTGCGGTACAGCGACAGCCGCAGGTCATCCCATGCGCGCGCCTTCTTCCCCAGGAAGGTCAAGGGGCGCACGTACAGGGGATACAGGTAGATCTCCTCGGGCGAGAAGCGCAGCGTCTCCCGCAGCGAGTACAGGAAGCTCTCCGGCGTCTGCCCCTCCATCCCATAGATGAGGTCCAGGTTCAGCGTCGGGAAGCCCGTCGAGCGGATGAGGTCCAGCGCCGACTCCACCTGCGCCGTCTTCTGCGGACGCTTCACCGCGGCCACCTCCGCCTCGATGAAGCTCTGCACGCCCATGCTCACCCGGTCCGTGCCCCGCGAGCGCAGCGTCCGCAGCTTCTCCGCATCCACCGTCTCCGGCGACACCTCCACCGACACCGGGATGTTCCGAGGGTCCGCCCCCAGCACCTTCTCCGCCAGATCGAACACCTTGTTCAGCCCCGCCACGTCCAGCAGCGTCGGCGTGCCTCCGCCCAGCGCCAGCCTGGCGAAGCTCGCCCGACCCAGCGCGTCCTTCACCCGCTGCGTCTCGCGCTCCAGCGCGCCCAGATACCCGTCCACCACGTCCTGCCTGGGGCCCGCCGCGGTGAACAGGTTGCAGAACCCGCAGCGCATCTCGCAGAACGGGACGTGGAAGTAGAGGAACAGCGCGTCGCGCCGCTCCTCGGCCCACACCGACTCCAACGAGAGCGGCGGCGTGAAGGGCCGGTAGGCCGTCTTGTGCGGGTACCCATACAGGTACGCCACGTACGGCGACTCTCCCAACATCTGCTCCAGGCGCGTCATGGTGCGGGCTCTCACGGCAGGGTGAACTCCGCGTAGGGCACCGTCCAGACGACGGGGTGACCCACGCGGTGACCGTTATAACCGTCCTCGCCGTACGCCGTGCCGTGGTCCGAGCAGACGATGCAGAAAGCCGGCCCCCGCCGCCGCAGCGCGGCGAACAGGGGAGGGAGCTGACTGTCCACGTATTCCAGGGCTGCCGCGTGGGTCTCCCGCGAGTCCTCGCTGGCGCCCGGCAGGTAATGACGGTTGGGCTGGTGGAGCGCGGAGATGTTGATGAACAGGAAGACTCGCTGTTGCCTCGGGAGGGCGTCCAGGCGACGGACCGCCAGGGCCACCTGGTGCTCGGTCGAGCGGGGCTCGCGCACCCCCAGCTCCGGCGCCCAGTGGCTCTCCGCGAACAGGCCCGGCAACACGTTGCCCAGCGGGTTCAGCTTGTTGAAGAAGCCCACGCCGCCGATGCACACCGTGTGGTAGCCGCGCCCCGCGAGCCCCGTCACCAGGTCCGGCGCATCCAGCACGCACGTCCCCTGCCCCGTCGTCTCGCTGCCCTCGAAGCGCATGGCGAACAGGCGCGGGTGGCGACCCGGGCGCGCGGGGGTGGGAAGGAAGCCCGCGAAGAAGGCGTGGTGCGCGGCGTAGGTGAAGCTCGCGGGCGAGTGCCGCTCCTCCCACTGTCCTCCGGGCAGGAGCGCGGCCAGGTTCGGGATGCGCCCCGAGGCGGCCAGCTCGGTGGCCACGTCGTGGCGCAAGGTGTCCAGCGTGAGGAGGAGCAGGTCGTGCGAGCCGACCACCTGGTTCATGTCCATATCGAGAGCACCCGCTCGAGGTCCCGCACGGCCGTGGAGACGCGCTCCACGGTGAAGTCGGGCGGAGGCAGCGACGCGGGCCACTCGCGCCCGTGCGACACCCAGCACGTGGTGATGCCCAGCCGCCCCGCGCCGACGATGTCGCGCACCGGGTCATCGCCCACGTGGAGCACCTCCGAGGGCGCGCGGTTCACGTGCTTCAGCGCCGCCTGGAAGATGGCCGGGTCGGGCTTCTCCACGCCCACCTCGCTGGAGAAGAAGCCCTGCGGCACGCAGTGGTAGAGCCCGGCGTGGAGCAGCTTCATGCGCTGCGTGTCCGCCGCGCCGTTGGACACCACCACCACGGGCTGACGGCCCGCCCGCGCGGCGAGCCACGCCACCAGCTCCGGGTCCGACGTCACCTGCCGCGCCAGCCCCACGTGGAACTCCGCGCGCACCGCCTTCTCGGAGAGCCCCACCGGGAAGCGCTCGAGCAGGTCCTGGAAGAACGCCTGCCGGTCGCGCCCACCCCGCTCGTCGAGCACGCGCAAGGTGGCCAGGTCCTCGGCGCGACGGTGCGCGGGGAAGACGTCCGGGAAGCGGGCCATGAAGCTCTCGAAGTAGCGCGTGAAGGCGCCCCCTCGGTCGACCAACGTGTCGTCGACGTCGAAGAAGAGCGCCTTCGGACGCACCGGGCCGTGCTTCCCGAAGGCCCGGGGCTTGTCCATCCAGCGTCTGTCCGCGTACTGCCCACCCTTCTTTCGCATCGCATCCTCCCGTGCCTCACGGCGCGGGTGAAGTCCAGCGGCTCAGCTGGCGGCCGGCGATGAGCGGTCGTACGCCCGCAGCGCCTCGACGACCTCCTCGCGTGAGTCCGTGAGGAGCAGGTGCCGCGCGTACTCGTGGCCCTGCGCGAGCTGCGCCAGCAGCGGGTACACCGGGCGGGTGCGCGTCCAGAACTCCCGGCCCAGGAAGATCATCGGGCTGATGACGCCCACGCTGTTGTAGTGATTCTGGCAGGCGTCCTGGAACACCTCCTGGATGGTGCCGGCGCTGCCGGGCGCGTACACGATGCCGCCCTTGGCGATGGTGAGCAGGCCGTCCTCGCGCACGCTGTTGGCGAAGTACTTGGCGATGTGCGTGGCGAACGGGTTGGGCGGCTCGTGGCCGTAGTGCCACGTGGGGATGCCCAGGCTCGAGCAGGCGAAGACGTCCTTGGGCCCGAGGGGGAACGCGCCGCGCACCTCGAAGGCCCGCGCCAGCCACTCGCGGTCCGTATAGCTGGGGGCCCTGGCGAGGATCTCGAGCCCCGCGTCGAGCTCCGCCTCCGTGCGCGTGGCGAACCAGGCGCCCACGTGCGTGGCCTCCATCGCGCCGGGGCCGCCGCCGCTCACCAGGAAGAAGCCCGCGCGCGTCAGCTCGCGCGACAGCGTGGCCACCTCGCGATAGTCGGGCATGCCGCGCTTCATGGAGTGCCCTCCCATGATGGCCACCACCTTGCGCGGCGGCCCCGCCTTGAAGAGCAGGCCCTCCATCGCGTCCGTCACCGCGTGGTCATGCAGCCGCTGCGCGAGCGTCTCCAGCAGCGTCGGCGGCGTGCCCCGGCCGTGGGATTCCCAGTGGCGATAGATGCGCGCGTCGAGCGTGTCCTCATACGTCTCCGGGCGCGCCGGGTCGAAGCCCGCGTACAGCTCCTCCGGCGTGTAGAGCGTGCCCCGGTACGGCTGATAGGGCACCCCGGAGATGGGCGGGAAGACGAGCGCGCCGTGGGCGAGCGCCGCCTGGAGCGCGTCCTTCTCCAGCTCGCAGCCCAGGAACACGGTGCCCGCCAGCGGCAGCGTGCCCAGCTCGCGCGTGTAGCGCCTCAGGTCCAACCCCTGGATGACGACGTTGGCGAGGCTGTGTCCCTCGCGAAGATGCCGCTCGAAGGCCTCGGGAGTCTCTAGCTCGATCACCCCGGAAGGATTCCACGCCTCGCGGCCATCTTGAAGGCTAGAAGAGGACCACCATGGTGCCCTTGGGCATCTGCTCGTACAGCCTGGTGATGTCCCCCGGGTGGAACACGACGCAGCCCCAGGACAGCCGCCCGCCGCTCTCCTCCAGGGACCACTCGCCCGACCAGCCGTGGAACCCGATGCCGCTGCCCAGCCGGGTGCTCGCGTCCGTCGCCTCGCGCGCCGTCCACGCGCGCGCAATCCTCTCGCGCCCCTTCTCCGTGAGCCACCCGCGCTTCACGCCCCGGCTCGCATCCCACGGGTTCGGGTAGTTCACCCGCAGCCAGTGTCCGCCGTAATAGGCCGCGTACGGCCCGGTGATGTTCCCGCGCACCGTCTGCACGATGAAGTACATGCCCACGGGCGTGCGGTTGTCGCCCCGCTCCTGCTTGGGCCCCTCCCCCTGGCCGAAGCCCACCTCCACCCTCGCCCGCTCGACGCCCCGCTCGTACAACCGGAGCTCGTTCCGAGCGTGCGAGATGAGCACCAGCACCGGCTCCTCCAACGGCTGCGGCAGGCGGGCCCGCTCCCGGGTGAAGCGCCGGGCCTCCGCCGGGGACAGCTCGCGGTCCGTGTGCAGCACCACCGAGGCCCGCGGCCCCACGCGCCCGAGCACCTGTCCACGGGACACCCCGGCTCCGCGGTCAAGCGACACCGACGCCAGTCCCGAGTACACGGCGCGCACGCGCTGGAGCTCGTGGTTCTCGTGATACAGATGTTCCAGGGTGACACTTTCGCCCGTGGCCTCCACCACGCGGCCTCGCGCCAGGGAGCGCGCCTCGGCGCCGGGCTTCGCGCCGCCCAGGTCCGCCCACGCCTCGAACCCGTCCGCGGGAGCGTGGGCCGGACGCAGCCAGGCCTCGAAGACATCCGGCGCCTCGGCGAGCGCGCGTGGGGTGACCAGGGCGAACAGGAGGCAGGACAGGAGCCCGCCATGACGGAGCACGAATCGAGGCACGTGTCCTGGACACTCGGGCCGCGCCGACGGTTCCGTCAACCCCCTCGTCAGCGCCGGGCCTCCAGCGCGCGCAGGGCCGCCTGGGCCTGGAGCAGCTCCGGGTGGGCATTGGCCGCGGCGGCGTCCTGCGCGGCCAGCCGCAACTGTCGCGCGGCCTCCTCGCGCTCTCCCAGCCGCAGGTGGGCGCGCCCCAGGGCGCAGCGCAGGAGCGACTTCAGCTTCCGGTCTCCCAGCATCCCCGCGAGTTGGAGCCCCCGGACGGCGTCCTCCTTCGCCAGCTCCGGCGCGTCCGCCTGGCTGTGCAAGAGCGCGAGGCCATGGTGCGTGTACGCCATGCCGCCCCGGTCCCCCGTGCGCGCCTTCGAGTCCAGCGCGAGCTGGAAGTAGTGCACCGCGCGCTCACGGTCCCCCGAGCGCGCGTAGGCATCCCCCAGGTTGAACAGCGCCGTGGAGTGCTCCCACGTGTCCCCCGCGCGCTCGGTCCAGCGCAGCACCGCCGCGTACTCCGCCGTGGCCTGCTCCGCGCGCCCCTGCCGCATCAGCAGCATCCCCATGGCGCGGTGCAGGGACGCCTCCGCGCTCGCCCGGCCCACGCCGTCCTGCCCCGACACCTGGAGCAGCCGCGCGCGCGCGCTCCCCAGCCGCGCCTCCGCCTCGGTGAAGCGGCCCAGCCAGCACAGCGCGAGCGAGGACAGCGCGTCCAACGAAGCGGCGGCGACGAGCGCCTCCTCGGACGACTCCTCCACGACGCCCACCTCGCCCAGCGCCACCACCTCCTCGTGGCGCTCCAGCGACAACACCACCGAGACCAGCTTGCTCAAGCACTGGAGCCGCCCGGCCGTCCCCCCGCGTCCCCCCACCTCGTCGAGGGACAGGGCGATGCGCCACGCGGACTCCGCCTCCCCCCGCTCCCCCGCCAGCCGGTGCGCATCCCCCATCCGCTCCCACAACACCCGCCCCCACTGACACGCGGACTCCAATGACAGCCGCGAGGACACCTCCAGCGCGAAGCGGTACACCTCCAGCGCGGCCGCGGGCTCCATCGCGGCCAGGTTCCACCCGGCGACCTCCAACAGGTGCGGCAGCGCGCGCTCCGGCCGCTTCGCCCCCAGCCAGTGACGGGCCACCTCCGCGCACGCGCGCCGACGCGTCTCCTCGGAGAGCGCCTCGTAGGCCTCCGCCACGCGCGCGTGCAAGGCCACCCGCTCCGCTTCCGTCCACGTCGCCTCGAGCCCCGGCGCCCGCGTCGCGCTCGCGTAGCGGCCTCCCGAGACGGGCGTGAGCCACCCGCCCGACTCCAACCCCGCGAGCGACGCGAAGCCCCCCACGAGCGCGCCCAGCACCGCCCGGGGGAAACACGGCCCCAGCAACGCGCCCACCCGCAGCGCCTCGCGCCGCGCGTCCGACAGCGCCTGGAACCGGGCCGACACCACCTGCTCCGCCGTCGCGGGCAACGGCTCCAGCGGCGACTCCTCGTGGAGCGCGAGCGCCTGCAACAACCTGCGCGGATGGCCCGCGCCCACGCGCAAGAGCGCCTCCCGCGGCAGGCCCGCGGGCAGGCGCGCGGAGACCAGCGTGGCGGCCTCGCTCGCGCTCAACGCTCCCACCTCCAGCACCTCGGCCGGTGGCGGCACGGACGCCCCCGTGCGCTCCAGCACGAGCACGAGCACCGGCGCATGCGCCAGTCGCGTCACCAGCACCTCGAGCATCGCCCGGCTGAGGCCATCCGCGTGCTGCCAGTCCTCCAGGACGAGGACGCGCGGCGTCCGGTGTGGCAGCAGCGCATGGCAGAGCGCGTCGAGCAGGGCGATGCTCTCCGCGGAGAGGCTCGCGGGCACGCCTCGCCACCGCCGCCCCTCCAGCCACCCCGCCACCCGCTCCGCCTCGGCGCTCGACATGCGCCCCACGCCCGCCACCGGCCGCAGCGAGCGCGTGGCGTCCAGCAGGTCCAACAGCGGTCCCGCCGGAGTCCCTGGATGGGCCAAGCCGCTGCCCTCCCAGATGTCGAAGCGGTGCGCGGACAGCGACTCCACCAGCGCGTCCTTCAGCCTCGACTTGCCGATGCCCTCTTCTCCCACCAGCCAGATGGCCCGCCCCAGCCCCCGGCGCGCCTCCTCGGCGCACCACTTCAGCCGCTCCAGGTGCGCCACCCGCCCCACGAGCGGCGGCTGACACGAGGCGAGCCCCCAGCGGCGCACCCCGCCCGCCAGGGGCGCGAGCAGCAGCGCGCGCGGGCACGTGGAGAGACCCGGGGAAAGTCGTGTCCCACAGGCCAGGCACACGCCCGACGACGCGGTCATGAGCACCTCCAGAGCCCGAACCTCTAACGCCACGGCCCCTTCACGCGCCTCGCGCCCGAGGGCTGTGCGTCTGTATTGAATCCGCCTGTGGGCCTGCCCTCCAGGCCACCGCACGCACGCACGCCCCCGCTGGATGTATGCCCTTTCCCTCACGGCATGGATGGGCTCGCCACCAATGCCAGACATTTCCAGCACCATCGCCCAGACCCACACGTCGAGTATGCGCGCCGCGTTTCCTGCCCAGCAGGCAGGCTCGACGAGAACTGTTGAATACGAAATAAAATGAGGCGATGGTTGTCCTCCGCTGCAACGCGGCGAACCCCCGCCGTGACCTTGGAGAAGCCCCGCAACTGAAATCACTCGTCGGCCCGTCGTGAGACGTCGCCGGACACACTCCCCGTCTGTCTGTTTTTGAATCCCCCCAGAGGTTCCCACATGAAGCAGTCTCTTCTGCTGGCCGGCGCGTTGCTCGGCCTTGGCGCCACCGCGTGCGGTCCCCAGGACTACAATGAGCTGGGAGAGGCCCCCTCCGGCGCGGAGGCCACCGCGTTCGCGACGTCCGCCGCCGCGCTGACCGCCTCCAACTGCACGCAGCTCACGGCCACCTCCGTCATCGCCAAGGGCCACGACGGCAATGTGCCGGCCAACACGATGGATGACCGGCTCGACACGCGCTGGAGCATGCTCGGCAAGGGCGCGTGGATCGACTACGACCTGGGCGCCATCAAGTCGATCTCCGGCGTCACGGTGGCCTGGCACGAGGGCAACACGCGCTCCAACACCTTCACCGTGTCGGTGTCGCCGGATGGCTATACGTACACGCAGGTCTACAGCGGCACGAGCGCGCTGCAGACCGCGGCGCAGACGTACTCCTTCGGCACCACGTCGGCGCGCCGGGTGCGCATCACCGTCATGGGCAACACCGTGAACGACTGGGCGTCCATCGCGGAGGCCCGCGCCTGCGGCAGCACCGTGACGTCCCCGCCTCCGCCCACCGGCAGCAGCGTGGTGTGGGTGGGTGACTTCGAGACGGGAGACCGCACCCAGTGGACGCGCGCGCAGATGGTGAGCTCGGACCGGCTGGCGCTGGTGTCCTCACCCAAGCGCCAGGGCGGCTACGCGCTGAAGGCCACGGTGAAGAAGGGCGATGACCCCATCAACTCCAGCGGCAACCGCAACGAGCTGGTGCGCATGACGAAGGAGCCGTCCGGCTCCGAGTACTACTACCGCTGGAGCACGATGTTCGACTCCACGTTCCCCAACGTGAACACGTGGCAGCTGTTCACGCAGTGGCACCAGGAGAGCGACACGGTGGGCGGCTCGCCGCCGGTGGAGTTCTACGTCTACGGCAACGAGGTCCGGCTGAACATCGGCGGCAACCCGGGCACCATCGTCTGGCGGGCGCCGCTGGTGCGCGCCAGGTGGATGGACTTCATCTTCCACGTGCGCTGGTCGGCGGACGCGAAGGTGGGCTTCGTGGAGCTGTACGTGGACGGCAAGCTGGTGCTGCCCAAGCGCTACATCGCCACGCAGTACAAGGGGCAGGTCAACTACCTGAAGATCGGCCTGTACCGGAACGACACCATCACCCCCACCGGCATCGTCTACCACGATGGCTGGGTGATGGCGCGCAAGCTCGAGGACGTGCTGAGCCCCACGGCCATCGTCAAGGCGCCGTAGCCCGGCGACGGCTGTACGGCACTCCACACGGTTTCAACCTCCGGGTCCTGGTCGCGTCCCCACGCGGCCCGGGCCCGGAGTAGTTTCGGGGCATGCCCAACACCCTGCGGGTCGTCCATGTCCACGTCCACGTGAAGCCCGAGCACGTGGACGCCTTCCGGGAAGCCACCCTGGCCAACGCGCGCGAGAGCGTGAAGGAGCCGGGGGTGGCGCGCTTCGATGTCATCCAGGACAGCGAGGACGCCACGCGGTTCGTGCTCGTGGAGGTGTACCGGAGCGCCGAGGCACCGGCCGCGCACAAGGACACGGCGCACTACCTGCGCTGGCGCGACACGGTGGCGCCGATGATGGCAGAGCCGCGCACCAGCCGGAAGTACGTGAACCTGTTCCCCGAGGACGCCGGGTGGTGACGGCGGGCCCCGCGGTCTTCGAGTTCGCCACCGCCACGCGGATTGTCTTCGGACCGGGCAGGTTGTCGGAGGCCCCCGCGTTGGTGCGCGGCCTGGGCGCGGAGCGCGTGTTGCTCGTGACAGGGAAGAACCCCGGGCGTGCGCGCGGGCTCCAGACGGCGCTGGAGGCGCAGGGGTTGGTGGTGAGCACGTTCTCGGTGGAGGGCGAGCCCACGGTGGACGTGGTGCGGCGTGGGCTGTCGGTGCTCGCGGCGGCGAGATGCGAGGCGGTGGTGGCGCTGGGAGGTGGCAGCGCGCTCGACGCGGGCAAGGCGCTCGCCGCGCTGGCGACGCAGCGGGGCGACCCGCTGGACTACCTGGAGGTCATCGGCCGCGGACAGCCGCTCACCGGGGTGGCCCTCCCCTTCCTGGCGATTCCGACCACGGCGGGCACGGGGTCGGAGGTGACACGCAACGCGGTGCTGGGGTCGAAGGAGGCGCAGGTGAAGGCGAGCCTGCGCGGACCGCAGCTGCTGCCGCGGGTGGCGTTGGTGGACCCGGACCTGCTCATCGGCGCGCCGCCGTCGGTGCTCGCGTCCAGTGGCATGGATGCGTTGTCGCAGCTCATCGAGCCGTTCCTCTCCGCGCGCGCCAATCCGCTCACGGACGCATTGGCGCGTGAGGGGTTGCGTCGGTCCGCGCGCTCGCTGCGCCGGGCTGTGTTGTCGACGGAGCCGGATGCCGAGGCCCGCGAGGACCTGGCGCTGGCCAGCCTCTTCGGTGGACTGTGTCTGGCCAACTCGGGGCTGGGTGCGGTGCATGGCTTCGCGGCGCCGCTCGGAGGCATGTTCGATGCGCCGCATGGGGCGGTCTGCGCGGCGCTGCTCTCCGCGGTGCTCGAGACCAATCTGCGCGCGCTGCGGGAGCGTGCTCCCGAGCACCCGGCGCTGCCGCGCTACCGGGAGCTGGCGACGCTGCTCACGGGCCGCGAGGGCGCGAGCGCCGAGGATGCCATCGAATGGGTGGAGTCCTTGCGGGGAGCGCTGCGCATCCCTGGCCTGGCTCGTCATGGACTGAGCCTGGAGCGGGTGCCGGAGCTGGTGACGAAGGCGCGCGCCGCGAGCAGCATGAAGGCCAACCCGCTTCCACTCACTGACGCGGAGCTCACGCACATCGCCACCCGTGCGCTGTAGCCCCCGGCATTCACGAGGAACCCTATGGAAGACATCGACCTCGACACGCCTGATGGAACGATGGACGCGAAGCTATTCCAGCCGGAGGGGCGCGGCCCTTGGCCCGCCGTGCTGCTGCTCACGGACGCGATGGGCATCCGCCCCGCCTTCGAGCACGCGGCCCAGCGGCTCGCGGACGCCGGCTTTGTCGTGCTGCTGCCCAATGTCTTCTATCGCGAGGGGCGCGCCGCGACCCTGGACCTGAACGGCTCCTTCGCGGATGAGGCCTTCCGCAAGCGCATCTACGCGCTCATCGCCACGCTGACGCCGGAGCGCGTGCGCACGGACGGCGCGGCGGAGCTGGACTTCCTCGCGCGGCTCCCTCAGGTGCGTGGCCCCAAGGTCGGCGTCGCCGGCTACTGCATGAGCGGCGGCATCGCCGTGCGGCTGGCCGCGGACTTCCCTGACGTCATCGCCGCCGCCGTGTCCAATCATGGCGGTCGACTCGCGACGGACTCGCCGGACAGTCCTCACCTGCGCCTGGGCGACGTGAAGGGCGAGCTCGTCTTCGGCCACGCGGACCAGGACGCCTCCATGCCGGCTGATGCCATCCAGCGACTGGAAGCAGCGCTGAAGGCGGCCGGCGTGCGACACCAGTCCCGACTCCACGTGGGAGCCCGCCACGGCTACGCGGTGGAGGACTCGGCCGCCTATCAGCCCGAGGCCGCCGAGGAACACTGGCGCGAGCTGCTCGACGTCATGGGACGCACGCTGGCGAAGTGAGGCCCACCCGAGGCCCTCTTGCCAGCAAATCGCGGGAGCGTTATTCGTACGCCCATGGTTCGCGTCGTGATTGCTCGTCGATTTAGCCGCCCCCCGGCCCCCTTCGGGTGTCGGGAGGCCGTGCTGCTCTGAGCGCGCACGCACCTCTCGTTGGCGAAACGCCGTCTGGCGCGACGCCCACCCGGAGCCGCCGGGGGGGCATCCGAGGCCGGTGACGCCTGGCGGACTCCTCGCTCGGCGTGCCGGAGACCGCTGCGTTTCCCGTTCGCTTCCGAGAGGTCTTCCCCATGTCGTCCCTTCCCATCGCCGTCCTCAGCGCCGAGGAGCTTCGGCGCGCCCTGTCCGTTCGCGATTTAACCGACCCCGCCTCGGGTCCCCACGCCCTCCAGCTCCTCGTCGCCTCCGCGCTCGACGCCCTGCGCACCGCCTGGCGCTGCGAGGTCCTGACGCATCGACAAAGCCCCGTCGTCTCCATCGCCGACAACTACGACCGCCTCCACTACCCACCCGGAGGCGTCGCCCGCGACGCGCGCTACACCCGATACGTCTGTGACACCGCCCTCCTGCGCTCGCAGACCTCCGCCATGATTCCCGGCGTCCTGCGCCGCCTCGCCTCCTCCCCACCCGAGGACGTACTGGTCGCCTGTCCCGGCCTCGTCTATCGACGCGACTGCATCGACCGGCTCCACACCGGCGAGCCCCATCAGATGGACCTGTGGCGCATCCGCCGTGGCCCGCCCCTCACCCCCCAGGACCTGCGCCAGATGATCGCCACCGTGGTCCAGGCACTCCTCCCCGGACGCGAGCTGAAGCTCACCGACGCCGTGCACCCATACACGACCGACGGCCTGCAGATCGACGTCCAGGACGGCGACGACTGGGTGGAGATCGGCGAGTGCGGCCTCGCGCTCCCCGCCCTGCTCGCCGAGAGCGGCCTGGAGGCGGGCCCCGTCACCGGACTCGCCATGGGCCTGGGACTCGACCGCATCCTCATGCTGCGCAAGGGCCTGGACGACATCCGGCTCCTGCGCTCCACCGACCCACGCATCGCCACGCAGCTGTTGGACCTGACGCCCTATCAGCCCGTGTCCTCGATGCCCGCCGTGCGCCGCGACATGTCCCTGGTCATCGACGAGCACCGCACGGCGGAGGAGCTGGGCGACGCCGTCCGCGCCGCGCTGGGCGCACGGGCGGAGCTGGTGGAGAGCGTCGAGGTGGTGAGCCAGACGCCCTACGCCGAGCTCCACCCCAACGCGGTGAAGCGCCTGGCCCTCCGCCCGGACCAGAAGAACGTCCTCCTACGCGTGGTGCTGCGCTCCCTGGAGCGAACCCTCACGCATGACGAGTGCAACGAGCTGCGCGACGACATCTACGCCACGCTGCACCAGGGGACCACGTGGGAGTGGGCCGCGCGCCCACGTCCCAGAGCGCCTCAGACCTTGTAGAGCAGGTCCATGTACTTCTTGAGCAAGTCGCTCACGAGGCCACGGAAGGGGACGGCGGCGGCCATGCCGTAGACGGGCGCCATCGTCCCCTTCTGGCCGGGGTTCGCCTTCACGTGGTCCACGGCGGCGCGCAGGTCCGACAGGAAGCGCTCCGCCACGCCCGGCTGCGCGTGCCGCAACGTCACGCACAGGTGCACCGCCGCGGGCTTGTGCAACCCGTTGAGGCTCCACCCCTGCTCACCCAACCGCTCCATCACCTTGAAGATGTCCACCGTCTCGGAGCCGAACGCGATGACGAACAGCGGGTCCCCCAGCACGTGCAGCTCGGGGATGGCGCGGATGCCTTGCTTGATCGTATCCGCCGTCTCGAGGATGCGGCGTGTGGCCTCCAGGTAGCCCTGCTCCCCCATGCTGACCAGCGACGCCCACGCCACCGCGATGAGCGCGCCGGGACGACTGCCGGAGAACGTGGGCGAGAAGTAGATGCCGCCGGGCCACTCCGTGGCCGTGAAGTACTGATGCGAGCGCAGCTCGGTGCCCCGGTACAACACCACCGACGAGCCCTTCGCCGCGTAACCGAACTTGTGCGTGTCCGCGGACATCGACGTCACGCCCGGCAGCCGGAAGTCGAACGGCGGCACCTCGCGCCCCAGCTTCCTCGCGAAGGGCAACACGAAGCCGCCCAGGCACGCGTCGGTGTGGAAGCCGATGCGCTTCTTGCGCGCCAGCTCGGACAGCTCGGCGATCGGGTCGATGACACCGTGGGGAAAACCCGGCGCCGAGCCGATGAGCACGATGGTGTTGCGCGTGATGGCCTTCTTCGTCGCGGCCACGTCCGCGCGGTAGTCGGCCCCCACCGGCACGCGCACCATCTTCACGCCGAAGTAGTGCGCCGCCTTGTCGAAGGCCGGGTGCGCGCTGGAGGGCGCCACCATCTCCGGCTTCGTGATTCCCTTCGTCTCCCGCGCCCAGTCCCGGTACGTCTTGATGGCGAGCATGATGCTCTCGGTGCCACCCGAGGACATCGAGCCACAGACGTGCTCGGAGGCCGGGCGCCCCGCGTTCGCCGCGTCCGCGCCCAACATCGTCGCGGCCATGGCGATGACCTCGGCCTCGAACTTGGTGGCGCTCGGCCACAGGTCCGCGTGCAGCGGATTGCTCTGCGAGTGCAGCGCGTAGACGCGGTTGAGGAAGTCGATGTGCTCCGAGTCGCCGCTGTACACGGCGCCGGACACCTTGCCGTCCCGCCAGCGCGCCTCCTCCTGCGACTCCAGCGCCTGCAGCTCGCGCAGCACCTCCTCGCGCGAGCGCCCCGTCACCGGCAGCCGGTCGAACGCGGGCATCTTGCCCCGGTACGGCTTGAGCCCTCCCTCCAGCTCCGACAGCAGCGTGTCCGTCTCCTTCGAGAGCAGGTCGCGCACCAGCGGCACGGCCTTGAGATAGCGCTCGGCCGCCGACAGCAGGCGGGGCGGGACGTGGTTCAGCAGGTTCAGCGACTTGGGGTCGGGCAATGCCATGCGCGGCTCCTGGGCCTTCAGGCGCTTCGCGCGCGGTTGAGCCGCGCGAAGATGGCCTTGTTGCTCTTGTAGAGGTTGACGAATTCGCGGAACAGCTCGTCGTACAGCGCGCGGTTCGCGGGGTCCGGCTCGAAGGTCCGCGCCACGGGGACGAGCGCGGGCAGCTGCTCCACCGTCAGCTCCCCCAGCGCCACGGCCGCCTGGAACGCGGCGCCGCGCGCGTTGGCCAGCACCGGCTCGTCCACCTGTTGGATGGAGCGGCCCAGCACGTCCGCGTGAATCTGGCACCAGAGCGCCGAGCGCGCCCCTCCGCCGATGATGCGCAGCGACTCCAGCTTGCGCCCGACGAACTGCTCCACGTAGGTGAACAGCCAGCGCGAGTTGAAGGCCACGCCCTCCATCACCGCGCGCACCAGGTGCGCCCGCGTCGTCTTCAGCGACTGGTTGAAGAACCCGCCGCGCAGCGACTTGTCGTCCACCGGGCTGCGCTCGCCGTTGAGCCAGGGCAGGAAGATGAGCCTGTCACTTCCGGCGGGCACCTGGCTCGCCTCGCGCTCCATCAACCGGTACACCTCCGCGGAGTCCTCCTCCTGTCCCTCGGGCCGGCCCGCCTGGCCATACAGGATGTTGTCCTTGAGGAAGGTGAGGCAGATGCCCGCGGACTCCTGCTCGTTGGCGAGCAGGTAGCGCCCCGGCAGCGCCGACGGCACGGACGCCATCTGGTGGAACAGGTCCGACTTCTTGTACGGCACGTGGCAGCACAGCCACGACGACGTGCCCACGCACAGGTGCGCCTCGAAGTCGCGCACCGCGCCCGAGCCCACCGCCGCGGCGAGGATGTCCGGCGCCCCCGTCACCACCCGCACGTCCTCGCTCAGCCCCAGCTCGCTCGCGGCCCGGGGGCTCAGCGGCCCCAGCACGCTCGCGGCGGGCACCAGGTCCGGCAGCTTCTCGCGGTGCAGGCCCGACATGCGCAACAGCCCCGCGTCGTAGTCCACGCGGCCCAGCGTCCGATTGTCCGTCACCCAGTGCAGGGTGATGGAGTCGTACGACGCCGCGAAGCGTCCGCTCAGCTTCAGGTTGAGCCAGTCCTTGGGCTCCAGGAACTTGTACGTCGCGCGGTAGACCTCCGGGTGCTCCGCCTGGAGGTAGAGGATGTGGCCCACCGGGTCCTTCCCGGACAGGCTCGGCACGCCGCCCGTCAGGCGGATCCACTGGAACAGCCGCGTGACGCCATAGCCCTCGATGGGCACCAGGCCTCCCGCCACGCGCTTCACATGAGGCGCCCCGCGCGAGTCCATCCAGATGAGCGCCGGACGCAGCGGCGTCCCCTGCTCGTCCACCGCCACCGTGCCGGACCACTGCGAGCTGCAGTTGACGCCGATGATGTCGCGCGCGGACACCGTCCCCGCGCCGAGCAGCCTGCGCGTGCCCCGCACGATGGCGCTCCACCACGCCTCCGGGTCCTGCTCCGCGCCGCCGTCCGGCAACAAATCCAGCGCCAGCGGCTCCACCTCGCCCCCGAGGATGCGCCCGCGCAGCGTGACGACCGCCAGCTTCACGGCGGAGGTGCCCAGGTCGATGGCCAGGATGGACTTGTCGCCTGCGTGGGACACTCGGCCCTCCGAGCCGGAATGGGGAGCCGCCCGAGCACGACGGCGGGCCGGACTCTAGGAAGCGCGTCGTGCCCCTTGCCATCCACAAGTCGGGGCAAGGGCGCTTTTCTGAACGACGGGCCCCGCCCCGGGCCTTGGTGCTAGCGTGCACGCCTCCCCTGGGGGTGGCATGCGCCGGTTCGTCGTCAGCGCGAGGGAGCTGTGGCAGCGGCACCCGGTGGCGCTGGGTGTCGCGGTGACGTTCTCGCTCAGCCTGCTGTTGCGCTGGCTGTATCTCCAGTCCGCGCCGGACCGCGCCTGGCCCTTCTCCATCTTCTTCTACGGCGACTCGCGCTTCTTCCACACGTACGCGCTCGAGCACGCCCGGGGACTGGAGAGCTCCGCCACCCTGCCCTACCACCCGCCCCTGTTCCCGTGGCTCCTGGGCCTGCTGTACCGCGTGCTGGGCGAGCCCCAGGGCAACGCCTATCCGTACAAGCTGTGCCTCGCCGCGCTCAGCGCCTCCACCGTGGCGCTGTCGTGGACGTGGTGGCGGGGCCTGCTGGGCACCGCGTGGAGCTTCGTGGCCGCGGGCCTGTTCGCCGCGAGCTTCGGCTGGCTGGTGCTGTCCACCACGTACAGCAACGAGGTCCTGTACGCCTTCTTCCTCACCGCCACGCTCGCGCTCGTGCTGCGCCACCGAGCGGGGCCCACGCCCGTCGGCGCCGTGCTGCTGGGACTCGCGATGGGACTGGGCTCGCTCACCCGCGCCGAGCACCTGTACCTGTGGCCCTTCCTGCTCGCGTGGGCCTGGCTGTACCGGGGCTCCACGCCGCTGACGTCGCTGGCCACCCGCTGGGGCGCCGCGGTGCTCGTGTCCGCGCTGGTGCTCGCACCGTGGGCCCTGCGCAACGCGCGCGTGCTCCAGGAGCTCAACGCGAGCACGCCCGCGCTGGAGCCCCTGCCCGTCATGGCGCCCGTCACCGTGTACGGCCCCATCAACTTCGCCATGGCGAACCACGCCGGCGCCACCGGCGGCTTCACCCCGGACTCCGTCAACCAGCTGGGCCAGGACGGCCACCTGGACGTGGCCAACACCGCCCAGCGACACCTGCTCCTGCACGGCTACGCGGTGGGCCTGGCGTGGATGCGCGAGCACCCCGCCGACGCCGCGCGGCTGTGGAGCGCCAAGCTGGGACGGTGGCTGGATGGACTGAGCCTGGGCCTGGGCGCGTCCAACCTGCCCTCGGGCCTGAGCGGCTCGCGCGCGCCCGTGGACCTCTTCGTCCCCGAGGGCGGCGCGCTCAAGTGGCCGCTCGTCGCGCTCCTCGTCGCGGGCGTCCTGTTGTCCGTGACGCCCCGCTGGCGCGCCTTCAGCCTGCTGTCGCTCGTCGTCCTGCACCGGGCGCTCATCACCGCCGCCTTCTTCGGCTACACGCGCGGCCTGCTCACCATCTTCCCCGCCCTGCTCCCGCTGCTGCTGCTGCCCCTCGTCGCGCTCACCGCGCGAAGGCCCGCGCTCGCCCTGCGCGTGCCCGCGGTCGCGGGCGTCCTGCTGCTCCTGTTGTGGGTGGAGGCCGGGGCGCTCGCGCTCGGCGCGCCCCGCGGCTTCATGGCCAGCGGCAGCACGGACCGCACCAGCGGCAAGCTCATCCAGGACGACTGGGTGCGCATCTGGCCGAAGTGAGCCAGAACAACCTGTCAATAAAATTTGGATGAGGGTGGCACAAATACGCGCCCAGCGCCACAGCGGTATTCACTTAGGGTGCGTCGAAGTGTTCGCCAGTCAACACTCCTACCCCGCGTTTTCCCTAGAGCACATGTCTGGAACGAATCTCTGGGAATAAGCCATATTCAATTTTCTGCGGGGCATCAGTAAGGCGTCTGCGGGCTCCGCACCGGAGCCTTCGGGGTCCGCCCCTCGGGACCCCCATAGAGGAGAACCGCATGCGCCACACCCAGGTGTCAGCAGCATGTCTTGCCTTGCTCCTGTCAGGGACGAGCTGGGCGGTCCAGCCCCCCCAGGCGGGACCGAGCGCCGTCGCCGACAAGGCCTTCTTCAAGCCGGAGTTCTACCTTCCCATCCAGAACATGCCGCTGCAGCAGGCCCAGCAGACGCTGGACAAGGCGGCGGTGGGAGGCTGGGACGACTTCTTCAAGCGCAACGGGAGGGACTTCCGCGTCCACATCGACCCTCGCACCGGCACGCCGTCGGGCATCGAGGGCGCCTACCCCATCATCCCCGGCAAGGGCGTGCGCAACCGCGTCACGCTCGACAGCGTGCGCGAGGCCATCGGCCGCTCCGTGGCGGAGGTGGACGAGTCCGTCGTCGGTGACCTGGTGTTCAAGTACATCGCGGACAACCAGGCCGCCTTCAACCTCGACGTGATGCAGATGAGCGCGCCGCGCGTCACGAAGATCAACGACAACCTCTGGCAGGTGCACATCGGCCAGGTGGTCAACGGCATCCCCGTGCGCCACGCGCGCATCGCGGCGACCATCAGCCACGGCAACCTCATCCTCGTCGGCACCGAGGCGTGGGCCACGGTGGGCATCGAGACCCGCCCGGCGCTGTCCGCCGGTGACGCGCTGGTGGCCGGCAACGGCTTCGTGGGCCTGAACACCAGCCCCCAGGGCCTGTGGCAGCAGCCCACGCTGGAGATCGCCCCCGTCGCGCCGGAAGGTGAGTCCTTCGCCGGCGCCGTGGGCACCGGCTACAAGCACCAGCTGGTCTACGCCTACGGGTTCCAGGACCCGGACAGCCACCAGCGCTGGAAGGTCACGGTGGACGCGAACTCGGGCGAGACGCTCGCCATCGAGGACGACAACCACTACTTCGACGCGCAGATCAACGGCGGCATCTACCCGTCCACGAACATCGGCACGTGCACGGACAACACCGTGTGCGGCACCATCAAGCCCAACTCTCCCATGCCCTGGGCGAACACGGGCCTGGCCTCGCCGAACAACTTCACGGACGGCGCCGGCATCTTCAACTACAGCTCCGGCACCGTCACCACGTCGCTCGCCGGTCGCTACGTCCGCGTGTCCGACAGCTGCGGCGCCATCAACGTCAGCTCCACCACGGGCAACATCGCCCTGGGCGGCGTGAACAACGACCACGACTGCACCGTGCCCACCGGCACGTCCGCGGGCAACACCGCCGCGTCGCGCTCCAGCTTCTACGAGCTCAACAAGCTGGCGGAGCAGGCCCGCGGCTACCTGCCCAACAACACGTGGCTGCAGCAGCAGCTGCTCGCCAACGTGAACATCAACAGCACGTGCAACGCCTTCTGGAACGGCACGTCGGTCAACTTCTACCGCAGCGGCGGCGGCTGCCGGAACACGGGTGAGATTGGCGCCGTGTTCGACCACGAGTGGGGCCACGGCCTGGATGACTTCGACGCCAACGGCTCGCTGTCCAGCTCCAGCGAGGGCTACGCGGACATCGCGGCCATCTACCGCCTGCAGACCTCCTGCGTCGGCTACGGCTTCTTCCACACGACCAACCTGGGCTGCGGCCAGACGCCGGACGGCTCGGGCTACAACCAGCAGGAGTCGCAGGTCTCCGGCTACAAGTGGTGCGACACGCGCTGCTCCGGCGTGCGCGACTCCGACTGGGGCGCGGCGCTCTACGCCACCCCGTCCGCCCCGACGCTGGTGCCGGCGCCCCCGGCCACCCCGCAGAACTTCGTGTGCCCCATGTGCTCCTCCGGCACGGGCCCCTGCAGCAAGCAGGTGCACTGCGCCGCGTCGCCCGCGCGTCAGGCCGCCTGGGACCTGGTCGCTCGTGACCTGACGGCCGCGCCGTTCAACTACGACTCCAACACGGCGTTCATCGTCGGCAACAAGCTGTTCTACCAGGGCTCCGGCAACATCGGCGCCTGGCACGCCTGCAACTGCTCGGGCGGCACGTCCGACGGCTGCGGCTCCACCAACGGCTACATGCAGTGGCTGGCGGCGGACGACGACAACGGCAACCTGAACGACGGCACGCCGCACATGACGGCCATCCACGCCGCGTTCAACCGTCACAACATCGCCTGTAACACCATCACCCCGGTGAACTCCGGTTGTTCGTCCGGTCCCACCGCGGCGCCCACGCACACCGCGACGCCGGGTGACGGCCAGGTGGCCCTCAACTGGACGGCCTCCGCGGGCGCCACGGAGTACTGGGTGATGAAGACCGAGGGCATGGGCTGCGACTTCGGCAAGGCGAAGGTCGCCACCGTCTCCGGCACCAGCTACACGGACACCGAGGTCGCCAACGGCCGCGAGTACTGCTACTCCATCGTCCCCGCGTCCTCCAACGCCTGCTACGGCGCGGCGAGCACCTGCTCGTGCACCACGCCGGTCTGCGCGGCGCCGGGCGTCGCCACCCTGTCCACGCCGTCCAACGGCGCCACCGGCGCGGAGCTGGCCACGGTGCTGGACTGGAACGACGTGACGGGCGCGTCCACGTACGAGGTGCAGGTCTCCACCAGCCCCACGTTCGCCACGGTGGTGGCGTCCGCCAACTCGCTGGTGGGCAGCACCTGGACGGTGACGCCGTCGCTCAACGTGAACACGACCTACTACTGGCGCGTGCGCGCGAACAACTCGTGCGGCGGCGTGGGCACCTGGTCCACGGCGTCCAGCTTCACCACGCGCGGCTGCGTGGCGCTCTCCGCGCCCACGCTCGCGTCCCCGGCGGATGGCGCCACGGGCGTGGCCTCGGCCACGGCGCTGGACTGGGCCGACGTGCCGAGCGCGGCGACGTACGAGGTGCAGGTGGCCACGGACGCGGGCTTCGCCAACATCGTCCGCTCCGCCAACGCGCTGACCACCAGCAACTGGACGGTGTCCCCCAACCTGAGCAGCGCCACGACGTACTACTGGCGGGCCCGGGCGGCGGACGTCTGCGGCACCAGCGCCTTCAGCGCCGTGCGCAGCTTCACCACGTCCACCGTCTGCACGCCGACGCTCGCCACGTTCGACACCACCCGCCAGGCCCCCACGTGCGGCACGGTGTGCGGCTGCGACACCGGCCCCACGCTGGTCAACGGCCGCGGCTCGATGTCCGGCGGTATCGAGCCGAACCAGCCGAACACCATCAATGACTCGTGCGCGGACGGCACCTCCGGCTCCTACCACGGCGACGAGAGCATCGACCGGGTCGTCATCAAGACGGTCGACCAGGGTCCGTTCGCCGCGGGCAAGCAGGTGACGGTGGAGGTCACGGTGTGGTGCTACAGCACCGGCTCCTCCGACTTCTTCGACCTGTACTACACGACCAACGCCGCGTCCCCGACGTGGACGGCCCTGGTCACCGGCGTGGTCTGCCCGGCGGGAGGCGTGCAGAAGTTCACGCACACGTTCAACCTGGCCAACACGGCGGGCACGCACGCCATCCGCCCGCAGTTCCGGTTCACCGGCACGGCGAGCGCCTGCGCCAGCGGCAGCTACAACGATCGCGACGACATGGTCTTCTCCGTCGGCGCGGCCGTGGCCTCCGCGGACTCGGGCAAGTCCACCACGTCCCAGGGCCGCGCGGCTCCCGCCGGCCGCTGACCGACGCCTCCCGTCCCCTCCGGTGCAAGCGGGCCGGAGGGACGCGGGTGAGTGACAGCAGGGATGGATGACGAGGGCTTCCGGGCGGTCCGCCGGAGGCCCTCTGTCTTTCAGTGGCGCTCGCCGGGGCCCTGCTCCGACGGAGGCTCGCCGCCTTCCAGCGGGCCCGCGAGCAACAGCCCCTCCTCCACCGCGCCCTTGCCCACCTGGCGGCGCGCGCGCTCGCGGTGGTGGGCGCGCCGGAAGCGCAGCTGCCGCTCGCGGAGGACCTCCTGGAGCAGCACCTGCGCGGCGGCGGCCAGCGGCACGGCGATGACCGCGCCGAGCAGCCCCGCCAGGGCGCCACCACACAGCACCACCAGCGAGATGAGCAGCGGGTTCATCCGGATGGCGCGCCGCTGCACCATGGGGCCCAGCACGTTGGACTCAATCTGGTTGTAGACGACGAAGATGATCAACGCGATGACCGCCGAGCGGAACCCCACGGTGGCCAGCGTGGTGAGGCTCACCAGCACACCGCTGACGATGCTGCCGATGTAGGGGATGACGCCCAGCACCATCACCGCCAGCCCCAACGGCAGGAAGTACGGCACGCCCTGGGCGAGCGCGACGATGGCCGCCACCACGCCGCCGATGGTCATCACGAACAGGGTGCCGGCGATGTAGTTGCTCACCGCCTCGCGCATGCGGCCCACCAATTGGCGCACGTGGTGCTGCCGCCGCGGCGCCACCCACTGGAGGATGCTCTCGTACAGTTCGCCGCCGAACAGCAGGCCGAACACGGTGAGCGCCACCACCGTGATTCCACCGGCGAGCAGTCCCAGGGAGGAGGACAGCACGCCCACCGCGCGACCCGCCAGGTCCAGCGGCTCGAAGCGCAGCAGCTCCTCCGGCTTCAGCTCGAAGCGGTAGCGCGTCCCCAGCTCCTGGAGCCACTTCGACTGGGAGAGCTTCTCCAACAGCCCCGGCGCGGACTGGACCAGGCCCTCCAGCTGCTGCACCAGCGCGGGCACCAACGTCCCCACCAGCACGCCCATCAACCCCAGCAGGAGCAGCGCCACCGCCGCCACGCCCAGGCCGCGGCGCACGCCCCAGCGCTCCAGCCTGCGCACCAGCGGGTCCAGCGCGAGCGACAGCAGGAGCACGACGGCCAGCAGCGTCAGGAGCGGATAGAGCCTGCGCAGCACCAGCCAGCAGACCGCGAGCAACAGCACCTGAAGCCCCACGGCCCACACCGTGCGGGCGGGCACGTAGACGGGGAGCTGGCGTCCTGAGTCCTTCATGCGCGACAAGGTAGGAAGTGGCGCGCCGCCAGTCAGTCCCCCACCCACACGAGCGCGGGACGCTCGCGCGCACGAGCGCCCGGGCCCAGGGGCGTCGACGCTCGGTGTCTCGTGGAGCAGGCGGACGGCCGAGCCCCCGTGCGCGCGCTGACTCCACGGGGCGGTTGGCGGCGCGCCGGAACGAACCTGTGCCGTGAGGGTGCTGGCGCCCCACCCTTCAGTCCGACAGCGACGGGACACAACCGGACTGCGCCATGTCCGATAATCTTCAAGCAGACCTGGAATCACGCCCGGAAGGAGGCGACGCGATGTGGGTCGAAGCCATCGTCATGCCCCGAGAGAAGCCCGCGGAGGTTCGAGCCGCTCCACGCGGCGAGGCCAGGCGTGCGTCCGCGGCCGCGCCCCTGGAGAGCCGCGCGGCCATCCACCAGCGTGCGGGGGAGGAGAGCCGCCAGTTCCGCGACCAGGTGCTCGGCTTCCTGCGGGCGCACCAGTTGATGAGCGCGGTGCGCTGGGTGAGCGAGCCCGGGGTGTTTCCGTTGGTGACGCTGCACTGCACACGCGGCGTGCTGGAGCGGCTGCGCCGCGAGCCGGGCTTCGAGGCGGGCCAGGCCATGTCGTTGGAGCTGACGACCTGAGGCCCTGTCGCGCCCCGGGAGCATCCCTACGTTTCCCTTGAGACATCACAGTCGGGCCACGGGTTCCGGGGCGCTCCGGCGCTCCTCCGCAGGCTCGCAGGGGGGAACATCATGAGCGAGCTCAGCATCAAGCGCTTCTCCACGCCCGACGAGCGTCGGCCTTTCGCCGACCACGGGCACGCGGAGATCCTCCGCTTCGACGACGACACGACGGTGGGAAGGGTCGTCTTCGAGCCGGGTTGGAAGTGGTCCCAGGACGTCAAGCCGCTGGCGGGAACCGACTCCTGCCAGGTGGCGCACGCCTGCTACATCGTCAGCGGGCGCATGGTGATCCGGATGGATGACGGCACCGAGCTCGAAGCAGGCCCGGGAGACGTGGCCATCATCCCGCCGGGCCATGATGGCTGGGTGATTGGCGACGAGCCCTGCATCGCGGTGGACTTCGAGGGCATGGGCCACTACGCGGAGCGCGGCGCGTCCCAGGGCCGCGCGCGCGTGCAGTCCTCCACCCAGCAGCCGCCGGGCGTTCACTGACTCGGGGAGCGGGGCGGGCCCTCGGCTACAGCCGGGGGTCCACCGGTTCACTCTCCAGCGCGAGCACGCCGAAGACACACTCGTGCACGCGCCGCAGCGGCTCCCGGCGCACGAAGCGCTCCAGCGCCTCCAGGCCCAGTGACAGCTCCCGCATGGCCAGCGAGCGCTTGGTGGACACGCCCCGCTGGCGCAGGCGCGACAGGTGCTCGGGCGCGGTGTACTCGGGGCCGTAGATGATGCGCAGGTAGTCGGGCCCGCGGCACTTGATGGCCGGCTGGAGGTAGCCCTTCTTGCCACGCGCCACATAAGCCCGGGGCTTCACCACCATGCCCTCGCCGCCGTTCGCCGTCAGCGACTCCCACCACCGCGTCGCCGCCGCCACCTCCTCCGCGTCCGCCAGCGACACCACGCGATAGGGCGTGGCCACCAGCCACCCGGCATCCGCGCGGCACACCCTGGCCAGCGACTCCATGTGCCACACGTGGTCCTTGTCCGTGTGCACGGCGCCCTCCGTCGCCAACAGGTGGAACGGCGCGAGCCGCACGTCCTCCAGCGAGGCCACCGGCCAGCAGTAGCGCCGATAGGCCGCGACATAGCGCCCCACGCCGTCCGCCTTGCGCTCGAAGCGGCTCACCAGCGCCGACAGGTCCAGCCCCCGCGCCGCCGCCTGGGCCACCGCCTCCCGGGCCGCGCCCACCGAGGCCAGCGCCGCCGCGCCCACCGCCGCGTACTGTTCGCGCACCAGCTCCCGCGCCTTCAGCGACCACGGCATCAGTTCGCAGTCCAGGCAGGCCCAGTCCGTCTGGTGCTCCCCCCAGAACCCGGAGGCGTCGAAGGCCGCGCCCAGCCGCGCCAGGAACGCCGCCTCCAGCGCCTCGTCCTGGAAGAACCGCCGCCCGGTCCGCGTGTAGCACGCGCCCCGCTCGTCCCCGTCGAGCCCGAAGCGCCGGCGGGCCACGTCCGCGTCGCGGCACAGCACGACGACGGCGCGCGAGCCCATGTGCTTCTCCTCGCACACCACCTCCAGCACGCCCTCGCGCTGGAAGTAGGCGAACGCCTCCTCCGGGTGCTCCAGGAGCCCGGGGCGCGCGCTCGTCTCCGACGGCGACATGGTGGGCGGCAGGTAGATGAGCCACTTGGGGTGCACCGCGAAGCGGCTCATCACCTCCAGCGCGGCCGCGGCGTTCTCCTCGCGGAGGGTGATGTTGCGCATCAGCCCCGTGGTCACGATGCGCTTGCCCAGCACGTCCGCCACGTCGAGCACGTCGTCGTCCTGCTGCTGCGCCGTCAGCGCGGCGGGAGCGCCTCCGATGCCCGGCGGCCTGCGCGCCTCGCAGTACACGCGCGCCGCCTGCACGGAGCACAGCTCCCGCTCCGGATAGCGCAGCGCCGTCAGCTTCCCGCCGTAGACACAGCCGGTGTCCACGCAGAGCGTGTTGTTGAGCCACTCGGCCTCCGGCACGGGCGTGTGGCCGTAGACCACCATCGCCTTGCCCCGGTACTCGGAGGCCCAGTCGTGGCGGACGGGCAGCCCGTACTCGTCCGTCTCCCCCGTCGTCTCGCCGTAGAGCGCGAAGTCGCGCACCTTGCCCGAGCCGCGCCCCTGCATGGACTCCTTGAGCCCCGCGTGCGCGACCACGAGCCTTCCACCGTCCAGCACGTAGTGGGACACCAACCCGTCGATGAACTTCACCACCTGGGCGCGGAACTCCGGGGGCTCGCGCTCGAGCTGCTCCATCGACTCCGCGAGGCCGTGGGACAGCTTGACGTCACCGCCCCGCAGCTTCCGCATCAGCTTGGTTTCGTGGTTGCCCGGCACGCAGAGCGCCGTGCCCGCCTCCACCATCCCCATCACCAGCCGCAGCACCCCGACGACTCCCGGCCCCCGGTCCACCAGGTCGCCCAGGAACACCACCTTGCGGCCCTCGGGCGGGCGCACGTCGAAACCGGGGTCCCCCACCGGTCGGGGCGTGACGACGTAGCCCAGCTTCGTCAGCAGCAGCACCAGCTCGTCCAGACACCCGTGGATGTCGCCGATGATGTCGAAGGGCCCCGTCTCCTGCTTGCGGTTGTTCCACAGCGGCTGACGCTCGATGACCAGGTCCTCGATCTGCTCGGGCTTGAGGATGTGGACGTGGCGGAAGCCCTCGCGCTCCAGGCCGCGCAGGGACTGGCGCAGTTGCTGGAGCTGGTGGCGCACCACCCGGAGTCCGAACTGGCGGTTGGGCCTCAGCGCGTTGCGCGCGTGGCAGGTCGCCTCGGGCACGTCCAGGACGATGACCACCGGCAGCACGTGGTACTCGCGCGCCAGGGCCACCAGCGGCTTGCGCGCCTCGGGCTGGGTGTTGGTCGCGTCGATGACCGTCAGCCGGCCGCGCGCCAGCCGCTTCGCCGCGATGAAGCGCAGCACGTCGAACGCGTCGCGCGTCGCGTCCTGGTCGTTCTCGTCATCGGACACGAAGCCGCGACAGGTGTCGGACGAGAGGACCTCCGTCGGGAGGAAGTGCTTGCGCGCGAAGGTGGACTTGCCGGCGCCAGAGGGGCCGACAAGCAGGACCAGGGACAGCTCGGGAAGGGAGATTTTCATCGTGTGAACACCGCCATCTGGGTCGGCGCGCCGACCTCCGCATCCAGCGTCCCGACGGGCACGAAGCGCACGCCGTAGCCGAAGCGCTCCGCCTGCCGCCGCGCCCAGGACTCGAACTGCGCCCGCGTCCACTCGAAGCGGTGGTCCTTGTGCCGGAACGCGCCCGGGGCCAGGCCCTCGAAGCGCACGTTGTACTCCGCGTTGGGCGTCGTCAGCACCACGACGCCCGGACGCGCCCACTCGAACAGCACCCGCTCGAACGCGGCCAGCCGGGACGGCTCCAGGTGCTCGATGACCTCCACCACCGTCGCGGCGTCATGGCCCGAGAGCCGCGCGTCCCGGTACAGCAGCGAGCCTTGCAGCAGCTGGATGCGCTGACGTTGGAGGTCGGGGAGCCGCTCCAGCTTCAGCCGCTCGGCGGCGACCTCCAGCGCCCGCGTGGACACGTCCATGCCGGTGATGCGCGTGAAGCGACGCTCCTGGAGCAAGGCCCGCAGGAGCTTGCCCTCGCCGCAACCCACGTCCACCACCGACGCCGCGCCCTGCTCGACGAGCGCCGTCAGCACGGCCTCCCGCCGCTGCTCGTCCAGGCTGACCCGCCGCTCCAGCGTGGCCTCGGCCTCGTCGCGGGCCGTCTCGACCGCGTCCGTCACACCGGTGTCCTCGCCCTCCAGCAGACGCGACATCGCCTCGCGCGCGAGGCTGCGCTGGTGGCGCAGGTAGCGCCGCGTGATGACCTCCCGCTCCGGATGCGACGCGAGCCAGCCCTCGCCGTGGCGCAGGAGCTTGTCGATCTCATCCTCCGTCACCCAGTAGTGCTTGTCGTCGTCCAGCACCGGCACCAGCACGTACAGGTGGCTGAGCAGGTCCGACAGCGGCTTGTCCCCCTGGAGCGTCACCGTGAAGTAGCGGCTGGGCCCCCACTCCGGCACCGTCTCGTCGAGCACATGGCGGGTGGCTGTCACGGTGTAGCCGAGCGGCTCGAAGAGGCGCCGCAGGAAGGGCTCGCCTCCACGACACGGCAGCACGGACAGCCGCGCGGTGAGCGGCAGCGCCCGGGACGCCAGCTCGGGCCGCTCGCGGCTGCGGCCGGAGAGGGCCGCGCCGAAGACGCGCGAGAGCGCCACGCTCAGGAACGACGAGGCCACGTAGGGGCGGTCATTGACGTACTGCTCCAGCGCGCCGCCGTCGCCGGAGGGGCCCTTGCGCTCGCGCACCAGCGCCACCGGGTCCACCTCCAACAGGAGCGCGGCCGTGCAGCGCTGCTCGGTCGCCTCCGGGTAGAAGACGTGCGCCGTGCCGAACGACACGTCGAACGACTGGGGCTTGTGCGGGCTCTTGTGCAGCAGGTAGCCCAGGTCCGTCGCGGGAGAGTGGGTCGTCGAGAGTGTCAGGAGCATTCAGTGCCAGACCCGGGCCGAGGCCACGAGGGTGTCGAGGTCGATGCGAAACGCGCGAGTGCCTTCGCCGCCATACAACCAGGGCCCACGCCCGCGCATCCACGTGGGCTGCCAGCGCTCGCCGTCCGGGTCCACGAAGACGAAGGTCCCCGCGGAGGCCAACGTCTTCTCGCGGCGACCGTGCAGCACGTACAGCTCGAACTGGGAGCGCGCCGAATACGAGCCGCCGAACAACACGTGCGTAGAGCCCACCGCCATCGCGCTCGCTCCCGCGACGGGTGTCTTCCAGGTCACCGGCTTCGCGCCGTCGCGCAGCCGCACCAGCGGGAAGTCCGTGTAGAAGTACAGCCAGGTCTCGTCGTCCGACGCGACGTTGAGCGCATAGCAGTCGATGATGATGTCCGTCCCGGCGGCGCGCGGGTCGAACTCACTCAAGCGCCGCCCCATCGCATCGAATTGCACCAGCCCGCTGCGGCCGATGGGCTCGCTGTCGATGTCACCCTGACCCCAACCCCGGTTGCCGAGCACACCTTCGTCGAAGTAGCTCACCCACAGCCGGCCATCGCTCGTGGTCTGGATGTCCTGGATGCCATCACCGAGCGTCAGTTCGCGCCGGGCCACGCCTTGTCGCGAGTAGACGATGGCATTGCGGGCGTGAGCGTCCTTGTCCACGTAGGCGCACCGGGCCCCCGCCAGCAGCAGGTCTCCATCGGGCAGGGGTTGGACGAAGTGGAAGTTGAGGCGCTCGGGTGGAAGGAGGATGGACTCGGGCTCGGCGTCCGGGGAGGGATAGCGCAGGACCTCGTAGGACTGCGGAGCGTCCGCGTGGGACTTGGCGAACGAGGCACCTCCCGGCGTGAAGGACATCCGGTCGTCGCGCTTCCCGTCCAGTGCCACGAGCCACAGGTCGAGGTCGGGCCCAACTCCCTGCGCCACCACCTCCCGGCCCGCCAGGGCCTCCGAGAAATCGACGAAACACGGCACCTCGAGATGGGTCAACTCGCGTTCTGACATGGCTTTTTCCTGGTCTGGGAACCGAGCTCGGGGGGGCCGGTTTCGAGGCCGCAGACGCCAGGTCCAGAGGGGACCTGACGCTCCCCGAGGGCGCACACCTCCCCCATGACAGGCACTCGCGCTACGGTGGAAACACCCTCCGCGCGCTTCGTTGTTCAAGCCGCACAACATCGTGTCCCCCACGGGCCTCACCTCGTCGCCGGGCCTGCGCGCGGACGGCACCGCGTTCTGACGCGGTGCGAGGGCGCCCGGAATGACGCGGGCGCCCTCATCCCCGCGCTACACGACCACCGCGCGGAGGAGTAGGAAGCGGTGCATGCGCACCCTGCTCTCCTCTTCCGTGCTGCTGTCGCTGCTGCTGACTCCCACGCTCGGCGCCGCCCAGGCCGAGCGCCCCAGGCCTCGAGCCAGGGACCTGGGCATCACCTTCGGGGGGCAATCAGGCCCCCTCAACGCCATCACCGACGTGCCGGGCGTGGAGGTGGGCCACACCACGCTCATCTCCGGCCAGGGCCGCATCGAAGCGGGCAAGGGCCCCGTGCGCACCGGCGTCACCGCCGTGCTGCCCCGAGGCAAGGCCAACGTGGGCGAGCCCGTCTTCGCCTCCACCTACGCCCTCAACGGCAACGGCGAGATGACCGGCACGCACTGGATTCAGGAGTCCGGTGAGCTCAACGGCCCGGTGATGATCACCAACACCAACGACATCAGCGCCGTGCGCGAGGCCGTCATCACCTGGGCGGTGAAGAAGGACCTCGCGTGGGACCTGGGCCTGCCCGTCGTCGCGGAGACGTGGGACGGCATGCTGCACGACGTGTATGGCTTCCACGTCAAGCCCGAGCACGCGCACCAGGCGCTCGAGACGGCGCGCACCGGCCCCGTCCCGGAGGGCTCCGTGGGCGGCGGCACGGGCATGGTGTGCCACAACTTCAAGGGCGGCATCGGCACCGCGTCGCGCAAGCTGCCCGAGTCCGCCGGCGGCTACACGCTCGGGGTGCTGGTGCAATGCAACTACGGCTCGCGCCGCCTCTTCTCCGTCGAGGGCGTGCCCGTGGGAGAGGAGCTCCCGGACCAGCGGCCGTGCTACCTCGGCTCCCAGAAGCCCGGCAGCCCCATGATGCAGGCGGTGCCGTCCTGCGACGCGACGGGCGCCCCGTCCAAGGCACCCAACCCCTTCGAGGGCGCGGGCTCCATCATCGTCATCGTCGCCACGGACGCGCCGCTCCTGCCCCACCAGCTCAACCGGCTCGCCCGCCGCGTGCCGCTGGGCATCGCCAAGATGGGCGGCCTGGGTGAGAACTACTCGGGCGACATCTTCCTCGCCTTCTCCACCCAGCACCTGAAGCCGCCGACCCAGGCACACGTCGCCAACGTGGCGGTGCTCGGAAATGATCGCCTCAACCCCCTCTTCGCGGCCACCGTCCAGGCCACGCAGGAGGCCATCCTCAACTCCATGCTGGCCTCCGACACCATGACCGGGGCGGACAACATCCGCGTCTTCGGCCTGCCGCACGACGGCCTGGTCAAGGCGATGAAGAAGTACGGACGGCTCAAGCCCGCCGCGCCCGCGCCGGCGACCCGCAAGACGGCGAAGCCCTGACCGGACTCGGGCGGCGGCTCGCATGGGCTCCAGGCGGCCACTCGGAGACCCACCCGCCGTCGCCCGGGCCACAGTCATTCTTTGTCATGCAAGTATCGAGTGACGACATTGTCACGTCCGTGATTAAGGAACGGGAATGCGCTTCTCGTTCTTCGCGACTTCCACCACCCTGAAGAAGCTCTATGCCCCCGAGATGTCCAAGGTCCTCCTGGCCGGAGGATTCAATGGATACTGGAACTTCGGGGACATCCTCATGCTGCAGGGCGCCGTGCGCTGGCACCTGGGGCGCAAGGAGTCGGCGGTCGTCTCCATCCACGAGCTGGGGCGGGTGCAGGACGCGCAGTACCTGCGTCAGCTCCCCGTGGTGCTCGGGACGGAGGACTTCGTCTTCTTCTCCGCGGACAGCGGAGACACCGCGTCCACCAAGGCCCGGGAGCTGGGCCTGGAGCCCGTGTCGCCCACGCGCCTGAGGGGCGCGGCCCGGCTGCACGTCTATGGCGGCGGCTACTTCAATGGCCGCTGGGGCGACGGGATGCTGGCGCTCGTGGAGTCGCTGCTGCACGCCTGGCTGCCGGGGCACTACGTGCTGTCGGGGCTGCAGGTCGGTCCCGAGTTCGCGAGCCGGCTGGCCGCGCACGCGCACCAGTGGCAGCCGCTGCTGCTCGGGTGTCGGGACCCCGAGTCCGTCCAGGCGCTGGTGGAGCATGGCGCCCCGGCGCTCCTGTCCGGGGATGACGCGCTCGAGGAGCTGGACCGCGCGGCCGGGGAGGCCTCGCGTCAGGAGCCCCGGCCGAAGGTGCCCGGTCGCTTCGCGCTGCACATGAACCTCTCCACCTACGCGTATACGGACCCCGGCGTGGACCCGGACTCGCTGCCGCCTCCCGCCGCGACGATGAACGAGCAGTTGCAGGCGCTGCGCTCGCACTTCGGTGAGGCCGCGGCGCCGGTGGTGCTCAATGCGTATATCGACGAGCGCCCCGTGGTGGAGGACAGCCTCGCGGCCATGCGCAAGACGGCCTTCACGGAGCACTTCCCGCAGGCGGACGTGGTGGACCTGGTGGGGCTGCTCTTCCAGGGACGCCTGTCCCAGGCGGTGGAGCGCATCCGCGAGTGCGAGGCGCTCGTCGCGTCCTCGTACCATGTGACGCTGCTGGGCAAGGTGTCCGGGGTGCCCAGCCACCTGTTCGCCTTCAACGAGTACTACCGCCAGAAGAAGGCGGGGCTGGCCGAGTCGGAGACGTCGCTGAAGGACTTCCTCGAGGGCGGCCTGCCATCGTCGGTGGAGCGCGGCGGCGCATACATCGAGGAGCAGCGGAGGCTCCGGCGCGAGTGGCTGTCACGGCTGGAGGCGAGCCTCGCGCAGCCGGTGGCCAACGTGAACTGGGTGTCGCGCGCGGCGACGTGGCTGGAGGAGGTCCGCGCCGAGCTGCGGCAGGAGAAGCAGCTGCGCGCCGAGGAGACCCACGCGACACGCGGCGCGCTCGAGGAGCTCCAGGCGCGCCACCACGCCCTGCTCGCGCGCTGCGAGGCGGGTGAGGCGCGGGTGCGGGAGCTGGAGCAGCAGCTCGCCCACCGGGACGCGGAGGGCACGGCGCTCAGGGGAGAGCTGCACGGCGTGCGCGAGCTGCTCGCGTCGAAGGAGTTCGAGCTCGAGTGCTCCACGAGGCGCGAGGAGGAGCTGCGCGCCAGCTACGAGGCCCTGCTCACCACCGAGCCGCCCCTGCGCCACCGACTGGTGGATGACCTGAATGACCGGCTCATCAAGTCCGCCGGAGGCCAGCGCGCGCACCGGGCCATCAAGCACCTGGTGCGCGTCACCGTGGGGCGCGGCAAGTAGTCCGCGCTCCCCTACTTCGCGAGGGCCTTCTGGCGGGCCACCCACGCGTCCACCTTGCGCTCGAGCACGTCGAGCGGCAGCGAGCCGCTCAGCAGCACCACGTCGTGGAACTCGCGCACGTCGAAGCGCTCACCCAGCGAGGCCTCGGCGCGGGTGCGCAGCTCGCGAATCTTGAGCTGCCCCACTTTGTACGCCAGCGCCTGTCCCGGCCAGGCGATGTAGCGGTCCACCTCGTTGGTGATGTCCAACGCCTGGCGGGGCGCGTTCTCCATGAAGTAGTCGAGCGCCTGCTGACGCGTCCACTGCTTCGCGTGCATGCCCGTGTCCACCACCAGCCGCACCGCGCGCCACATGTCGTACGAGAGCTGGCCGAACTTGTCGTACGGGTTCTCGTACAGGCCCATCTCGTCGCCGAGCGTCTCGCAGTACAACGCCCAGCCCTCGCCGTACGCCACGTAGTAGCCAAAGCGGCGGAAGTCCGGCAGCGCCGTCTGCTCGGTGGCCAGGGACGTCTGCAGGTGATGTCCCGGCACGGCCTCGTGCAGCGTGAGGGGCACCATCTCCCAGTGCGGCCGCGTCTCCGGACGGTACAGGTTCACCAGGTACGTGCCAGGGCGCGAGCCGTCCGAGGAGCCCGCGTAATAGAAGCCCGTCGTCACGTCCGGCGCCATGGCCTCCGGCGTGGGCTCCACCGCGTACGGCTGCCGGGGCAGCGTCTTGAACAGCCGCACCAGCAGCGGGTCGATCTGCTTGGCCAGGCTCCGGTAGCGCATCAACAGCTCTTCACCGGTGCGCGAGTAGAAGCGCGGGTCCGTGCGCAGGAACTGGAAGAACTCCGGCAGCGTGCCCTTGAAGCCCGTGCGCTTCATGATGGCGTCCATCTCCGCCCGGATGCGCTTCACCTCCGACAACCCGAGCGCGTGGATCTCCTCGGGCGTCAGCGACGTGGTGGTGAACCGGCGCGCGAAGAAGCCGTACGCGGCCTGGCCGTCGGGGAACTGCCAGATGCCCACCGCCTCGGGCGCGCCGGGCAGGTACTCCTCGACGAGGAAGCGGTGGAAGGCACGCAGCGCGGGCACCACGCCCTCGCGCACCGCCTTCTGCCCCGCCGCCGCCAGGCGCTGCTGGTCCTGGGCGGACAGCTTCGCGGGGAAGCGCAGGAAGGGCGTGTAGAAGCCGCTCTTCGTCGGGTCCTCCACCAGTTGCCGCTCGATCTGCGGCGGCACGCGCTGGAGGATGACACGCGGGTGCACCTTCTTCTGGCGCACCCCCTCGCGCATCAGCGCCGTCACCTGCTCCACGTAGGTCCGAAAGCCCTCCAGCCGGGCCACCCAGTCCTCGTAGTCCTTCACCGTGTCGAAGCGCAGCGTGTCCGCGAGCTGGTAGGCCGTCTGCACGCCCGGAGGCTGGCGGATGCCCTCGGGGATGCCGCCCACCTGGTTGACGGGCAGCAGGTGCCAGCCGAAGCGGAACTCCTCCAGCCACGTCTCGTGCTCCTTGCGGAACAGGTCCAGGTTGAGCTGGTCCTCCTCGGACAGCTTCGCGCGGTCCACCTTCTTCAGCTGCTCGAGCACCTGGCGCGAGTGCGTGTTGTCCGCCTGGAGCGCGGTGAGGCTCAGGTCATCCCAGCGCGTGTTCCAGCGCCGGTCTCCGGCGACGGACGCGTACGTCGGGCTGCGCTCCAGTTGGTATTGCCAGTCGCGCTCGAGGATGGTGCGCAGCGTGGTGGCCGCGTCCTGCTTCTTGGCTTCGGCATCCATGGACAGCATCAGGAAGAACCCCAGGGTGAGTCCGAGCAACCGCTTCACGAGAACAGCTCCAGCAGGTCTTCACGGGTGATGGCCGCCGCGCCGCCGGCCTCGCTCAGCGCGGCCTCCATCAGCGCGCGCTTCTTGTCCTGCAGCCCGAGGATGCGCTCCTCGACGGTGCCCTGCGACACCAGCCGGTAGACGTTCACGGGCCGCTCCTGGCCGATGCGATGCGCGCGGTCCGCCGCCTGCGCCTCCGCGGCCGGGTTCCACCACGGGTCCACCAGGAACACGTGGTCGGCCGCCGTCAGGTTCAAGCCCGTGCCGCCCGCCTTCAGCGACATCAGGAGCACCGGCGGGCCGTCGTCCGCCTGGAAGCGCGCCGTCACCTCGCCCCGGTTCGCCGTGCTGCCGTCCAGCCGGTCGAAGCCGATGCCCGCGCGCTTGAGCGCCGGCTCGATGAGGTCCAGCAGCGACGTCCACTGCGAGAACACCAGCGCCTTGTGGCCCTCCGACACCGCCGTGTCGAGCGCCTCCACCAGCGTGTCCACCTTCGACGACGAGGTGGCCTTCTGCCCGGGCACCAGCGCCGGGTGGCACGCGGCCTGACGCAGGCGCAGGAGCGCCTCCAGCGCCTTGAGCACGCTGCCGCCCTCGTTGAGCAGGGCCACCACCTCCGCGCGCGTGGCCGCCATCACCGCGTCGTAGATGGAGCGCTCGCGCTCATCCAGCGACACGTGCATCACCGACTCGATGCGCGGCGGCAGCTCCGGCGCCACGTCGCGCTTGAGGCGGCGCAGCACGAAGGGACGGATGCGGCGGCGCAGCTCGCTCGCGGCGCCCGCGTTGCCCTCGGAGATGGGGCGCGCGAGCTTCTCCTCGAACTGCCGCCGTCCTCCGAGCAGGCCCGGGTTGGTGAAGTGCATCAGGCTCCACAGCTCGTCCAGGCGGTTCTCCAGCGGCGTGCCGCTGAGCGCCAGCCGGAAGCCGGACTTGATGCCGAAGGCGGCGCGCGCCACCTGGCTCTCCGGGTTCTTGATGGCCTGCGCCTCGTCCAGCACCACCATGGCCCAGTCCTGCGCGCCCAGCACCGCCGCGTCCAGGCGCAGGATGGAATACGTGGTGAGCGTCACGTCCGCCGCCGCGTCCAGCGCGCGGCCGGGGCCGTGGTAGACGCAGACCTTCAGCGAGGGACGGAAGCGCTTGAGCTCCGCCGCCCAGTTGGGCAGCACGCTGGTGGGGCACACGACGAGCGAGCCCTTTCCCAGGACGCAGATGGTCTGGAGCGTCTTTCCCAGGCCCATGTCGTCCGCGAGGATGCCGCCCAGGCCCGCGCTCTTGAGGAAGCCCAGCCAGCTCACGCCCGTCTGCTGGTAGTGGCGCAGCGACGCGTTGAGTTCCTCCGGCAACACCGGCGGCGGCAGCTTCTCGAAGCCCTCGACGAGCGGCGCCAGCTTGTCCAGGCCCGGCGGAGGCGGCTGCTCCAGCGTCTCGCACAGCTGCGACAGCTGCGGCAGCGCGTGGTTGGACACGCGGCCATCCGACTGACGCGCGGCCAGGAGGTCCGCCACGCGCTGGCCGTTCTTCTCCAGCCAGGCGCGAGGCAAGGGCGCCCAGCCCCCGCCCACCAGCGGCACCAGGCCCAGCCCCTCCTGCCACGCGCGCACCACCGCGGCCGCGTCCACCGAGCGCGTCTCGCCGCCCTTGCCCCCCTCCACCTGGAAGTCGAGCGTGAAGCGCACCTCCGGCACGCCGAGCGCGTTGGTGGCACCCTCCACGGACAACGAGGGCTTGAGCCGCACGTCCGGGCTCACCACCGACGCGCCGTCACCGGCGAGGTCCCCGCCCCACCGCCGCAGCTTGTCCGCCCAGCGCACCATCTCCGGCCCCTGCACCGTCACCCGACGGCCCGGCACCAGGTTCAGCTCCTCGCGCAGCTCGTGCACCAGGCGCTGCTCCACGGCCTCGTCGCGCAGCGGCACCGCGCCGCGCAGGTACACCATGCGGCCGTTGTCGATGCGCACCGCCGGCGGCGCGCCGTAGACCAGCGTCGGCAGCACCGACAGCCCGGACTCCAGCTGGTGCAGCTCCAGCAGGATGCGCGGCTTGAGCTCGCGGTCGATGGACGGCACCCGCTTCGTGCGCACGTCCACGGCCATGCGACGCCCCAGCTCCGGCAGCACCTTGGAGGTCAGCTCGCCGAGCTGCTCCGCGCCGTAGGTCCGGACGATGGGCAGGTTGTTGAGCCACGGGCCCGTCATGCCCGTCTCGCCCAGCCGCGCCAGCGCGTCCCCCACCAGCGCGACGCCGGGGCTCACCACCTCCGTCACGCGGGAGTCCCTCGCCACCGTCACCACCAACTGCCCGCCACGCTCCTCCACCAGCGCCCGGGGCACGACGACCTCGTCGGGGATGGCCACGGGGCGGCCATCGAGCAGCACGTTGCGCGCCTGCACCAGGACCTTGAGCAGCGCCTCCAGCGTCTCGGGGGCCAGGGCGCCGCGCGTGCGGCGCTGCTCGAGGATGCGGTCGGCCAGCAGGTCGGCCTGCTCCACCTGGAGCTGCGCGGCCTGCGCCGGCTTCGCCATGTACGAGGCGAGGCTGCCGTCGAGCGCCTCCTCGCGTCCGTCCGCGTGGGCCAGCGTGCGCTTGAGCTGGAGGCCGTCGCCCGTGCGCGCGAAGTGGTACACCACGCGCGACCAGCGGGTGGCCGCCGTCTCCATGGGCGCGTCCGTCTTCTCCGCCTGCTGGAGCGACAGGGCCGCGGCCACCACGTGCTCGCACGGGTCCACGCGGCTGGGGCAGTCACACTCCCAGGCCTCGTCGGCCGGATAGAGCGTCACCGTGAAGGGAACCGGGCGCCCCGACGAGCGCACCCTCAGCTCCAGCTCGCTCTCCGTCTTCGACTGGAGGACCACCGCCCCGGCGCGGGAGAGGTTCACTCCGTTGGACCAGATACCGGGGCGGGCTTCCTTCCGGACGGCTTCGAGCAGTTGGACGGTGGCGGACATAGGGGATGGGAACTCCCTACGCCCCCGGGGTGCGCCGCGCAACGGCGATGCGCACCCCGGCCCCCCGGCTCAGCCGCAGGTCAGCGTCCAGCGGCAGCTACCCGACAAGCACTCCTTCCCGTACAGGCAGGTGGCCCCTCGGGCCTTCTTCGGCTGGCACTTGCCGCTGTTGAGACCCCAACCACAGTACTGCGTCGACGCGCAGTCGGCCTCCTCGTCGCAGATGCAGGTGCCGGAGCTGTTGCAGCCGGACGCGGTGCACGCGTCGCTGATGCACTCCTCCTTGAAGCGGCAGGACTCGCCCACGGCCTTGGAGTCCGGCGCGTAGCGCACGCCGCACAAGAGCGGGTACTGCGTCTCGCGGGTGGCCTTGTCCACGTAGGTGGCCACGCCGCTGGTGTCGATGTCCGCCGCCGCGTCCGCCATGCCCGTGCGCGGGTTCACGGCGCGCTCCCACGTCTTCAGGAACGTCTCCGCCGAGCCCGACAGGCCCGCGGTGTTCGCGCCCACGCGGCCCAAATCCTTGAGCAGGTCCGGCAGGTAGCCCACGTGCGCGAGGCCGTACTCGTCGAAGCCCGTGCCCAGGCGCGTGGGGCCGGCGACGTTCTGCTGCCGCAGGTGCGCGTCCGCCTCCGCCTGGAACGTGGCCGAGCACGCGCCGTTGTTGCCGAAGCGCGGACGGGTCTGCTGGATGAAGCCGTTCAGGTCCGCGCCGAAGGCCATGGGCACCTTGAGGCCCTGGCGGCCGAACTCGACCGCCTGCGCCAAGGAGCGCGTGGAGCCGTGGCAGTTGTTGGCCACGCCCGAGCGCGAGTACGTGCGCGTCTCGTCATGCGCCGTGCGCAGGCCGAAGATGCCGCCCGTCTGGCGCAGGTAGCGCACCACCCACGCGGGCGTGGTCTTCTCGTCGTCCGCCAGCTTCGGGTTCATCACCTCGCGGAAGTGGCCGTGGGAGATGACCAGCGGGTAGTACGTGTTCGCCTGCGCCAGGGCGAAGGCGTCCTGCAGGCCCTTCTCCGACAGGTGCGCCACGTCGATGAGCATCCCGCGGCTCATCATCGCCTGCACCAGCGCCTTGCCGTCCGCGGTGAGGCCCTTGGTGTTGCGGCAGTTGCCCGCCGCGTCGCGGTACACGTCGAAGCCGAGCGTCATCGTGTCGGTCGTCACGCCGCAGTCGGTGTCCACGTGGCACGTCTCCAGGAACTGCGCGGCCTGGAAGATGGCGTTGTGCAGCGCCGCGCCGCCGAAGCGGTTGTCCAGCTGGTGCACCGGCTGGAGCGAGCGCACACCCAACGAATAGAAGCGGTCCAGCTCCGTGCGCCAGTCCTTGGTGCCGAACAGCTTGCTCGTCTCGATGGAGAGCACCATGGCGAGCTTGCCGGAGGCGATGATGTTGCGCGCGTGCGAGGGCGTCAGGGCGATCTCCACCCAGTCGTTGCGCGCGTCGAAGTCACGCGCCATCTGGAGCTGGAGCTCCACGTCCACCATCTCGTCGCACGGCCGCGAGATGTTCTGGTACGGCAACACCTTGCAGAGGAACTCGTTGCTGACCAGCGACACCATCACCAGCGACATGCCGCCCTGGTGCGCCTGCCGCAGCCACCCCTCCCACGACTGCTGATGGGCGATGGTGTCCCAGCGCGGCCACTGGGTGTTGACGGACATGCGGCCCAGGTGGATGCCGGTGTCGCCCTCGGTGCCCTCAATCTTGCCGATGAACTCCGAGCCCACCGCGCCGCCCAGGCCGAAGAGCGCCGCGAGCAGCGGGTTGCCGCCCAGGTTGATGCCTCCCGAGTTCGGGCACAGGTTGAGCAGGTTGCTCAAGTCCATGCGCACGCGGGCGTGGTCGCTCTCCGGAAGGCCGCCGTCACAGCTCGTCAGCGAGCCGGTGTGGCTGCCATGGAACCAGCCACCGCCGAAGGCCTCCTCCGCGAACATGTGGTGGTGCAGCTCCGCGAAGCCCGGGGCCGTCAGCGGCTGGGATTCGGACTCGGTCGCGGGCGCTTCGGACGGCGCCTCCTCCTGCACGGGACCGCAGGCGAGCCCCAGACACAGGCTCAAGGGAAGAAGGGCCAGGACACCCTGGCGTCGATGACGCGGGGACATGAACATAAGCGGGGGATTCCTTCTCGGGATGCGGGCGGATGGCTCCGCGGCCGCGGTGGTGAGGATACTCCTCGCTCAACGCGCATTTCGAGCCGCGTCCGTGCTGCTTGAAACATTCGGTGACAGTTGTCGCCGCCTTGCGTCATCGGCTTCGCGTGGTGGTGCGGTGGCGACCCGGCGCGGCGCGCGCGAGCAGCGGCGAGAGGTGTAGCGGTATCCTCTCGCGCCGCACCTGGGCCGCGTCCCGTCGGCCGGTGCGCCACGAGGACTCATGCACCTGGACGACTACACGCGATACGACGCGCTGGGGCTGGCGGAGCTGGTGCGTCAGAAGGAAGTCAGCCCCGACGAGCTGCTGCGCGCGGCGCTGGAGGCCATCGCCCGCGTCAATCCGAAGCTGAACGCGGTCATCGACGTCCGGGAAGCCGACGCGCGCGAGGCCTTGAAGCGGGGGGTGGCCGATGGGCCCTTCCGTGGGGTGCCCTTCCTCATCAAGGACCTGGTGGTGCACGCCGCGGGAATCCCCACGGAGCTGGGCAGCCGGCTGGCGCGTGGCCTGGTGCTCCCGCATGACACGGTGTTGATGGAGCGCTATCGCCGCTCGGGCCTGGTGCTGATGGGGCGGACGAACACGCCGGAGTTCGGCAACAACGCGACCACGGAGCCGGTGACGTACGGCCCCACGCGCAACCCGTGGGACCTGTCGCGCAGCCCGGGTGGCTCGAGCGGCGGCTCGGCGGCGGCGGTGGCGTCGGGCATCGTCCCGGTGGCGCACGGCAACGATGGCGGCGGCTCGCTGCGCATCCCGGCCTCGCTGTGCGGTGTGTTCGGCTTGAAGCCCACGCGCGGGCGCGTCTCGGTGGGTCCGGACGGAGGCGACGCGGTCAACGGCCTGGGCATCGAGCATGTCATTACCCGCTCGGTGCGCGACAGCGCGGCGATGCTGGATGCCACGCAGGGCGCGGCGCCGGGTGACCCGTACTACGCGCCGCCGCCGGAGCGGCCGTTCCTGGAGGAGGTGCGTCGGGAGCCGGGGAAGCTGCGCATCGCGATTTCACGCAAGGCGGCGTCGGGCGTGCCGGTGCACCCGGACAACGTGGCGGCGGTGGAGGACGCGGCGAAGCTGTGCGCGTCGCTGGGGCACGACATCGTGGAGGCCGCGCCCGTCTACGACGACGCGGTCCTGGTGGAGGCCATGGTGTCGGTGTGGTGCGCGAGCAACGCGGCGCTGGCGGAGATGCTCGGCGGAGCGCTGGGGCGCACGCTGGGGCCGGACACACTGGAGGCCACGACGTGGGCCGCCGTGGAGCACGGACGGCGTCTGCGCGCGCTGGACCTGCAGGCGGCGTTCGCGGTCTTCAACCAGGTGAGCCGCGTGGTGGGCGCGTTCTTCGTGGACCACGACGCGCTGCTGACGCCCACCGTGGCCGTGCCGCCCTACCCGCTCGGCGTGCTGGACTCGAACAAGCCCATGGGCGCGGGCGAGTGGTACCGGCACGTCTTCACGCTGATTCCCTTCACGCCGCTCTTCAACGTGACGGGACAGCCGGCCATGTCCGTGCCCCTGCACTGGAACGCGCAGGGCCTGCCCATCGGCGTGCAGTTCGTCGGCCGCTTCGCGGAGGAGGCCACCCTGTTCCGGCTCGCGGGCCAGTTGGAGCACGCCCGCCCCTGGTCCGTGCGCAGGCCGCCCGTGCACGCGGCGCGGGCGACGGAGAACCTCTCCGCCTGACCCAAAGCCAGAGTGAGCGCGCTCCACCACCTGGTCGACGACGGCAGCGACCAGGTGGCTCCAAGCCTCATGCGCTCAGGGGACTGGACGGACCGGCCCTCGACAAGAACCGTCGGGTCTTCCTGCTCCTGGCCCTGTCCATCCAGCGGGGCGCCCAAGGACCAGGTGCCTGGCTGCACGGCGTCGGGGAGCCGGAAGTATCGGGTCAGCCTGACGGACATCCTAGCGACCTCACTCGCCTCGAGACGGAAACCGTTGAAGCCCAGGCTCCAGGCGCGGCAGGTATCGGCCGAGTCCATCCATCACCAGGGCCTCGATTCGGACCACGGTCCGGTCGGGCCCGATGACGAGTGTCTCGACGCGCTGGAACTGGGAGGTCTCACGCCGCCGCTCCTTGATTTCAGACCAGGGGATGAGCAGCGGCGGATGGAACGGTGTGAAGCTGGGCATCATCGCGAGATAGAGCCCCGCTTCACTCGCGCCCACCGTCAGGCAGCGGTTGTAGTGCGTCCAGCCCATCCGCCCGGTCGACATCTTCATGAACAGGTCCGGCCGGGGCGCGCTCGTCCGGTAGCGCTTCGCGAGCCCGGACCAGCCACCCTTGACCGACGCGAAGAACGAGATGCCCACGAGGCCCAGCACGAACAACGGAGGAAACAGCCAGCCCGGTAAGGCCCCCGTCGCCAGCAGGAGCATGTCTCGTGACTCCAGCATCTGAATCCCTCCTCACTCGCCCCGGCGCGGAGCACGCGCCCAGAGCACATCCCAGGTCAGCTCCAACCCCGCGGAGCCGGGGGTCTCGATGACGACCTGCACCTCGGTGGCCGCCACCTGTGCCCCCTCCGCCCTGGCCCGATTGAAGAGCTGCTGGAGCAGCTTCGGCCCATCGACATACGTCGCGAAGAGGAACCCCGAGGCGCCCACCGGCGTCAGCGGCTCCGCCTCCGGCAGGTCCACCCCCAGCCCCCACGCGGCCAGCAGCTCGTCGTACAGCTCATCCAGATCATACAGCGGCGCATGAATCCCCAGCGCGCCACAGCCACACTCCCACCCGAAGCTCCCCGCCAGCGCGCCCTCCTCGAGCAGCCGCCCCTTCGCCGGCGCGGCGCACAGCCCGCACGACACCGGGGGCACCTCCCCCACCAGCTCCCGCTGCTCATCGAAGACGAGTCTGAACGCGTCCATCGCGGCCGTCCTCCAGGTAGGGAGTGAGCGACTCCATCGCGGACGAGGGAACCGTCAGCCGAAGGTGCGTCGGGCCGAGGAGGAGCGTGTCGGTCCACCAGAACAGGAACTGCTTGCGCTCCCACGCACGAATCTCCGACCAGGGGATGCGCAGCGGGGAATGGGAGAGCCGTAGCGGCAGGATGGGACACAGGTAGAGCCCTCGCGCGTCGCCTCCCATCCGGAGACAATTGTTATACGAGGTCCACCCCAACCGGGCCGAGCGCAACCACCGCATCGACTCGGGCCGGTCCTCGGTGTCCGTCGCGAAGTCCCGCGCCAGCCCACGCCAGCCACTCATCCACGACAAGCCCCACATCACGAACGCGAACCACAGCGCCGCGAGCGGCAGGATGAGCACGAGAGCAGGACCTGACAGGGACAGGGACGCCATGACACCTCCCTAGGCGGGCGCTACCAACCGCGAAAGCGCTTCTCTCAATCGCTCGGGAATCGCCGTGGACTTGCGCGTCTGTCGGTCCACGAACACATGGACGAAGTGGCCGTGGGCCGCGGCCTCCGCCTCGCCCTCCTTGAAGATGCCAATCCCATACGTCACCGAGCGCGTGCCCAGCTTGTCCACCCGCAGCCCCGCCCGGAGGCGGTCCGGATACGCAAGCGGCGCGCGGTACTGGCACTTCGACTCCACCACCAACCCGATGATGGGGCTCGCGTGGATGTCCAGCCCCCCCTCGTGGATGAGGTAGTGGTTCGCCACGGTGTCGAAGTAGCTGTAGTACGTGACGTTGTTGATGTGACCGTAGACGTCATTGTCCATCCACCGCGTGGTGATGGGCAGGAAGTAGGTGTAGCGCTCGGCGGTCTCGACGTCACTCACGGCACAATCCCTCTCATCACGGCGACCAGTACCCCAGGGCCTGCTGGAAGAGCCCTTCCAGCACCGGCCGCGTCATCTCTCGGGGCGCGTTCTGGAGCAGGCGCTGCTGGGGCAGCGCCCCCGACGCGAGCGCCGATACGTCCTCCTGCGTGTACCCCACCCCTCGAAGCCCGTTCGGCATCCCCACCGCGCGCATGATGCGGATGAGCTTGTCCGCCAGCACCTCGCCCGCGTCCCCAGGCCCCGCGCCCCGCGCGTCCGCGCCCAGCCACGTGGCCGCCTCCAGATGACGCTCCGGGCTCTCGGCCGCCGTGTAGCGGAACACCGCCGGCGCGTTGAGGATGACCGCCATGCCGTGTGGCACCAGCGGCTCCTCCTGGGGATAACCCGAGGGACGGAAGTCCCGCACCCGCCCCGCCACCGCGTACGCCATGCCGTGCGGCGCATGCACGCCCGCGTTGCCGAACGCGATGCCCGCCAGCGTCGCCGCCCACATCAACTGCTCTCGAGCCTCGTGGTCCGTCGCGTCCGCCACACCCCGCTCCAGATACAGCCCCATCAACCGCAGCGCCTCACGACAGCCCAGATCACTCCAGGGATTCGCCCCCTGACTCATCGGCCGCAGCGTCGGACGCGCGGGCGCGGGCCGGCGCACATAGGCCCGGGCCGTATAGCTCTCCAGCGCGTGGGACAGGACATCCAGTCCACTGGCCGCCACGACCTCGCCCGGCAGCGTGGCGGTGCAGTCCGGGTCCACCAGCGCCTCGGTGGGCCGCAGCGCGTTCGACGCGATGCCCGTCTTCGCGCCCAGCGAGCGCAAATCGAAGATGGTGATGCCCGTCACCTCGCTGCCCGTGCCGGACGTGGTGGGACACGCGATGTGGGGCTTGAGCGGCCCGGGCACCGGCCGGCCCTCGCCCACCGGCGCATTCACGTACGTCAGGAAGTCGGACGGCCAGGTGGCGAAGAGGTTCGCCGCCTTGCACGTGTCGATGACGGAGCCACCGCCCAGGGAGACATAGCCATCCGGACGCAGGTCCGCGGCGAAGCGGATTGCCTCCAGGAAGGACTGGTCCGTGGGCTCGATGCTCACGTCCTTGAAGACGCCAAACTCCAGCCCCGCCGCGCGCAGCGACTCCACCACGGTGCCGAAGATGGGCAGCCTGGCCACCCCCGCGTCGGTGAAGAGCGCCACGCGCCGCATCCCGAGCGCCCTCGCCCTGTCCCCCACCTCCGACAGGCAGCCCCGTCCGAAGGTGACGCGCGAGGACTCCATGGTGAAGGCGGAGTCACATCCCTCCCCCACCTCCTGGTAGTGGCAGCACCCGAAGCCCATGACGTCCTCCCGCGAGGGTCCAGGCCGCAATCTACCGTGGCTCGACGCCCCAGGGGCGCGCCGTCGTCAGCAGTCGTAGTCGGGAGGTGTCCCCCCGTCCTCGATGACCACCGGCGCGGGGCCGCCCCGCTTCGCCAGCGCCTCTCCGCAGTCGAGCGATGCCTCCCCCGACAGCGTGCGGTAGAGCACACATGACGCGCGCTCGACGAAGAACGCCTGACGTGGCCAGTCCGGCCCGCGCGCCACCAGGATGGCCACCGTGTAGTGCCCGCCGTCCGGCAGCCGCACCACGCCCACCTCGTTGAGCACGTTGTAGCGCGCGTCGTCCGAGCAGCACCCCGGAGGCAGCCACCCCGCCTTGTGCCGCAAGCTCGCGCGGGCCTTCGCCGGCAGGCGCGTGCCCAGCCACCCACCGCAGCCCTCGCGAGGCGTCAGCTCCATCCACTTCAACAGGCGCGACGTCGGCCGGGGCTTCAGCAGCTCGCCCGCCGCCAGGCGATGGAGGAAGGCCACCGCGTCCGCCGCGCAGAGGTAGTTGTCGTTCCCCATCACCTTCGGGGAGTTGGTGGCCCAGCGCGGCTTGCCGTAGTTCCACTTCGTCAGCGCGGTGTTCTTCACCTCGAGCGAGCGCAGATAGTCGTTGATGGCGTCCGGCCCACCCACCAGGTCGATGACCGCGCCCGAGGCCTCGTTGTCCGAGGTGCGGAAGACCTTCTCCGCCAGCGGGGCCACCTTCTTCTCCTCGGCCTTCTTCAGCGCCGCGGCCACCCAGAACACCTTGGCCGAGCTCGCGGAGATGTGCGGCACCGTGTCCGAGAACCCGGCGTACTCCCCCGTCCTCGAGTCCCGCACCGCCAACGCGATGTCCGAGCCCGGCGACAGGCTCGCCGCCTCCGCCGCCAGCGAGTCCACGACGGACTGGAGCGAGGCACGCGCGGGGCCCGCATCCGTCGCCTGAGCGGTCCCCACCGCGAGCAGCCCCAGCACCAACGCTCCCACCCGAAACATCAGCGCTCCACCTGGGGCTGCGGCGTGACGAGCGGAATCCCCGCGGCCGCCACGTACGCGCCGTAGTCATAGGGAGGCAGGCGCTGGGCGCCGTCGTAGTCGAAGTCCACCACGCCGGTGAGCGTCACGCCCTTGTCCACCGCGGCCGAGGAGGCCAGCAGGTGGAAGTCCTTCGCCGCCGCGTCCCTGAAGCCCGCCGCAGACAGCTGCGTGGACACCAGGTTCGCCCTCGCGAGCAGGTCCAGGCACGCCGTGTTGTTGCCATTGCCCGCGTGCGTCGTCGGCGCGCCCGCGACGATGTTGTTGGAGAAGGTGACGTTGAAGCGCGTCCCCGTCCGGGCTCCGAGGATGATGTTGTTCATCACCAGCGAGCCGCCCAGGCCCTGGAACATGATGCGCTCGGGGCCCGCGCTGGAGCCATCCACCCAGATGGAGCCGCTGCCAGCGCCGATGAGCTCCGAGCACCCGCCCCCCACGACGAGGACTGCCCATCCCACGGCCGCAGTGAAGATGCTCGAGCGAGTCGTCATGGACCTGCTCAATACAACTTTTCACGGTTTGTCGGGAGTCTCCTGAAAGAGCCAGCCGAGGAAATGGGAGAACTGGCTGGAGCCGTAAGCGGCGAGCGCACATTCGGCGACGAGCTCACGCGAGCCCTCGACGACGAGGTCATGTCGCGTCTGAGCGAGCGCGCGGTCCACCTCGGTGAGCGGACTCACCTGCGTCCGCAGCAGCTCGATGAGCGCGGCGGCCCGGGACATGGCCTCACGGAAGGCCCTGGAGAGGACGCCAGAGGTCCGAGCCTGGGCCGCCGCGGTGTCCTCCTCCGCCTCCAGCGCGGCGCGGCGCTCGTCGAACCGGGCCTCGAGCGCAGCCAGGCGCTGCTTGAAACGCAGCAGCGCCTCGTCGCGCGCGCGGGCTGAGAGCGATTGTTGAAGCTCCGCGTCGTCCTCCCAGCGTCGACGTTCGACCTCCAGGTCCTTGCGAGCGTTGAGCTCCTCGCGCTCCACCTGCGCCCGCCGTCCCTCGATGCGCTCCAGCTCGGAGCTGTCCACGTCCAGGTTGCGTCGACGCACGTCCTCCATCCACGCGTGCAGGGCGTCCTGCTCCGTGAGCAATGGGGAGCGCGCGGCCTGGGACTCGCGCAGGACGGCGGGACGGGACTGGGTCAGCCGACGCAGCTGCTCCTCCAACCGGACTCGCGCCGTGGCCGCCTCGGTCCGCTGGCGTTCCCACGCGAGGCGCTCGCGCGCCAGTGCGTCGCGCAGGTACAGCGCTCGACTGCGCACCGCCCCCACGCTCCCGACGAACCCCGCGCCCAGCAGCCACCACGGCGAGAACACCACGGCGGGCACCAGGCCCAGCGCCGCGGTGACCAGCAGCCCGCCGACCATGCCGCGCTCCAGCGAGCCCTCGCGGGAGAACTCCCGCACCACGGGCTTGTCGAGGGGAAGGAACCGCGACAGCTCGCGCAGCCAGGCCATCGTCGGCGACGCCTCGCCCGCCCTGGGCGGCGACACGTCCAGCGACACCTCGGGCACCGCGTCGGCGCGCATCGCCAGCAGTCGCGACAACATGGGGGCCACGTACTCGCGCACCCGCGCGTGGGGCGAGGTCCGCAGCGCCTGGAGCAGCGGGGAGCGCTCCGGCTCGACGAAGTCCCTGCGGCGCAACAGCAGACAGTCATCCCCGCCCTGGAAGCGCTCCCAGAGCGACGGCTCGTGCGCGAGCGCCACGAGCGACAGCCACACCACCCAGCCCGAGAAGTGGTCCAGCCGCAGGTCGAAGAACGCCGCGTCGCGGCCGGGGTGCTGGTAGTTCGGGTGACCCGTCTCGTGGCCCGTGCGCCCGACCAGCGCGGGTACGCACATGCCGTCGTAATCGATGAGCCGCAGCCCCCGCTCCGTGACGAGCACATTGCCGTGCTGCAAATCGCCGTGCGCGATGCCGGCGTCACGCAGGGCCGACAGCAGCCCCAGCCACTCCGCGGCGAGCCTGAACAACGTCAGCGGCTCATGCAGGTGTCGGCCGACGTAGCGCTCCAGGGACTCGCCCTGCACCCACTCCATCATGACGATGGGCAGCCAACGGCCACGGACGTGGATGCCACGAGGCTGGAACCAGACCCCCACGGACGATGGCAGCCAGCGCTGCTCCAGATGCCGCCGGATCTCGAGGTAGCGCGACTCCTGGTCCCGGGGATACGGGCGCGTGAAGCAGCGCACGGCGTAGACCTGGTCGCCGCAGGTCACCTTGTACGTGGTGGCGAAGTTGCCCGCGCGAGGCCGGGGCAGCCCCGCCATCGCCCCCGTCCCCTGCTCGACGACGCCCGCCTTCAGCCGAGCGTCGGAGAAGGCCTGTCCCGGATGCTGGAGGGCGGCTTGATAGTCGCTGTCGGAAGGCAGGGCCATGACGTCACGCCCCCACCGACAGGCGCATCAGCGTGGTGTCGTCATTGCGGATGCTCCGCGCTGCGCGCAGGCCCGCCACGAACGACTCGAATGAAGCCCGGGCGGGCAACGCCAGCCAGGGCCGCGCTCCCCGCTCATGCTCCCCCAGGAACCAGTGGGCCAGCGCATCCGTCATCAGGAGCAGCATGTCACCCGCGCGCACCTCGCCCGTCGCCCCGCGCGCCTGCTCGACGACGCGCGCGTTCTGCGCGCCGTGCGTGGACACCAGGAAGGGACGCGAGCCGAACGACGACGCGAGCTCCAGGGGGAAGCTCCGCACCAGCTGCTCGTCGCGCACCTGGAACAGGCAGGAGTCCCCCACGGCCAGCGCGGACCATGTGCCCACGACGCCGTCCCCTCGCGCCGGCGTCCCCGCGAGGCTCACGCCCAGCAGCGTGGCGAAGGCCCCCTCGCGGAGCTTCTCCTCGGCGTACCAGGGCAGCTTGCGCCCCTCGACCTCCACGAGCCAGCGACGCTGCAGTCCTGGCAACGCCTGGAGCAGGTCCGGGGGCGCCCGCAGCGGGCCCTGGGCGTACTCACGCGCGAGCAGCCGCGCCCACAGACCGGAGAAGAGGCTCTCCGTCGCCCCGTCCGCGACGGCCACGTGCAGCGTGTCCTCTTCGATGACACAGGCGTGCTCGGGCGCCGCGGCGTCCTCGTTCTCCGAGGGCGCGTTGCCGTCCTTCTGGACACCCATCACCTCGAGCCCGATTCGCATGCTCAACGCAGGTTGCTCGGCCGCGTCCCGATGTTCAGGAACTTGATGAGCGAGAGGATGTCCGCGTTGAAGACGAAGCCGCGCGCGCCCTCGCGCACCGCGTGGCCCTCGTCCCTGGCCGCGGCGAGCATGCCCTGGGTGAGCGGGCTGGAGAGCGCGAAGAGCCTGCGCGCGTGCGCGTCCGGCAGGTTCGTCTCCGAGTCGGGGAACTGGATGGGCACGGCCGGGTTCGAGGACAGGTGCACGTTGAGCAGCAGCACCGCGCCGTCCGCGCCCTGCACCGAGCGGAGCGCCGCCGCGGCCTCCGTCGGGTCGCCGTCCGTGGGCTCGCCGTCGGAGATGTTCACCACGATGGGCGGGAAGCTCTCCGGGTGCTCGCGCCTCCAGGCCGTCACCAGCTCGCGGGCCCGGAGGAGCACCTCGCACATGGGCGTGGGACCGTGCGCGTGCGGCTCGACCCAGATGGGGAAGCGGACCTTCTCGCGCACCAGGCCCCCCATCCCGTCCTCGCGCTCGCGCGTGCGCTCTTCCAGCCTCGCGGGCGCATGCCCCACCTCGCTGATGGGCACCAGCCCCCGCCCCGCGAGCGCGCCGGAGAAGGCCGGGGCGACCTTCTCGCCATACCCGAGCACGCCCAGGTGGAAGTAGTCCCGGATGCCCTCCTCGCGGGCGCACCGCACCACCAGGTTCTGCAACAGGCGGTTGGTGACGTCCGCCACACCCTCGGCCTTCTTGCGCGTGCCGCCCTGCCCCCCGAAGGGGTCGTCCATCGACCCCGACTGGTCGATGAGCAGCAGGATGCAAGCGGGCTGGGTGCGGCTGATCTCCGACGAGTAGGCCATGGGTCCTCGCACTGCGCGGTCCAAGCTGCGCGCGCGAGCCTACAGTGCCCCCTGCCGACGGGGACGACGATTCGACGCCCTCCGCCGCGCCCCGGGACAGCCGGCGCGGCGGAGGACGGACGGCCTAGTTCGTCACGCCCTTGGCCAGCTCACCCACGAAGCCCGCGGCGATGCGCGAGAACTTCAGGGCGTGGTTGGCGTTGTTACCCGACTGGGCAATCGTGTCGTTGACCGTGTGGATGTAGGGGTTGCCCGAGCTGACCGTGGACTCGTGCGGGATGGAGGCGGCGAAGCCCTGGTTCGTCCACGACGCGTGGTCCGAGCACGCGTAGCCACACGTGGTGTCGCGCTGGACGATGCCACCGCCGTAGGTGGTGATGATGTTGCGCAGGAACGTGTTCTGCGCGGCGTTGGTGTAGTCCGTGACCACGCCCACGTCATGGGTGTTGCCGGCGCGCTTGTAGTTGGTCATGTCCAGTTGGAGCACGCCCACCACGTTGATGCCGTTGTTCTTGTGCCAGGCAGCGATCTCCTTCGAGCCGCGCAGGCCGACCTCTTCGGCCGCGTAGCCGATGAACTTCACCGTGCGCAGCGGACGGTAGTTGCAGGACACCGCGGCGCGGATGACCTCCGTGAAGGACGCGATGCCGGAGGCGTTGTCATCCGCGCCAGGCGCCGTGGAGCCCGAGGAGATGGAGTCCAGGTGGCCGCCCACCACCACCACCTCGCTGGCCAGCGTGGAGCCAGGGATGGTGAGGACCACGGAGGGCTGCGCCCACGCCGCGTGGGTGAACAGCGACGCGGTGATGTCGCTGCGCGACGCGGCGATGTTCGCCCAGAGGGTGCGCAGCGCGTTCGCCGCGTTCACGCCCGTCGTGTGCGTGTAGTAGCGCGTGGTGTACCCCGACAGCGTGGTGATGGTGGAGCGCACGCCGGGCTCGGTCAGCCGGCCAATCATGCAGTTGACGGCGGTGGCGTTGTCGATGGTGTACGTCACCAGCTCCTGCGTGGCCGCCAGCGGCTCGGGCACCAGCGACTTCTCCGCCTCGTCCCGGGTCTCGAACGTGACGAAGCCCGCACACCGGTTGAACTTCTCGTGCATGACATGCGCGATGCGCTCCAGCTGCGACTCGCGCACCGCAATCACCGACACCTCCTTCTTCGTCAGCGACGGCGGCGGCAGCTTCCAGCCTTCCTTCGCGAACGCCTCCGCCACGGGCTCCATGGCGTCGGCGCCCAACGAAATCCACAGCTCCCGGTCCTCGGCCCCCGCGAACGACGCGGTAGGGCTCAGCAACATCAGGGCAAACGGAATCAACCGCTTCATGGGCAGCGCTCCTTGCTGGGTGGGTGGTGCGTCGCGGATCACCGCGGCCAGCCGCATCGCACGGCCTCCGCGTGTGGACTCCACATGGCGCGCGCACTGCTGCCGCGCGCGCCCTCGGGAGACGGAACCGCACTTTCCGCTTAATCCGCGATTGCGGACAACCTACCCCACCCCGGAGACGCAGGGTGAACTATTCACCACTCAACAAACACGCCCCGTATGGGAGCCGCGCCTCCACGGGCCCACCTGCACGGCCGTGGAGTGCGGGCCAGTCACTCGCTGGGGAGCACGGCCACCACATTCGTGCCCGGCCGGGCGCCGTTGTGGGAGGACGGCTCGTGCTCGGTGAGGCAGGCCTCGGTGCGGACCATTGGCAGGCCGTAGGGCTGCTCGCGCAGGAAGGCCATCAGCCGCTCGCGCACCAAGCACCGCAGGTCGAACGCCTTGCCGGAGTCCGCCGCGCTCACCAGGGCGCGCAGCTTCATGGTGCGCTCGGACATGTCCGTCACCTGCAGCCCGCCCACCTTGCCGTCCCACAGCCCGTTGGACTCCTGCTCCAGGATGCGCCGCAGCTCGGCGCGGACCGCGGGCACGTCCGTGCGGAAGTCCACGTAGAACTCCGCGGTGCCCATGATGTCCGGAGACACCTTGCTCCAGTTCTGGAAGGGCTTCTCCAGGAAGTGGCCCATGGGAATCACCAGCCGGCGCAAATCCCACACCTTCACCACCACGTACGTGAGGGTGATCTCCTCCACCCACCCCCACTCGTTCTCCACGATGACGGTGTCGCCGATGCGGATGGGCTGGGTGATGGACAGCTGGATGCCGGCCAGCAGCGTGGAGATGGACTTCTGCGCCGCCAGGCCGATGAACAGGCCGGCGATGCCCGCCGAGGCGAGCAGCGACACGCCCACGTTCCGCACCGCCTCGAACTGCAGCAGCATCAGCGACGCGCCGATGAGCACCACGGCGACCTCGACGACCCGCCGCAGCACCGCCAGCTGCGTGCGCAGGCCTCGGGCCCGGCCCACGTTGCCGCCCTTCTCCTCGCGCACCACCGTCTGCTCGACGAAGCCCGCGGCGAGCTTCACGAAGCGCAAGAGGAACCACGCCACCGCCACCAGGCCCACCGAGCGCGTCACCAGCTCCACGCCGTGCTTCGCCACCGGCGGCAGCTTCAGCGCCCACAGCCCCGAGGCCACCAGCACCGCGAACAGCACGTAGCGCGTGGGGCCTCGCGCGGACGTCGCCAGCTGGTCATCCCAGCCCGACTTCGTCATGGCGGTGGCCCGGTCCACCAACCTGAGCACCAGCCACTCGAGGGCCCGCCCCAACAGCCACGCCCCCACGAACAGCACCGCCAGCCCCGCCCACTGCCACAGCTCCAGGCCCCACGCGCTGCCCTCGGGCACCGGGACGGGCAACGGAGGCGGCGGGGCGCTCGCCACGGGTGCTTCGGGAGTCGCGGCGGAGAGCCAGGGCAAGGGGATGGAACGCACCATGTCTGGGACCTTTCGAGTCGGGGCGCACGGCGAGCCCCGGTCCCGCGCCTCCCTCTCGCGTGGACTCCGTGCTCCCGGGCTTAATGTTTGAGGTCAAACCTACTAACGGTACGAGCGGGGATGGTCCAGGACCTTTTTGGAGGGAGGTTCCCCTGGACCCGGCGCGGCTTTCCGGGATGACCGGGTTGAGGGAGACTCGGGCCCCACGCTGTCCACCCGGAACCACGGCCCGGGCCGTGTGCTTCCTGAGCGCAGGAGATGGTGATGAGCATCTGGAATGTCGCGGGCCGTTGGGCCCGGAGCGTCGTTCAGCAGCCGCCCGCCCCCTCCACGGCCAACGAGGCGCGGCCCAAGGATGGCGCGGGCGCGGCGTCGGGCTCGGCGCAGGCGAAGGACTCCTTCACGCCGTCTCCGTCACCGGGCCCCAGCCCCACGCGGCCGGACTTGTCTGGGGGAGCGAACGAGGGGCCGAGCGGGTACTCGAAGCCGGTGCACGCGGACGAGCTGCCGGACATCCAGAACGGCACGGGGGTGCTGACGCTGAACCTGGCCAACGGCGCGGGCTCCGAGTACCGCACGGCGAAGAACCGGGAGGAGCAGGCGGAGCTCATCCGCGAGACGGGCGCGACCATCGCCGGGTTCCAGGAGGTGGACATCGGCGTGGACCGCAGCGGGAACGCGAACACGGCGTTGGACATCGCGCGGCACCTGAACCCGGCGTTCGAGGCGTTCAAGTCGGGCACGGTGCCCACGGTGGGGCTGCACGAGGACGCGCCGGCCACGGCGATCCGCCAGGGCGCGGATGGGACGACGCTGTACCAGACGCCCGAGGGGACGCTGGTGACGGGCGAGTCGTTCTCCGGGGACGACAGGAGCATCAAGGGCGACACGGGCGCGGACGCGACGTACGGCAACGCCATCTACGTGGGGGCGCCGGACAAGGTGGTGGACGCGTACACGGTGACGCTGCCGGCGGCGGAGTCCGGAGGGCCCGCGGTGTCGTCGAAGGAGGACCTGGCGGCGCTGGGCGACGGCAAGCTGACGGAGTCCGAGCGCAAGGCGCTGGGGGAGCGCAACGAGGCGCTCAGGAAGAACAGTCCCTCCGAGCCGCGCACGGCGCTGGTGACGCGCGTGGTGGGGCCGGATGGCCAGGAGAAGAGCATCATCAACGTGCACCTGGCCGCGGGGAAGGAAGGCGCGGGGCTGCGTGAGAAGCAGCTCCAGTTCCTCGCGGAGGTGGCGCGCGCGGAGGCCAAGGGGCCGCCGGCGCGCGAGCTGGTGGTGATGGGTGACTTCAACGACTCGACCGAGAACGTGGGCAAGGCGCTCGAGGGCGCGGGGCTGCACCGCGTGGTCGGCGGCAAGAAGGCCAACGGCGACAACTTCGACCAGGTCTGGGTGTCGGGCGGGCTGGACACGCACAACGCCGCGCAGGTGAAGACGGACGGCGTGAGCGACCACGCGCACGCCGGTTACGCCATCATCCGCTGACGCGGGGTCACTTCGCGCCGGTCTTCGCGGCCGGCGCGGGCCCGGGCAGTCGCGAGACGTGGCTCGCGACGATGCGCCACCGGCCCTCGCGCTTGATGAGGGTGTCGGTGAAGCGCAGGTCCGCCGCGAAGGAGGAGCCGCCCGCGACGCCCTTGACGGAGGTGATGCCAATCACCACGGCGGTGTCTCCGTACAGGCGGACCTTCATGTCGTGGTTGCGGAACACCTCGTAGCGAGGCTCCCGGGTGCGCACCTCGGCGAGCGTCGCGGCGCGGTCCGTGAGGTTGCCGGAGGAGTCGAGCAGCGTGAAGCCGTCGGCGAGGAAGCCCTCGAGGAAGGCGACGTCCCCCTTCTCGAAGGCCGCGCAGCCGGCGTGCAGCGCGTCGAGCACGGCCTTCTCCTCCGCGCTCGCGGCGGAGGCGGGGGTGGACAGTGCAAGCAGGACGAGGACGAGCAGCGTGCGGACCATGGGAGGACCTCCTGGGGAGCGAGGCCCCCTGGCGTACAGCGACCTCCGCGCGCTGTCGAACCATCGTTGCTCCGTGATGCCCGGGCTACTCGATGATTTTGACGTGCTGCGCGCCGCCGGCCTTCAGGTAGTCGGCGATGCGCTGGATGATGACCTCGCGCTCCGCGTCGGTGACCTTCTTGCCGTCGTCCCAGCGCCGGATGGACTTCTTGACGATGAAGGCGAAGCCGGCGCTGAACTCGAACAGCAGGGCCCTGTCGTTCTGCTGGTAGAAGCCCATCTCGCCGCGGCCGAGCGCCGTGATTCGGTACTCCTCCGAGTCGCTCACGCGCACGCGGAGCCCCCGGGAGGGATCCTCCTTCTTGATGCGCTCGATGAAGTCGCGCTCGTCCTGGTCCATCCGGGCATCTTGGCCACGCTCGCGCCGCGCCTCAATCCTCCTGGGGCGCGCGCTGGCGCAGCACCAGCAACCGCAGCTCGGTCATGTCCTCGATGGCGTACTTCACGCCCTCGCGCCCCAGGCCGGAGCCCTTCACGCCGCCGTAGGGCATGGTGTCCACGCGGAAGCTCGGCACGTCCCCCACCACCACGCCGCCCACCTCCAGCTCGTCCCAGGCGTGCATCGCGCGTGAGAGGTCGTTGGTGAAGAGCCCTGCCTGGAGCCCGTACCGCCCCGCGTTGACCTGGGCCATCGCCTCCGTGAAGGACGTGAAGGGCTGCAAGAGCACCACCGGACCGAACGCCTCCTCCGCGCTCAGCGGCGCGTCCTCGGGCACCCCCTCCAGCACCGTGGCCTCCAGCAGCGCCCCCTTGCGTCCACCGCCCGTCAGCACCCGGGCGCCCCGCTCCACCGCGTCCTGGATCCACCCCTCGAGCCGCTTCGCCGCCGGCTCGTCGATCATCGGCCCCAGCGTCGTCGCCTCGTCCCGAGGGTTCCCCGAGCGCAGCGCCCGCGCCCGCGCGACGATGAGCGCCTTGAATGCGTCGTAGTGCGACGCATGCACCAGCACCCGCTGCACCGAGATGCAGCTCTGCCCCGACTGGAAGAACGCCCCGAGCGCCACGCGGTCCGCCACCGCCTCCAGCGGCGCGCCCGGCTCGCGGTCCACCACGCACGCCGCGTTGCCGCCCAGCTCCAGCACCACCTTCTTGCGCCCCGCGCGCGCCTTGAGCTCCCAGCCCACCTTCTCCGAGCCCGTGAACGACAGGAGCTTCAGCCGCTCGTCCTCGATGAGCGGACCGATGTCCTGCAGCGTCGGCGTGACGACGGAGAACGCGCCCTCGGGCAGGTCCGTCTCCGCGAGCACCTCCGCCAGAATCATCGCGCTCACCGGCGTGCGGTCCGACGGCTTCAGGATGAACGGGCAGCCCGCGGCAATCGCGGGGGCGACCTTGTGCGCTACCAGGTTGAGCGGGAAGTTGAATGGCGTGATGAGCGACACCGGCCCCACCGGCACCCGACGCGTGAAGCCCCGATAACCCTCGGCCCGCGCGGACACCTCCAGGTTCAGCACCTCGCCGCCTCCTCGCACCGCCTCCTCGGCGGCGGCCTTGAACGTCTCGATGAGCCGCGTCACCTCGCCGCGCGCGTCACGCAGGGGCTTGCCCGCCTCGATGCAGAGGACCCGGGCCAGCTCCTCCGCGCGCGCCTGGAAGCGACGCACGCAGTGCTCCAGCACCGCCTGTCGGGCATGCGCGGGCAGCCGCCGCATCGGCCCCGCCGCGCGCACCGCGGCGGCGATGGCCTCCTCCACCGCGGCCGCGTCCGAGAGCGCGACGCGCGTCACCACCTCGCCCGAGTATTTGTCCACCACGGGCAGGTCCGTGTTCGGCCAGCGCGGCCGGTTGGCCACGTAGTACGGATAGCGTTCAGCCAACATGGAGCACCTCGCCTTCCTTCTCCCCGACGCCGAGCGCGCGGGTGTTGTCCGAGTAGTCGATGGGCAGGTCGATGACATGCACGCCGCCCGACTCCAGGCAACGTGACAGGGTCGCGCCGAACTCCGACGCGCTCGTGGGTCGATGCCCCCTGGCGCCGTACGCCTCCGCGTAGCGGACGAAGTCGGGGTTGCCCAACGCCATGCCGAAATCCGGCAGACCCATCTCCCCCTGCTTCCAGCGAATCATCCCGTAGCCGTCGTCACGCACGACGACCACCGTCAGGTCCAGCCCCAGCCGCACCGCCGTCTCCAGCTCCTGCGAGTTCATCATGAACCCACCGTCACCGCAGACCGCCACCACCTTGCGGCGCGGATGCACCAGCTTCGCCGCAATCGCGGAGGGCAGCCCCGCCCCCATCGTCGCGAGCGCGTTGTCCAACAGGAGCGTGTTGGGCCGCCGCGTGCGGTAGTACCGGGCGAACCACAGCTTGTACATGCCGTTGTCCAGGCACACGATGCCGTCATCCGGCAGCGCGCGGCGCACCTCCGCCACCAGCCGCGCGGGGTAGATGGGGAAGCGGTCATCCGCCGCGCCTCGCGCCAGCTGCGCCTCCAGCCCCGCCCGGGCCTTCTCGAACGGCGCGAAGTCCCAGCTCGCCCCACGCTGTCCCAGCCCCTCCGCGATGCGCCACACGGCGTTGGCGATGTCCCCCGTCACCTCCAGCTTCGGGAAGTAGACCGGGTCCACCTCCGCCGAGGAGAAGTTCAGGTGGACGACGGCGCGGCTGCTGTCGCGCATCACGAACGGCGGCTTCTCGATGACGTCGTGTCCCACGTTGATGATGCAGTCGGACATCTCGATGGCGCGGTGGACGAAGTCTCCGTCCGACAGCGCGGCGGTGCCCATCCACAGCGGGTGGGACTCATCGACGACGCCCTTGCCCATCTGCGTGCTCGAGAAGGGAATCCCCACCCGGTCCACCAGGACGCGCAGCATCTCCGAGGTGAGCTTCCGGTTCGCGCCCGCGCCCACCATCAGCAGCGGCCGGCGCGCGGAGGCAATCGTCTCCACCGCCCGCGCGATGGAGCCCTCGTCCGCCACGGGCCTGCGCCACGCGCTGGGCGCGAGCAACGGCGCCTCGGTGGCCTCGCGCGCGACGTCCTCGGGCAGTTCCAGATGGGTGGCGCCGGGGCGCTCCTCCTCCGCGCGGCGGAAGGCCTCGCGCACGGCGGACGGGACGTGCTCCGCGGAGACGAGCGTGCGCGTCAGCTTGGTGAGCGGGCGCATCATCCCCACCACGTCGACAATCTGGAAGTGGCCCTGCTTGCTCGCCTTGATGGGCTTCTGCCCGGTGAGCATCACCATGGGCATGGCGCCCAGCTGCGCGTACGCGGCGGGCGTGACGAGGTTGGTGGCGCCCGGCCCCAGCGTCGCCAGGGTGACGCCCGCCTTGCCGGTCAGCCGCCCCCACGTCGCCGCCATGAAGCCGGCCGCCTGCTCGTGGCGGGTCAGCACCAGCTTCAGGCTGGAGCCGCGCATCGACTCCAAGAGGTCCAGATTCTCCTCGCCGGGCAGCCCGAAGACGTAGCGCACGCCCTCGGCCTCCAGCGCTTTGACGAACAGGTCCGATGCCTTCATCTCGCGGTCCTTCCTTCCGGTGACACCGAAGTTCTACGGACCGGGCTCGATTCGTATATTCGTTTGTTCACATCGCTTTAATAGGCACCATCTATGATGGCCCCATGGAGCTCCGACACTTGCGCTACTTCACCGCCGTGGCGGACACGCTGCACTTCGGCCGGGCCGCGCGGCGGGTCCACGTCTCGCAGCCCACGCTGTCCCAGCAGATCCGCCAGCTGGAGGAGGAGCTACAGACGCCCCTCTTCGAGCGCTCCCGCGCGGGCGTGCGCCTGACGCAGGCCGGAGAGCTGTTCCGCAGCTACGCGTCGCGCGCGCTGGAGGACGTGGACGCGGGACGGATGGCGGTGGGCGCGCTGCGAGGCCTGGCCACGGGCGCGCTGCGCGTGGGCTATCCCCCCAGCATGCGAGGCCTGGTCGTCCCAGCGCTCGCCGCCGTCCTGCGCCGGCACCCCGGCCTCGCGCTCAGCGCGGAGGAGCTCGTGGTGCGCAGGATGGAGCGGCGCCTGTCGGACGGAAAGCTGGACGTGGGGCTGGGCTACGCGCCGGCGCGCGCACCGGACCTGGACACGGAGCCGGTGTTCGACAGCCGGCTCGCGCTCGTCGTCGCGCGAGGCCATGTGCTGGCGGGCGCGGAGACGGTGGGCGTGAAGCAGCTCACGGACGAGCCCTTCGCCCTGCTCTCCCCGGGCCTGCGGGTGCGCTCGCGCGTGGACGCGTACTTCGCCACGCTGCGGCTGTCCCCGCGCATCGCGCTCGAGTCCAACGCCGTGGGCACGGTGCTCGCCATCGTCCGCGCGGGGCTCGCCGTCACGGTGCTGCCCGAGCCACGTCTCGCCGACGTGGAGCGGCTGGTCGTCAAGCGGCTGTCCCCGGCGCCGCGCTCCGAGCTGGCCGCCCTCCTCTGGCGCAAGGGTGCGCCCCGAGCCCCCGCCGCCGAGCTGTTCGCCGCCGAGGTCCGCGCCCGCGCCAGGGAGTCCGGAAGCTGACCCACTTCACGCCCGAGCCGCACTCACAACCAGATGGTTGACTGTCCCATCTCCATCGCTATTCTCAACGAAATGGTTGAACGTCACGCGGGAGGACCGCGTCGACGACGTTGTCCCCTCTTGGAGGAACCGATGCGCATCTCGATGAATAGCGTGTTCGTCGACGACCAGGCCAAGGCCCAGAAGTTCTACACGGAGAAGCTGGGCTTCGTGACGAAGGTGGACGTGCCCGCGGGCGGAGCGCGCTGGCTGACGGTGGTGTCGCCGGACGACCCGAACGGCACGGAGCTGCTGCTGGAGCCCAACGGGCACCCGGCGGCGACGGCGTACCAGAAGGCCATCTTCGCGGATGGCATCCCCGCCACGGCCTTCACGTCGACGAACATCCACGAGGAATATGAGCGACTGAAGGCACGCGGCGTGGTGTTCACCAAGGCGCCCACCCAGTTCGGGCCCGCCATCATCGCCACGTTCGAGGACACCTGCGGCAATCTCATCCAGATGCTCCAGGTCGTGGGACAGCCCTGACGTCCCCGCGCGGGACCTGTCAGGATCAGCGCGTCCCTTCGTCCCCGCGCCCCATGCCCCCTGAATCCTCCCCGGTCCTGAGTGCGTCCCAGCTTCAACAGTTCATCGAGCAGGGCTTCGTCCGGCTCGATGACGCCTTCCCGAAGGAGGTCGCCGCCGAGGCGCGCGCCCTCCTCTGGAAGGACACCGGCTGTTCACCCGACGACCCTTCGAGCTGGACCCGCCCCGTGGTCCGGCTCGGCGAGTACACGCAGGACGTCTTCCGGAGGGCCGCGAACACCCCCAGGCTGAAGGCCGCGTACGACCAGCTCGTCGGCTTCGAGCGATGGTGGCCGAGGATGAGCCTGGGCTCCTTCCCGGTCCGCTTCCCCAGCACCGAGAACCCCGGTGACGACGGCTGGCACGTCGACGTCAGCTTCCCTCCACCGGGCGGCACCGACTCCTTCTTCGAGTGGCGCAGCAACGTCTCCACCCAGGGGCGCGCACTCCTGATGCTCTTCTTGTTCTCCGATGTCGGAGAGAGCGACGCTCCCACGCGACTCCGTGTCGGCTCACATCACGACGTCGCGCGGATGCTGGCCCCCATGGGCGATGCGGGTCTTTCGTTCATGGAGCTGGCGCAGCGGATGGAGCAGACGGCGTCACGACCGGAGGCGCTGGCCACGGGCGACGCGGGGACCGTCTACCTCTGCCATCCGTTCATCGCCCACGCCGCGCAGCCGCACCGGGGCACCCGCCCCCGCTTCATGGCGCAGCCTCCCCTCTTCCCTCGCAAGCCCTTCGACCTGGAGAAGGACGACTGCCCCCTGGTGGTCGCCATCCGACAGGCGCTCGCAACGACGAAGGCCTGAGCGCACGCTCGAACAAGGAGCGTGGAGAGGCCCCCCGCGGACCTTCTCCACGCTCCCCTCGAATTCCCGACCAGGAGCGGTCAGCCGTCCCCGGGTCCGCGCAGGGGGTGTGGGGAAGCAAGCGCGGTATCGGGGCACATCACCCTCTCGACACGCCCCGGCGCGAAGTGGCGCATTCGCGCCTCGCTTTTCCCCAAGAATCCGGGCGCGCCAGCGCTCAAGACGGCGTCGCGTCGCGCATCACCGAGCGGATGCTCAGGTCCAGCTGACTCTGGAGCACCCGCAGCAAACTGGTGAGCCCCTCGGAGTTCTCGCCCAGCCGGGCCGCGAGCCGCTCGCGCACGTCCTGCCGCAGCCGCTCGCGGAACTGCGCCAGCCACCGCTTCACCGTGGAGCGGTCCACCTGGTACGCGCGGGCAATCTGCGCCGTGCCCATGCCCTCCACCAGGTGCAGCCGCAGCAGCATCCGCCCCCGAGGCTCCAGCGCGCCGAGCGCCTCCTGGAACGCCACCGTGAAGTCCTCGCGGTAGCGCTCCTGGATGAAGCGCCGGTCCATGTCCACGTCTTGAACGCTCGTCTCCGCGAGCTTGGAGTCATCCAGGTCGAGCGAAATCTTCCGCTCCCGCATCAGGTTGAGCGCGGTGCGCAGGGCGGCCACGCGGAGCCACGCCAGCAACGAGCCCTGCCCCTCGTAGTCGGCGATGCGCGGCGCGCGCTCTCCGCTGGGAAGGAAGAGCTTCACGCGCAGTAACTGGAGCGCCTCATCCGCCACCGTGACTTCCAGCCCCCGGTGCAGCAGCGCCTTGCGGAGCGACGGGATGAAGCGCGACTCGAACTCGGTCAGGGCGCTGGCGTCCTGCCGCGCACAGGCGCGCGCGAAGGCCAGGTCCTCATCATGCTCGGAGCCACTCATCGTCTTGACCGCCCACGTCGGTTATCTTCGCCACGGTCATGGAATGCATCGAGACACGACGACTCTTCGCCTTCGCACTGGGTGAGCTGGACGTCGAAGCGACGCATGAGGTGGAGCAGCATCTTGATTCCTGCGCCTCCTGTCGAGCACTCCTGGCGGAGGCCGCGCGTTCGCGGGACGAGGAGGCAAGCCCTCCGTCCTCGACGCCCGCGACGCCCACCTCCGCGCGCTCGTGGATCGAGCGCGGGGCGCTGCTCGGGCGCTACGTGGTGCTCGAGCGCATCGGCTCCGGGGGCATGGGCGTCGTCCACGCGGCGTATGACCCGGAGCTGGACCGGCGCGTCGCGCTCAAGCTGATCCGCATCGACTCCAGCAGCTCCGCCCACCTCGAGCGCGCCCAGGCGCGGCTGTTGCGCGAGGCCCAGGCCACCGCCCGCGTCATCCACCCGAACGTCATCACCATCCACGACGTGGGCCGCTTCGGTGAGCACGTCTTCCTGGCCATGGAGCTGGTGGACGGCACCACGCTGCGCGCGCACATCCGCGCGAGCAAGGGCCCCAAGGACTGGCGCGAGACGCTGGGCCTGTTCATCCAGGCCGGGCGCGGGCTCGCGGCGGCGCACGCGCAGGGGCTGGTGCACCGGGACTTCAAGCCCGACAACGCGCTCGTCGGCAAGGACGGGCGCGTGCGCATCACCGACTTCGGGCTGGCGCGCATCGTCGAGGGCGTCGAGGACACGCCCACGCCCACCCCGAGCGGCCCGCCCGCCCCGCTGCGCAGCGAGTGGCACACCCGCTCGGACATGGTGCTGGGAACGCCGGCCTACATGGCGCCCGAGCAGAAGCGCGGCGAGCCCTCCGACGCGCGCAGCGACCAGTACAGCTTCTGCGTCGCGCTGTACGAGGCCCTCTATGGCAAGCGCCCCTTCACCCCGGCCGAGCCCGCGAGCCCCGGCACGCAGCTGCCTGTCCGCGTGCCGCCCGGATCTCGGCCACCACCGGGCTCGGATGTCCCGGTGTGGCTGCATCAGGTGTTGCTGCGAGGACTCGCCGCCTCGCCGGAGGCGCGCCACGAATCCATGGACGCGCTTTTGCGCGGGCTCAGCCATGCCCCCGGGACCCGGTGGCGCCGCGCCGCGCTCGCCACGGCCGCGGGGCTGGTGTTGCTCGTGGGAGGCGCCGTCCTGCACCGCACCACGTCCGCGTCGCCCTGCGCCAGCAACGAGCAGGCCCTCGTCGGCGTCTGGGATGAGGCCCGCGGGGCCGCCGTGCGCGCGCGCTTCACCCAGAGCCCCCTGCCCTACGCCGCGGGCGCGTGGAGCGAGGTGGAGCGCACGTTGAACGGCCAGGCACGGGCCTGGCTCACCGCGAGCCACGAGGCGTGTGTCGCCACGCGCGTGAAGGGACAGCAGACGGAGCGGCTGCTCGAGCGACAGGTCATCTGCCTGGACCAGCGGCTCAAGGACCTGGGCGCCGTGGTGGACACGCTCGCCGCCGCGGACGCGCAGGTCATCCAGAACGCGACGCGCGTGGTGCACTCGCTGGAGAGCGTGTCCGTCTGCGCCAACCTGGCCGCGCTGGCCGCGCCCGAGCCGCCGCCCACCGACGAGGCCAGCCAGAAGCACATGGAGGCCCTGCGCACCCGACGGGCCCAGGTGCGCGCGAAGCTCAACGCGGGCCAGGTCGCGCCCGCGCTCCTGCTGGCGAACGAGGTGGCGGCCGAGGCCCACGCCATCGGCTACGGGCCGCTCGAGGCAGAGGTGCTGGACCTGCTCGCCGAGACGCAGGGGAAGAACCTCGCGTACCGCGACGCCATCAAGACCCTGCACCAGGCCATCCAGGTGGCCACCGCCAGTCGCCATGACCGACAGGCCGCCGAGTCGTGGGCGGGCATGATCCGCCTGCTCAGCCTGGTGGGGCCGGAGGTGGACCCGGACGGCGCCGTGCCCGGACACGCGGAGGCGGCGCTGCGCAGGCTGGGCGGCGACGCGCGCATCGAGGCGATGTACTTCCGCAACCTCGCCAGCCTCCACCGCAGGCGCGGGCGACGCGAGGAGGCGCTGGCCGCGAGCCAGCGCGCGGTGGAGCTGGCGCGCAAGCTCTACACCTCGAACGAGCCGGAGCTCGGCACGGCGCTGTTGACCATGGGCCACGCGCTCCACGAGTTCGACCGCCACGCGGAGGGGCTTCGCTTCCTCACCGAGGCGGAGGCCATCTACCGGGAGAAGTACGGCCCCGAGCATCCGTACCTCGCCACCGTGCTCAGCAACCTCGCCGTCTTCAACGTGCGGCTCGGCGACATCGAGGCCGCGCTCCGATACGGACGGGAGGCGCTGGCCATCAACCAGCGCGTCTACGGCGAGGAGAGCGAGGCGGTGGCCAGCGCGTACCACAACCTGGCGGGGTTCCTGATGGAGCAGGGGCGCCCGGAGGAGAGCCTCCAGCACTACATCAAGGCGGCGCGCATCCACGAGAAGGTGCAGGGCCCCGACGCCAGCGACGTGGGCGCGTCCCTCTCACGCATGGGCCTGGTGCTGGCCTCGCTGGGGCGGCACGAGGAGGCGCTGAAGCACCACCAGCGCGCGGTGACCATCCGCGAGAAGCGCTACGGTCCCCAGGATGCCCGGGTGGGGATGGAGCTGATGCACGTCGCGGATGACCACCTGGGCCTGGGGGAGTCGCGCAAGGCCATCCCCCTGCTGGAGCGGGCCCTCGGCCTGCTCGAACAGCCCTCCGCCGAGCGCTACGCCGATGAGCTGGCCAGCGCCCGCTACTCGATGGCCCGAGCGCTCGAGGCCGAGCCCGGCCAGCGCCAGCGCGCCCTCACGCTGGCGAACGCCGCGCAGCGCTACAACCAGTCCCACCTGCCCGCCCGCACCCAGCAGTTCAAGGACGTCGAGCGCTGGCTCGTGCGACACACCACGCCTCGTCTATCCTCCCAGCACCATGGCAAGCCCCTATGAGGTGACGGCGGTGCGCGGCCCGTCGGAGCTCCCGCGAATCCTGGAGCTGCAGCGCAGGAACCTGAAGCAGGTGCTCGAGGATGACGAGATGCGCTCGCAAGGCTTCGTCACCGTGGAGCACGACGTGACGGCCCTGGAGCAGATGCACGCGCTGGCGCCCAGCATCGTCGCGCACCACGGCGACGAGCTGGTGGCGTACGCGCTGACGATGCCCCGCGAGTGCCGGGCGCTGATGCCCCTGCTCGTCCCGATGTTCGACCTGCTCGACACGCTGGAGCACCGGGGGCGCGCGCTGCGAGAGCAGCGCTTCTACGTCATGGGGCAGGTCTGCGTGGACAAGGCCCACCGGGGCAAGGGGCTCTTCGACCAGCTCTACGCGAAGCACCGGGAGCTCTACCGCGGCCGCTTCGACCTGCTCGTCACCGAGGTGTCGGCGCGCAACACGCGCTCGCTGCGCGCCCACGAGCGCGTGGGCTTCAGGACGCTGCACACCTATCGCGACGCCACGGACGAGTGGGCCGTGGTGGCGTGGGACTGGAGCGAGGCGCCCTGACGGCGGCTACCACCACGCGGAGCAGCGCCCCGTGCTCGTGTTGCACAGCCGCAGCAGGAAGCGCTGGACGCCCGAGTACTCGCCGCTCCAGGCCGCGTTGAAGACGTAGCCGTCCGCGTAGAACTGGAGCCGGGTGCCACTGGCGTGGCTGCTGGTGGACCACGTGCCCCGATAGACGCCACCACCCATCGCCGTCCACGTCTTGCAGACGTTCGCCCGGCGGTTCCCGGGCGCCGTCAGCGTGGTGCAGGCCCGCGCCAGCTCCGCGGCGGCGTCGGGAGGCGCCTCGGGGACGGGTGGTGAACCGGCGACACCCGCCGCGGCGAGGATGCCTGCGAGGACCTGGAACATGGTGTGACGCTCCTGCCCGGGGCCCGTGCGGCCCACAGCGGGCTGTCGAGGGAGCGGCCAAGCTGCCTCCGGTCATGCATCGCGGCAACGAGCCCCGAAGGGACGGCCACGCTCCGACGCGTGACACCTGACTGCGGGACAGTTGCGCATGCGGGGCGCGCGGGGACCGCCTCCGTCGCCCGGGAGGAGCGGACCGCCGCCGTATGTCATTGCCCCGCGTGTCATCCCGGCCCGGCGCACGCTTCGCGCCAACGCGCTCCGCCCGGTTTCTTCGAAAGCGCGGGGCCCGCGGCATCGATTCCTCCCTGGCGGAAATCACGGGGTCCGGCCGCTTGCGCAGTCCCTCGGTGATCCGGGTCGTCATCACACCATGGGAAACCACGAGGTCTCTCCTACCCTCTACCACCCAGGGTCTGGAGGCGGCGCACGGGGCGTCACCATTCCGGACGGCACGCTCGCGCGCTCGTGACCCAGGCCGCTCGACGTGGAATCGACCCGTGGGCGGGCGGCGGCCACCTCCCCACCGGCCATGCGAGCGCGTCGTCCACCCCACCCCTCTCGGCCCGGTGCGGGCGCGGCGTAGCATGAGCGAGTGAATGCGCGGGTGCCCTGTCTCGTCCTCGGAGGCAACGCCCCATCGGAGCCAATTGTCTCGTATATGATGCTTTGGTAGAGGACCGCCGCAGGCAGCACCCGCCTTTCTTCCCCGCCATCATGGTTTTTTCCGTCCACCACTGGGCCGCGTGGGCTCCTGGGCTTTTCGGGCAAGACGCCTGGAGGTCCTGGCTCTCCAAGCCCCATCCACTCCCGTCCGAGGGAACGCCTCCCCTGACGGAGATGCCGCCGATGATGCGCCGTCGGGTGGACAGGCTGGGCCGCATCGCGCTCCAGGCGGCGTACACGTGCCAGGCGGACGCCCCCGCGTGTCCCCTGGTGTTCGCGTCCCGGTATGGGGACATGGGCCGCTCGGTGGACCTGCTGGAGCAGCTCGCGAGGTCCACCCCGCTGTCGCCCACGTCCTTCAGCCTGTCGGTGCACAACGCCATCGGCGGGCTGTACTCCATCGCCCGGGGGGATTTGACGGCGCAGAGCGCGGTGGCCGCGGGCGCGGAGACGGTGGAGGCCGCCTTCGTGGAGGCGTGCGGGCTGCTCGGCGAGGGCGCTCCGGAGGTCGTCGTCATCGTCTACGACGAGCCCCGCCCCGCGCCCTTCCAGCACTTCCCGGAGCAGACGTCCCTGGCGCACGCCTGGGCCTGCAGCGTGAGGCCCGCGGGCGACGGCCCCCGCTTCCGGCTGTCCTGCGGCGCCGCGGAGGGTGTCCCTCCCGCGCCGACGCCGGAGGGGCTCCCGGAGGAGCTGTCCGTGCTGCGCTTCCTCGTCCTGGGCGACGCGCGCCTGGAGCGGGTCCTGGGCTCGCGCCTGTGGCGGTGGGAACGCGATGTCTGAGCGCCTCAACTACTACTGGCGCGTGTTCGCCACGGGCTTCTGCTTCGCCACCTTCGGGCTGGGCGGGCTGGCCCTGCGCATCTTCTTCTTCCCGCTGCTGTCGCTGCTGGTGCGCGACCGGCCCCGGCGCACGCGGCTGGCCCGGCTGGCGGTGCACCACTCGTTCCGCTTCTTCATCGAGCTGATGCGCGTGGTGGGCGTGCTGGCCTACCGCATCGAGGGCGTGGAGAAGCTCGCGCGCCCCGGCCTGCTCATCCTCGCCAACCACCCCACGCTCATCGACGTGGTGTTCCTCATCTCGCTGGTGCCCAACGCGGACTGCGTGGTGAAGGCGAGCCTGGCCAACAACCCCTTCACCCGGGGGCCCGTGGAGGCCACCGGCTACCTGTGCAACGACTCCGGCCCGGAGCTGGTCAAGGCGTGCATCGCGTCCGTGAAGGCGGGCAACAACCTCATCATCTTCCCCGAGGGCACCCGCACGCCGGTGACGGGGCCCATGAAGCTGCAGCGCGGCGCGGCCAACATCGCGGTGCGCGGGCCCTGTGACATCACCCCCGTCACCATCCGCTGCCAGCCGCTGAGCCTCACCAAGGGCCTGCCCTGGTGGCGCGTGCCCCCCTCGAAGATGAACTTCACCATCGTGGTCCAGGACGACCTCCAGGTCGCGTCCATGGTCGACGAAGCGCACGGAGAGGCGCTCGCGGCCCGCCATCTCACCGAGAGATTGCACGACTACTTCTCCACGGAGACACAACGTCATGCAGGTGCTTGAGCAGGAGATAAAGAAGCTGGTCATCGAGACCTTGAATCTCGAGGACGTCAAACCCGAGGACATCGACCCGGGTGCGCCGCTGTTCGTCGAGGGCCTGGGGCTGGACTCCATCGATGCCCTGGAGCTCGGCCTGGCGCTGCAGAAGACCTATGGCGTCGCCCTGGCGAGCGATTCCCAGGAGAACCGTCGTCACTTCGCCAGCGTGCGCGCCCTCGCGACCTTCGTGAGCGCCCACCGCAAGTCCTGAGCATCCACCATTCATTCGAGGGGGCCCTTATGCACCACATGACCAAGAACCAGCTCTTCGAGAACCTGCGCACGCTCCTGCAGGACACCTTCGACATCGACCCGGCGCGAATCACCCCCGAGGCCCGCCTCCGGGACGACCTGGACATCGACAGCATCGACGCGGTGGACCTGCTGGTGAAGCTCAAGCCCGTGACGGGCAAGCGCATCTCGCCGGAGGTCTTCAAGTCGGTCCGCACCATCCAGGACGTCGTCGACGCGCTGCACAGCCTGCTCGACGAATCCGTGGCGGCGTGAAGCACCTGCGTCCAGCGCTGCTCGGCGTGCTGAGCCTCGCGTACCCGCTCTTGATGTACAGCGGGCTGGGCCGGTTCGAGCCTCGCTGGATGGCGATACCCCTGGTGGTCATGGCCGTCCTGCGCGCCGTGGCCACGAAGGAGCGCGTGTGGCTCGTCACCGCCGCGCTCGCGCTCGTGCTCGCGGGCACCAGCATGCTGGGCAACCACGCCCTGCCGCTGAAGCTCTATCCGGTGCTCGTGAACTCGATGCTGCTCGCCGTCTTCGCCACCAGCCTGGTGTATCCGCCCACCGTCATCGAGCGGCTGGCGCGGCTGCGCGAGCCCCAGCTCCCGGCGTCGGGCGTGGCCTACACGCGGCGGGTGACGCAGGTGTGGTGCGGCTTCTTCGTCGTCAACGGCGGCATCGCGCTCGCCACGGCCCTGTGGGCGAGCGACGCCACGTGGGCGCTGTACAACGGGCTCATCTCCTACGGCCTGATGGGGCTGCTCTTCGCCGGCGAGTGGCTGGTGCGCCGACGCGTGAGGGCGGGCCACGTCCATGGCTGAGAGCGTCGCCCTCGAAGAGCTCCTCACCCACGGCCGCCCCTCCGACTTCCCGGTGGCGCTGCGGGACGGGCACGTGCTGGGGTTCGCGGCCTTCCAGGCCCGGGCCGCCGGCTGGCGCGCGGCCTTCGAGCGGCGCGAGGGTCGGCGCCTGGCGCTGTACTTCGAGGACACGTACGAGTTCGCCGCCGCGCTCCTGGGCGCCTGGCACGCGGGGAAGTGTGTCTACCTGCCGTCCGACCTCCAGCCCGCCACGCTGGAGCGGCTCGCGCGCGAGGTGGAGGGCTTCGCCGGACAGGTCCCCGCCTCGCTCTCCCCGCTCGTGCCCGAGGAGGCCCGGCGCTCCGACTGGAGGCCGCTGTCCTCGGGGGCGCGCTCGCTGGTGGTCTACACCTCCGGCTCCAGCGGCGAGCCCGCGGCCATCGACAAGCACCTGGGCCAGCTCACGCGCGAGGTCCACACGCTGGGCCGCCTCTTCGACGCGCGCGTCGGCGACGCCCGCGTGCTCGCCACCGTCTCGCATCAGCACATCTACGGGCTCTTGTTCCGGGTGCTCTGGCCGCTGACGGCGGGCCGGCCCTTCCTCGCGCGGAGCCTGCCGTATCCGGAGGAACTGCTCGCGGAGCTGACGAAGGGCCCGGCCGTGCTCGTGGCCAGCCCCGCCCACCTCAAGCGGCTGCCCGGGACGCTGGCGTGGGAGCGCGCGCGCGGGAGCCTTCGCGCGGTGTACTCGTCCGGAGGGCCGCTGCCCACCGAGGCGCTGCACGCGTGCCGGACGCTCCTGGGGCAGGCGCCGGTGGAGGTCTACGGCAGCTCGGAGACGGGCGGCATCGCGTGGCGACAGCGCTCGCGCGAGGACGACGCGGGATGGACGCTGATGCCGGGCCTGGAGGTCCGCCTGGAGGACGACGCGCTCGCGGTCCGCTCCCCGCACCTGCCTGAGGACAGCTGGTTCCAGACCGAGGACCGGGCGCGGCTCCTGCCGGAGGGCTTCGAGCTGCTCGGGCGCAAGGACCGCCTGCTGAAGCTCGAGGAGAAGCGCGTGTCGCTGAGCGCCATGGAGCGAACGCTCGTGGCGGGCGGGCTCCTCACCGAGGCGCGCGTGGTGCCGCTGCAAGAGGGCCTGCGGGTGACGCTCGCGGTGGTGGCGGTGCCCACGGCCGCTGGCGGGAGGCTCCTCACGGGACAGGGCAAGCGCTCGCTGAACCAGGCCCTGCGGGAACAGCTGGCCCACGGCTTCGAGCCTGCTGTCCTTCCGCGTCGATTCCGGTATCTGGAGGCGATGCCAGTCAACAGCCAGGGCAAATCCACCGAGGCGGCACTCACCGCCCTCTTCGACTCCCGCAGGCCGCCCCTGCGCGTGCTCGAGCAGGGTCCGGAGAAGGCCGTGCTGAGCCTGGAGACGCCGGCGAGCCTGCCCCAGTTCAAGGGCCACTTCCCCCAGAAGGCCATCCTGCCCGGAGTGGCGCAGATTGAATGGGCCATCCAGTTCGCCCGCGAGCTGTTCACGCTGCCGCCCCACTTCCTGCGCATGGAGGTGGTGAAGTTCCAGCAGCTCATCGTCCCCGGGACGCAGGTGACGCTGGAGCTGACGTGGAGCGCGGCCAAGGGCAGCCTCCACTTCAAGTACACCTCCGAGGCCGGCACCCACGGGAGCGGCCGCATCCTGTTCACCGAGGTCCACGGATGAAGGTCTGCGCGGTGATTCCCGTCTACAACCACGGCGAGGCCGTGGGCGCGGTGGTGCACGCCGTGCGCTCGCATGGACTGCCGTGCGTGCTGGTGGACGACGGCAGCGAGCCGGGCTGCGCGCGGGTGCTGGACTCGCTCGCGGCAAGCGACACGTCCGGTGTCTCCGTGGTGCGCCTGCCCCAGAACGAGGGCAAGGGCGGCGCGATGATGGCGGGCCTCAAGGCGGCCCAGGCCGCGGGCTACAGCCACGCGCTGCAGATCGACGCCGACGGTCAGCACGACACCGGCGACATCCCGCGCTTCCTGGAGCTGGCGAAGGGCGCGCCCGACAAGCTCGTCTGCGGCACGCCCGTGTACGACGAGTCGGTGCCCAAGGGCCGGCTGTACGGCCGCTACGCCACGCACATCTGGGTGTGGATCAACACGCTGTCCCTGGCCATCCGCGACTCGATGTGCGGCTTCCGCGTCTATCCGCTGGCGCCCACCGTGGCGCTCATCGACCAGGTGCGCATCGGCAAGCGGATGGACTTCGACGTGGAGGTGCTGGTGCGGCTGTACTGGCGGGGGATGGGCATCCTCAACCAGCCCACCCGCGTGCGCTACCCCACCGACGGCATCTCCCACTTCGACGTGCTCTGGGACAACGTGCGCATCTCCGGCATGCACGCGAAGCTGTTCTTCGGGATGCTGGCGCGGCTGCCGCTGCTCCTCTGGAGGAAGGTCTCCTCATGAGGGCGCGGCACTGGGCGGAGATGGGAGAGAGCACGTTCGTGCTCGGCATCTGGCTCCTGTACTGGGTCCACCGGCTCCTGGGCCGCTGGCCGTTCCGCCTGTGCCTGTACCCCGTCGTGTTCGTCCACTGGCTGTCGCGCCCCGTGGTCCGCGACGCGTCGCTGCAGTACCTCACGCGCGTCCAGGCGGCCACGGGCGCCATCGGCCACACCCCGGGCCGGAAGGACAGCCTCAAGCACCTGGTGACCTTCGCGGAGACGATGCTCGACAAGCTGCTCGCCGTCAGCGGCCGCTACCGCTTCGAGCAGGTCCGCACCGAGGGGCGCGAGCAGTTCTACGAGGTGGTGAAGCAGGGCAAGGGCGGCATCATCGTCACCGCGCACATGGGCTGCCTGGAGCTGTGCCGGGCCATGGCGGAGAAGCGCGGCGAGGTGAAGCTCCACATCCTGGTGCACACCCGCCACGCCGAGCAGTTCAACCGGCTGCTCAAGCGGCTCAACCCCGACAGCATGTTCCAGCTGGTGGAGGTCACGGACATGGGGCCGGGCACCGCCGTCGCGCTGGAGAAGTACGTGGCGGCGGGCGAGTTCGTGGTGATTGCCGGGGACCGCGTGCCGGTGAACGCCAGCCAGACGGTGGACGTGGAGTTCCTGGGGCACCCGGCCGCCTTCCCCGTGGGGCCGTACGTGCTGGCCTCGCTGTTCAAGTGCCCGCTGTACCTCTTGGGCTGCATCCACGAGAACGGCGGCTACACCATCCACTTCGAGTGCCTGGCGGAGAAGGTCGAGCTGCCCAGAGGCAGGCGCGTGCCTGCGCTGACGGAGCACGCCAGGCGTTATGCCGGACAGGTGACGGCGCTGCTGAAGCGCTCACCGTTCGATTGGTTCAACTTCTTTCCCTTCTGGGATCAGGCGAATGTCTCCGCCAGGAATCAAGAGTGAGCGCGCGGTCCGGTTCGATGGGAGCCGGCTCGCCATCGAAGACGTGTCCGCGCTGTCGCGCCGCGAGCGCGAAGCCGAGCTGAGCACCGCCGCGGAGTTCCGGGGACGCATCACCCGGGGCGCGGAGTTCCTGGACCGGCTCCTGGCCGAGGACGGGCACATCTACGGGGTGACGACGGGGTACGGCGACTCGTGCACCGTCACCATCCCCCCGGAGCTGGTGGCCGAGCTGCCGCACCACCTCTACGCCTACCACGGCATCGGCGCGGGCCGCTTCCTCACCCCCGAGGAGACGCGCGCGGTGCTCGCGGCCCGGCTGGCGTCGCTGTCGCAGGGCGTGTCCGGCGTGGGCCTGGGGCTGCTCCACCAGTTGGAGCAGTTCCTGCGCCTGGACATCCTGCCGCTGATTCCGGCCGAGGGCTCGGTGGGCGCCAGCGGTGACCTGACGCCCCTGTCCTACGTGGCCGCCGCGCTGTGCGGTGAGCGCGAAGTCCTCCACCGGGGTGAGCGCCGTCCCGCGGCCGAGGTGCTGGCGAAGCACGGGCTTGTGCCCCTGAGGCTGCGCCCCAAGGAGGGGCTGGCCATCATGAACGGCACGGCGGTGATGACCGCCCTGGCCTGCCTCGCGTGGGGGCGCGCGGAGTACCTGAGCCGGCTGGCCACGCGGCTGACGGCCTTCAACGTGGTGGCGAGCGCCGGCAACGCGCACCACTTCGACGAGGCCCTGTTCGCCGTCAAGCCGCACGTGGGCCAGCAGCGCGTGGCCGCGAGGCTGCGGCAGGACCTGGCCACCGAGCGCCCCAGCCGCAACGAGCAGCGCCTGCAAGACCGCTACTCGCTGCGCTGCGCGCCCCACGTCATCGGCGTGCTCGAGGACGCCCTGCCCTTCTTCCGCGCGCAGATTGAGAACGAGCTCAACAGCGCCAACGACAACCCGCTCATCGACCCGGACAGCGAGCGGGTGCTGCACGGCGGGCACTTCTACGGCGGCCACATCGCCTTCGCCATGGACGGGCTGAAGAACGCGGTGGCCAACGTGGCGGACCTCTTGGACCGTCAGCTCGCGCTGCTGGTGGACACCCGCTACAACCACGGCCTGCCGTCCAACCTCTCCGGGGCCACGGGCCCGCGCGCGGCCATCAACCACGGCCTCAAGGCGGTGCAGATCAGCGTGTCCGCGTGGACGGCGGAGGCGCTCAAGCAGACGATGCCCGCGTCCGTCTTCTCCCGCTCCACCGAGTGCCACAACCAGGACAAGGTGAGCATGGGCACCATCGCCGCGCGCGACTGCCTGCGCGTCCTCGAGCTGTCCGAGCAGGTGGTGGCCGCCATGCTCATCGCGGCGCGTCAGGGAATCGCGCTGCGGCAACGCGTTGCTCAAGGTTTGAATCTCACGGCGTCTCTGGCGTCGATGCAGGCCGAGCTGGAGCAGCGAATCCCGTTGGTGGTGGAGGACCGCGCGTTGGACCGTGAGCTGCAAGCGCTGCTGGGGGCCATCCGCGCCCGTGAGTGGAGGCTCTATGAAGCCTGACCTCAGCCACGAAATCGAGCTGACGCCGCCCTTCCATGACATCGACCTGATGGAGGTCGTCTGGCATGGCCACTACGTGAAGTACCTGGAGCTGGCGCGGTGCGCGCTCCTGGCGAAGTTCGACTACGACTACCCGCAGATGCTGGCGTCCGGCTACGCGTGGCCCGTGGTGGACATGCGGCTGAAGTACGTGCGCTCGGCGACGTACGGGAAGGCGCTCAGGATTCGCGCCGAAATCACCGAGTGGGAGAACCGGCTGCGCATCGACTACGTGCTGCGCGACGCGGCCACGGGCCAGAAGGTGAACCAGGCCCACACCATCCAGGTCGCCGTGTCCATCGCCACCAAGGAGATGCTGTACGTCTGTCCGCCGGTGCTCTGGCAGCGGCTGGGGGTGAAGCCCGAATGAAGCGCGTGCTCCTGCTCGTGGCGCTGCTCTGGGGAGCGGCGGCGAGCGCCCGTGACGTCGTGTCCCAGGTCCGCGAGCGGCTCGTGGATGTGTCGCTGCTGCGCGGCGACTTCGAGCAGAAGAAGACGGTCTCCGGCTTCAAGAAGCCGCTGGTGTCGCGCGGGGTCTTCCTCCTGTCGCGCGAACAGGGCGTGCTGTGGGACACGAAGGCGCCCTTCGCCTCCACCCTCACGCTGACGCGCAAGTCGCTGAGCGCCGAGCAGGGCACGGGCGCGGCGGCGTACCACCTGGACGCGAGCAAGGAGCCGGGGCTCGCCGCGGTGAACGAGGTGATGTTCGCGCTGCTGTCCGGCGACGTGAAGGCGCTCTCCAGGCGCTTCAAGGTCGAGGGGGAGCTGGTGGGCGCGGCGGGCTGGAAGCTGACGCTCACGCCCACGGACACGGGCCTGCAGCGCGTGTTCCGGAGCATCCACCTGGAGGGCGACCAGTACGTGCGGCGAGTGCAACTGGAGGAGGCCCGAGGCGACTCGAGCGTCATCCTCTTCGACAAGCTGAGCCAGACGCCTCCTCCCAGCGACGCGGAAGCCGGACGCCTTGCGAAATAAGTGGGCCATCCTGTGGCTGCTCGTGGTGCTCGTCGTGGGCGCGCACCAGGTCCGGTTCTGGCGCTCGGCGCGCCTGGACACGGATGTGCTGGCGCTGCTGCCCGAGGACGAGCAGGCCCCCGAGGTCGGCGCCGCCACGCGCAAGCTCGCCGACCAGGCCGGCCGTGAGCTGGTGATGCTGGTGGGCGCGGCGGACTGGGAGTCCGCTCAGCGCGCGGCGGACGTCGTCAAGGCGGAGCTGTCGCGCGAGGACTCGCCGCTGAAGGCCTCCGCGCTGGATGCGTCCTCGCTGGAGACGGCGCTGGAGCTGTACCGGCCCTATCGCGACAGGCTGCTCACCGCCTCGCAGCGCGAGTGGCTGGCGAAGGCGAGCCCGGAGGAGCTGGGCGGCACCGCGCTGATGAAGCTGTACCAGCCCGCGGGCCCCAAGCTGACGGACTGGGAGGCGGACCCGCTGGGACTGTGGCCCGACTGGTGGGCGGCGCGCGCATCGGAGAGCACCGCGCGTCCGCGGGATGGACGCCTGTGGTTGTCGGGCGAGGGGCGTGAGTGGGTGCTGCTCGCGTGGCACAGCCAGGTGTCCGCCTTCGCGCTGGGCGACGAGGGGAACATCACCTCCGCGGTGGCGCGAGCGCGCGCGACCATGGAGGCCCAGGTGCCCGGCAGCCGGATGGTGTCCGCGGGCGTGCCGCTGTACGCGGAGGCCGCCGCGTCCCAGGCCAGCTCGGAGATGTCCACCATCGGCATCGGCTCGCTCGCGGCGGTGCTGTTGCTCGTCTGGCTCACGTTCCGCTCGGTGCGGCCCATCGTCCTGGTCGGCGTGTCGCTGGCGCTCGGGTGCGCCGTGGCGCTGAGCGTCACGGCCCTGGTCTTCGAGCGGGTGCACCTGCTCACCCTGGTGTTCGGCTCCAGCCTGGTGGGCGTGGCGGAGGACTACGGCTTCCACTACTTCGCCGCGCGCCAGGGCAGGCCGCCCTCGGAGCGCTGGCCGCTGATGCGCGGCCTCCTGCCTGGCATGGTGCTGGCGCTCGCCACCAGCGTGGTGGCGTACCTGGCGCTGGGCGTGGCGCCCTTCCCCGGCCTGCGGCAGATGGCGCTCTTCTCCGCCACGGGCCTGGTCGCCGCGTTCCTCACCGTCGCGTGCTGGTTCCCCCTGCTGGACACGGGTGAGCTGCCGGTGACGTCCTTCGCCACCCGCTTCGGCGCGTCGCTGTCGCGCTGGCCGCGCTTCACGCACACGCCCGCGTGGTGGGTGGGCACGGCGGTGCTCGGCCTGTTCGTCGTCGGCGGCCTGTGGCGGCTGGGCACGCGCGACGACGTGCGCCAGCTCCAGAACGCGCCCGCGCACCTCATCTCCGACCAGCGCGAATTGGGGCGCCTGCTCGGCCTGCCCAGCCCCGCCCAGTTCTTCCTGGTGGGCGGCGGCGACCCGGAGCAGGTGTTGGAGCGGGAGGCCGCGCTCAAGGTGAAGCTGGACCCGCTCGTCACGCAGAAGGTGCTCTCGGGCTATCGCGCGGTGTCGGACTGGCTGCCCAGTCGCGTGCAGCAGCTCGCGGACGCGGAGCTGAGCGCGCGCGCGGAGGCGCAAGCGGTGGCCGCGGTGGCCGAGGCCACGGGTGAGGCCCCCACGCGCGCCCGCTTCGCCGACGACGTGTTCACCCCCGAGCGGCTGTTGGCCAGCCCCGCCTCGGCGGCCATCCGCCAGCAGTGGCTGGGCCAGCTGGGCGACGGCCACTTCAGCATCGTCATGCTGCGCGGGCTCAATGACCCGTCCGTGCTGCCGCGCGTGGCCGATGCCGCACAGGGCCTGGAGGGCGTGCGCTGGGTGGACAAGACGCGGGAGATCTCCAGCCTGCTGGAGCGCTACCGCCGGCTCATGGGCGGGCTCATCGTGCTGGGCTACGTCGCGGTGCTGCTGCTGCTCGTCGCGCGCTTCGGCCGACAGGCCTGGCGGGCGTGGGTGCCCACCGCGCTGGGGACACTGGTGACGCTGGCCTGCTTCGGCTGGGTCGGCGAGCCGCTCCAGCTCTTCACGGTGCTCGGCTTCATGCTCCTTTTGGGCATGGGCGTGGACTACGGCATCTTCATGCTGGAGCACCCCGGGGACAACTCCGCCTGGCTCGCGGTGGCGCTGGCGGGCGTGAGCACCCTGCTCTCCTTCGGACTCCTGGGACTCTCCGCCACGCCGGCGCTGCGCTCCTTCGGACTCACCATGTTGTTGGGCGAAGTCACCATCTGGGTGCTCACGCCCTGTTGCAGACTGCCATCAGGCAAGGACGTGTCGTGAAGATCGAAAAAACGGAAGTCGTCATCATCGGGGCGGGTCCGTCGGGTTCAGTGGCGGCGGGCATCCTGCGCAAACAAGGCCGTCAGGTGTTGATCCTGGAGCGCGAGGAATTCCCCCGCTTCTCCATCGGAGAGAGCCTGTTGCCGCAGAGCATGCAGTACATCGAGGAAGCGGGGATGCTCCGCGACGTCGTGGAGGCGGGCTTCCAGTACAAGAACGGCGCGTCCTTCGTACGCGGCGACAAGTACACCGACTTCGACTTCCGCGAGAAGTTCTCCCAGGGCTGGGGCACCACGTACCAGGTGCAGCGCGCACAATTCGACCACGTGCTGGCGCTCGCCGCCGAGCGCATGGGCGCCACGCTGCGCTTCCGCCACACCGTGGAGTCCGTGGACGTCTCCGGCCCCACGCCGGAGCTGACGGCGCGCGGCCCCGACGGTGAGCCCTACCGCGTCCAGGCCCGCTTCCTGCTCGACGCCAGCGGCTTCGGCCGCGTGCTGCCCCGCCTCCTGTCGCTGGAGACGCCGTCCAACTTCCCGGTGCGCGGCGCGCTCTTCACGCACGTGGAGGACCGCGTCGCGCCGGGCACGTTCGACCGCAGCAAGATCCGCATCACCGTGCACCCCCAGCACGTGCACGTCTGGTACTGGACCATCCCCTTCTCCAACGGGCGCTGCTCGCTGGGCGTGGTGGCCAGGCGCGAGTACCTGGAGCAGTTCAAGGGCACGGAGACCGAGCGGCTCAAGGCCATCGTCGCCGAGGACCCTTCGCTGTCCGGCCTCCTGAAGGACGCCGTCTGGGACACGCCCGCGCGCGCCATCACCGGCTACGCGGCCAACGTGAAGTCGCTGTGGGGCAACGGCTTCGCGCTGCTCGGCAACGCGGGCGAGTTCCTGGACCCCGTCTTCTCCTCGGGCGTCACCATCGCCGTGAAGTCCGCGAGCCTGGCGGCGAAGTGCATCGCCCGGGAGTTCGCGGGTGAGAAGGTCGACTGGGAGGCCGACTACGCGGTGCCCCTCAAGGGCGGCGTGGACACGTTCCGCACCTTCGTCGAGTCCTGGTACCAGGGCGGCTTCCAGGACGTCATCTTCCACCCCAACGCCTCGCCCGAGGTGCGCAAGATGATCTCCGCCATCCTCGCCGGCTACGCGTGGGACAAGGAGAACCCCTTCGTGGCCGACAGCAAGCGCCGGCTCGGCGTGCTCGAGAAGCTGTGCGCGGCCTGAGCGCCACCCTCGCCCTGGTGGGGCTCGCCTCCTGCGTCACCCCGGCCCCGCGCCGGGGCGCGCCGGAGGTGGCCTTGCCCGCGCTCGCCCTGCCGCCGGCCTCGCTCGGCGCCAGCGTCAGCCTGACGCAGCGGCTGAGCTTCGCCCACGAGTTGGACCCGGGCGGCCCGCGCTCGCTGGAGGCCCTGCTGGAGGTCGACCCGGCGGCGCTGCGCCTGGCCGGCTTCGCGCTGGGCCAGCGGGTCTTCACCATGGAGTGGGACGGTGAGCGGCTGGAGGAGCAGCGGGACGCGCGGGTGCCCGAGCAGTTCCAGGCTCGGACGGTGCTGCGCGACATCCAGTGGGTCTACTGGCCCGCCCCCGCGGTGCGGGATGCGCTCCCGCCAGGATGGACGCTCGAGGACGGCCCGGGCCAGCGGGTCCTGCGGTATGGAGACAAGGAGTGGATGTCGGTGCGCTATGGTGGAGAGCCCCGCTGGAAGGGCCGCGCGGAGCTGGTCAACGCGGCGGAACACTACCGGCTGACCATCGACTCCCAACCCACGGAGGAGTGAGCCCGTGACGCCGCCCGTCTTCCTCAACCACCTCGGCGTGGTGTGCGCCCTGGGCCATGGCACCACCGAGGTGGCCCAGGCCCTCTTCGGCACCCAGCCGACGGGCGTGGCCCCCAGCCCCGACTTCGCCTCCCGCGTGCTGCACGTGGGGCAGGTCACCTCGCCGCTCGTGGCCACGGACGCGCTGCCGGTGCACCTGCGAAGCCGCAACAACGCGCTCCTGCTCACCGCGCTCGCCCAGGTGCGTCCCGCCGTGGATGAGGCCCTGCTGCGCTACGGGCCCCAGCGCGTGGCCGTGGTCCTGGGCACCAGCACCTCCGGCATCGGCGAGAGCGAGGCCGCCATCAAGGTCCGCGAGGCCACGGGCGAGCTGCCCGCGCACTTCGACGTGCGACAACAGGAATTGGGCTCGCCCGCGCTGGCACTCAACCACGTGCTCGGGGTGAACGGGCCGTCGTTCGTCATCTCCACCGCGTGCTCGTCCAGCGCCAAGTCCCTGGCCACCGCGGCCCGGCTCCTGCGCTCGGGAATCGCCGACGCGGTCATCACCGGCGGCGCGGACGCGCTGTGCGCCTTCACCGTGGCGGGCTTCGCCTCGCTCGACTCGGTGAGCGAGGCCCGGTGCAACCCGATGAGCGTCCACCGCCGGGGCATCAACATCGGGGAAGGCGCGGCGCTGTTCCTGATGACGCGCGAGCCGGGGCCCGTGCGGCTCGCGGGCTGGGGCGAGTCCTCCGACGCTCACCACCTCTCCGCACCCGAGCCCGGGGGACGGGGCGCCCTGGTCGCCATGCGGACGGCGATGGAGCGCGCGGGCGTGACGGCGGCCGACGTGGGCTACGTCAACCTCCACGGCACGGCGACGCCGCAGAACGACGCCATGGAGAGCCGCGCGGTGGCCTCGCTCCTGGGGCAGGCCGTGCCGTGCAGCTCCACCAAGCCGCTCACCGGGCACACGCTGGGGGCCGCGGGCGCGCTGGAGGCGGCCCTGTGCTGGCTGACGCTCACCGACGCCCACGGGCGGCTTCCGCCCCACTGGTGGGACGGCGAGGCGGACCCGGAGCTGCCCGCGCTGGCGCTGGTGAAGCCGGGAACGGCGCTGGGGCGCCCGCCGCGCTATGTCCTGAGCAACTCCTTCGCCTTCGGCGGCAGCAACGCCGCACTTCTGTTGGGGACGGCCTGATGCGCACGCCCATTGCCTTCGACATCTCGGAGATTGTCCCCCACGCCGACCGCATGCGGCTGATAGACAGGGCGGTGGAAGGCGACGAGGAGGGCCTGGTGGCCGAGGTGACGCTGCGCGAGGACTGCCTCTTCCAGGAAGGGGGCGAGGTGGGCGGCTGGGTGGGCATCGAGTTCATGGCCCAGGCCATCGCCGCCTACGCCGGCTGGCGGCAGCGGCTGCAGGGACAGCCCCAGCGGATGGGCTTCCTCCTGGGCACGCGCAAGTACGAGTGCAGCCGCCCGTCGTTCAAGGTGGGCGAGCACCTTCGCATCGAGGTCCGCCGACAATTCTGGACGGACGAGGGCATGAGCCAGTTCGACTGCACCCTGGGCGTGGGCGGGGAGACGGTGGCCACCGCGGCGCTGACGGTGTTCCAGCCGCCGGCCTCGGTGGACCTGACGAAGGTGGGCAAGGATGAGTGAGAAGACGGTACTGGTGACGGGCTCCAGCCGGGGCATCGGCCGCGCCATTGCCCTGCGGCTGGCGCGCGACGGCTTCGACGTCGTGGTGCACTGCCGCGCCAAGGTGGAAGAGGCGGAGGCGGTGGCCGCGGGCGTGCGCGAGCTGGGCCGCGCGTCGCGGGTGCTGCGCTTCGACGTGGCCGACCGCGCCGACACGGAGAAGGTGCTGCTCGCGGACATCGAGGCCCACGGCTGCTACTACGGCGTGGTGTGCAACGCGGGCATCGCCCGGGACAACGCCTTCCCCGCCATGCCCGCGGAGGACTGGGACGCGGTCATCCACACCAACCTGGACGCGTTCTACAACGTGCTCAACCCGCTGAGCATGCCGCTGGTGCGCAGGCGCAAGCCCGGGCGCATCGTCACGCTGTCCTCGGTGTCCGGCCTCATGGGCAACCGGGGCCAGGTGAACTACAGCGCGGCGAAGGCGGGCATCATCGGCGCCACGAAGGCGCTGGCGGTGGAGCTGGCCAGCCGTGGAATCACGGTGAATTGCGTGGCGCCGGGCCTCATCGACACGGAGATGGTGGAGCCGCACGTCGTCGAGGAGGCGCTGAAGATGATTCCGGCGAAGCGGCTGGGCAGGCCCGAGGAGGTCGCCGCCGCGGTGAGCTTCCTGATGAGCGAGGACGCCGCGTACGTCACGCGGCAGGTCATCTCCGTGAATGGAGGGCTGCTGGGATGAAGCGGGTCGTCGTCACGGGCGTGGGCGCGCTGAGCCCCCTGGGCCATGACTGGCCGCAGGTGGAGGCCCGGCTCAGGTCGCTGCGCAATGCCGTGCAGGTCATCGAGGACTGGAAGCAGTACGAGGGGCTCAACACCCAGGTGGGCGCGCCCACCGCGCCGTTCGAGCTGCCGCCGCAGACCTACTCGCGCAAGACGATGCGCGGCATGGGCCGGGTGGCGCTGCTGGCCACGCGCGCCAGTGAGCTGGCGCTCGTCGACGCGGGGCTCCTGGGCGACGCGCTGCTCTCCAGCGGGAGGATGGGCGTGTCGTACGGCTCGTCCACCGGCTCGCCGCCGAGCATCGGCGACTTCGGCCGGATGCTGATGAACAAGAGCACCGAGGGCATCACCGCCACGTCCTACGTGCGCTCCATGTCCCATACGGCCGCCGTCAACATCGGCGTCTTCTTCGGGCTCACCGGGCGCATCATCACCACGTCGAGCGCGTGCACGTCCGGCAGCCAGGGCATCGGCTACGCGTACGAGGCCATCAAGATGGGCCGGCAGGTGGCCATGCTCGCCGGAGGCGCCGAGGAGCTGGATGCCACCGGCGCCGCCGTGTTCGACACCCTGTTCGCCACCAGCACGAAGAGCAACGGCACCCCGGAGCTGACGCCCCGCCCCTTCCACGCCCAGCGCGACGGCCTGGTGCTCGGCGAGGGCGCGTGCACGCTGGTGCTGGAGGAGCTGGAGCACGCCCGGGCCCGGGGCGCGCGCATCTACGCGGAGCTCATCGGCTACGGGACCAACAGCGACGGGCGCCACATCACCCAGCCGCACTCGGAGACCATGGCCCTGGCGATGCGACTGGCCCTGGAGGACGCGGGCGTGGAGCCGGGCGCGGTGGCCTACGTCAACGCGCACGGCACCGCCACCGACACGGGCGACGTGGCGGAGAGCGTGGCCACGAACCAGGTCTTCGGCGAGCGGATGCCCATCTCGTCCCTCAAGAGCTACATGGGACACACGCTGGGCGCCTGCGGCGCGCTGGAGGCGTGGATGACGGTGGAGATGATGCGCTCGGAGTGGTTCGCCCCCACGCTCCATCTGGATGAAGCGTCGGTGGACCCCCGCTGCGCCCCGCTGGACTACGTGACGGGAAATGGCCGAAGGATCCAGGCCGACGTCGTCATGTCGAACAACTTCGCCTTCGGTGGCATCAACACCTCGTTGATCTTCCGCCGGTGGCAGTGACGGAGAACTCCATGAAGAAGGCAATGCTGCTGTCGCTGCTCGCGCTCACCGTCTCCACCCCGGCCCTCGCGCGCGACACCGTGGTCATGATTCCGCTCAAGGAAGTCCTGGCCATGCCCCAGGCCCAGGAGAAGCTGGACGGCACGGTGCGCTTCTACCTGGCCGGCGCCAAGACGCCCGACATCGTCAAGGAGATGGGCGAGGACGTCTCCAACAAGAAGACCAACGGCCTCAACAAGTCCGACGAGGAGGGCTGCAAGTGGGCCACCCTCTCCGCGCTCATCGCCCTGCAGGAGGGCGCCAAGAAGCGCGGCGCCAACGCCGTGGTCGGCATCGTCAGCTACTACAAGAAGAACGAGCTGCAGCACGCGACCGAGATCGAGTGCCACGCCGGCACCTTCGCCATCGGCGTCGCCCTCAAGGGCACGTACGCGAAGGTCGCGGGCAAGAAGTAGCGCCTTTCCACGGGGGTCCTCGACCACCCCGGTGGCTTGGTTTGAGCCCCGTCCAAGTCGTAATTCGCGAGGAGCGGGAGGCCTGGACTAGGCTCCCGCGTCGTGACGCCCTACACGATGTTGCATCTGGCATTGGCCGGCGCCTTCCTGGTGCTCGCGCTGGTGCACCTGGCGACGTGGGGCGCGGTGCGCTCCCAGCGGGTGCAGCTGTGGCTGGCCACGAGCTTCCTGGGCTTCGCGGCGCTGAGCTTCTCCACCGGCGTGACGAGCCACGAGGCGGGGCGGCTGTTCATCGACACGCGCCCCTGGTTGCTGTTGGGCGCGCTGATGGCCATCCCCCTGCCCTACACGCTGCTGCGGGTGCTGTGGGCGCTGTTGGACCTGCCGCTGACGCCCTGGCGCAAGGTGTTGGTGGCGCTGGCGGTGGCCTTCGGCGCGCTGCGCATCGTGGACGTGCTGGGCTCGGTGCTTTCGAGCGCGAGCGTGCGGATGACGCCGGCGGAGCTGGGCCAGGCGACCTCCAGCCTGGGGTTGCCCATGTTCTGGTTGCTCGCCTTCACGGTGGGCGGGACGTGGGCGGTGGAGGCGCTGCGGGCGCTCAAGCGGCGCGGGGCCATGGCGGTGGCGGTGCTGTTCGCCGCGCTGTGCGCGCTCGGCATCCTGGGGCGGGAGCTGGCGGTGGACCTGGGGTGGACGCAGGGGCCGTCCTTGACGACGCTGGTGGGGATTCCCTTCCTGATGCTGGCGACGACGGCGCTGGCCATCCTCACCGCGCGCTCGCTGAGGGGCGCGGACCTGGGCACGGGCATCCACCGCTATCGGCGCTTGTCGCGGTTGGGGCGTGGCGGGATGGGCGAGGTGTGGCTCGCGGTGCGCACGGGGCGGGCGGGGTTCCACCGGCTGGTGGTGCTCAAGCGGATGGTCGACGAGGGGGGCGAGGACCTCGCGGTGCGGCTGCAGCGCTTCATCGGTGAGGCGCGCACCGCGGCGCGACTGCATCACCCGAACATCGTCTCCGTGCACGACCTGGGACAGGTCGACGGCGCGTGGTTCATCGTCATGGAGTACCTGAGCGGCGTGAATGCGCTGAAGCTCGCGCGGCAGGTGCGGCGCGGGAGCGTGGTGCCGCTCGAGGTCGTGGTGGAGATCTGCGTGCAGGCGCTGCGGGGGCTCGCGTACGCGCACGAGCGCGGCGTCATCCACCGGGACATCAGCGCGGACAACCTGGTGGTGACGTTCGACGGCGTGGTGAAGGTGGTGGACTTCGGCATCGCGCACGGGCTGGGCGCGCCGCAGGAGTCGTCCGTGTCCACCGCGTCCGTGCCCGCGCTGAGCCACCTCACCCAGGAAGGCGACGTCATCGGCAAGGTCGCGTACATGCCGCCCGAGCGGAGGGCGGGGGCCCCGGCGACGGTGTCCGGGGATGTGTATGCGCTCGGCTGCGTGCTGCATGAGCTGCTGTGGGGTGAGCTGCCGGGCATCGGCATGAGCCTCCAGCAGCGCGCGCTGTGGGATGGGCCCGAGGCGGCCGAGGTGAACCGGAAGCTGCGGGCCATCGTCGACCGGGCGCTGCACCCCATGCCCGCGCGGCGCTTCGAGGATGCGCGGCAGATGGAGCTGGCGCTGGAGGGGCTGAGGCCCGCGCTGCCTGCGGTGAATCTGGCGCGGTGGCTGCGCGAGGACTTCGTGGAGAAGTACGCGCATGAGTGCGCGCTCGCGGACTTGAGCGACCCCACGCCCGAGCAGGTGGAGGCGCTCCAGTCGCGCGCGCCCGGGGTGGCTCCGGTGGAGCTCGTCCCCACCCAGTTGGTGGCGCCAGTGGAGGCCGCGCCCACGGAGCTGCAGGCCACGCGCAAGCTGCGCGCCCCGAGCTGATGAAGCCGAGCGGCTCGTGCCAGCATGGCGTCCACAGAAGCCCTGCCGCGAGCGGCACGCCGAGCCTCGAGGTCCTCATCGCTCCGACCTGGCACAGACCAAGGCCGCCCCCTGGTGAGCTGCGGCGCGCGCGCTCCGAGCCGGAGCGCCCCTCGCGGCGTGGGGACGGAGGACCTCGTCGGTTGCGAGTGCCGCGCGTCTCCTCGGGGCGCTATGGGCCGGGGCGCTCCTGTACCGGGTAGATCCACCCTTCTCCCGAGCGCACCACGGAGGCGGGAGCACCACTGAACCCCGAGGCCCAGGCCGACGCGGCCGACAGCGCCGCGAGGAGCGAATCGAGCGCGTCGCCATCCGCGTCGGAGACCAGGGTGAGCTGGTCGCGGGTGGAGATGACCAGCCCGGTGGATGCACGAACGCATCGGAGGAGGTCGCGGCGGCGCTCGGCGAAGTCGCGGCCCTTGTATGTCCTGGGCAATCCCAACCAGCGGACGACCTCGGCGGGGAGCACCTCCACCACCGCCGGCCCGGGGTGCATGCTCCACGGAGGAACGGCCCCGCGCCAGCCCGCGAGCGCACGCAGGCCCCAGTACGTCTGTCTGAACATGCGCAGGTTCGTGGGCGCGAACGGCGCCGAGCACGTCACGTCCGTGACGCGCTTCTTCTCCGGCCCCACCGCGTCCCTGAACGCTTCAGCCGAGGCATGCACCTTCGCCACCGCGGCCCCCAACCGCGAGGGGCCCGTCACGGGGAGCCCCAGGCGCTGGAGCTGGCTCGCCTCCAGGCTGAAGCAGAAGTCGAGCCCGGCCACGTCGGCGCCGTGGGACGACAACCAGGGCCCCAGCCCCTCCGCCACCACGAGCGCGCCTCCGGAGGAGAACGGGCGCACGAGCGACACGAGCCTCGCCCGCCCCGCCTCGAACTCCACGGTGGCGGCCCAGACCTTCCGGTGGGCGTGGACCGCGCCACTCCAGTCCACTCCCACCGCGCGCCCCTGCCGCGGGAGCCACATGCGGCGCGACGTCACGACCCGAAGCTCCCGCGCACGCTCACCCCAAGGGCCTCAGAAGTAGAGCCACCGCGCGCCCGTGGGCGAGCTCGAATACGCCGAGCACAGCAACGCGTCCGCGAAGCCACTGCCACTACAGCACGCCATCTGCGTCCCAATCTGACTGCGCAGGCAGGACTGGTTCGCATACTGGCTGCACGCGGGCAGCCCCGAGCAGGTGGACTGGGAGCACGCCGTGAACACCCCATCACACGTGACGCCCTGCCCGTCCGTGCCCGAGCACGTCGTCCCCGAACACGACACGGACGTGGACCCGGGACACGACACGGAACAGACGGCGAGCTGGGAATGCGTCGCGCCCTCCTCCGAAGGCGCCGCGGAGCCGGGCTCCAGCTCCGTCCCACCACATCCGATGAACGAAAGCGCGACGAACAACGCCAACATGACTCCCGACGGCTTCATGTGCGTACCCCCGGCTTGGACGGACAGCCGCGCGACTCTAACGCGCGAGGTCCGGGAGTTCGATGTGCCCCGCCCCACTCACCCTCACGATGAAGTGTCATCGGAAACGGGTGACCGCATCGTCAGCCCACGAAGCACCAGCTCGAGCATCTCCGAGAGCGCCGCACGCTGACGGGCGCCCTCCGCTGACGTGAGGAGCATTCCGGTGATGCCGTGGAGCCCGGCCAACAGCCCCATCGCGACGCTCCGGGGCTCGCGGACGACGAAGGCCCCCCGCGCCTTCCCCTCGACGATGATGGACTCCAGCAGCGCGAGCTCCCGCGCCCGGTCCTCCCGGAGGAAGGGCTCGGCGACGGGGATGAACTCCAGCATCGCGGTTTCAGGGAGCGAGAGCGTCCGCGTGACGCGCGTGAGCTGCGCCTCGCGCACCTCGATGAACGTGCGCAGCTTCGCTTCCGGAGTCGCCGCCCTGCGCACCGCGGCCTCCAGGTGGACGAGCGCCTCGCCCCGGTTGCGGTCGATGACGGCGCCGAGCAGGGCCTCCTTGCTCTCGAAGTGGAGGTAGACGGTCCCCTTGCCGATGCCCGCGCGCTTCGCGATGTCCTCGATGGAGGTCTTCTTGAAGCCGAGCCGGGAGAAGCTGTCCGTGGCGGCGTCGAGAATCGCGGTGCGGTGCTCGGAGCTCATGCCCCGAGGGTAGACCGGAGGGCCGGTCCCCCCAAGCGACACGAAGCGCCCCGTGCCACGCGCACACGGGGACGGCCGGCCGCCTGGAGACAGGCGGCGAGCGAGGGCTTCAGCGCTGGCTGTAGCGGTCGCAGGTGGCCAGGTACTCGTCGCTCGACATGTCGAGCGCGGCCACGCGGTACTGCTTGCCCTTGGGCTTCTTCAGCGTGGTCTTGATGACCACGAACTTCCCGATGGGGATGCCCATGTACGACTGGTCGAGGTAGGTGTTCTCCTCGATGTGCTCCCAGGCGATGTGCACGCCATCCGCGAAGTGGATGCCGTCGTGGCCGATGGTGAGCCCGGGCTGGTCCATCTTGCCCAGCACCATCGGCTTGATGCAGTTGACCAGCATCACCAGACAGCCGAACAGGATGAGCCCGGCGATGGCGAGCACGGCGGCGCCCTTGTCACGCGCGGCGAACGCGAGGTAGCCGAAGAACGCCGTGGCCACCACCCAGATGACGGTGCCGATGATGAGCTTCGTGCGCGAGTAGTAGAAATGCTGGGGCTGGTTCGACTTCGCCTTCGACTGAGCGGATCGGTAGAGTTCCATGATGTGCTGCCTGACGGTGGGGTGAGGACGAAAAGCTCAGCCGGCGAGCCGGTCTGAGAGGTAGGAGAACAGGACGGGCGCGTTGACGAGCTTCTCCTCGTCGATCTTGTGCAGCCGACCGTTCGCGAGGATGTGCAGCTCCCGAGTGGAGACGCCCTGCTCGAAGTCGTCCTGCAGCCGCAGCGACTCGATGTCCTCCCACTCGATGAGCTTCTTCTTGAAGACCAGCCCCTCGGCGCGGATCCACAGCGGACCGAAGCGCACCTCTTCGCCGCGAGCCACCTGGCGACGGATGGCCGGCAGCAGCATGGAGACGACCTGCTGGGTGACCACGGCCTCCAACTCGTCCGAGTCACTCCACAGGTGCAGCCGCAGCCGGTACTTGCTGTCGCGATGCGCGAGGATGAGGCACTCGTTGTTGTGCTCGCGCACGATGCTCGTCATGTCGCGCCACAGGACGGACTTCTTGCCCACGTGGATGCCGCGGGCGTCGAGCACCAGCGAGTTCGGCGAGAGCAGCCACGCGAACAGGTCGCCCGCGCGCCAGAGAATCAGATAGAGCCCACACGGGATGCCGAGCAGCGCGAAGGCGAACCCCGTCTGACTGCGCACCATCCCCTTCACCATGTCCGCGGGCAGCAGATGGATGCCCGAGGGCGTGAGCATCATCGCGAGCGCGAAGTAGATGAGGACGAGTCCCCCCGCCAGCCAGGACAGGGTGTGCGTGGGGAAGACCAATGAGTGCGAGTACTTCAGGGGACGACTCCCAGCGGGCCGACCGGGGCACGAGCCTCAGCGAACGTTCGGTCACCTATAAAGGAGTGCGGGCGATTTTTCGACCCCGAAACACTCTCCGCGACACCGCCTCATTTGGGAGTCAGGCTTTCCAAGCCAGCCCTGTTGGACGCGCAGGGAAATGCAGCCCGGCTCCGCCTGCCGTCTCACACGGTGAGACTCACCCTCCGCGAATGCGCGGGTAGCTCCAGGGAGTGTGTCCAGGACATGCCGTGGACATGTCGCCGACACGCCAGGTCTTCGAGGCAGCCCTCACACGGGGCCGTCGGGGCGCGTGGCACATGTCCTGCTCTCGACAGGCTCGGCGTGAGCGACACGCCGGTCCCCACTCCTGGAGAGAGCAATGGCTTCCTATCAATGGAACGACGGCCACATCCTGACGTTGTCCCAAGGCGACACCGCGAGCTGCGCGGGCGGACTCAACAAGGAGTTGCTCCATGCGCTCTTCTTCTACAACAGCGCGCAGAACGAGACCGGCGCCACGCTGACCGTCGTGTGGAAGAACAGCGAGGCGCCCGTGACGGTGCGAGTGCCCGGCACCAACGCGAAGCAGGGGCTGGCGTCGCTGTTCTTCGTGTCGGGTGACGACACCAACAACGTCTCGGTGGGCATGAGCAACAACCAGCCTGGAGCCCAGGTGCAGTGCTTCATCGGGAGCGTCAAGATGCCCACCAACACCACGGGCCTCAACAACACGCTGCTGGAGGCGGATGGGAAGCTGCATCCCCTCAAGACGTTCACGCGGTACCACACCGCGCCCCAGCCCTCCTGGTACCAGGGACAGCTGCAGAGCAACGTCAATCAGTTCATGTCCGTCCAGTTCACCTCCAAGAAGGCGACCGTCAACCTCGTGAACAGCCAGGTGGAGCCCACGAGCGCGTTCTATTACGCGACCTCCCGGCTCAAGGACCTGGTGCAGATCAACCGCGCCGAGTCCCAGACACTGCAGTGGAACCTCCAGGGCAACGGGGAGCAGGTGGTGTGGATCAACGCGACCAGCCTCCAGAACTCACAGACTGCGTCCATCGCCTTGCAGAGCCTCGCCTCGCTCTACAAGCTGGTCCAGGACTAGCGCCTCCGCGGGTGGGAAGCCGGCTACAATGCCAGCTCGTGTCCCGGCCCCCTCTCGTCTCCCCTCCATCGCCCCAGCTCCTCGCGGATGTCTCGACGGCCGCGGAGCCCCCGCGCCGGGGCGGTGAGCCCATGCACCACCCGGCGGCGGTATTGACGCTCGTCGCCCATCCCCAGCTCGCCCGGGTGGGCGAGCGGCGGGTGCTCGAGGACCTCCTCGCGGGGCAGGAGTGGGTCCTCTCGCGCAACGCTCCGGACTTCACGCCCGCGTCCAGCGCCTTCGGTGCGCCGCTGGGGGACCCGTTCCTGAGCCGCAAGCCCTTCCTCCGGTTCAATCGCACGCAGACAGGGATTCGCGTCAGCGTGGGGCCCGAGACCCGGTGCACGTCGGACGGCGTGCCACTGCGGGACTCGCGCGAGTGGGACCTGGAGGCGGTGCGCTCGGGGGTGCCCCTGGAGCTGGCGGGGCGACTCGTCCTGCTGCTGCATCTGTGCGAACCCGGACCGTCCACCGCGCTCGCATCGCCGGGCATGGTGGGAGAGAGTGTGGGATTGCGCCGGGTGCGCAAGGACATCCAGCGCGTGGCGGACCTGGACCTGTGTGTCCTCATCCGGGGTGAGACGGGGACCGGAAAGGAATTGGTCGCCCAGGCGCTCCACCAGCAGGGCCCGCGCGCGAGGAAGCCCTTCCTGAGCATCAACCTGGGCGCCATCCCCAGGGAGCTCGCGGCGGCGGAGCTGTTCGGCGCCGCCAAGGGGGCCTTCACCGGGGCGAACCAGGCACGTGATGGTTTCTTCCGCGCCGCCCAGGGCGGCACCCTCTTCCTGGATGAAATCGGCGAGGCCTCCGCCGAGCTCCAGGTCATGCTCCTGCGAGTCCTGGAGGCGGGTGAGCTGTTCCCCGTCGGCGCCAGCACGCCGGTTCGCACGGACGTGAGGCTGGTCGCCGCCACGGACGCGGACCTCGAGACCCACATCCGCGACGGCCGCTTCAAGGCGCCGCTGCTCCACCGGCTCGCGGGCTATGAAATCCAGCTGCCGCCCCTGCGCGAGCGCCGCGAGGACATCGCCCCGTTGTTCCTCCACTTCGCCCGGGAGGCGTTGGAGTCCATCGGGGAGTCGCATCGACTGACACCGGGAGACCCCTACCAGGAGCCCTGGTTGCCACCGGCGCTCGCGGTCCGGCTGCTGCGCCATTCCTGGCCCGGGAACATCCGCCAGCTGCGCAACGTCGCGCGACAGCTCGTGGTCGGCAGCCGGGGACAATCCCAGCTGGAGCTGGGCCCGCGGCTCGCACAGGAGCTGGAGTCTCCCCTGCCCCTCGCGCGGCCTCCGGCTCCCGCGTCGCCTGACGCCGAGCCCCTCACCCGCCGCAAGTCCACGGAGGTGACGGAGCCGGAGCTGCTCGAGGCCCTGCGCGCGCACGAGTGGGACGTCAAGCGCGCCGCGGACCACCTGGGAATCCCCCGCTCGTCCATCTACAACCTCATCGAGCGCAGCCCGGTCATCCGGCTCGCCGGGGACTTGAGCGTGGAGGAGCTCACCCGCTGCTTCCACGAGTGCCAGGGTGACCTCGATACCATGGTCCGCCGCCTGGAAGTCTCCCGGCGCGCGCTCAGCCGTCGCATCAAGGAGCTGGGGCTCGGCTGACCCGATGACGGGGCCCCTGGATTGCAATCACATCGTGCCTCTCACGAAGTGGAGGCATGGATGAGCAATCCCCTTCCCAAGAAGCAACCACTGGCACCCGCCCCGGGCCTCGAAACCCTCGAGGCCGAGCCGGATCTCTGGAGCCTCGACGGCACGGGCTATCAGCCCGGCCAGGTCATTCCCATCCCAGGGCATGCCTCGGTCGAACTCGAGGCGTCGCCTCAGTTCATCAAACCGCAGCTCTACCTGGATGGCTCCCCCGTCGGGGACGGAGCCATCATCATGGGCCTGGCCCCCGGCATGCACCCGGTCGAATGCACATACACGGGCGAGGGCGACGTCGCTGGAGACCTCACGGGGACCCTCAACGTCGGGACCGGCACCGATGACGACGCACACAAGTAAGCAGGGCGAAAGCGAGGCCAGGATGAGCACCCCATCTCCTCAGCGCCCCCTGGAGAGACACGCCGATTACCGCATCGAACTCAGGGACGATGGCTGGTATCTCAACAACGTGAAGTCGCCCCGCCAAGGCATGAGCATCCCAGCGGGCCGCGAAAACACCCTCCTGTTCACAATCACGGCCGGGACCCGCTCCATCCTCGAGGACGTACCTGTCCAGCTCCACATCGGACTCAGCGGCGCGGCAGCCGCCCTCCACACCCCCGTCCGCCTGAACACCCTGCTTCCCGACGTCCTGCCCTCCGGGAGCTACCTGCTCACGGTCTACTCCTCGGAGAAGAAGCTGCTGGGTGACATGACGGGGACGTTGAACGTCGGAAAGGGTGGAGATGAGCCCCCATCCTCGGTGTCGCCACGAGCAGCGGGCGTGGACGACTCCAGCCCGGGTTGCTGAACCCGAGCCGCACGAATGGGCGGGGCCCGTGGATTGCACATCCCGGGCACTTCTCACATCACGGAGGTGTGCATGGGGATTCCACCCAAACAGAGACAAGACCCGGCGCGCGGTGGACTCGACGTCATCAAGGCCACGCGGCAGTACTGGCTCCACAACGAGAAACCGGTCAAGGACGGTAGAATCAACGTCACGGCGGGCAGCACCCATGTGCTCCTGTTCATGACCGCACACGACCTCGGAGATGCTCGAATCCAGCTCCGGACGCAAGGCTTCGACTCGCGTCCGCCTGTCGACCTCTTCGTCCCGAAGAACGTCCCCATTCCAGACTTCCTGCCCGCGGGGCAATACACGATCACCTGCCAGTTCCGAGACGTCCTGGCTGGCGAAATCACCGGGACGTTGAACGTCGGCATGGGGACCGAGGAGCCCCGCGGAAACTCCCACGTCAACGCGTGAGCGTGGCGCCCCGCGGCTCCCGTCCGTTCGACCAACGGGGGGCAAGATTCGGGTTGCGGGAGAGCGCCAGGTTCAACGCCTCCCGCGCCTGAAGCCGCGCCCTTCGGGAGTCCTCACCCTCTCCTGGCGTGAGCTCCGCCCTCGCCAGGAGCAGGCCCGCGCGGTGGGCCTGTGCGTTGGGCCATCCGGGCCTCGCCTCCAGCGCCTCGTCCACGCGGAGGAGACCTCGCTCCAGCAGGGCCTTCGCGTCCGCGCCCCGCCCGGCGCTCCACGCCGCCCAATCCAGACAGAGCCGCACGAAGGCCAGCCGGAAGTCATGGCGCTCGGGAGCAAGCTTCAGGGCCTCATCGAACGCTCGCGCCGAGGCCTCGAAGTCCTCATCCTTCCCCTGCCCCTTCGATGCACGCCAGCGGGCGAGGACCGCGAGCCGCTCCCCCTGCCCGCTCCAGGCCTCCGCCAGCCGGGGGTTGTGCTTCAGGGCCTTCTGGAGCGCGTCCTCCGCGCGCCTCAACGCAGGGCCCGGGTCTCTACCTCGTACCAGGTCCTCCGCGGCCCCCTGCACCTCGCTGGTGCCCAGATTGGACCAGGGCTGGGCATGCTCCGGCGCCAGCACCACGGCCTGCTGGTAGGCCTCCAGCGCCGCGCGGAGGCTCACGCCCGGGTCCTTCCCCGCCTCGCGCAGGTGCAGGGTCCGCACGGCGTGCACCTCGCCCAGGTTGTTGAGCGCGGGGAGCCACTTGGGCGCCACCTCGAGCGCCTTCTCATAGCTCGCCTGGGCCTGGGCCAGCAGCGGCTCCGAGGCCTCGCCGCGCTCCCACGCATCCTCCGCCAGCCGTCGGAGCACCCGTCCCACGCCGTTGTGGAGGTGGGGCAGTCGCGGATTGATGCCCAATCCCTGGCGGTACAGCTCCAGCGCGGCGTTCAGCTCCGGCTCCGGGTCTCCGCCCGAGTTCCGTCGGCGCGCCGCCAGGAGGATATGGACCTCGCCTCCATAGAAGAACGCCACCACGTGTCTGGGATTGATGCGTCGGCCCTCGGCCAGGGCATCGCGCGCCCGGGACAGGTCCTCCTCCTGCTCCGCGCCGTGCGAACCCTCGGCCCGGGTGATGTATGCGATGGCCAGATTGATGTACGGCTCGGGCAGTCGAGGGTCGAGCGCGATGGCCTCGCGATAGGCCTCCATGGCCCTCCCACGGGCTGCCCGCGAGGACAGCCCCGCCTGCTCCTCGTACTCCGCCCATTCCTTGTGGAGCAGCCCTCGCTGGTTGTGGAACCCGTGGTCTCGCTGCCCGGGAGCGATTCCCTCCAGCATCGCCAGGGCCTCGCGGAAGCGCTCGCGCGGGTCGCCTCCGTGCTCCCGGCGGGACTGTCCCCACTGGAGCAGGACGTTGACCAGCTCGAGCCGCGCCTCGGGCCGCTGGGGTGCGAGCGCCAGCGCGGCCCGCAGGCGCTCGGAGGACTTCTGGAGCAGCGCCTCCAGGTCCACGCCATGGCGGCCCCGGTCCTCGGCCCAGCGACGATGGAAGCGCGCCTCCAGGACGAGCGACTCATAGTCCTCGGGTGAGGCGGCCAGCGCCCGCGCGACGGAGGCGAGCCCCCGCTCGTAGGCGGGCCCCACATCGCCCTTGTCGTAGAGCTCCATCAACAGCACCGCGTACTCGAGCCCAGCCAGGGCCCGATGCGACGCGGGCAGACTCTCGGCGATGGCGATGGCCCGGGAGTAGGCGCCGCGAGCGGCCTCGAAGTCGCGCAGCGCCTCCTCACGCGCACCGGAGGTGCCCTTGCGAGTCGCGCGAGCCACCAGGATGTCCCCGCGCAGCATCGGCGCCTCGTGGAGCCAGGGCTGCTGGGTGCCCAGCGTGTCCAGCAGACCGAGGGCCTCGTCCAGGCGCCCTTCGTAGAAGGCCAGCAGGGCCGTGCCGTACTCGGGAGCGAGCCCCTCCGCGCCCTGGCTCTGGCGCAGGTACGCGAGCGCCGGGTCTCGATAGTCGCGCTCCAGATCACTCAGGCGCGCCTGTCGTTGCTCGGGAGAGCGCAGGCGCTCGGCCTCGAGCAGGTGCTCCCGGTAGAGCTGCCCCATCACCAGGGCCAGGGACTGGGCCACGCGGGGCTCACGGAAGTCCGCGCTCCACGCGGACTCCAGGGAGCGGCGGGCCTGGGCGAGGTCGCCCAGCGCGAGGGCGCCTCGTCCCAGCGCGTAGTGTCCGGGGCCCTGGGCGCTCGGCCCACCCGTGTCGATTTCGGCGGCGAGCACCTCCATCCGCTCGCGCAACCTGCGCTGGTCCTCGCGCGTATCGTGCAGCGGGGCGAGCGCGGAGTAGCGCGCCAGGGCCTCGATGCGCTCCACCTGCTCGGTGAAGCGGCGGGCCAGGCGCTCACGCACCGAGGCCTCATGGCGAGCCAATGCCACCTGCCCGAGGGCGCTCGCGACGACCAGGAGCATCGCGGCGGCCACTGCCACGCGGCGCCAGTGTTTGCGCAACCGCTTGCGGAGCTGGTAGCTGGCGCCCCGGTGCGCGCGCACGGGCTCGCCCGAGAGGTAGCGCTCCAAATCCTCCGCGAGCGCGCGCGCCGAGTCGTAGCGAGCGGAGCGGTCCTTCTCCAGACACTTGAGGGTGATGGCCTCCAGGTCCTCGGGGATGGCCTTGTCCAGCATCCGGGGTGGCCGAGGCTCCGCGGTGCGCAATTGCTCCAGCACCTCCAGGGCCGTGTGCCCCTCGAATGGAGCACGCCCGGTGAGGAGGAAGTAGAGGCTGGCGCCCAGACTGTAGACATCCGCGCGGCGGTCCAGCGAGGCGTGCTCGCCGCGGGCCTGCTCGGGGGCCATGTAGTGGGGCGTGCCCAGCAGCGTCCCATCCAGGGTGGTGCTCGCGGACCAGTCACGGGCGAGGCCGAAGTCCATGACATAGGGCTTCAGCGTGCCGTCATCGGCGCGCTCCACCATGATGTTGGAGGGCTTCAGGTCGCGATGGATGAGGCCCACGCGATGCGCCTCGTGCACGCCGAGCGCGGCATCCCGGAGCACCATCACCCGCTGCTCCAGGCGCAGCGACGGAGCGAGCGTGCCGAGGGGTTGCCCGTCGATGAACCGCATGGCGATGAAGACCTTGTTCTGGACCTCACCGACCTCATAGACCTCGCAGACGCGCTCGTGACTCACGCGGGCCTGGGCGCGGGCCTCCGCGATGAAGCGGCGCGTGAGCCACGACGACTCGTCGCGGACGAACTTGAGCGCCACCTGACGTCGCAGGCGCGGGTCCCACGCGAGGAACACGCGCCCCATGCCGCCCTGCCCCAGGAGCCGGACGGGCTGGTAGCGGTCCCACCCGGGCACGGGGAAGTCCTCGGGCGCTATCGCGCTCCGTGCCTCGACGGGAGGCGACACCGTGACCGTGTCGTCGGGAGAAGGGCCCGCCGCGGGGTTCGGAGCCGGGTGACTGGACAGGTCCTGACGCAGCGCCGCCAGCGTCTGCGCGGAGAGCCGCCCACGCTCCAGCAGGAGCTGGAGGGGGCTCTTCCCCATCCGGAGCGCCTCCTCGCGAATCGCAGTCACCTCGTCCCGGGTGAGCAGGCCTTCAGCCAGCGCCACCCCGAGCAACGGCTCATCACCATCCTGGACAGCCATGGGACCCCGCGGTCAGGAACAGGCAACAACCCTCCACGGGTGCCTAGCATGCCCTGAGCGGGACAGGTCTGGGAGGGGGCCCCGCACGTCCCCGCGCTACAGCGCAGGTCCGGGGAGCCCCAGGCCCGCATGGGCCGCCTTGGAGCGCCCCAGGTCGAGCCCAGGTGTCGAGCTCCGAGACATCCTCGAACATCCACTCGCCCGCAGACACAGGGAGCGTCCCTCTTCGAACACCCTCCTTGAAGCCGACTTCAGCTCGTTTGGGACGTGTTTCATGAATCACCCCACACAAGGAGCACCACCACGCTGCGTTCGACCTCCCACCACAGGTTGACTCTGGGACTGCTGGCCCTGTGCTTGTCGTGGCATCCCCCGTCGCTCACGCGGAAGACCTCCTGCCGGGCAACCCCATCACGGGGCCACTGCTCTTCAACCTGAGATGCGCCCAATGTCATAGCACCGCCCCGGGGACCAACCCGCTGGCCGCATGGCCCTCCAGGGCCTTCGCTACTTCTTCAGCTCGGTCATGCCAAACAGGGACACGCGGCCATCCGGGATGAGCGACACCTTGTACACGTAGGTGTCGGTGCCGAAGTCCACCAGGTACGTGTAGACGCGGTCATCGCCCACCACCTCTCGCTGGGCGAGCCGCAACATCCCCGTGGGCCCCAGCTTCTTCAGGCGCTCCGTGAAATGCGGCAGCGCCTCCGAGGCGAGCCACGGCGGCGCGTAGGCGAAGCGGGCCTTGTCCACCGTCCCCGCCCTCACCTCCTCGAGGAACGCCGTCAGCTGGGCGGTGACCTGCGGCTCGGTGTCCTCGACGGCGGCGAGCTTCGGCGGACCGAGCGCCGGGTTGACGATGGCGGCGATGCCCTCGGTGAACCGCCCGGGGCTGGCCTGCGCCGTGTTCGCCAGCACGATGATGGACAGCGAGTCCCCCTCGTAGTGGGCGTAGTGGGCGCGGAACCCCTGCCACGCGCCACCGTGCTGGTGCAGCGGCTTGCCATTGCGCTCCAGCAGCTGCCAGCCGAATCCATAGGGATGCGTGGCGCCGCTGTTGAGCCGCACGGGTGAGAGGATCTCGCGCCAGCTCTCCTCGCTCAAGAGCGCGCGCTTCCGCACGGCGGTGTCCCACGCCAGCAGGTCCTTCACGGAGAAGTAGAGCGCTCCGTCTCCCGTCGTGTTGAGTGACGGGGACACCCAGGTCTGGTGCTTGGGCGTGCCCTTCACCAACTGATAACCGGACGAGCGGTTGGGGATGATGTCGGCCTCGCTGATGCCGCGCGCCGTCTTCATGCCCGCGGGCTTGAAGACCTTCGCGTCCAGGACATCGACATACGTCGTGCCCGTGATGCGATTCACCAGCAGGCCCAGCAGGACATAGCCGGAGTTGCTGTAGCTGAAGCGCAGGCCCGCCGGGAACTCCAGGGGCAGCGTGTAGATGAACCGCGCGAACTCCTCGTCCGTGTAGTCCTTGCGCTCGTCGAGCTTCCCCTCCAGGTCCTGGATGCCGGACGTGTGCGTCAACAGGTGGCGCACGGTGATGGGCGCCCAGGACGCGGGGGCGTCCGGGAAGTGCTTCGTGATGGAGTCGGACAGCGACACCCTGCCCGCCTCCACCTGCGCCATCACCGCCATGGCGGTGAACATCTTCCCCACCGAGCCCGACTGGAAGAGCGTGTCCGTCCCCACGGGGACGCGGTGCTCCAGGTCGGCGGAGCCGTACCCCTTCGCGAGCACGACGCGCCCATTGTGCACCACGCCCACCGCGAGCCCCACCACGCCCTGACGCTTCTGCTCCGCCTGGACGAACGCGTCGATGCGCCCTCGCAACGAGCCCTGCGCCAACGCGGGCCCCGCCGCGAGGAGGACACCAAGGATGACGCCGAAGATCCGCCTCTGCCCCGAACGACCTTGCATGAAAGCTCCTGCGCGAGAACACCCCTGTGGCCCTACGCAATGACTGCAACAGGATTGCGCTTCTTGGCAGGTCTCCGCCTGCCCTCCGCCCCTCCAGGGAGGATAGCCCCGCTCCACGCAAGCCCTCCGAATGAATTCGCGCGCCCCCGAGCCCTGGGGGCCTCACGCGCATGTCAGCGAAACTGTCTACCGGAGGACCACGCCCGCGACGCCGCGGCCCAAGACGTTCGCCAATGCCGCCCCCGCCCCGCGGTGCGGCATCGCGCGGCGCCGGGCCATCGACTTCCCCAGCCTGGACGCCATCGTGTGGATGAGTCCCTCGAACCACGACGTGCTCGTCTACCGCCTGTGAGGCGACGCTCAGAACCGGCCGCCCAACCCCAACGTCATCCCCCCCTGGGTCACCGAGACCAGGGGTTGCAGGTGGACGTCCGACGGGGCCGGCGGCGCGCTGTTGGCGGCATGGGACAGTTCATGGCCCACGAAGGACCCCAGGACCGAGCCCACCAGGGCGACCGAAGGGACGATGATGAAGTCGCCCTTCTCCACCAGGAGCAGAGACACCACGGTGCCCGTCCCCGCGCCGACCCCGGCCCCCAGGAGCGTTCCGCTCCACGTCCCCTTTCCATCCAGGATGCGTGCTCCCCACATGATGCCGATGGGCGCGCCCACGGCGGCGCCCACGAGGAAGCCCGCAGCTGCATTGTCGATGCACGCACCGATTCCCGAGCGGGATTGACAAGACGCATTGCCCACGAAGAAGCCGGGGAGCCCCATCGACAAGGAGGTCACGGACATGGCGCCAATCTCCACCGCGATGCGGGCACTCGTGCGAAGCGCCGCGAGCGCCGCTGCGTCGGATGACGGGGCCGCCTCCCGAGGCGGAATGCTCGTGGCTCCATCCGGAAGGGGCGCTTCAGCGGCCCCGGGGCCCTCGCTGGACGCGAGCGCGAGGCGCGGGGAGAGGAACAGCAGTGAAAACAGCAAGGACCATGTCGACAGGAGTCGTGCCGTGATGACGAACATGCGCATGCGCCACTGCAAGCCAGGAGCCCCTCCGAGCCCCGAGGAGTTTCCAGCAGATGCGCGGCCCGCTCACGCGACGTGGTGCCTGGCATGTGCAGCCCGGTGCACACTCCCGCCCGGGTGCGAAGCCCGTTGTGCGGCGACAGACCGAGGCGGCGGATGAGGCGCGAGGGACCCTCGGCGCCTCATCTCGAAGGGGGCCACGCCTGGCGGCCCCACCAGCACCGAAGCTCCGCGGTTACGGCAGACAGTCCGCGCAGGAGCCGGACAACCGGGTGTTGGCGATGAAGGCGTCGTAGTCCGCCTGGGTGGTGAGCACCGCGGAGCCGAAGTCCGCGTAGACGGCCCAGAGCGAGGGCGTGGCCGCCGCGCCCTCGAAGGTTCCGCGATAGTAGTCCACCCCATTGTTCGTCTGGATGAAGCTCCACCCGTGGTTGCGATTCCAGGGGCGGCAGCTGGCGTGGGTCACCATGTAGCTCTGCGTGGGATTGCCCCCGCGCCCCTTCCACAGGTAGCACGCATTCGCGGGCGCCTGGGAGGAAGGCGTCTGCGCTTCGGCGCCAGACATCAAGAGGCAGCTTCCCAGTGCGAGGAAGGACAAGGAGCGGCGAGGCATCATCGGTCATCTCCGGTTGGGCCCGGATCGTCGGGCGGGAGCCCGCGCTGCAAACCTCACACCCGGAGATGAAGAAGCCCGGGCCCGGTGACCCCGTTCGCGGCCTGGGGCCACGCCGCGTGGTTTGACATGTCAAGGGAAGGATTTGACGTGTCAGGAGCGGGGTCGTGACGCCAGGCCGAGGATGCTGGATGTCTGCCCTAGCGCCCGAGAATTGACGGCATTCCTGGTATCACGACAGGCAATGCGCTATGAGTCGCCGGGTCGTCTCCGAGCCGCTCCTGGTCAGGGTCACTGAAGGCCCCGTCACGAGCATGTCTGAAGCGAGCCCCTGAGACGCGAAGCGCTGTCGACACCTGTCGTTGACATGTGTCCATGGCACTCGAGTGCCTGGCGGCTGGTGGCCGGAGGACGTTGGCCATTCATGTATTGCGCGACGAGACGTCGGTCGCAAGAAGAGCTGTCGTTCAATCCACGAGGGGGATGGTCCATTCCGGGCATCATCTTGCTCCTCGGGGGGAGTCCATCGATGCGAAGTGGTCCTGGGATGACGTGGTCATGGGGGCTCGGCGTGACGCTGGCCCTGTCGCTGGCGGCGTGCGGTGCGGAACCCGTGGTGGAGGAGCAGGTCCGTGCTCCGGAGCCCGGGATGTCGCAATCCGGGGAGGCGGCGTTGACGTGGGACCCGTATGCGGACGCGGTGGCGTCGGGCACCAACGCGGCGGTGCTCAACGCGAGCGCGGCGCTGGGCGCTCCGGACGGGAGGGCGGCGACCCTGCTGGGCCTGCTCAACGCGGCGCTGGTGCTGGACCTGGGCCAGGGTGAAGAAGGGACCGGGGACCTGCGCGTCTACTACCAGGGCCTGTCGCTGGCGCTGGTGGCCCAGGTGGACTTCCTGAAGGCGGATGGGACCTTCATTGGCTCCAGCCCGCTGCACCTGGTCGAGCTGGGCCTGGGGACCCATATCGCGGTGGCGAGGTACCCTGGGAACGTGCCCTATCGCTACGTGCGCCTGAAGGGGGCGCTCGCCGTGTATCTGGTGGACGCGGTGGAGACGTCGCTGCGGGTCATCTGTGGGGACGGCGTGCTGGACGGGTACGAAGTCTGTGACGACGGCAATCAGCACTCCGGAGACGGCTGCAGCAGTGTCTGCGAGGTCGAGCCGGGCTACACCTGCACGGGACAGCCGAGCGTCTGCGACAACAACCGCGCCCCCACCGTCGAGCCCGTCCAGGCGACCACCCCCGAGGACACCGCGGTGGACATCACCCTCCCCGCGGCGGATCCGGATGGCGACGCGCTGAGCTACACGTTCACCCTGCCCGACCATGGCACGCTCACGGGCACGGGAGCCGTGGTGACGTACACCCCGAACGCGAACTTCAACGGGACGGATGCGTTCCAGGTCACGGTCTCGGACGGGAAGAAGCAGGCGAGGGCCACCGTCACCGTCACGGTGACGCCGGTCAACGACGCGCCCGTGGCGACCTCCGCGGCGGTGACGGTGAACCACAACACGTCGACGCCCGTCACCGTGGCGGCCACGGACGTGGACGGGGATGTGCTGGGCTTCACGGTGACGACGCCGCCCGCCCACGGGACCTTGTCCGGGACGGGGGCCCAACTGCTCTACACGCCGAACGCGGACTACCAGGGGACGGACGCGTTCACCTTCACGGCCAACGACGGCGTGCTGACGTCGAACACGGCCACCGTCAGCATCACCGTCCGGGGGCCGCCGGTCTGCGGTGACGGCTTCGTCGACTCGGGTGAGGTGTGCGACGACGGCAACCGGGCCGCGGGCGATGGCTGTCGAGCGGACTGTCAGGGCCTGGAGGTGTGCGGCGACGGACTGGTCGACAGCGCGGCGGGAGAGCAGTGCGATGATGGCGGGACGACGCCGGGAGATGGCTGCGACGCCGAGTGCCAGCTGGACGCCTTCTCGAACATTCCTCCCACGCTCATCAGCGGGACGCTGAACTGCACCACGGCCAATTCGAACACGGGCCGCAAGGCCGCGGTGGACGCCCTGGGGCGCTTCTACGTCGTCATGCTCTGCGGTGGCTCGGTCCATGTCAGCGTGAGCGCGGACCGGGGTTTCACCTGGGTAGGGCCGACGCCGCTGGGCATCACCGACGCGGCGGAGGTCGCCATCGAGGGCGGCCCCACGGGGACCGCGTATGTGGCGGCCACGAGCGCGGGCTCGCTGCTGTTCACCCGGACCGTGGACGCGGGGACGAGCTGGGAGGCGCCGCGAAGCCTCGGCAACGCGGGCAACCCCACCGTCAGCCTGGATTCGACAGGCGACGCGGTCTACGTCGTCGTCTCACGAGGCGGCGCGGGGGTGCGCGTCCTGCGCAACTTCGCGCGCGGCACGGGCGACTTCAGCGTGACGGACGTGGACCAGAACAATGCCTTCTTCGACGTACTCGTGGACAAGATCAGCGGCGATGTCTTCTCGGTGAGCGATGACCCGACGTTCCGCATCCGTCGGAGCAGCGATCAGGGGACGAGCTTCGGTCCGCAGAGCTCGCCGCCGGGGCAGGCGTTCTTCTCGGACTGGACGGGCTCCAACGGGTTCATCTACGTCACGGGCTCCTTCGGGGACGACAACGTGGATGTCATCCCGGTGTCCGCGCCGGGGACGAGCATCCAGGTGACGGGCCTGCCCACGGATGTCTCTCCGGCTCCGGTCCGGTCGATTGACGCGGACGCACTCGGCAACGGCTACATCGTCACGCAGCGGGGGACGGGCAACATCCAGTTGGACCGGATGCTCGTGGGGGCGACGTTGATTCAGCCCACGGACGCCAGGACCATCGGGCCGGGCAACGTGCCCGCGGTCGCCGCGCTCCCGTCGAACGGCGGCGCCTTGGTGGCGTACACGAACGGCACCAGCGTCTACGCCTCGGTGGTGGTGTACTGAACGTCCGGTCGCGCGCCTCCTGCTCATTGTGGGAGGCGCGCGGTTGGCGTTCCTGTTGAAGGTTGTCTTCAGGCCGCAGCGCACGGCGAAGGCGCGCCCCCAGAGACTGTCGTCACGAATCGCACGTGCCGGGCAACACCGGGTCTCCATGCGGGCCCGTGCCGCCCCGGCGCAATGTGGCTTCGCGGCATGGTCCTCTTCCGAGATGCGTCCTGGGTCATCCAGTCCGAGTCCACGCAGGAGCTGCGCCCCACGGCTCCTCCGGTCAGTCACCGTGGCGATGAAGCACGGTATCACGGCCCTCTCGTGACGCCGCGCCCCGGGCCCAACGTGTCCGTGCGCGTGAACGCGGAGCCCGGTTCACCGGAGGCGTTGGAGCACTTCCTCGAGCGCCTGGTCGGCGGGGACCAGGATGTCGGGGGTGATGCCAACGCCCTCCCAGTCCTTTCCCGTGTCGGGGTCCAGGGTCCGCCCGACGGGGAGGACCACGGCCAGCGAGTCCCCGAGCGGTTGTGGGCAGGCGAAGTGATTGGCCCCTGCCGTGGTCTCGCCCACCAGGGTCGCGCGCTCCGTGCGCTGGAGGGCCAGCGCCAGGTGCTCGGCCGCGGACGCGGTCCGGCTGGAGACGAGGTAGAAGACCCGCGCGCCGAAGAGGCGTGACTCCGTCGTGTGGGGGTGCACGCGGTGCTCCCGCCGATGGATTCCCTCGGGCCCATGGCCCTCGCGCATCAGGACGTCCCCGGGCGGCCCGCATTCGAGCTCGAGGTTGCGCCGTGGGGTGTCCAAGTACGCCAGGAGGGCCTCCTGCTCGAAGAGATAGGACAGCAGGACGTTCATCTCGCGAGGGCCTCCGCCGCGATGGGTCCGCGCATCGAGGATGAGCGCCTTGGCCGTCGCATGCTCTCTCATGAACCGGCCCACCGCGGCGACCGACCTCTCGTCGCCGGGGAAGGCATTGATATGGACGCACAACACCACGGTCAGCAGCTACTCAGGCAGGGGGCCACCGCTAACAGTCTTCTGCGTGCACTTGCCAGAACAGCCATTTCCAGAGCAACTGAAGGGCGTACATGAGCCATTCATATGCGCCTGACACCCATAGCCACTGCACGACGGTCCGCTGCACTCAAGGATGCACTCCACCTTTCCCGGCTCCGGCAGCGGATCATTGAAAGAGGAGTTCACCCACACGACATCCACAGTCGAGACCGTCTTGTCCTTCGACACCCGCACGGTCCTCGTCTCCCCTACCTGGTAGACGGACACATCAGGTCGCGCGAGATACTCTCGAAGTTTCGGGTCCGTCTCATCCGTCACGATTCCGGTACACGTCCCCGAGACTTCGTTCGGCGCCTCAGCTGCCACGAGCCCACTCGACAGCGCTACCGCCAGAAACAGCCACCTCATGCTAGACCGCATGTATTCTCCCTGAGAAAGCGCACGCAAACTCGCGCTTAACGAGAATATAGCGCAAACGCATCGAGACTGCCACCAATCAACATATGCCATCATGATGCAAATACCCCTCAGTGGTTTTGACTCTTGAGCAGCTACCACCCAGAGGCTCCTACCCTGCCACCTCCTGGAACTCCGCGCTGACGTCGTGGGCGTTGAATCCCTTCACGCTGGTAGACCAGCTCTCGCAGACGACGCGGTGCACCCGCGCGCCGGCCCCCGGTGAAGGTGAGCGCCGCGCCCGCCGCTGGGGCAGCGACGAAGGTGACAAGCCCCGAGGCGGAGAGCGCGTAGCCCGTCCCAGCGACGAGAGGCACGCCGTCGCGGAAGAGGACGGGCGGCGCGCCCCACTCCGTCACCGGCACGAGCTCCACGGGGCCACCGGGAGCGAGCGGTCGCTCGAGCAGGAACTGCGTGCGCGCTCCGTCCCCGGTGCCGAAGCGGAACACTGCGACAGCCCACGCACTCGTGGGCGCGACGAACTCGAAGGGCAGCGCACCGCGGTGGGCGACGAGGAACGCCTCGATGGCGTCCGCCTCCGCCTTCCTCCGGGTGTTGAACTTGGAGTGCCCAGCGCTGGAGATTGGGACGAATGCCGTCCTCCGCGCGCTGGGCGTGCCCGTCACCGAACTGGGCTTTCAAGATGCGGGGCTGTGCCTGCTGCTGCGCGCCGTAGTCCGGCGTGAAGGGAAACGCTCCATTCTCGCCAGCCTCGGCGGCGAAGCGGACGTGTTCCAGCAACTCGCTCTGGCGATGCCTCAGTCTCGTTGGATGTGGCCGAGCATCCTCAACGCGATCACTTCCATCTGCGCGTACGCCAGTCGCGCCCGCACGTAGCGCGTCCTCGCCTCGGGACTTCCGTCCCGTCCCGCGACTGCCCGCTGCAGCTCCCTCTCCACCGCCGCCAAGCCCTGCTCGAGCGCCACCCGCCTGCTCCAGTCGTCCATGGGCAGGCGGGAGCACATCGCGTGCCTAAGCACAAAGCCCTTCTGCGGAGGTGAGTCCGCAGTGGGGCGTGCTCAGACTCGACTTTCGCCATTTTAGAGCGAGGGAGAGAGCGCGGCGGTCTACTCCGCGCTCTCCAGAGATGGCGGG